>CAVHJF010000079.1:0-2307 GCA_963636275.1 Acutalibacteraceae bacterium | reverse complement strand
ACCTCGGCCACCGTTTCGCTATCGTATGACGCCGCATTTGATTTTTTCAATGTTTCTGCGTAAGTTTGCTAGATTCTGTTTGTCAATTCTCAGACAGAATCAGAGTTTCAGTTAATTTTTAAAACAAAACACAATGTTCAAAGACCAACCTAAAGGTTTGTTTGCCCTCGCTCTTGCCAATACCGGAGAACGTTTCGGGTACTACACGATGCTGGCCATCTTCCTTTTGTTCATCCAGGCGAAATTCGGATTCAGTGCGGCTGTTTCGACTCAGATTTACTCGATATTTCTGGCAGCCGTATATTTTATGCCTCTTTTCGGAGGTATGCTCGCCGACAAGATAGGCTACGGAAAGTGCGTGACGACCGGATTTGCAGTAATGTTCATAGGATATCTCTGCCTCTCCATCCCAACAGGTCCGGATACCGCAGGCAAGATTCTGATGTTCGGCGCTCTTGCTCTCATCGCAATGGGAACAGGTCTGTTCAAAGGCAATCTTCAGGTAATGGTCGGAAATCTCTACGATGATCCGAAATACGCTTCCAAGAGAGATTCAGCATTCAGTCTGTTCTATATGGCCATCAATATCGGTGCAATGTTCGCTCCGTCAATGGCTAAGGCTATCACAAACTTCTTCCTCGGCAAATCAGGATTGGTCTATGATGCAGGCGTTCCCGCACTCGCTCATCAGGTAATGAACGGCAACCTCGAAAACGCAGACAAGCTGCAGAGCATTGCCGACACGATGACAGGCGCTGCAGGAATGGATCTCACCACATTCAGCCATTTCTATATCGAAAAGCTTTCTACAGCATATAACTACGGATTTGCAGTAGCGTGCATCTCGCTTCTCGTATCTGTAGCAATCTACTTCAGCTGCAGGTCTTGGTTCAAGAATGCCGACGTCAATTCAAAACAGGCCAAGACATCAAGCAATGCCGCCGAACCGGAACTCACTCCTGCTCAGACAAAAAGCAGAATCACTGCGCTTATGCTTGTGTTCGCCGTAGTAATCTTCTTCTGGATGGCATTCCACCAGAACGGCGCGACTATGACATTGTTCGCACGCGACTACACTGCAAGTTCCGTAAGCGGAATCACAAGAATCGGATTCAACATCTGGAGCCTTGCTCTGATTGCGATTTCCGTTTACACATTGTTCGGAGCATTCCAGTCTGAAAAGACCAAAGGCAAAGTAACCTGCGGCGTCGTGACTGTACTTCTTTGGCTTGGCGCTTATGCAATTTACGCAGGAATGTCATCTGTCGTGAACATCCAGCCATCTGACTTCCAGCAGTTCAATCCATTCTTCGTGGTAGCCCTCACTCCTATTTCCCTGGCGATTTTCGGTGCATTGGCCGCAAAAGGCAAAGAGCCGTCAGCCCCGAGAAAAATCGGTATGGGTATGATTGTGGCCGCAATCGGATTCACAATTCTTACTACCGCATCATTCGGACTCGCATCCCCTAAGGAACTCGGCGGAACAGTCAGCCCTGACCTTGTGTCACCTTCCTGGCTGATTTCCACATATCTCGTACTCACATTCGCAGAATTGCTGCTCTCACCTATGGGTATTTCATTCGTATCCAAGGTAGCTCCTCCTAAATACAAAGGTGCGATGATGGGTTGCTGGTTCGCAGCCACCGCATTGGGTAACTATCTGGTATCCATCCCTGGTCTTCTCTGGAACAAGGCACCGCTCTGGAGCGTATGGGCTCTACTCATCACTCTCTGCCTGCTTTCCGCTCTGTTCATCTTCTCTATAATGAAGAAGCTTGAGTCTGCAACTGAGTGCTGATGAAGAAAGTCTATTTTGCCGGTTCAATCCGCGGAGGAAGAGCCGATGCTGAGCTTTACCGGCGCGTCATCGGCCATATCCAACTCAAGCACATTGTGCTCACTGAGCATATCGGAGACCTGTCACTAAGCAAGACGGAAGGCCTTGAGAATCGCGATTCTGCCATTTATGAGCAGGATACGGCTTGGCTCAGGAGCGCAGATGTGTTGATTGGAGAGTGTACAACCCCGTCGCTAGGTGTCGGGTATGAACTCGCTTATGCGGAAAGGTTCGGCATCCCGGCTCATATTTTCTACAACAAGACACGCACAAAGCTCTCGGCAATGCTTACCGGCGACGAATATTTCCATATTCATCCCTACAGCACAGAAGACGAAATCTATCCGATCATAGATTCCATCCTCGACGAGTAAGTATTCCCGCGCAGCGTTTTTAGTAACGACAACAATGAATAAGGTGACTAACCGGTCTTTCGACCATTAGTCACCTTATTTGTTTGGATGTTGTTC
>CAVHJF010000078.1:0-2581 GCA_963636275.1 Acutalibacteraceae bacterium | reverse complement strand
AACCTTCGTCAAAGCCGAAGGCCGGATTATGCTGATGATATAGGGTTGGGGCGGAAAAATCCCGCCCGGAAGAAAGGACTCTTGCCGGGCGGGAAATTTTCAATAAGTTTAGTTATTCACTATTCGTAAGTTACTGTCATAGTTGCAAATGACGCAGTTTCCGTCATAGTAAAAATAACATTATTAGTTTCCGAAGTTGATGTCCAACTCAATAATCCATTATTTATAGTTACCGCACCGACATTTGACGCTACTCCAGATATTGTTTTTCCACCTTTTGTCGCTTCGACCTTTATAAGTTTCATTCCTGAAGGGACAGAAATAGTTAAACTGTATCCATTATAGCACCTAAAATCAGCGTCTTTCACATAGCCATTTGTACTAGTTCCATTTTTTGCAATTATTGTCACATCTTCAGAAGTTCCTGACAAAGTTAATGAATTCGCTTTAACGTTGGAGATCGTTCCATTATACGAAGTCCCGAAGAATTGATTCCAATTAGTTATTTGAATAGAACTAGTAGACGACGATTTCTTAGGCTCTTGAATAATCGGAATAATCAGTTTTGTCGTCCCGTAGTCATTTGTCGCAGCAATAATAATATAAGCCTGTCGAGCAGTTGTTTCAGTGTTAGCTTCCGCTAAATACGACACTTTTCCATCTGCATATTCAGCAGTACACCAAGAAGTTTCGACACTACCGTCTTCGTCGTCATACACCCCACAAATAACATCTCCAGTTTGTCCTGAGACTGAGACGGTCATACTCTTAACATCTTCGTCATCATATGCCAATGTAACAGACTTCTCGGATGCTTCAATGACAGGTGGGGTGATTCTGCCTGAAACAATTTTTAGATTATCTATATAATAACGACTCTGTGTATCACTCGTGATAGTAAGCAACGTATAGCTACTAATGGCCGGAAGAGATATATAATAATCCTCATAATCAGCAGAAAGTTTTTCGGTATCGTAATTCTTACCATTTACAGAGATTCTTACTGCTGGTTTATCATTACTATATCTCTTCGCCCTAATAATAACTGTCGATTCAGTAGAAAGGTTCAGCGGAACTGTTTCTAGAATTCCCGATTCGCCAGATTTCCCCACTCTTAATGCACCCAATTCACCAGTATAGACATTTTTAAAGGATATAAACTGACTGTAATCCGAATCAAGTGCCGCTTTTACATCTGTTGTATTTGCTGCCGCAAAATCTTCTTCAAAAGGAAGTGTTAGCGCTGCTGTACTTACAGCATAATTCACCTTTTTGATGTGACCTGCTTCGAAGGTGACATCTTTGGTGAGAGTGAGGGTTTTCTCGAGCCCGTTGACGGAGATTTTGAGGGCAGAGCCACTTGCTGCAGTGTGAGGCTTGATGGCGATATAGAACGTCGCAGACCCGTTCTGCGCGATTGCAGCACCATCTTCAACGGTAAGATTTGCAGTCTCACTGACATAAGAGCTTCCTCTTGACGTATACACAGGGGTATCTCCTGAGAAATCTATATAATATGTTCCCACAATATCTTCAGTCGAAGTGAACGAGACATTGCTAACCGTAATAGCATCAGCCAATGTATTTGTCACATTCACAGCTACTACTGAAACCAGCTGGTTCATCTCGAATGCTGGTTTTTCCGAAGATGCAACATTCTTGACCACTCCATACAGAGGGCAGCTGGCGCCGGCAAGATGAGCCATTGAGCCATTGCCGGTCTGGGTCTGTGAAGTTCCGCCGACAGTAGTATAGCCAAACGTATCCTTGCTTACGCCTGCTGGCGTTTTATTATAATCATTATATGGATAAAACGCATACCAGTCATAGCTTTTGTCTTCTTCAAGTGCCTTGGCGAGTTCACCCGAGAACACGCCCGTAAGCGCCTCATCTACAGTAAACTTTCCATCAGACGTATAAGAAGAAGTCGCGCCAGCCTCGGCGTGAAAAAGATTGATGGCATCTTTTGCAGCCCAATTGGTCTGGAGACCATCATTAGCAGTCTTGGTGATTACAGTAGAGACTTCGAATGGAATACCGGACTCAGAGGACCCGCCATCCGGCGTAGCGATTTCTTTTGAATTACAAGAGGCGAGAACAAGCGAGGCGAACAACATTGCCCGCAACGAAGAGAAATAATTTTTCATAAGCCGTCAATTACATTGAAAGATAATCGTCGTCGTATTCCCAGTCCTTAATGGTGGACTTGTCCGTAACGCTTTCAGCAAGCACGGCACTGTCATAATCGAGGTTAATCACCTCGCAAACGGGAGCGCAATATTCGTTGCTCTCCTGCATAAGAAAGTTTTTTGCCATTTGTTATATTTATTTGAGGATTTAGAATATGCGAAAAGGCTTCGACGCCATCCGACACCGAAGCCCTATTGAATATATCGATAGAGGATTTTACTCTGGAGACCTCTCTACCCCCCCCTATGAGATTTGGAAGGAAGCCGAAGATGCAAGTGGCAACGAACAGTTCATCACCGGAAAACAAATATTCGCCTTTTATTTTCATATCTTGCAGAGGATTAGCGCAAAATTACATAAAAATACAGAATTCGCAAAACCGGCAGGAAAT
>CAVHJF010000077.1:0-2952 GCA_963636275.1 Acutalibacteraceae bacterium | reverse complement strand
CATGAGAATAGATCACCCCTACTGCCTGCAAATAGGCGTAGATGACCGTAGTCCCTACGAACTTCATGCCGCGTTTTTTCAAATCCTTGGATATATCATCGGATAGCTCCGAGCTGGTCCGTCCGGTTTCATGAATCACTTTGCCGTCCGTCCAATGCCAGAGATACTCTGAGAAGCTGCCGTATTCCTGCTGAATTTCGCGGAATAACTGTGCATTGGTGACGGCAGCTTGTATCTTCAGGCGATTGCGGATGATTCTGGGATTGTTCCGCAGTGCTTCCAGTTTGGCCTCATCATAATCGCAAACCTTCTCCAGATCGAAGTCGTCGAAAACCTCGCGGAATGCCTCCTGCTTGTTGAGAACGCATTCCCAGGACAGGCCTGCCTGGAAGCACTCCAATATCAACATTTCAAAGAGTTTCCGATCATCATGCACCGGAACACCCCACTCCTCGTCGTGATAACGGATGTACCGCTCATTTTTCGGATTCGCCCAGCAACAGCGTATTTTTCCGTCTGTCCATTCCATCCGTATCCCGCCTTTCTAAAGTTTAATCTTAAATCTGAAGGCTCTCCGCCCACTCGGTCAGCTCTTTAATGCTGGCGTGAGGATTAAGCACTCTGCCTTCCAGGAGCTTTGCTCCCTTGCAACCGGGTGCGAGCTTCTCATTCGTCTTGCCCATGCCGCTACCGCCGGATGTTGCAAACGGAATAATTGTCTTTCCAGTCAGATCGTAGCTCTCAAGGAAGGTATTGATGATCGTCGGTGCGACATACCACCATATCGGGAAACCTACGAATATGGTGTCGTAATCATCTATGTTATCCCGCTTGGATGCAATCTCCGGTCGTGATGCCGGATCATTCATCTCAATGGTGCTGCGGGCGTTCTTATCCATACCTTACTAGCTCAATCCTCAGAGGATAAAAATTCCCTCTCCACATCTTTAGTCTTGATCTTATCAGTAAATTTGCAGCCTTTTTCTCCTGTCTTCGGAATAAGTGTAATTCTAATCTGATCACCATTATCAAGTACAGTTACCTTTTCCTTCAAGCGACTAAGATTTTCAAATACTACACATTCAATTTTACGCATAATTGGCAAAACAAACTCCTGATCGAAAACAGAAAAAATCCCTTCAGCGGAATAGACCATAACATGTTCCATATCTGGCATTTCTAAAATTCTTGACCTGACTTCATCGTTGAGTTCAAATGTAAAATCAAATTTTTTTGACGAACCAACAAAGCCACCATGAATTAAATCATTACTTTATAATTGCCTACCATGATTGCTACTCTTATGAAATACTTTTTTTAGGAACTCAGCGGAGGCACATTTGGTTTCTATATGTACCGCAACTTCGTCCGTTAAACTTCTATAATGTACTCGCGAAACAGATCCATAATAAAATTGGCTGATGCAGGTGTATAATTCGGGGATTGTGCCAATACAGCATAATCAAAGTCTCCGGAGAACTTTACATCTTCAATCTTGGGGATTATCACAAACGGCACCTCTGGTTCTTTTACACTTGCCTCAATATATTCCTGAATTTCATACGCTTCATCCATATATCGATGAGGACAATCCATCGTAGGATTGTAAAGAAGCTGAATCGTATTTTGTACAGGCTTGTCGAAAATCATCTCCTCATCAAAGTTCTTTAAGGTGTGTACATCATAGTCGTTTGGGGTGTCAACAGGATTCCCACAGTATGTCAATGTACTTATCCATCTATATGCAACAGCAAAAAGAAGATAGTCAGCTATCCCTTCAGCGCAGTCACGTCCAAAGCAATTAACATGCTGACTATGAGCAGGTCGTTCTTTAACCGGCCAGCCTAACAGATGTCTGCCTATGAAAGTAGGACTGTCTGTGCCTAATCCAAGGTCTGCATGAGAATCAACATGTACGACCTCAAAAGGAATATCTAATTTTCCTTCGCTTATCAGTTCTTTCCAAAAGAACAAGGAACCATTGTGACCGGCGACAATCCGTCCCGGTATTCTTTTACTCTTGGATAAACCGAGATGATTTTCAATAAAATCAATCACCCTATCCTTATCCCATACAGCATTCCCGTAGGATTCTTCGTCGAGTCGTTCTTCTGATGTTTCTGGAACATCATGGGCTATTTCGGTCATGAAATAGTCCATATCCAAATCAAGAATCTTCATATCTTAGTCATCTTCCTCGTCTTGCGTCAATATCCACATTGTCTCCTTGGGCAGATCAGCATCGCTCATTTCCGAAACCCGTTTTACTCCGATGACGATACCCTCGGATGTTCCGGCATCGGAGTGAACGGTAATCGTATCTCCTACCTTGATGGAGTCATCCTCGGTCAGATAGTACTCATTCGCACCATTGTCCAAGCGAGACACCCTGCAACATATAAGAGGACTGTCCTTCAGCGGATTCTCCTCGACAGAAACATCATGGGCAGGTTCTTCATATACTGGCTCTGGCTGATCTCCCTTTGCGTTTTTCAGCGCCGCCTTGTAAGCGTCCCGTGTTTCGTAGTCATATAGCGATACTCCATAAGGAGAACCGTCCTCGCAGTTCAGACGCCAGGCGTAGCGATTATCATTTGTTTTATACGGCTGAAAGTCGATGCCGTCGTCATATGTCAGCGCACGCCGTCTTGCCTGCTGTTCGCTTCTTTCTATATCGCGGATTGCGCTGTTTATGCCGTAGAGGCCACCGAGAGCAAGCGTTCCGGCGCTTCCGCGGCGCATTGCGCCCATTCCGTAGACCATCGTTGCAGCCTTTACGGATTCCTCGCCATACCCTTTGCGGTAATCGCTCTTGATTTTATGCTTGGTATAGGCTCCCATAGCGATAGCACCCGCTATATCAATCATCGTATTTAATGGCTCAGGGCATTTGGATGCCGAGTATTTCTTTCTATGCTTTGCCATTTCCTTATCCCTTTATTCCACTCCCAG
>CAVHJF010000076.1:0-2952 GCA_963636275.1 Acutalibacteraceae bacterium | reverse complement strand
TTGTCAATGCTCAACGAGCAAATTAGACAGTTAAATTACCGAAAGGCATGAACATCAAAGAACTTGGCGAGGATCTCCAGCTGGCGGGTCGAGAATCCGCTGCCGCACTCCGGCTGGAGCCGTTTCGCGAGGTTCTTGATAAGATACGCACCGTAATCGGCGTGCTCTTTTCCTTGTTGCTCTTTCTCGGCGATGCAGCCGACACAGAGGAGACTTTTGACCCTGCAAGGAATCAGACGGCCGCTTGCGAACTTCAGCCTCCGCAGCAGACTATACGAACATATGCGATGCACAGGTGTCCCTTGAGCACATTGACTCTCGCGACGGGAAGCCGCAGGCCGTGAAACGGCCGAGGCAGTGCGGAAGGCGGGAAGCAAGTCTGTGGACTCCGCAGCGGTAGCGGCAAGCGGCAATCTTCCGGTTCCGCTCTGCCCAGGAGGATGGTGTCACGTATGTACTTCGTTGCTGTGATGGAATTTGTGAAGACTTTTTGCTGAAATTTCTATCCTGTATTAAACCGGATTAGACTATATTTTACTATATTTGTGTCGCTGCCTAATTTGGCGGCAGACATATTAGAAAGCGTTTAGCTTTTCCTCGTGATGAATCTCGACAATTCAAACGTAAAAAGGGGAAAGGGTCTTGAACGCTCTCACTGGCTATACTATGGGCAATGCTCACTCTATAGCGAAAGTGTGAGCACCCTCTTATTCTTTTTACGGCAGTCGAGAGCCCATCACGGAATAAGTCTAAAGGGCCCACACTTTCTTTATTCCCAACAATTGCCACCTATGGGTCGGTGGAACAGAATGAACTTTATGAAAGATAAGCATTTACCTGTTCTACGCCCCAATCAATATGACGGAGACGACCTTCGTCTGGCCTTTTTTGAAAAAGACTATCAGAATTATGTAAAGGGGCATATCGAACTCATATTCACAACTCTCTCGGACCGCCGCTGAGATAACGGACCTTATCAATGGCGCAGAAGACACAATTAAAACAATGAATATATGAGCAAACAAGTCAAACTTACGGCTGAGGATAGAGCCGCTTTCCTTTTGAACGCTTATTTCGGCGACGTATCAGACCCTTTGCACACTGCGGTTAACTCGGCATATCTTGACCTTTGCCGAACCATACAGTTCAAGATGGCTGGTGATGTATCTGACAACAAGAAAGAGATGCTGCGGAACAAAACTGTTGGAATCATCGAAGAGTCAATTAATTTACTAATTAAAGAGAGCGAAAGTAACCAAGCCGTCTTTGACAAGTGGCATACGAAACTATGCCGTGGAATTGTCAAAATCTACAATGATGCCTCAGTGCCTTTCAATTATGGGCAGGCCCAGAAATGGGTGAATATGGCCTTGAAGTACCTGTCTGTCATCAGGCCGGAGGCCACTGCAGGTTATTTTGAGTTTCTGCACGTGCCGGTGGATTCGATAGTCATCGAAACCGCCGCCGATGACTTTGGAGTAAATGCCCCCACCGCCCGCTGGAGCAGGATGGACGAAAGCCAATACCATGATTATCAAGGACAATTGCGTTCCGCCATTAATGCCAATACCGACCTTTGCCCGATGCTATGGGAGTTTCGTAATTGGGAAAGATAGATAAACTATGCACGAGGAAATTCAGAAATTGATTGACATTGCCGGGGAAGGCGGTGTTATCACAGATAAGCAGAAAGAAATCATCCTGCGTAAAGCCGAAAAGCTTGGGGAGGATGTTGATGAGGTGGAGATGGTCTTGGAGACCATGACAATCCAGACCTCAAAAAAGGAGAGTAGTTCTCATATTAAATTGAGGAAATGTTCACATTGCGGTGCTGTTGTTCCGGCGGGAGTGTTAAAATGCCCTGAATGTGGAATCGTGATGGAAAGTGAAGCCGAATCAATTGCACAGACGAGAGAAAGTTTCGATGAATTCGAAAAGAAATTAAAGAAAATCAAAAACGACTATAGTGGAGACAACAAGAGAGTGCCAGCTATCGGATCATTCACCGTTCCTATGACAAAAGGCGCGCAAATGATGGCTTTCAATTATGCCAGGTCAAGGGCGGAAGCTTTTTCTAATCGGGAAAGAAATTATAGTGAAAATGATGAATATCTCGCTTGGCTCAGTAAAGCAAAAGAATTTTACAACAACCTTGCTTCAATGGCAACAGATGATGCAGAAACTCAAAACTGGCTAAAAGCAAATGAGGATTTTGTAAATAGAAAAGGGAGACAGGTACTCTTGCCACTTGGGGTCATACTTGAAATTTTATCTGTGCTAGTTGCATTTGGTGCATTTTATTTCGAATTTGTTTATATCGAATCAACGTTTTGGAAGATTATTGCCATATGGGCTACTCTGGGTTTATCTCTGGGGATGTGGTTCGGTATCGCGGAGTCTTTCAGGAAAGATATTTAGCGTTTTTTGACTCGAATTCAGCTGTCATTTTTTCATAGCAATCCCATTAATCATTTAATAGTTAATTCTATGGCAACATTAAGAGTTACTCCAACCGGACAGCGATATGCTTTTGATATCGTTGAGGGAGCTCCGGATTATCAGACAAGGCACGCGGCTACTGCGGTATTTGTCCATTACAACGATGTCACCGAGGAAGCAAGACTGAAAACATATGCCAATGATCCTGTTCCTTTTGGTCCGACCTTGCGCCATTATCACAACATAAGCGATAAAATTATTAAACGATTCCAATTACAGCCTGGCCAGGAATTGAGTTGCAAAATTCGCATTGATGCCGATAAATCACACCATTACATAATTCAAGTATAACAGCAATGGGAATATTCAGCAGAAAAACCGATGCAGATGGGTTGATAGGGAAAGTCCGCGGCAGCAAGGAAGGCGGAATCATGGATATGATCCGCTGCGACCAGAAAGACTTTCTCATCTGGAAATGGAGACCGGATGCCGGTAGGGTTGACGGAGGTTCAA
>CAVHJF010000075.1:0-2997 GCA_963636275.1 Acutalibacteraceae bacterium | reverse complement strand
CCGCGCACCACGGGCGACGGATATTTCGAGTCTGCCGTAGCCGACCCCGAAGGTAATTGTGTTGAAATAACAGTTTGACGATTATGTTTGACAGAAGCATACCACAATGCATTAAGAACGTCGTCTTCGATTTCGGCGGCGTATTGATTGACTGGAACCAGCGTTACCTCTACCGTAAGGTATTCACATCGGAGGAAGAGATGGAGTGGTTTCTTGCCAATGTCTGCACCGACGAGTGGAACGCCCTGCAGGATGCAGGCCGCCCATTCGCTGAGGGCATTGCCGAAGCCAAGGCGCAATATCCGCAATACTCTGCACAGATAGAGATGTTCAGGAGTCGATGGATAGAAATGGTTGGCGGCGAAATCCATGAAAATACTGACTGGCTTCGCCGTCTGAAAGCCGAGGGTTACGGCATCTACGGTCTCACCAACTGGTCAGTGGAGACTTTGCCACAGGTGATGGAACGTTACGATTTCTTCCAACTCTTTGACGGCATTGTTGTATCGGGCGAAGAACATCTTATAAAGCCCGACATTCGCATCTACCGCATTTTGCTCGACCGCTACAGCCTCAATCCTGCCGAGTGCCTCTTCGTCGACGACAACCCGCAGAACGTTGCAGCTGCAAAGCATATCGGTATGTGTGGGCTTATGTTTGCTTAAGCATATTTTCTCTCCAAGAATACAGAATAAAAGAGAATGAGCCTATGGCATTATAACAAAAGGAAAGAGCGAGCCTTGAACAAGGACAATAAAAAAATGAACAACGCCAAGCAGAGCCGTCGTGCGATGCTTGGCTCGGCAGGAAGCATTATAAATGCAGGACTGGAGTGCTTTCGAGAGGGAGATTCAGGCCAAACGGGCGGAGTTCTGGAAGGAATACATAATGATGAGGGACTCGGACTATGACAATGACTACCTGCTCGGAATCCTCCGTTTCAAGCTGGGGTGGATGGTCTTCTACTGGGACAACTTCGGTCACAGCGGGAACGGCGTATACCGCTCTGCGCAGATGAAGCTGGCCATAAGGCTGATTGACATCGTCCGCGCCCACGGACTCGACGCGCAGGAAGACCTCCCGTATGTGAACCTGCGCAACCGCGACCGTTTCAACGGCTTCAGCTGCGATGACGGCTACTATCTCAAGGGCGAGCCCCAGAGGGTGAGGTTTCACAAGGCCTGGTGCCTTCTCTGGAAGCTTCTGAAGGAGAACCTGCTGGATTGGTGGGACTGAAGAGGCTCCCGGGGGGAGGCCGGCTTGTCGCCATCTACGCCAAGGAAGATGCTGCGAATAATTTTTGGCAATCTTGCCACAAAAATGCAGTAGAGCCAGATCTCGGGCATCTTTCTCGTCATGCCCGACATGATCGGGCATCTTCCGCCCTTCCAGAACAGGTCCAACAACAGACCGGATCTGGCAAAAAAGCTTTGCTTTTTGCGAAACTCACAGTTCCAACGAATTGTCCTTCAGAAGGAAATCATAAATGCTCATGGTCGTGATGCCGGATTCGTCCCTTGTCACCGGACTTTCTTCTCCGACAACGATGATTTTCTTGAATGAATCATCTACTTTCAGCAGAGAAGAGCGTTCCTGCCTCATTTTCTCGTCGGATTCCATACGGTATGCCGACTGGATGTAGTAACGCCTGCTACCCAAATTGCAGATGAAATCGACTTCGAGACTGGAACGCTGCTGTTTTCCGTTTCCATCTCTTGTCACGACCGGGACAACCCCCACGTCCACATTGAACCCCCGTACTCTCAATTCATTGTAAATCAGATTCTCCATCAGATGACTTTTCTCCGACTGGCGAAAATTGATGCGTGCGTTGCGCAACCCCAAATCCATGAAATAATATTTATAGGGAGAATTGACATACCGCTTCCCTTTGATGTCGTAGCGGGTGGATTTCTCAATCAGGAACGAATCGCAGAGATAGTCGATATAATCCTTGACCGTATCATAGGATATGACTGATTTCTTTTCGCTTCGGAACGTATCGGCCAATTTGTTCGGATTGGTCAAAGCACCGATCCCGGAGGCCATTATGTTGATGAGTTCTTCCAAGTCATCGTCCTTACGTATGTCATAGCGATCCTTGATGTCCTTGATGTAGGTTTCATCGAACAGTGATTTCAGGAAGCGGACTTTCTGCTCTTCGGTTTCATACGACAATATCTGCGGAAGTCCGCCGTACAGCATATATTCATTGAATCCGGCCTGCACTGTTCCGGAATAAGCGGACATATACTCCCTGAAATTCAACGGGTACATTTTCACCTCAAAACCGCGTCCGCGAAACTCCGTGATAATATCTTTGGACAGAAACTTCGCATTACTTCCGGTAACATAGATGTCCACGTTCCGCATCTTCAGAAAACCGTTCAGTACATCTTCAAAGTTGTCGAGCATCTGAACCTCGTCCAACAGGATGTAATACATTCCATCATCGATGATACGGCTCTCCACAAAAGCATAAAGGTTATCGGGATTCCTCATATTCCGGTTCTTATAGTCCTCCAGATCTACTTTTATGATATGATCCGGAGCTGTGCCGCCTGTTTCGAGATACGAAGCGAATATCTCAAAAAGCAGATATGACTTGCCGCATCTGCGCATTCCCGTTATGACCTTAATCATCCCGTTATTTCGCAGAGAAAGGAGTTCGTCCAGATATTTCTTCCGTTCAATAGTTTTCATCGCTAATCGAATTTTGTGTCACATAGTGACAGAGTTTTCGATTACAAAGGTAGTTGCTTTTCCTTAGGCAACCAAAAGTTAATCGAAAAAATGTCATCAGATGACATAGTTTTCGATTAGTTCGGTCTCATTCGACACGTATTGTGGGGCAACAAGACCATCGCAAAGAACCATGGCCACAGCCGGACAACCATCATCGGTTACCGGAAGGCCCACAATGAGGCTAAGTCATCGTCCGACCCAGACGCTGTCGAAGTGGCTCATCGCCAGGACATTCCGATATCCCAATGGATA
>CAVHJF010000074.1:0-3129 GCA_963636275.1 Acutalibacteraceae bacterium | reverse complement strand
AGACGGTGTCTGGGTCGCCCCCGTCGGCTGTCTGAGACCTTGAAATATTCTTCGGTGCAGGCAAGTTCTTTTAATTTTCAAGTGAAAGGTTAACCGCATCCAGACTGACGCAATGCCGTTGATATAATTCATTGATTTGTCGCAACATACAAAAAGTGTCGGTTTACTTCACTTGATTGCCGCGAACAGGTGCTCTGCGGTGATCTCGCTGTGGACGAGACTGGAGTTGAGGCCTTGGGCCAATCCGTATGGCGTGACAAACGTGAAGACCGGAGGATTGGAAATCTTTTCGTCTTCCATAAATGTCTGACGGCGTTCCAGCAGCTGCGCCGCATAATCTTTGGTTATGTTGTAGCGGCTTGCCGCAAATTTCATCTCGACAAGGTGTATCATCTTATCGGCGCGCTTTATCACGAGGTCGATTTGTGCCCCTCGCTTTTCTTCGCCTTTTGCCGCGATGTGCCGCCAAGTCGACGATTCGGTAGCCACGCCCCAGATGCCCAGACCCTGTTTGATGTGGTTCAGGTGATGGAGGCACAGTTGTTCGAAGGAGAATCCTTCCCACGATGACACGCTGCGGTCGTTGAAATGGTGCTGCCAATAGTGCTCGTCCTTTGAATTGTTTCCAAGCACGAATTTGTAGTAGAATATTGTGTAGAAGTCGCTCAGGCGATAAAGACTCATCTTTGCCCGATTGCCGAACTGAGAGTATGAGACGATGAAGTCGCATCTTTCCAGATTGTCCAGCAGTTTTGTCAGCCCTCCACCCCCGAATCCTGTACCCTGCTCAATTTCCGCCCGCGTGTATCCTTCCCTTTTCCCGGACAGGAACTTTACGATGGAGACATATCTGTCAGCCTTTGTGAACAGCGCGTTATATAACTCATTGAATTCATCTGAAAGTTCCCCTCCTCTTCTGAAGATGAGGGAATCAATATTGTCCGGAAGGCTCAAATCCGGTCGAAGAAGGCTCAGATAGTATGGGATGCCGCCTAAAATCATATAGCACTGCATAATCTGATATTCATCCCATTCCATACCGTGCTCTTTCAGATATTCACGGCACTCGCTCAAGTAGAACGGACGCAAATAAATCCTGTGAGTCAATCTGTTGTGGAGACCTCCTTGATTATCTTCCAGTTTATCCTTCATCCAGCTCGTCGCACTTCCGCAGGCCACGAACACGATGTCATCGCGGTTCTGCACCCAGTTTGCCCAGAAATATTCCAGTTCATCCAGAAACTCGCTTCCGTGCGTGTCCATCCACGGCATTTCATCGAAGAAAATGATTTTTCTTTCGTCCTCACAATGGTCCAGATAAGACTCCAGTTGAAGAAAGGCATCATGCCAGCTGTCAATTTGAGAAATGGGAAAGTTCTGGCCATAGCGCATCAGCGCTTCTCTGAAATTCTGGAGCTGAACGGCTTTGGATTGACGGTGCGCTCCGACATAATGGAAGCTGTACCTGTCTTTGAAAAAGCATCTGACGAGAAAGGTTTTACCGACTCTTCGTCTCCCATAAAGTGCAATGAACTCCGAACGGTCAGACTTGACCGCCCGCTCCAATTCGTTCCATTCATTCTCTCTTCCGATAAGTCTCTCCATAACCGAATATATCTATGGCTGCAAAGATAGGCATAAATATATTACAGAAAGTCGATTTTCGTCCAAATCTTGAAATTTTTATGAGATTTGGACGAAAATCGACTGAATTTCGTCCAAATCTCTATTTTTTAACTGGATTTGGACAAAATATAAAACAGGAAAGGCGGAACTGTGTCAGTCCGTTACTTCGACTTTTTCGATTACGGAGTCAAGCCGGTAGATGCGGTATGACCACTCGGCGACTTGCGCCGTGCCGGATACCGTGTAGAAGACGGACGGAGCCCTGTAGTCCTTGAGATATCCGTATTCGTCACGCAGGACGCAGGCGTTGTGATTCCTGTAGAATCCGGTGACAGAATGATCTATGTCGAGAATGCGCGTCCAAGTCCCCTTCCCTTCAAGAAAAGAGTCGAGAGGCATATGCGCGACAGTGTTATATGACTCTATATATGAAGGATATACATTCGGACAAGTTCCTGAAAGGACACCTACCACCTTGTTGTTCGCCTCATCGACGGCGAAGTCACAGTTGTGCAGCGCGACATTAAATCCCAGCGAACTGACGGATTTCGCTGTCTCGATTTCCAGTTTGTCCATATCGCTCATATCAAGAGTGCAGAACAGCACCCCCGAACCGGAAATGTCGCCTTTGGTGTAGGTGAGCAACACTGAGCCCTCCTTGTCAAGGGAGAATGCCGACGGCTGGCCGACTCCCCACGCGATGTCGCGGTTGTCCGGGAAAGCGACAATCTGCTTCGGGTATTTCACCCATTCCGTCGCGTTCAGGTCGTTGCTGAAAGCCACTCCGACCTCGTTACCTTTGCAGTCCCCTTTGTCGATGCCGAGGTAGAACATAGCGTACCTGTAGTCCTTGCCGTTCATTCTGAACTTTCCCCGGATTACGCTCGGGTCGCAGCAGTGATAGCTGTCCCACGTACCTGGTGTCGGCTGCAGCACGCTCACCGGAGCAGTCTTCGTCCCGTCCGCCTTTATCTCGATGTGGTATATGTTATCCACCATCTTGCCGGCTTCCGGATTGCCGCAGAAGAACATATGACACGAGCCGTCCTCCATTTCAAGCACGGAGGGGCAGTAGGCGTAACGGTTCTCCGGCTGAAAGCCGAAAATGTCAATTGGCTTACTCCATAGGGTGACAGACTTGTATGCGTGCCCTCCCCCTCCTTCTCCTCCGGCGGGAGCCTCCTCGCGGGCACAGCCGCACGAGACGAATGCAGCAAGAACGGCGGCGATTGCGATTGCGGAAACTGTTCTTTTCGTCATATAATCAGCGAAAGTCAAAAAATCCTCCTGCTCCGGAGCCACCCCCGGAACGGGAGAACAATTATTATAGCTATTACTTCTTTATGCAGCGCACTACGGTCGCATAATCCTTATGGCCATCGCCCCAACCCCAATGATCGCAATAATCATTGTATGTCGTGAGATACATTCCTGCGAGGGCGTCATTATGCGAGGTCGCACCCCAGAGGGTGAACATCCAGGTCCTGTCGGTGTATCCGCCTG
>CAVHJF010000073.1:0-3235 GCA_963636275.1 Acutalibacteraceae bacterium | reverse complement strand
GCTTAATATGCATACTCAGGACGTTGCGAATGCCAACATCGAGAAGATTGGACAGATATTCCCTAACTGTCTGACAGAACGTCTGGACGAGAATGGGAAACCGGAAATCGCAATCGATTTCGATAAGCTCAAACAGGAGCTGTCAAAAGAGATTGTTGAAGGCAACCAGGAACGCTACCAGTTTACATGGCCGGGTAAGCGCGAAGCGATGCGTCTTGCCAACACTCCGAGCAATATGACTCTCCGCCCGGACCGCGATAGCAGTGTGGATTTTGATAATACAGAGAACCTTTACATTGAGGGAGACAATTTGGAAGTACTGAAGCTCCTTCGCGAGAACTACCTTGGAAAGGTGAAGATGATATACATTGATCCGCCCTATAATACCGGGAATGATTTTGTGTACGAAGATGACTTCTCCGAAACAACTGGCGAATTCCGCGACAAGAGCGGAATGTTTGATGCTGACGGCAATATGGTATTAGACAGATATAGTGTTAATTCCGATTCAGATGGTAGATTCCATACAAAATGGCTGAATGAAATTTATCCAAGGCTGAGAATTGCAAAAGATCTCCTATCAGAAGATGGCTTTATTTTTATCTCAATCGATGACAATGAGCAGGCAAATTTGAAAAAGATGTGTGATGAAGTATTTGGAGCTTCTGGATTCGTTGGAAACATCATTAGAGCAACTGGTACGACAACTGCTCAAGGAACCAATTCCTTGGGAAAATCATTTGACTATGTACTAATGTATGCGCGAACAGAAAACTATGTGGTCGGCGGCATTAATCTTTCAGAAAAAGATGAAGCAAGATATGAATTGTCGGACGAGAGAGGCAAGTTCTCAATTTTACAACTGAGAAGAACTGGCGGCGAAGATCGTAGAGAAGATAGGCCAAGCATGTATTATGGTATAAAAGCCCCAGACGGATCGATTGTTTTTCCGATAGGGCCCTCTGGTTATGAAAGTAGATGGAGAGTTGGGGAAGAGACATATTTGAAGATGTTGGAGAATAATGAGATTTATTTCAAACACACAGATGATGGTTATAAAGTCTACTATAAATTTTATTTGGAAGGAAGGACTAAACGTCCGTCCAACCTTTGGACAGACATCGAAGGAAATAAAAAAGCGCAAATTGATCTAAAATCTCTAATACCTGAAAAAGTTTTCGACACACCGAAACCTATTGAATTCATACAACGACTAGCATTAATAGGAAATGTTAAGAAATCAGATATTGTCCTTGATTTCTTTTCGGGTTCCGCCACGACCGCTCAGGCAGTGGTAATGATGAATTCAGAGGACGGATACCGCCGAAAATTTATTCTTGTTCAGATTCCGGAAAAGACCGATGAAAAGAGTGAAGCCTACAAAGCCGGCTACAAAACCATTTGTGAAATCGGTAAAGAACGCATCCGCCGCGCTGGAAAGAAGATTAAAGAAGAGCTGGCCTCAAAGAAATCCGATGGGGATTTGTTTAGCCAAGGCACCGAGCAGAAGCCCCTTGACACCGGCTTCCGCGTCCTCAAACTTGATACCTCCAACATGCAGGATGTGTATTACAAGCCCGAGGACTCTTCCGAAGCGACCCTTTTTGAGGACAACGTCAAACCGGACCGCAGCTCCGAGGACCTTCTCTTCCAAGTAATGCTGGAATGCAACCTTCCTCTTTCCGCCAAGATTGAGAAGAAAACCATTGCTGGCAAGGAAGTCTTCAACGTCAACGACGGCTACCTTCTCGCCTGCTTCGACACCGATGTAAACGAAGCCGTTATTACCGAAGTAGCCAAGCAGAAGCCATACTACTTCGTGATGCGCGACGCATCCCTCAGCTCCGACAACGTGGCCGACAACTTCGAGCAGATCTTCAATGCTTACAGTAAGGAAACGACAAGAAAGATCTTATAAAGAAATGGCATTATTGACCAAGATAGAAAAAGAAGCATTCTATAACCTTTTTAACAGAGGAGGTTATGTGCTTGATTTTTCAACGCCGACATTTAATGATTTTACAAGAGATAGTGTTGGCGTAGCATTATGTGAGAAATATGGAGTATCCAAGGGCCAATCATTATATCGTTTCCTTAATGATGCAGAAGAACAGGATATTCTAAGGCTCCTTGTCGATTTATTCGACCACTATGAATTTAATTTCGAATCGGAGATTAATAGCAACAGTGACTATGCTGGTTTATATAAGAAATGTAAGCCGGTCATAGAAAAGATTAAATCGGCAGGAATCCTTAATACATATGGAGTGTCAGATTTGCGAAGCCGTTTTTCAAGTGATTATATCTCAAGTCAGATAGACCTGATGTTGCGAATGCAAAATGAAAACCCAACAGAGGCAATAGGAAAGGCAAAAGAGTTGATTGAAAGCTGCTGTAAAACTATACTTGAGGATAACGGGATTGATGGCAGTAAGAGTTGGGACGTTAACAAGCTGGTTGACGAAACCTGTAAATTCTTACATATCGTCCCGGATGACATACCAGATAATTTGCAAGATGCCAAAGCAATGAAGGCTATTCTCGGCAACCTTAAAGCCATAGCAAGCAATATTGCTTCACTACGTAATAATTATGGTAGTGGTCATGGGAAAAGTGCTTCATTCAAGGGGCTTCAAGAAAGGCACGCAAAACTTGCTATAGGAAGCAGCATTACCCTTACTAACTTCCTATGGGATTCTTATGATAGAAAGAAGAATTAACGAGATGAAATTCAATTTCAAAATACAACAGTATCAGACGGATGCCGTAGAAAACACTGTAAGCGTTTTCACGGGACAGCCGTCACGGGACAATTTCCTGTACCGTAGGGACCTTGGGAAACGTGCGACTTCGACCATCGTTTATGAAGACGACTATGCCGGATACCGTAACGCCGACATAGAACTCTCCGATGAAGATATCCTTGCCAAAATCAAGGAAACTCAAAGCCGCCAGGACATTCCGGAATCCAAAGCCCTTTCCCACGATCTCGGCCGTGTAGGACTCGACATCGAGATGGAGACCGGTACCGGAAAAACCTACGTCTATATCAAGACTATGTTCGAGCTGAACAAACGTTACGGCTGGAGCAAGTTCATAGTCGTGGTGCCGAGCATAGCCATCCGTGAAGGTGTGAACAAGAGCTTCAAGATGCTCGAGGACCACTTTATGGAACATTATGGCAAGAAAGCCAGGTACTTCATCTACAACAGCTCAAACCTCCAGCAGCTTGACT
>CAVHJF010000072.1:0-3388 GCA_963636275.1 Acutalibacteraceae bacterium | reverse complement strand
CACATCGACATCGCCGACTGGCTTGTGAAGTGGAAGCTGGAGCCGAGACCCGCCGTCTCCACGATCCTCAACCGCACATTCCAAAAGGTCGCCAAGTACTTCAGCCCCGAACACCACCCGGAAATCCTCGCGCTGATCGAGGACTTCGACCTGGAGGTGTGGTGACATTTCAATGCAATTCATTAGAAAATGTGTATCTTCGCATAATTTATTGACTTATGACAAAGAAGGCGACAACATTGGAGGAACAAGTGGAACTTCTTCGCAGCCGAGGAGTTGAGATAGCTTGTGAAGAGAAGGCGAAAGAATGCCTCCTTGACATAGGATATTTTAGGCTTTGCTCTTATTTATTTCCGTTCGAGAAGACATATCCGAAGTACAACAACCGCACTCATGAGGTGATTGCCGGGACAAAATTGAGCGATGCGGTGGCATTGTATTACTTCGATTTTGACTTAAGAAACATACTCAACCGGTATATCAGCAGGATTGAGGTCTCGTTACGGACATATATCACTTACACATTATCCAACAAGTACAAAGATTCGCCTGTATGGTTCATTGATCCCAATGTGGTGAAAGTTGACTTCATCAGAGATTTTGATTCAGTTTATGAAAGCATAAGAAAGAAGCCGGTAATCAAGCGCCACCATAAAAAGTATATCAATGACAAGTATGCTCCAGCCTGGAAGACTATTGAATATATGACATTCGGCAACATCGAGAATCTTTATGCCAATCTGTCCTCTATCTCCGACAAGTTGGATATAAGCCGCCATTTTGGAGTAAACCAGACCGCCATATTTGAGAATTATATAAAGACAATACGCACATTGAGAAACACTTGCGCCCATGGTGGCATCTTGTTTGACTTAAGACTTCCGATAAGCATCAAGAATGGCCCCGCCGGGACGCTTGCAAGAGTGAATGGTAATAACCTTTGTGGTGCTTTGAAAGTCGTTGAGTTCGTTTTAGGAACGATTTCAGAGAATAGGCTTGAAGAGATGAAAGAGAGTATAGGAAAGGCACTGACACAACTTTACAGTTGCAATAAAGAGCTTGAATCCGTCTTGAAAAAAACGGCAGGCATATTGCAGTATTAAAAATTAATCGTAAATTTGCACGCAGATAGTGCCCGTATAGACTTTGTCGCTATACCATGCACTTAAAAATGTGCTAAGTCGGGTCTCATTCTTTGTCGGATGAGACCCGCTTTCTTTTATATAGGGATTCTGGTAACTACTCAGGTGCCCCAGCCATAGCCAAGCTACTATAACCTCAGTATAAAGATGTCTCGAATGATGATACTACGCTCCGGCAAGGGTCGCAATGACCCGAAGGACCTCGAAGGGGTTCTGCCCGTTCTTGACCGCCGTCTGTATGACGGAGGCGACGGTGGCGTAGTTCTCGACGCCGGTCTCGGTGCGGAAGCATCCGCTGACCTTAAGCTTGGTCTTGGCGGGGCGGAGAGCCTTCTCGCTATCGTTGTTCGTCGGCGGGATCTCGGGATTGGTCAGGAAGGTGAAGACGTGGTTCCTGTGCTTTGCGATGCTCTTCTTGAGTTTGTCAAGTTCGGTGTCGGCACCTCCCTCCTTCGTGTAGACCGGAGGTCGGGAGAGCAGCTCGTCGAGTCTCTTCTCCATCTTCGTCCTCACGTCCTGCCCGATGTCTCCCTGATTCCTGCTGTGGACGGAGTCTCGCAGAAGGTCCATCATGTCGAGGCTCCATGCGTCATCGGGGAAGGCCTGCATCGTGTAGGTGAGGTTCCTCAGCAGATGGGCGATGCATATCTGGTGGTCCTCCATCCCGACATCCGCCATAAAGTAGGCCGGCCACCTGTCCGTCACCCACGCCTTGCCGCCGAGCTCCGCCGGAGTGAAGTTGTCGTTGATGACGCTGTGCCCTCTGCTGCCGTCAAACGCGAGGTATGTCGCCACGGCGTTCTGGAACGCCCAGAGCCAGTTGTTCTTGCCGCTGACGTTGACTCCGGTCTCGTCCGCTCCGGCGACTTTTCCGTTTGCGACCTTCTTGCGGATCATCTCGTACGGGGTCTTGGAAAGTTTCCTCATGGAGTTCAGCATATTGGATACGGAACCTTCGCTGATATGAAGTCCGAATATGGTCTCGAGAAGATGCGTGAGCCTCTTGAATGGGACGTTCTGATAGGTGCTCAGATAAGACACGAGCGCTGTGATGTTAGGCCCGAAGGACGTGGGAGCATTGACTGTCTCGGGGAACTGTCCCTTGCAGCAGTGGCCGCAGGTGCATTTGACCCGCATCTGGAGATGCTCGATGACCTCGGCTGCAATGGGAAGCGGAATATCAACCACCTGCCTCGCCGCGCACACCGTGGCGGAGTCCATATCCAGAGGCTTTCCGCATTCCGGACAGACGGTCGCAGGGAACCAGCGCTCCGTATAGGTGACATTCTCAGACTGAAGCCTCGTGCTTCCCGGATGTCCCTTCTGCCCTCCGGTCGATTTTCCGGACGGCTTGCGCAGGGACTGCGTGTGAGGAACTCCGATGGGATTCTTGGAAGGAGGCACGCTGCTGTTCGCGCTGGTCTTGACGATGGGCTTCTTTCCGGTCTCAAGTTCCGTGATGCGGGATTTGAGTTTGGCAATCTCCCCTTCATAATGGACAATGCTGCGATTCAGGGCATCGTTGGCGAGAGTCTGCTCGTGAAGCTTTTCGGCGAGTTCCGTAGATTCGAGATCCTCGGAATAACCCATCTCGCGGAGAAGCTGTTTGCGCCTGCGGGTGAGCTTTATCCTGTCCGATTCAATGCTCTTACGAAGCCCGGTATTG
The DNA here is from genome assembly GCA_963636275.1 of Acutalibacteraceae bacterium. GTDB lineage: Bacteria > Bacteroidota > Bacteroidia > Bacteroidales > UBA932 > Cryptobacteroides. The sequence goes on along the minus strand of CAVHJF010000072.1, from coordinate 580 downwards.
AAGTCCTTTTCCATACCACAAAGATAGAAAAAGAAAATCGCATATACAAATTCAATAAATTGTGTATCAATGGATTAAAGGCCATTTACGTGCCTTTAGGCAAACTTTGCACCCGTCTATTCGGAGGGACGAACAAAAAACTTTTCGACAGCCATAGCGAGCTCGTAATAGGCTGCAATGGGCTAATTTTCAGTGGGTTGAATGCTTGCTTTGCGGTATGATGAAAAATTTTGAAATATTTTACACAAGGGTGGCGAAAGCCTCGCGTCTCCCTCAGTTTATAGCCAGGTCAGGGGCATCTGAGTAGTTACGGTGAGTATTTTGATGAGAAGTTGATGAGCATATATACCGCTAATATACAGATGTTTATATACCTAATTTATCAATTCATCGGATTTTCATCCGTCATCAACCCGGTAGGGAAATGAAGCGGGGCTGATTTCCATTTGCAACAGCCGGAGCAGCCGTTCCCGTTTTCAGAGGCAAAGGTAGCATGGGGCTTCGATGTCGGCTGCAAGGTCGGGCGGCAGAGCCGTCATGGGAACAATCTCCACCCTCATGCTTCGGGTAGTATTCTCCC
>CAVHJF010000071.1:0-3454 GCA_963636275.1 Acutalibacteraceae bacterium | reverse complement strand
ACCGTGAAAGCGGTGTGAACATCGACAAGAAGAACCGGCTTCATCCCTTCTATCTAGTCTATATCGACAATGACGGTCAGGTCTTGATAAACCACCTTGCCCCCAAGGAACTTCTCGACAACTTCCGCAGCCTCTGCCGAGGCAAGAGCCATCCGCAGGCTACCCTCTGCAAAGAGTTCAACAAGGAGACCAGGAACGGCTTCAAGATGGACCATTACTCCAAGCTTCTTGGTGATGCCATCAACAGCATCATCAGCGTCAAGGACCAATCCGACCTTGACAGCTTCCTCGACGGCTCCCAGGCTGAACTCTTCACAAAAGAGATAACCGGACTGGAGGACTTCGAATTGATAGATTTTCTGGTCATCAGATAAACCGAAAAGAAATGTTAGGACTCCCGGCATCGACAGAAATCAGCAAGCAGCTTCCGAAGAAGGCAATTTATGCCAAATTCGATTTGAAGCCGGAGCAACGTGACCGGTTTGATGCCGATGTGAGCAAGATGACCATCGTCAATGCCATCTCTACGACTACGATACCTGCCCTGCAGAAAGGAGATGCTGTTGAATGCATCTATGTCGTTGAGGTCATACTGAAAAGGCCTAACTATGACCCGAGGAACATTCTTCTGCTCAGCAAGCTGATTCCTCAGAACATAGTCTTCGCACTGAACTATGATGGAAAGATGCAGCTGGCTATATACCACGGCAAACTGATTGCCGGAGTTTGGGCAAAGGCTGACGATTATAAGATAGAGCTCAAAGGTCTGAACCTTGACAAGATTTGGGAAAGTCTGATTACAGACATTGGAGATATAGTCATAGAAGAAGGCAGCACGCTGGACCAGCAGATTGAAAAGAACAATGCTGAAGCAAGTCTCAAGAAACAGATTGAAGACCTTGAGAAGAAGGCCAGAGCTGAGAAGCAACCGAGAAAACGGCTGGAAATGTTCGAACAGATAAAGAAATTGAAACAATAAAATACATCATACATATGGAGAAGCTTAATATGCATACTCAGGACGTTGCGAATGCCAACATCGAGAAGATTGGACAGTTGTTTCCTAACTGTCTGACAGAACGTCTGGATGAGAATGGGAAACCGGAAATTGCAATCGATTTCGATAAGCTCAAGCAGGAGCTGTCAAAAGAGATTGTTGAAGGCAACCAGGAACGCTATCAGTTCACCTGGCCGGGTAAGCGGGAAGCGATGCGTCTTGCCAACACTCCGAGCAATATGACTCTCCGCCCTGACCGCGAGAGCAGTGTGGATTTTGATAATACAGAGAACCTCTACATCGAGGGAGACAATCTGGAAGTGTTAAAGCTCCTCCGCGAGAACTACCTTGGCAAGGTTAAGATGATTTATATTGACCCGCCCTATAATACTGGGAATGATTTCGTTTATGAAGATGACTTCTCTCAGTCGTCCAGCGAGTTCAAGGATAAGAGTGGAATGTTCGATGCTGACGGCAATATGGTTCTTGACCGCTATAGCGTCAACTCAGAGAGTAATGGACGGTTTCACACCGACTGGTTGAATATGATATATCCAAGACTCAAAGTCGCCAGGGAACTGTTATCAGATGATGGTATCATTTTCATAAGTATTGATGATGTAGAAGGATCAAATCTTCGCAAAATGTGCGATGAGGTTTTTGGCGCGACTAATTTCATCGTGGAAATGATTAATATAACCGGCGCAAGCCAAAATGGAGAAGGAGTTAAAATTCAGAAAAACACAGAAAGCTGTTTCGTTTATGCGCGTAATTATAATTCATGCTTCCCTAACAAAGTTGATAAGGCAGATGAGAGCCTTCGTAATTTAAACGATTCTCCGAGCCCATTTATCACACGTCCAGATATGGGATATACAATATATTTTAATCCCACAACGAAAGATATCATCCCAAAAGTTGATTACGATAAGTCCCTAATTCAAACTAATGATGAAAAAAAGGTTTATACAGATGACATTTCGCTAACGCAGAAAGGTTATATACCTCTAAGGCCTGGATACCGTAATGGGAAATTAAACCGATGGAGATGGGGGTTGGATTCGTTTAAAGAGAGGAAAAACGAGATTGTTATTTGCAAAACAAGAAATGGATACAATGTGTGTTTTAAGCAAAGTGGATACAATCCTCCAAAGAATATTCTAAACTATGTTGTCGGTACTTCTGAGCTTAAAGAATTATTTGACGGACATAGATATTTTGATTTCCCGAAGAATTCGAAAATGTTAAAGTATCTGTGTAGTGTTGGGGCCGATAAAGATTCTATTATTCTAGATTTCTTCTCTGGCTCTGCGACTACAGCAGATGCAGTTATGCAATTAAATTCAGAAGATCAAGGTAAAAGAAAATTTATATTGGTGCAGCTTCCGGAGCCTATTGACACAGATAGCGAAGCTGGAGAAGCAGGATACCATACAATCTGCGACATAGCCATAGAACGAATCAGGCGAGCTGGTGATAAAATCCTAAATAATAATGAACAATTCTCTGAGACCAACATATTTCAAAAGGAAATAAAACTCGACACCGGCTTCCGCGTCCTGAAACTTGACACCTCCAACATGCAGGATGTCTATTACAAGCCCGAGGACTCATCCGAAGCAACCCTCTTCGAGGATAACGTCAAGCCCGACCGCAGCTCCGAAGACCTTCTCTTCCAAGTAATGCCTGAATGCAACCTGCCTCTTTCTGCCAAGATTGAAAGGAAAACCATTGCCGGCAAGGAAGTCTTCAACGTCAACGACGGCTACCTTCTCGCCTGCTTCGACACCGATGTAAACGAAGCCGTTATTACCGAAGTAGCCAAGCAGAAGCCATACTACTTTGTGATGCGCGACGCATCCCTCAGCTCCGACAATGTGGCTGACAATTTCGAGCAAATCTTCAACGCTTATAGCAAAGACACCATCCGTAAAATCCTGTAATCGATGAAATTTAATTTCAAAATACAACAGTACCAGACGGATGCCGTAGAAAACACTGTAAGCGTTTTCACGGGACAGCCGTCACGGGACAATTCCCTATACCGAAGGGATTTGGGGAAGAAAGCTCAAAACAATATTACTTTTGAGGAAGAATATTCCGGATACAGGAACTCTGATATAGAACTGACTGATACGCAGCTCTTCGACAAGATCAAGGACATCCAAAGCCGTCAGGACATCCCGGAATCCAAAGCCCTTTCCCACGATCTCGGCCGTGTAGGACTTGACATCGAGATGGAGACCGGTACCGGAAAGACATACGTCTATATCAAGACGATGTTCGAGCTGAACAAACGATACGGCTGGAGCAAGTTCATAGTCGTGGTGCCGAGCATAGCAATCCGCGAAGGTGTGAACAAGAGTTTCAAGATGCTCGAAGACCACTTTATGGAACATTACGGCAAGAAAGCCAGGTACTTCATCTACAACAGCTCAAACCTCCAGCAGCTTGACT
>CAVHJF010000070.1:0-4192 GCA_963636275.1 Acutalibacteraceae bacterium | reverse complement strand
GATAGTAGCTTATTTGACAAAAACGAAGAAAACAGCCAGTATTAAGCAGGCAAAAGCAGCGAAATGATTCCACTGCAGCGGCTGCCCTTTGAACAGGACAGTTACCAGTATCGTGAAGATTGTCAGAGAAATAGCCTCCTGGATAACCTTCAACTGCATAATGTTGAAAGGACCGCCGTTCTCATTGAACCCGATCCTGTTGGCAGGCACCTGGGCGCAATATTCGAAGAATGCCAGTCCCCAAGAAAACAAAATGATGAGAAATACCGGCCAGCCCGTGGAAATCTTCATTTCCTGCAACTTGAGATGCCCATACCAGGCGAAAGTCATAAAAACATTGGATACAATCAGCAGTCCGATTGTCAAGATAGCCTTCATATTGTCAATAGCTCAACAAAAATCCGCAAGCAGATTCGCCTCAATCGGCAAAAGTTGCTTGCAGAATTATAATTTGTCCGTGAACGGATTGTCTTACTTCGTTCCGAAAATCCTGTCGCCGGCATCGCCGAGACCAGGTACGATATATGCGTCTTTGTTCAGATGGTCATCCACTGCAGCGACATAAATGTCAACGTCAGGATGTTCTTTCTGCACACGTGCAATCCCTTCAGGTGCGGAAACAAGGCACATAAGACGGATATTGTTGCATCCGCGCTCTTTCAGCATCGTCAATGCGTCGCAGGCACTTCCTCCGGTAGCCAGCATCGGGTCAGTAACAATAACGAGGCGCTTGTTGATATCCTCAGGAAGTTTGCAATAATAAACCACAGGAGTGTGAGTCTCTTCGTTGCGGTAAAGACCGATGTGACCGACCTTTGCGACCGGTACGAGAGTCTGAAGACCGTCAACCATTCCCATTCCTGCCCTGAGGATAGGTACAATCGCAAGTTTTCTTCCTGAAACGACTTTGGCTGAGGTCTTGCAGATAGGGGTCTCGATTTCGATTGTATCCAACGGGAGATCTCTGGTGATTTCATATCCCATAAGAAGGGAAATCTCTTTAAGCAATTCGCGGAAATCCTTTGAACCGGTTTCCTTTTTCCTCATAATTGACAGCTTATGCTGAATCATCGGATGGTCTATTACGTGCACTTGGCTCATATCATAGTTTTATTTCCGTAAAGTTACCACATTTTTTCTCGTTTAGAAATCCTCTCGCGAAGAACTGTTAAAAATTTCTATATTTGTGCCGTCAAAACCAAAACACTTCAAAGATGGTCAAGATTTTCTGCAAGAACACTGGAACGTACAAAGAATTTACAGAAGGAACCAGACTCCTGGATATGATTGACGAATTCGATTTCGAGAAACCATACGATATCCTCTGCGCAAGTGTCAACAACGTGCCGCAGGGACTTAAATTCAGAGTATATAACAGCCGTGACGTGGAATTTCTGGACTACCGCACATATATCGGCCGCAATGTGTACAGCCGCTCTTTGTGCTTCCTTCTGTATAAAGCCGCCAGAGACCTGTTTCCAAAGTGCAAAGTTGTGATGCTCAGGCCTATATCTAAAGGCTTCTTTGTGAATATAGACAAACGTGACGGCAATCCGCTTTCTGCTATCGATGTGGAGAATATCAAGAAAAGGATGCTGGAGATTGTCGAGGAGAACCTGTCGTTCAAGCGTCACGAAGTGCAGACCTCCGAGGCTATCGAATTATTCAGGGAACTCGGAGACTGTGACGTTGTGAAACTTCTGGAGACTTGCGGAGACGTCTATGTCAATTATTATACTCTTGGCTCTACCGCTGATTATTATTGCGGTGTGATGTTGCCGCGCACAAGCTATCTGAAAGTGTGGGACCTCAAGGCTTATCGCTCAGGCGCGCTCCTGCGGATTCCGGACAGGCATAATCCACCGCAGTTGGCCCCGTTCTTTGAGCAACCTAAGACTTTCGAGGTGTTTGCTGAAGCAGATGAATGGAACAGGATAATGCGGCTTTCAAATGTCGGAGATGTCAACAAAGCGTGCATTGAAGGTGACGCTTCCGATTTGATTCAGGTTGCGGAGGCTCTGCAGGAAAAGAAAATCGTCCAGATCGCGGAAGAAATTGCGAAAAGATACCGGTCAGGTCACAATGCAAGCATAGTTCTAATTACAGGACCGACGAGCAGCGGAAAAAGCACATTCTGCAAAAGGCTTAGTGTTCAGCTGCTTACCTGTGGATTGAAGCCGATATCATTCTCAACTGATGATTATTTTGTAAACAGGCTTGATACGCCGAAACTTCCTGACGGCTCGTACGATTTCGACAACTTCGATACCGTGGACCACGAACTTCTTCAGAGAGATGTTATGCGGCTGATCGGGGGAGAGACGGTCGAATTTCCGGAATACAATTTCGTGACCGGCATAAGGGAATATAAAGGAAAGAAACTCAAACTTGAAGAGGGGACAGTGCTTCTCATCGAGGGCTTGCACGCATTGAATCCGGCTCTGCTTCAAGGCATTCCGGAGCAGATGAAGTTCAAGATATTCATCAATACAATCACCAGCATCTCTCTGGATGAGCATAACTGTATCCCGACAAGTGACAACAGACTGTTGCGCCGTATCGTGCGTGATTTCAAGAAAGGCGCGTTCTCTCCGCGGGAAACTATTTCAAACTGGAGAAATGTCCGCAGGGCTGAGGTGAAATGGATATATCCGTTCCAGGAAGAGGCTGATGTGCTGTTCAATTCCGCATATCTGCTGGAATTCGCGGTGTTGCGCAGCCACGCTGAACGCATTCTCGCGATGGTTCCTAAAAACTGTCCTGAATACAGCGAAGCGAACCGTCTGATGCGTTTCCTGCATTATTTTGTTCCGGTATCAGACAAGGAAATCCCTCAAACATCTCTGATGAGATACTTTATAGGATAGGGTGCTTCTACCTCTTTTTGAGAGAGGTGATTTTCATTCTGGAGAACAGTCTCTGCGGCAGTTCCATAGCGAACACGATTCCAAGAACGATCGCGATTGCTGCTTTCATTGCGTTTATGCCGGTGAATGCCGACAGTTGATATTGGCTGGATACGAGATAATACGTGAACCAGAATACTCCTGCCCCAGGCACCAGCGGGAAAATTCCGCAAAGCAGAAAAACTGTGCTCGGGCATTTGTGCCATACCGCTACAATCCTTGACAATACGCATACGAGTGCTGTCGCAAGTATGATTCCGGCAAAAACGTTGGCAAAACCCTGGCGTGCAAGTATCAGATATGCCGCCCAGCCGATTGCCCCGATTATTCCGGCTGCGAAATACTCCTTGCGGGGAGAGCCGAACAGGATTGCGAAAGCGGATGTGCCCACAAAGGCGGCCAACGATTGCCATCCCAATCCGAATGTGTCCGGATGTACAGTCATACCGTTGAGATAGATGATTCCTCCGGACACCCATCCGTCGAGCAGGAATGATATACTTACGCCGATGGCGATGCAGAAAAATCCGAGCATAGCGTCGGTGAGTCTGGTGAGTCCTGCGATGTAATCCGAATTCACCAGGTCGCGTACTCCGTTCACGAAAGGGACTCCGGGTATAAGCGGCATCACTGCACCGATGATGAGGTTGCTGAGGCTGTATCCGAATCCCAACTTGTAGGATAATATGCACAAAAGCGTGGCGAAAAGAGCGTTGCAGATGCCTCCGACGATTTTGCTCATATATTTTTCGCTTACGAACAGGCAGAATACATACAATAGTGATCCGATAAAGAAATCGGATAGGCAGTCAATGAATCCGCCACCGAATACGGCGCAGAACCCGGCGGCTCCGAATGCCGAACCAAGAATCAGTTCCCAGGCGGGCTTTCCCTTGTCTGATTTTATTTTGTCAAGAACTTGAGCGGCTTCTTCAAGAGAATATTTGCCTGCGGCTATATCGTAGCTTAATCTGTTGATTTCTACAACTTTGGATAATTGTATCGCCCTGATGGGTATGAATTCAACCTTTGCATAGTGGCCGGGAGCGTCAGTCGTGAAGATTCCGTTGCTCAGGACGAAGAAATTGCCGGATTGGACGCCGTAATGGCTTGAAATCCTTGACATTGTGTCTTCAACCCTTGAAATTTCCGCTCCGTTTTGAAGCAGAACGTGTCCAGCCTCAGATGCCAGTTCAAGGACTGCATCGGTGTTGTCGGGTTGATTGTTTGGTTGAATGTCCATTTTCCTGTTAGATTAAATTCTGCTCTCTAAAATCTTCGCTATT
>CAVHJF010000069.1:0-5027 GCA_963636275.1 Acutalibacteraceae bacterium | reverse complement strand
ACGCAAACTTACGAGTTCTAATCGAAAAATAATTTTGTCTTTGTAACTTACTTAATTATAAAATGTTAAACCATATTGGAGAAATTTTCTCCGGACACTAATGATTTTATGTATATCTGAGAAGATGCCGAAACTGATATTATGAAACGCTGGACGGTGGGCTATTCTGAAACAGCTTCTCCCTCTTGTCTTGTTCTGAAGATTTTGAAGCCGATGATGGCCATCAGTATACTCATAAGCGGACTGATGATATTGAAGAAGCAGAATGGCAGATATGTTATTGTAGGCACGCTGAGAATGGTAGCCTGGGTCATTCCGCAACTGCTCCACGGGAAAAGGGGAGAGGTGACGGTGGAAGAATCCTCCACGGAACGGCCTAGCAGTCTGCTTTCGTATCCGCGTTTCGCGTAAATGTCCTTGTAGATGTTCGATGTCAGGATTATTGAAAGATATTGGTCAGAGATGACGCCGTTGAGGACTACTCCTGTAGTTACCGTTGAGGTTACAAGCCCGGTTCTGGTCTTGGTCATCGGCAATATCAGTGACGCGAGATGGCGCAACATTCCGCTGGCTTTCATACATCCTCCGAAGCACATTGCGCAGATAATCAGATATACCGTGTTGAGCATTCCCAACATTCCTCTTGAAGATACCAGTTTGTTTACTTCCTCTATGCCTGTGTCAACGGAGACGGAGTCATATATCGTCTTCACGATTCCTGTGAACAGAATTTTTGCATTATTTGTCTCGCCGAGAATCCCGAACCCGGAGAGTGTCTCGTTCCCGATTTCGCAGATAATGTGCGGCTGAAGTATTATCGCTGACACGGCCGCAAGCAGGGTTGACAGGCCGAGAACGATGAGTGCAGGCATTTTCCTAGCTATCATTATGCCGGTCAGGACCGGAACTACAAGAGTCCACGGTGAAATGTTGAATTTTGAAGACAATGTTTCCGTATATACGGATATCTGCGATGAGTCGTTTCCGGAGTGGAGAAATCCTAATATGAGGAATATGGCAAGTGTCAGTACGAATGAAGGTACTGTCGTGATCATCAGGTATTTGATGTGCTTGAAAAGCGGTGTACCCGATAATGACGAGGCCATCACAGTAGTGTCGGAAAGCGGTGAAATCTTGTCCCCGAAATATGCGCCTGAGATGATGGCTCCGGCTATCATTCCCTCATTGAATCCCTGCGCCTTACCGATACCCATAAGCGCTACCCCTATAGTTGCGATCGTCGTCCAGGAACTGCCTATCATAACCGAGATGAATGCGCAGATGGCGCAAGCAGTGAGCAGGAATATCTTGGGAGAAATGATTTTTACGCCATAGCAGATGAGGGAGGGAACTGTGCCGCTCATAGTCCAGGTTCCGGAGATGCCTCCAATGAGGAACAATATGACAATGGCGGTGGTTACATCGCCTATGTTGCTGCGGATGGCGTCTTCAAAGTCTTGCCACGGCTTCTTGAACAGCCACATAGACAGCCACACACAAACTCCTGCGGCGACAAGCAATGAGACCTGACTCGCGCCAAGTATTGCATCGCTTCCGAAAATGCTTATATTCAATGCCAGCAGGATGATAAGTACAGTGATAGGTATCAGAGAGATGCCTATCCGTTTCATTGACGCTTTCTTCATTCGTGTTCTAAAACAGTTTCTAAGTTCGTTTTTGAGCTGCTTTGAAATAATTCCTCTCGTTCCTGACACGGCCTTTCCGGCCATTTTCAAAACAGCATTCTTAATGCGAAGCGCGCAATATAACTAAAATTTTTAGAAATGATGCTCTCGTGTATTTATAAAATACCGGAAACCGTTTTCGGCCGGCTTCCGGTACTTGTGGGAAATACTATACTTCAGGCAGATGACTGAGGCTTTCCGCGATTTGGCTGTCGGTCGGAATGATGTCGGTCATAGTGCCGTCATTGAATTGTTCGTATGCTTTCAGGTCAAAATATCCTGTGCCTGTCAATCCGAACAATATGGTCTTCTCTTCTCCGGTTTCCTTGCATTTCAGGGCCTCATCGATTGCCGCCCTGATGGCGTGGCTGCTTTCCGGCGCAGGGAGAGTGCCTTCAGTCCTTGCGAAAAACTCAGCGGCCTGGAATACTGAAGTCTGTTCTACGGATTTAGCCTCCATATAGCCGTCAGCATAGAGCTGCGACAGGATGCTGCTCATTCCGTGGTAACGCAGACCTCCGGCGTGATTAGCTGATGGAATGAATTGACTTCCAAGTGTGTACATCTTGGAGAGCGGGCATATCGCCCCGGTGTCGCAGAAATCATAAGCGTATTTTCCTCGAGTGAAACTTGGACAGGAGGCAGGCTCGACAGCAATAATCCGGTAATTTTTCTCGCCCCTCAGCATTTCTCCCACGAAAGGACTGATGAGACCGCCGAGATTGGAGCCTCCTCCTGCACATCCGATGATGATATCCGGAGTGATGTCATACTTGTCAAGCGCGGCTTTGGCTTCAAGTCCTATAATGGATTGATGCAGAAGTACTTGATTGAGCACGGAGCCTAATACGTATCTGTATCCCTCGTTTGCGGTAGCGGTCTCGACAGCCTCTGAGATTGCACATCCAAGGCTTCCGGTCGTGCCCGGATGTTCTGCCAAGATTCTGCGTCCAACCTCGGTCTTGTTGCTTGGCGACGGGGTGACATCGGCGCCGTATGTGCGCATAACTTCGCGCCTGAACGGCTTCTGTTCGTAAGAGCATTTGACCATAAATACGTGACAGTCAAGGCCGAAATAAGCGCACGCCATACTCAGAGCTGTGCCCCATTGCCCTGCGCCCGTCTCCGTGGTCACGCCTTTGAGCCCTTGCTTCTTGGCATAATATGCCTGAGCGATTGCGGAATTCAGTTTGTGGCTTCCGGAGGTGTTGTTCCCCTCAAACTTGTAGTATATTTTCGCCGGAGTTCCCAATGCTTTTTCCAGAAAATAGGCTCTGATGACCGGCGACGGACGATACATCTTGTAGAAATCTCTGACTTCCTCAGGAATAGGAAACCAGGCGGTGTCGTTGTCCAGTTCCTGTCGGCATAATTCTTCGCAGAAAACTCCGCTTAAATCGTCAACTCTCATCGGCTGTAGCGTCCCCGGGTTAAGAAGCGGGGCCGGCTTGTTCTTCATATCGGCTCTCACGTTGTACCAAGCCTGGGGAATTTCGTTTTCTGCCAGATAAATCTTGTAAGGAATTTTCTTTTCCATAATGATATGATTTTGATTGTTAAACTTTATTTGCTGTTTGAATGTACGGGGAATGATGATGCAAAAATGGAAAAAGCCCTGTCGCAGATGCGGCAGGGCCTTAAGGTATTGCTATGTGTCAAATCAATACAACGGCTTCAGCCTCCTACGACTTTTTTAAGAAGTAAGAGCGCCACCACCAAGAGTATGTGCTAGATTTGAACAAATTTTTTCCGTTTTCCTTTGCCAATTTAGTGAGTCCGGAGATAAATTCCAACAGTTTTCTGATAAATATTGGATGATATCCTTGATTTTGCGATTTTTCTTGTCTCTGCTTGTTGTAGTTTAGGGCTGCGTGCGAATCCGTACCATTCGGATTCAGATGGCTTTGCTAATGAGGGGTAACAGGCGGCTTAAGATACCAATATGTTGGTATTGGTCTGTTGGTCTCTTTCAGCTAAATTCGCGTCGCGTTTTAGGAACTTGTTCCTATAGAATATGATATGAGTAGTTTCTTGGCGCGCATTAATGTAAAAAGGGCCTGAAGGCCACGTAAGAAAGAATTTATCTCAAAACAATTTATAGAAGCGAATGAAAAAGTTTTTACTCGTATTGACATCTGTGTTGCTTGCGGCAATGAATCTGCAGGCTAAATCCGGTCTCGTCGTGATTGCTCACGGGCACGTTCTTGAAAGTTGGCGTAAGCCTGTTTTGGCTTTGGAAGAAACCGTAAAGGCAAGACTTGCGGAGCGTGGCATTGATTCATTCGACTATGTGCGTGTTGCAATGATGGAATATACGGAGCCGAGTGTCGCGTCAGTCATTAAAGATTGCGAGGCTGCAGGTGTGGATACGGTGTTTGCATTGCCTTTGTTCATCGCGCCGTCAAGCCATTCTGAAGAGGATCTTCCCAATATCTTGGGATTGAAATTCACGAAATATGTTCAGGAAGAATTGAAGGAGGAGGGAACAGAGTTCGTCCATACGGATATGAAGATAGTTCTGGGCCCTACGATGTACACTACCGATATCCTGGAAAAGATTATGTTCGAGAGGGTTATGTCGATGTCGAAAGATCCGAAGAATGAAGCAGTGGTGATTCTGGCTCACGGAGATCCTGAGAGGGAAGGTTTCTGGGATTTTCTGCTTCAGCGCACTGCCGACTATATCAAGCAGAATTCCAAGATTTCATATACTGACGGCGAGCAGGTTGCGATGGGTATGCATATGGCTGATGACCTGATGGATATCCTTGAGGATGCGGCAGAGAAGAAAAGCAGGATTCTCGTGCAGGGAGTGTATCTTACGTCCAATGTCAAGAATATGGCTGAACGCATCGGTATGCTCAAAAAACAGAAATCATTGGAGAAGAAGGGGATAGAGATAGTTTACGGCGGACAGGGAATTCTTCCGGAATCTACGGCAGAAGTTACCGACTGGATAATAGACCGTGCTCTCGAGTGGAGCAGTGCAAAATAACGTCCCATTTTTAGGCCGAGACTATTGGAAACCCCATATCCGTAGAAGCGTATGGCGCTAAAAGTCGCTCTCGGCTTGAAGCCTTGCCGGAGTACATCAGTTCTTACTTTGTGAATGACTGTAAATGTCGCGCTCTACTTCTGATTGACGGCGGTTTATAGTGTAGTTCTCTTGAGAAATGATGCGTCCTGAGGTGATTCTGTAAAATATCTGGATTTTATTGGGGAAATCGCTTGCACTAAAGAAAAATAGTTGTATATTTGCATTCCCGTTTCGATAACGGGCTTTGTTTGGGAGCATAGCTCAGTTGGTTCAGAGCGTCTGCCTTACAAGCAGAGGGTCGGGGG
>CAVHJF010000068.1:0-5045 GCA_963636275.1 Acutalibacteraceae bacterium | reverse complement strand
CCCAAATGGCCCTGACCTCCCGGTCATCGAAGAAACGGATTGATATTTTGGTCATATTCATAGAGTCAGTATTTAATTCATTTTTTCAACCGCATCCATAACCATCCGGTTTTCTCTATATATGTATTCATCAAACAGATCCATAATCGCATTCAGGAATTCTTCATCCTCGTCCTATTTAAGCTTATTATTGATTTGCAGCAGGATTCTCACAAGCACATGATCTGACAATATAATCACAAATCTTCCATAACGCTAAACTGAGGGTTCCGACGCTATAAGTAGCCAGTCTTTTTCTTCAGTTTGCCACTCCTCAATTTGATTTATCTGATCTGCTGAAAGATATGCACTAAGATGTGGTTTGTTGACGTAATACAAAAATAACAAAACACTTTTTGCTGTTTGGATTTTTTCCTCTCTTGTAAAATGACTAGTTATACTATTGAGTGAATACATGCTTTCCTCCATATGACTCTCCGTATTCAACGTGAGACGATACATGAAACTACTGTAATAACTCTGCTTTTCACGTGGAATAAGCGACAATAAATCCTCCTTCCTAAGCATAGGCTCAAAAGAATCGTTGTAGCAAAAACTAGAGAAGGCTTCCAACATTCTGCGCATGATGTTACCGATGCTGATTTCCAAGGTTTCATCTGGATCTACTTCTCCCGAATCACAGGCATACGAATACACATGATCAATCATTTTTTTGTATTCGTTTTGCACTTTTTGAACTCCTAATTTGCAGTTAACGAGTTCCATAAATCTTTTGTCATTTCCATTTGTGACTTCGTTACGTATTTTTACAAGATCGAAAACAGAGTGCAAATCATGAGACATTACTAAAATTCTGCTATTCTCATTAGCCAATCTTATGTTGTTAAACTGGTATCTTAGCAAGGACATTACCCCTACTCTATTCCCGTAATCAAAACTTGAAACTGGATCATCTATTACTATAAGGTACTCTGAGGCATATTTGTCTGTCTCTGTCTTCCCTCCGAATAACTTAGCAAAGAAATAGCATAAACCAAGAGCATTACGTTCACCGATGCTAATCTTTCCTGGTCGTACTGTTTTACCATTCACTAATAATTTGTAGTATCCATTACCAGGGACAAGCTTCATTTTTTTACAACTGAAGAAAACATATTGCAGCTCTTTATTAATATACTCCAAAGCAATATCTGTTCGTTCTTTCTGTGCTATTAATGACTTTATTTCGCCTTCCAGTGATTCACATTCGCTTTTCTTAGTTTCAAGATCCTTTTGATTCTTTTTACGATTTTCAATGGCCATACTGTAACTGGCCAATATTGGAGCTAATTGCTTCCTAGCAACATTGAAATTACCATCCCGAACTTGACCATACAGTTTATTTCGTTTATTCACATATTCATTATAGTGTGCAACACATTGCTCCAATACGCATAATGAATCATTCCAATCTTTAATAGCAGCATCATAGTTATCTTGGAAATCTTCAAGAAATGGGTTTATTATTGGATCATATAGATGCGCCTTTCTCTGATTGATTGTTTCGCGTATTTTTTCAAATAAAGCATTGACTTTGTCTTGAGCAAGTTTAACATGGTTCAACTCTGCTTCGTTTAAGCTTCCACCAAATACTGGCAAGGTAATTTCTAGTGGATTAAACAATGTCATTTTATCCTGTAGTGCCGTTGAATACTCATCTGCTTCCTTATTCAAAATATCAGTCAGTGTCTTTGATATATTTTCTCTGTCTTGCGCTGTGATTTCTCGCAGGCAAGTCGGACAAAAATGCCAATCCTCATTCAACAAGATCTTTGTCTGCTCTGTAGTGTAATTAGGATGTGCAGCTAAAAGGTCTAGAAGCCGCTTTTCTCGATCGCTCAACGTAGGCGCTTCCACGGGCTTTCGAAGAAACTCATTTAGTGAATGGAGTTCTTTGGGTAGTATAGTCATGGGCTTAACCCATAATATCGTTTGAGCATTCTCAGACTCTTTATACAGTTTTAGATCTTTTGTTACAGTATTTCTAAGTTCTTCATACGTTTCCGCCGGCTCGGGAAGTTCCAATAATTTTTTTATTACGTCATCGGTAATGTGGCTTTTTACAGTATTTCCTTTTAAATCACGGTCAACATCTGCCCATCCCCCTTTAGCACGTAAGGATTCTTTTATCTTTTCAAGATAGAAGAGAGGAGAAATGCTTTCCTTGGAACTATTATACTTTGTATTCTCTTCATTGAGAACTGTATATTCACTTTTCTTTCTTTCAAGTAATGTCCTTTTACCCGTAATTACATTATCTATCTCAACTTGCTCTCCAAGCATTACTATAGTATTGATTCCTTCGTTTTCCACCTTCACTTGGTCACGAATAAAATCTTCGTTAAAAACAAATACAGAACCCTTTTTGTCATCCGGGATAATTGCGTCTGATGTAACTGTGAAATCCGGATTCCTTTCTTCTGCAGGTTTTAGTAATTCGATGAATGAACGAGCAATGGTTGTCTTGCCGCTTCCATTACGGCCATAAACTACACTGATTGAGTGTTTTTTGAATACTTCCAATTCTGTTTCTGTTTCAAAACAACCACCTTTGATATTTATTTTCTTAAAGTTCTCGAACATGTTTCTAAGTAGATTGATATTTTAAACGCCATACATTAGTGCTGCTGCCGAGAGTCCATACTGTCAGTCATCTGCCATTCCGTTTTCTTGACAAGCATCAGCTATTCCTCGAAAAGGGATGGTGACGGGGAGGAGGCGGTGCGCTCCTGCCTTGTAACTTTGAAGCCCTCGGATTTTGCGAGCTTGAGGATGCCGTCCACTCCGTTGATTGACCACTGGGTGTTGACGTAGAAAGAGATGCCGTCAGCCGATGTGATGGTGCCACCTGGCTTGTTGATGCTATATCTCTTGCTTTTGTTTTTGTTGTCCCAAGCGGCATATTCATCTTCTGAGCATAGGAGTCCGATGAATTTGTAGCCTTTCGAACAGAGGCTGATATGGAAAACTTCCTTCAATTCTGCGAAGGTCTTGTCAGGGTGCTTCTGGACATAGGCTCTAACCAAATCAGTGACGAATTGGCTCTTGGAAGTGGCGTGTGCGCCGTTCAAGGAGAACTGCGTATAATCCTGCTTCATATTCCTTGCGATGCCGGGAACCTCGCTTTCCGAAGCATCCGGAATATCGGAATCGTCTTCTTCCGGCAGATATGACGGCCATACTTCATTTGCCTTACGGGCTATCCAGTCGGCTCTCTTCGATATTGTTTCTTCGTTCCAGACAGGACTGGAGACGACATCGGCGAGGAGTTCAATGTCGGATGCGTAATAGGTGATGCCCTGATTCTTGCCTTTCCCGTTTTTCTTGACATCCCAGGAGGCGTTGCTTATGGATGAATTGAGTTTGCCGGGAATCATTGCGAGATTGCCCAGGCAGCCGACCGCAGTATCACGTTGGTCATCCGTTACATCATCGGAAAGCGGCCAGCTTTCTTCCCAGCTCTTCGGCATAAGATGTTCGAGACTGTATCTCTCGAAGGGGTAGAGTCTGGTGGCGTGCGGCTTGCCCTCTCTGACGGCAGTCTCAAGAAGATAAAGGATGGCCAGCGATTTCTTGTTGGGGTATGACTGAATGTGGCAGCATCTCACTATCTGTCTGTCACGCGGAAGTGCGAGCGCCTGGTTTTCGTCTTTGTTCTCTAAATAGTCCTTGAGAGACTCGAGAGTCGTGATTTGATTGAGGATGAGGTTCTCCGAGAACAGGTCGCTGAAGTTCTTGTTGTCGCTCTTGCAAATCTGGCGGCGGAGGATGTACGATTCTATGTAGCCGAACATCGCATTCCTTTCTGCTGTGTCAGTGACGTTCTTCAGAAGATAGAGGACATACGGAACAATGGTGGTGTACTCCAGCACGAATATGAGGAAATTGATCCTTTCAATTCCCGGAGTTCCGGGGATTTCACCTTTCGCAATCTCCGGATTGATGTTCTCGTGATATATGAGCGCATAGTCGAGAATGTCATATATCATATCTTTCTTCTTCTGGTTGTATGTGCTGATGAAGTCCTTGTAGTTGTTGAACAGACCTTCCGAACGGCGGTATCTGATTTTGTGGTCTCCGCTAACTTTCAGTGCTGGGTCTTGAATCTTTATGTTCAGGTATGCCGTGAAGAAGAAGTCTATGTTAGCGCGTTTCAGACGTCCGGAATTGACTTCTTCATCCCAGTAGTTCGACATCGCGCGGTCTTTTTCGAAAATCGGCATCCACAATTCTTCGTATTCCTCGCGTGTGCTTTCGGTGAAGAAATAGTTCTTGAGCAGCTCGCCGGTGGTGAGGCGGACTCCGAGGGAGTTGATGGTGTCGAAGATGACCTGCTCGTCCTCGCCAGGCTGGAGGGAAATTCCGATGAAGATGACGTGGTTGAGAAGAGTGTCTATGTCAATCTTGTCCGGGTTGATGTTCGCTTGAAAGTAGTTGTAGGCGCGTATGATGTTGCTCGTTTGTGATGTCACGAACGGCTCGTCTGTCTGGAGGGAGATGATTTTCTCGAAGTCTTCGCGGTCGTTGATGCTGTGGCGTATCGCTATCTGACGGGTTTTCGTTCGTCGGTCGCGGACCATAAACTTGCTCTCGAAGGTCTCCATATCATCGGTCTTCAGGCATAGCGATTTGAAGAAAAGGGCAAAGGTGGTGAATCTCTGCTGCCCGTCGATTATGCTTTGGACATCGAAAGGGGAGATTCCGGTCGGCTGCTGCTTGAGGATGATAGAGCCGAGGAAGTAATCCCGTCCAGTGCTTGTGATATATTCCATATCGGAGAGAAAACGTGACCACTGGTCTTCTTTCCAAACGTAGCTGCGCTGATAGTAGGGCACTTCGAGTACCCGGTTGCCGTTCAGAATATCTGCGAGTTGTTTTGTTCCTGCGTCCATAGTGTATTATGATGTGTTAGTTGATTACTGTTATCATCGGCTTAGCCGGCCGGGGTGGTAGAAGAGTCAAAGAATCACTCATATCATTCGTGGTTAACAAAATACAAATACAAC
>CAVHJF010000067.1:0-5157 GCA_963636275.1 Acutalibacteraceae bacterium | reverse complement strand
TGAAGACGGGCAAGATTTCCGAAGAGCGCATCAACGAGAGTGTGCGCCGCATCCTCCTCGTCAAGAAAAAGCACAACAGAATCTAAATGTGACTCTTTTAAAAAACAAACGTAAAAAAAGGCGTGCAACTCATTTCTGAATTGCACGCCTTTTATATGCGGTGATGAACCCTTGAGACGATTAAAACATCATCAGGAGTTCGCATCTGCTACCAGCCGTTGATGACCATGAATGTGCCGTACCATTTTTTGCAAGTGAGCACGTGACCGGCCCAATAACTGTGGAATACAGAAACCTTGTCGCCAAATGCGTTCTTTACTGCTTCAGTGTTGGCATAAGGCACGATATCATCGTCCTTGGAAGCGTACAACTTGATCAGGTGACTTGGAGTCCAGCCTGTTGTAAGATTATTCTTTTCAAGACATTTGAAGAAATTTTCAGCCAAAGGCGAAGATTTATCAAGCGCTTTTTCGCTGAGAACATCTTTCAATTGAGGATCATCGGTTCCCAAGAGAGATTTGATCTTTTTGTTCAACTCGGTCGCATCCACTTCTTTCTTCTTGAGAAGCTCATCCACCTGATTTTTGATTTTCAGATATTTCTCGCAATAGAAATCCTCTTCGTGCCAACCAGTCATAATGTCGTTAGGATAGCAGGCAAGCATTGACTTGATAGTCATAGGGATAGAGCCTATATAAGCAGTCTTGCCCCAACTGTAGTAAGTGTCCATCGTGAGGGCAGGGTTGTATGCGCCTGCGCAGCAATATGAGTAGTCGAAACGATATTTATTGGAAAGTTCCGGATGTGTCTCAAGATATTTGTGTACTGCAAGCGCGTTGCTGGCACCCTGTGAGCATCCCATCACATACATTTTCCAGTCGTCTTCCATAGTACCGCTACCATACTTTTTCCAAATAGCAATGCCCGGTTCTATGGCATCGATTGAATTTATGGCAGTAACTTCGTGATTAAGATAAGGATGCACGAGGTCTTTTGATACTCCGTAGCCTATGTAGTCAGGCATAATCATAAGGTTGTCACCCATTATGAACAACTCTGTAGAACCATCATTTGACGGTGCCTCGGCATCCTTGGTGATGGTGTAGTGCTCCCACAAGTAGAGGTTGTCCGGGTCAAGGTTGTGCCATCCGAAAAACCAATACTGAGACCAGCCCACTCTTGCTGAAAGCAGAATAGTCTGACCGAACTGGTCTTTTGAATAATACTTGTACTTATAGCTGACGTACCTCATAGAGATTCCGTTTGCTCCAAGTTCCTCATTGAGCTCAGCCTCTTTACGGTTTTCTCTTGCCCAGAATAGCTCACGAAGCTCTTTTGTGTCCTCATCGTCATTGGCACCGTCTCCGCCCAGCACGATTTCAGCCAGTTCTTCAGAAGTGTAAGTCACTGTGCCTTCAGGGTCTATCTCATAATAAACCTCATCAGTCTTTCCCTCCGGGTCATCTTTTTTGCAGGATGTGAAGACTGCGACGCCGAACATGGCGATAATCGCAAGTAATCGATTGAATTTCATCTTTTTCATCTTGTCTTATTATTTTATAGATTCGTTTCTTACTATGAATTCTCCCACGCTTGTCTTGCACAAGTTTCCGAACAGATATGAATTTTCCACGTAAACGTGTGAACCGAGAGTGTGGGTGTATAGATATTCGTACAACTCTTTATAAGTCTGGTTTGGCTTTTCCGACAGTGTGTTTACCAGGTTGTTTGAGAATCGGTCGCTCATCCAGGTGCCCAATTCGGCCGAATGGAAATCGGCAAATGACGATTCGTTGGCGGCAGCGCTGGCGAAGCTCAGGATTCCCGGAATGTTATTGGCCTGTACAGCCATAACCCTGGAATAACAAGGCTCCAACAGCATCAGCATTTTGCGGTAACGTCCTTCGGAACTCATACTTTCAAGCGTCTGCCTGAAATCGCTGTCCGAGAAGATTTCACGATCTCTCCAGATGAATCCGTCAGATTTCCTGGTGTATTTCAGACAGCCGTGTCCGCTCCAGAATACCAGCACGTTAGACTGGTCGTCAGTGTCAAGTACGACTGGGAGATGTTCGCTGCTGCGCCCCAACATAATATCCTTGACGTCGCTTATCGTAAGAGTGTCGGAATAGTAATCGACAACGGCATCCTTGTACAGATTTTCTCCGAATGTGGAAGTGGCTACTTCTCCGGGGAATATGTTTTTCTCGTTGTAGGCTATGTCGTTCGAGATGATGAGAATAATGTGCTCGTCATCCCATCCGTTTGCTTTCAACATCTGATATACGTTCAGAACATCTGCCTGATGCCTGTAATTTTCCCATTCTGATGAACCTTGAACCAGAAGCGCCCAAGAGTCCTTCAACTCCTTGTATTCGACAGGGGAGTCCTGGTCTTCGATGTTCTCTGAGACTTTCGCTTTCCAGTTCCACGATGCCAACGTGGATGCGGTCCTGTTGCTTCCGTCGGAACTTGTGAAGTCAATCGTCAAGAATTTGCCTTCGTATACGGTCCAATGAGCATAAGTGCTTTGCAATAAGCTTGTCTTTGCCTCTGAGTCAAAACGGAGTACTCCGCTTGCCCCTACCATTTTCACGTATGTTCCCGTACGCTGGACCAGAACCAGAAGAGACCTTAATCCCAGTTCGTTCCATATCGGGTATGCTTCGTCGCCGGCAGAGGTTATGTTCGAAATGATTTCATTTGTAGTGGCCGGTGAGTTGGAGTAGTGCTTCACAAAGGCTGTCAATCCGGCAAGCAGGGTGGCGTCATATACCTGGGCTTCGGCTCCTGCGGGAGAATATCCGAAACGTTCTTCGTAAGCAATCTGAAATCCTGTTGTAGGATCTGCATACGGGGCAATGCCTTCTGCGCCTTCAGCGAGATCACCGAGTTTCAAGAGGTATGCAGACAAGGCTCCGTTCGAAAATAATATTCGAGGCGTTTTTCCTTTGAATTCTTGCTTTACTTCAAGTACGGTCTGGGCGTTTGTGGCCGAACCGACAGCGCAGATTACGCAATCGACTCCGGATGAAAGAGCCGTTTTTGCTTTGTCCCTCAAATCGTTGTCGCCATACTGCAGGGTGCTCTCAATATCCAGTTTCAGTCCCAACTCGGTGGAGAGGAACGGAACCCACTCATAGAATGTCTGTCCGTAATCGTCATCCGATGTCAGTAGGGCAATGCTCTTAGCTCCTGATTCCCAAGCTTTTGCGAGAAGTGCTTCGCTTTGGCTCACGTCTGTTTCGCAAAGAGACCACAAGAATGGCTTTTCAGCCTTGTCTCCCGATTTGATGGAGGCATATCGACGTATTATATTTTCGCTGGAAGCACAAGGAACAATAAGAGGAATGTCCGCTGTCTTGCAAGGCTTGGCGAAAACATCCACGTTCTCGTTGCGGAGTGGACCGATTATCATAAATATGTCTCTGCGTGCCGTGAGTTTTTCAGCCAGTTCCGCAAGGTTGCTGTTGTCTTCGTCATACCATTCGATATCCAGATCTACGGCTGTGCTGTCTCCTGTTTCCGCCAGATATTTCTGCGCGCTCCTCATATTCTCCATGGCGAAATTTATGGAGTTTTTCAGTCGTGTCTGGTATTCGCCTTTTTCACTGATAGGCAGCACTACGGCGACCTTATACTTCGTTGTCTTTATCGGGTTGACGTGTATGAATGTGTCCCGTGCGCAGGAAGCCAGAACTGCGACCCATAAAAGGATGAGGACGAATTTAGATGTTTTCATATTCCTCCTCCTTTTTCAATGCTGTCCGGTAACATTCATCCGCGATATCTGCGAGACCCTTATCTGCATAAGTGTCAGATATGACTATTTCGGTATAACCGGAAGCTAGTCCCAACGACATGTGGCCCGGCATGACTTCGCCTTTTCCCCATCTTGTGATCCACATTTCCACGGCTTCGTCTATATGCTTGACAATGGAAAACGGTACGTCCGAGGAGTAGTGCTGCATATCGGAATCAACTCCCAATGTGTAGAATTTGCCGGGATTTTCCCTGTTGTATCTGAAGAAGCCCTGGCAGGTTCCGCCGCAGAGAGGGAGTACCAATTCATATTTCCCGTCCAACTCGTACGATAATTTGTAAGCGTAATCGGCCATATCGTAACCGCCGGCGTAGTCTGTTATATAGGTTTCTATTATACTGATATCTTTGCCGCTGTCGTTAATCCCTCCCCTGAATCCAAGGCTCATATCAAACAGGCTGAGTTCATTGGAATTCGCATAAACCACCAGCGCGTTGCTGATGTCTGTCAGGCATTGTCCTGCGATCCTGCCGGCCTGATAATATACACCATATTGAGGGATTCTCATTGTATGAATTGAAAGCGTGGTGTCGATGCTCTCGGTCAAGAGGAAATCGACGTTGTCGGCCTGAACTATCTTGTCCTTGTATTTGCGCAGCAGCGATTCCAGGTTGTCATTGGCTATGACGACAAGCGCTCTGCGGCTTTTTCCCTCGTCCTGCATATATTCGATCATATAGGAGAGGGCTGTCTCGATACTGGTTTCATCGGTCGGCAATTCGACCAGCGACAGCATCATTCCGTTTTCATTGGTGCTGCTTACGACTCCTCTGTAAAGAGCATCCACATATCCTATGTCACCAAGAGAACCTTTTTTGGAAACGAAATATACGATAGGCCTTGTATCTTCTTCAATGGGATCAATTACGTGAATGATGCATCCATCTTTCGCGCAGGAAAAATTGATGAGTAGTAAAAGATAGAGGACTATATTCTTCAGAGTCTTATACACTAACTAACAAAATTTTGCAAAATTATGTTTTTTTCCGTTTCTGCAAAATATTTAAATGTTTCAAAATCAGAGGGAAAGTTTATTATTTTGTCGCTTCTGAGTCGGAAATAGGTATCAGAAATTGCCTTATTATTATACTTTTGGAAGAGTATGATTATATGTTTATCGCCAAATGCGACGAAAGTATCAATAAATACCGCTATATGGATAATTTTGAAATTTCTGTCGGGGACTGAGGCTCGCATGGCGAAATCAAAGCGACTGCGCCTTTCGCTCAGAAAATATTGGAGATTCGCTCTCGGCATCAGT
Organism: Acutalibacteraceae bacterium; assembly: GCA_963636275.1. Lineage (GTDB taxonomy): Bacteria > Bacteroidota > Bacteroidia > Bacteroidales > UBA932 > Cryptobacteroides. The sequence continues at coordinate 73 of CAVHJF010000067.1, read as the reverse complement.
CGCTTCGATTTTGATAGACCTAAATTCCGCAGCCTAAGCTGCTAAAAAAGTTAAAAAGCCCTGATAAAGAAAC
>CAVHJF010000066.1:0-5177 GCA_963636275.1 Acutalibacteraceae bacterium | reverse complement strand
CAACTCTTTTCGTGCGGATGATGAGACTCGAACTCATACAGGCCAACGCCCACTACCCCCTCAAAGTAGCGTGTCTACCATTTCACCACATCCGCATAGTGTGAAACAAGTGTTTCGTTTACTTTGGGACTGCAAATATAGTCATTGTTTGGTTAACTCCAAACATTTTTCTGCAAAATATTTAAATTTTCTTTCCGGTCTTTTTTTATAGCGTTAAAATTCATAACTTTGCGCCCGCTATCCACGAGTTGGGTAGCATAGGTTTTTTATTAATTATTAAAACAGACTTACAATGGCTGTTAAAATTCGTCTACAGCGCCACGGAAAGAAGAATTTCGCATTCTTCCACATTGTTGTGGCTGACACACGCGCACCTCGCGATGGTCGTTTCATCGAGCAGATCGGCTCTTACAATCCTAACACAAACCCTGCTACTATCGTTCTCAACAGCGAGAGAGCATTGGCTTGGCTTAAGGTTGGTGCAGAGTTGACATTGGTGACTCGCCGTATTCTCTCTTATGAGGGTGTACTCCTTAAGAACCACCTTGATGGCGGTGTTGCTAAGGGCGCTCTTACACAGGAGCAGGCTGACAAGAAATTTGCTGACTGGAAAGCTCAGAGGGATGCTAAGATTGAGGCTAAGAAATCTGGCCTTAACAAAGCTGCCGCTGACAAAGCTAAAGCAGCAGCAGAGGCTGAGGTTAAAGTAAACGAGGCTAGGGCAGAAGCTCTTGCCAAGAAGAAAGCTGAGGCTGAGGAAGCTGCAAGAAAGGCTGCTGAAGAGGCTGCCGCTGCAAAAGCTGCTGAAGAGGCTGCTGCAACAGAGGAAGCTCCTGCACAGGAGGCTTAATTCCAGCATTATGTCAGAGGGCGAGAATCTCATCCCGATTGCCAGGATTGTGAAATCCAACGGTACGGAAGGTCAACTCCTTATGAGTTTCAGAGATGTAATGCCTGAAGACATTGACATTCAGGAACCGGTGTTCATCTATGCTGATGGACTGCCGGTCCCTTTTTTTATTGACAGTATCGCCCCTAAAGGATCGGACAAGGCGTTTGTCAAGTTCGTCGATATCGACAATTACGCTGATGCAGAGGAACTTGTCGGACAGATGGTCTATGCGGATTCCGAGTCTTATGAGGATTTGTCCGAGGACGAGGATGAATTTGCGGACCTGATAGGATGGTCGCTTCTGGATTCAGACGGGAAAAAGGTCGGCGTAGTTGCTGATTTTGAGGATATTCCGGGCAATCCTTGCCTCTATGTCGATACTGAAAACGGTCAGGTCATGATTCCTGTCCACGAAGAACTTATATTGTCCATAGACGAAAAAAATCGGGAACTCACAATGGAAATTCCCGATGGTCTTATCTGAGTTTCGCTCTTGTAATCTTTAGAGCGCCTGCAGTTTATTTTACGTTTGCCGGAGGTCCGGCGTTTTCATCTTGCGTACACCGTCGAATGTTTGCCGGCTTTGCTTTGCGTATTCTGACGTTCTGGCGTCAATTTATTGCTTGATCACGATGTTTGCGACAAGGTTGTCGATGCAGCAATACAGTGGCAGGTCATATCTGTTTGTTTCCAGATTCAGATCCAGATATTCGAAATTTCCAATCTTACTTACATCCATTGCCGTCCATTTCGTGATGACTTCCAGGCTCTTGCCGTTGTGTCTGGCGAGATCTATGCTTGCGCTTGCAGTTTGCTGTCCGCCAACGATTGCGGTTACTTTCAATGTAAGATAGTCTCCGGATTCGAATGGGGGTATCCCGTTCAGTCCGAACATTATCGCATTCACATTGAATGTGGTGTTGGCGACGGCAAGTGCTGACAATGAGCAAGTTCCGATATTGCTGTACAGGAATGAAACCTCGTGGTCCGGCATTGCTCCCACGCTGTCATACAATATTCCGAATCCTGTTGACTTGTTGGCTCCGCCGTAAGGGTCTGCTACAGTGTACATTGACTTTGGAACATAGCCTTCCATATAGACAGAGTCGCGTCTGATGCCGGCCATTATTCCACCGAAAAACTCCCCGTCGTCATTGCGTTTCCCGCAGAATGCAAGACTGCTGCTCGCCATAACGAGGTCCTGCTTGTCGTAGATTCCGTTGACGAAATATTTGGAAGTATCGCTGTATTCGAAGTTGCAGAAGCCGGTGAAACTGGTTTCGTATCCGCCTTTCATACAACTGCTTATGCAGGCCGCTATTGCGAATGCCAATAGTATTCTTGAGAATTTCATTGTTTGTGGATATTTGCGTTAATATTAGTTGAGAGACATTCAAACACATATCTCTCAAACAAAATGCAATATTACTCAATTCTTGCATACCGGACAATGATTTTTTTCGAAAGAAGGCGTAACTTTGGCGAATCGGGTCGTTGTGAATCAGACGAAAAGATGAAGAAGAATGAAATTTTGAAATATTCGGTGTCTGTCGCAATCGCGGTTGTCCTGCTTTATTTCTCGTTTAGGGATGTGAATTGGAGCGACTTCTATGACGGATTACGCAACTGCAAATGGGAATGGATCGGTGTGGCGATGCTGGCGGGAGTCGCGTCGTTCTGGTTCAGGGCGGTGCGTTGGCGCCAATTCCTTCTTCCGATTGACAGCACCACATCACGCAAGGTGACATTCAACGCTATCAACATTGGAAATTTTGCCAATCTGGTCCTGCCGAGGGTAGGAGAGTTTGTACGTTGCGGATTCATTACACGCCATTCCGCTTCTGACGAAAAAGGACGGCTTGCCTCTTATGACAAGGTCTTGGGAACAGTGGTCGCCGAGAGGTCTCTGGATGTGATTACGCTGCTTTCTCTGGTTCTGGTAATGACTATCAGTATGTGGAACCGTTTCGGTACATTCCTGACTGACAATATTTTCCAGCCATTCTCGGAGAAATTCAATCTCGGTTTCGGGCTGCTGTTGGCCGTTGTGGCTGCGGTGATGCTGATTGCGGTGCTGGCGGTATGGAAATTCCGGACTAAGTCCAAAGTGTTCGCGAAGGTTTCAGGCTTTGCCGAGGGCCTGGTGAAAGGGCTTGTCAGTTGTTTCAAAATGAAGAACTGGTGGCTTTTCGTATTGAATACTGTGATTATATGGACAATGTATTGGCTGATGAGCTTTTCGGTACTGATGGCTGTCAAATTTATGGATGTGGCGGCATTGTCACCGGAAATGGCAGATTCCGTATGCAAATTGTCTGAGCTTGGTGCGCTGGATGCGTTGTTTCTGATGTTGGTGGGCAGTCTCAGCTCGCTCGTGCCGATTCCGGGAGGCTTCGGAGCGTTCCATTATATCGTGGCTCTGGCATTGTCTTCGGTGTATGGTGTGCCGTTCCCGACAGGAATTATGTTCGCCACGTTATCGCACGAGTCTCAGACGATTACAATGATTGTCACAGGTTTATGTTCGTATGCGTCCGAGTCGGCGGACCTGCGGAAATGACGGTGTTGATCCTGGCTCCGGCATTGGATTCGAGTCTGGATATATTTAGGAGTGAGTCAGAGTCTATGTCATTGTGCGAGATTGTAGGCTGAAAACGCTCTGCGTGGCTTCAATTGCCCGTTTTTGAAGGCCACTTATTTTTTTAGCATCTCTAAATTTTATAAATTAGCGGAATATAAATACAAAAAGAACTATGCGTGAGTTATTTCTGACAAATACGCTTTCTCATAAAAAAGAATTGTTCGTGCCGATCAATCCGGGGCACGTCGGAATGTATGTCTGCGGTCCTACCGTGTATGGTGACGCTCATCTCGGACACGCCAGGCCGGGTGTGACATACGATGTCCTGTTCAAGTTTCTGAAGCATCTCGGCTATAAAGTGCGCTATGTCCGCAATATCACGGACGTGGGGCATCTTGAGCACGATGCTGACGAAGGGGAGGACAAGATTGCAAAGAAAGCCAGGCTGGAACAGCTTGAGCCTATGGAAGTTGTACAGTCCTATACTCTCAGATATCACGAGGCTATGCGCCAGCTTAATGTCGCACCTCCGTCAATCGAGCCGCGCGCTTCAGGGCATATCATAGAGCAGATTGAGACTATCAAGAAGATAATCGATGCAGGATTTGCATATATCAGCAACGGCTCGGTTTACTTTGATGTGGAGAAATACAATAAGAAATATCATTACGGTGTGCTTTCAGGACGTACTCTGGAGGATACATTGGAAGGTACAAGAAATCTTGACGGGCAGAGTGACAAGCGTGCGCCTTACGACTTTGCGTTGTGGAAAAAGGCTGAGCCTCAGCATATTATGAGGTGGCCGTCTCCGTGGAGCGATGGGTTCCCGGGCTGGCATCTCGAGTGCTCTGTGATGGGTGAGAAATATCTCGGAAAAGAATTTGATATCCACGGTGGCGGAATGGACTTGATGTTCCCGCATCACGAGTGCGAAATAGCTCAGAATGAGGCGTCAAGAGGTACTCAGGGTGTGCATTATTGGGTGCACAACAATATGATTACCATCAACGGACAGAAAATGGGCAAGTCCCTGGGCAACTTCATAACATTGCCTCAGTTGTTTGCCGGAGAACACGAGAAATTGGCACAGGCATATTCGCCGATGACAGTGCGCTTCTTTATTCTCCAGGCTCATTACCGCAGTACGCTTGACTTCTCGAATGACGCTCTCCAGGCTGCCGAGAAGGGCTACAAGAGAGTGATGCAGGCGGCGCAGGATTTGAGGTCGATTGCATCCGCTGCCGGTGTCGTGTCCAGCGTGAAAGGAACTGACGGCGATCCTGCCAACAGTTTGAAATACGGAGAATTTATAGAAGATGTCGCACCGGATGTATGCAATGCTGACAACGAGCAGGTGAAAGAGATTTTCAACGGCGTGTACGATGCTCTTTGCGATGACTTGAATACGTCTGTCGCGCTGTCGCATATATTTGATGCTGTGAGACTTATCAATACCGAAAAGGAAAAGAAGGGGACTTTGACCAAAACGGATGTCGAGACTCTTCTCAGACTCTTCGACGATGTGGTTTACGGTGTGCTGGGCTTGGTTGACGAGTCCGGGGACTCCGGCAAGGCAGGCAAGACGATTGCAGGTCTTATGGATATGGTTATTGAAGAACGCGCGAAGGCGAAAGCTGCCAAGGATTGGGCTACAAGCGACAGTATCAGAGACCATCTGAAGGCTCTCGGCATCGTAGTCAAAGA
>CAVHJF010000065.1:0-5854 GCA_963636275.1 Acutalibacteraceae bacterium | reverse complement strand
CACTTCTGGCCTCTCTTGTGGGAGAATGATTTCCCGACTGCTGCTTATTTTTTTGTAAACTTCCCTAAAACCTGGCATTTTCTCTCCATATTTCCTGAACCCGATGCTCCAGCCCCTGCCAGGCACGCAGGGCCCTCCTGTGCAGCTCCAGATTCTCCACCTGCTCTGCCCGGCGAATTCCGGACAGGCTTTCGAGCGGAAATAGCAAATTCCGTCGCGATGGTAAAATGTGACGTTCTCTACAGAAGCCTAACTGTCGCTGAAGCGTGTGTTCGGATAAAATCTCGGCATATTGAGGAACCTCCGGGCAGCTACAAGTCTTAATGACAGACCTATCGTTAGTTGTAAAGTACCTTGTTTTAGAGCATTATATACCTCGGTCAGAATTTTGTATGGAATCCCAGAATCGGGATTTCGTCTCGAAGTGGTAATCCGAATAGGTGTCACAGTGCCCACGGACGTAATTGGCGGTTTGGGTCTGGTTATATTCCTCCACCACAGTTTTCCTATTTCCGAGAAAGAGGTTGATTTGTGCCGCCGTTTCTTTGTCTCGGCAAATTTTGAGCGCTTCCGCATACAGTTTCTCCGCCCTGGCGAATCCCTTGTCCTGAGCGGCGGAGAATACGGTCGGCCCCTCTTCGGTATATGTATCACCCCACGACAATCCATAGAAAGACAATGCCCAGCAATTCCCCAAGGAATTCTTGATGCCGGTGGCAAATTTTGTCAACAGAATAGCCTTCCTGTCCGGATCGGCAGCCCCGGATATGGCACTTTCCAGGGAGACCATTTCCCGCGCGAAATTGTACTTGTAGTCAGCGTTGTCTGCAATGCGGGTCTTCTCCGGCACGAATGGGTCATAACGGAAATACCCCTCCCTGAATGTGTTGAGTTGGGCTTGAAACGATGACGGGACTTTTGCGAACCATGCCTCGGCCTCGGAATACCGCATATCCCGGAGCAATCTTGTCCCGATGATTTCATAAAAGTAATTCTTGTTTATGTTCCCTTTCGCGTTCAGATAGCTTTGCATTTCATTTCCCGGATGTTCAAGACTTTTCACATACTGTATTATCGATTCAATCCTAACTTTGTCCAACAGGTAAAATGTATGATTGCAATAGTCAAGACTGTTGAAGACCCCTTCCGTCCTGTATTTGTCGATTGAGACCCGTCTCGGAGAATTCCAACCTGCATCCACTTCGCCGACCAAATTGAAAATGAGATTGTCCGCCATATTGGAGAAAGCAAGGGCAGTGGACTCTTTTCCCATGTCGCAGAGTTTCGGGGCTATCCCGGCATGAACTATTTTTCGCAGCATGTCATTCCAGTAGAAATAGCTGAAATTTATTCTGGTATAATACATCCCGTGTCGGATTGTCTCCTCCCGTCCCTCGTCAAGATGGGCGACAATTTTGCCTTCCAGCCATTTTACCCCATTGAACATCTCCTTTTCATACGAGCCGTCATAAGGTCCTCGGGCAATGAGATACAGTTTCAAGACATGTATCGACTCTTTGATAAAATCGCTGCCGCGGCTCTTTTTAGCCTTGCGTACGAGTCGCAACGCCTCGTTGTCATGCTCCAGAAGATGTTCCACAAAGGCAGCCGTATAATACCACAGGTCAGGGTCGCTGACCTTACCTTCTCCCGCGATTTTCATGCTCAAATCGCGTACATACTTAAGGGTCTCAAAATCATATGATGTGCGCCAGAATGAATCACTGTCAAAGAGAACACTTTCCGCATGGATAATGATTCGTTCCACCTCCGCCCTGAGTGCCTGTGATTCGGGAGAATAATCGTACAGGGCTTCAAGATTTTTCTTGCCAGCCTTTTGAGCACAGAAGAGGAGCGAACTGATGTCGTCAACCTCGCCGTAAATCATCATGGCTTTTTCGATGTCACCTATGTTGTAGTATGCTCCGGCAACGTATCTAAGGATCAGCCTCCTCAGTATATTGTCCGGGACCGTCGCCTTTTTCCCGTTCCAATAGTTGATGCAGTCATCGTATCTTCGTAGGGAAAACAGCGCCCTTTCCGCCTGAAGGACATATCTGGCGGAGAACCGCTTTCCGTTGTAAGCCTCCGCCTTGAGTACAATCTCCTCCAGTCCCTTTTTCTGTGGGTCTCTTTTGGCCGGATAATACCAAGGGTCAGTCATTTGCCTTCTTATATCCTCGCACTCTTTGGCAAGAAGCAGAAACGCCGCCGCCTCGCTGTCGTCCCAAAGCCAATCGGCAAAAAGATTCCTGCCGAAAGAGTATGTGGGGCCGTCCGCCCCCTGATGGTTCAGAAGGCTCGCAATCCACTGGTCATTGGCCTTGTAAACAACTTTGTAGATATCCTCTACCGGAATGTCCTTTGATGTCTGTTCCTGCCACAACAGACAGTTCTCTTCCGAGCCGTAGTTGAACGCCGTGTTGTAGGTCTGACCTGTCATGTACCGTTCACTGATTCTGTACATGTAGTATTCGCTCGGTGTATAATAGTACGGTCCGCAAGCCATCGATTTTAGACCACATGACAAGAGAATAAGGCTAACGGCTATATATTTTTGATATTTCATTGAAATTATACTTTGAAAGGGTCTTGGAATCAAGATGGTAAAGGATTGTGCTGTGGGACGTTTCGCCGAAAGACTTCGACACCAACGTGGCAACGCTATCGATGAGTTCCGCAGACGGTTGCTCAAGCCGGATCACATCTCCCCTCATAAGAGAGTGACCTTCAAGGATATGATCCTCGCGAACAATGTAGCTGCCATCCTTTTGTTCCGGGTAAAGGTAAGAGCGTTCGTAATCCGTTTTGTGAAGAATCCCCATGTATTTTCCCTTGCGGAACAAGACTCCCCACCCGAAGGCCGGGTAGGCAAAATCAAGAGGAAGCGGATAGTGAATGGTTTTCCCTCCCAGATATGACACGACATCATCGTAGTCAAGGATGGAATTTCTCGTTTCCGGTGACCTAATGGCACCCGTGTTGTAAACCATCAGGACACCTCTGTCAACCGGAGGAGGAGCAATGGAGAGTTGATGAAGTCTTATGGTCGAACTGACGAGGATGCCGTCCTTTGCTGCCAACGCCTTAATCTCCTTGCACAATTCATAGAAAGCCTCCTGCGTGGATTTTGTCCAGTCGCAGTCAAGCTGTATCTCGCCGATGTGTCCCAAATCATTGAAGTCAGACATGTTCCGAATCCGTGTATATATCTTCGATGCGAGATTTGCCGTACCGCCGACTTCCTCACCTGTGAATTTCATCGCCTTTGTGGTGATGAAAACCACAGGGACAGCTTCAATGCTGTCAGGTATCGCGCCTTTGAAGGAGGTTGTCCCGACAGGGATTGCGGAAGAATATTGGTCAAGCGGAGAAGTGTCCAAGTCCACGTCAAAAAGACGTATGTACATTCTTCGGACAGAATGCCGTTTCAGAAAGCGCAAATCGTCATCATCCAGCTTGAATGTTGTCTTCCAATGGTATATGGAGTTGCAGTCAACTCTGGAGGATGTTTTTTTGCCTGATGAATCTTCCGGCACTTCGATTTCCGGAAGTCTAAGACATTGAGAATGCTTTCTTTTATTGCCTGTTCTGCAGCACGATGTTACAATCAGTAGCAGGAATAATAATAAAATGGTTTGCCTTTTCATTAGATGTCGCTTGATGATTTCCTGAAGGCAAAGTTCTAGAAAAAGAGAGTGTTCTCAAACGGTCGGCAAGGTCGGATGTACGATACGGGCATGGGCTGTACGAACCGCAGAAGGAGGACTGATTTCGTACAGTATAACGCCATTTCGTACATTTCATTGCAAGGTTTCAGGGCAAATGTCTAAATTTGTAGAGTTGTGAATCAAGTCATAGTAATATCAAAAGGGACGGAGCTGCTGCGGATTCCGGCGGAAAGGCTGGTCTATGTTTCCGCCGACGGCAACTATGCCAATGTCGTGACGCAGGACAACCGCAAACAGTTGGTCTCCTTTCAGCTTGGTCAGATTGAGGACTTGATTGGTGAACAACTTGGGGATAGCGGCGGCAACTTCATTCGGCTCGGACGCGGACTTATCATCAACATGGACTTCGTGTACTTAGTTGACACGGCAAGGCAAGAATTGATTCTATCCGACTGCAACGGGTGCTACCATAAACTGTCTGCCTCGAAAGAAGTTCTGACCAAGTTGAAGAATTATATAGATGCAGTTTTGAAAAATGGCTGAAAAAGAGAACGAAATAAGGGATGACGAGTTCCGCGTGATTGGCAAACCGCAGGAGCCGAAGAAAAACAGGACAATGATGATAGTGCTGGGATGCCTTGCGCTTGCCGTACTCTTCGGAGTTGTTGTCTTTATCGCGCTCCGAAAAACAACGCCGGCGGAAGACATCGATGCCGGGCTCTTTGAGGATGTGCCCGAGGCAATTACCTCAGAAACTGCCACCAAACCTTTCGGCATAGAGACGGATAAGGCCTTTACGGAGAAAATTGACACCGTGGTCAATGATGTCATCCTGTCCCTGTATATTCCCCACAACTCTACGCCCGAGCTTACTCTCGGCGTACCTGACCGCATGGACAAAAGTATCATCCTCGCCGCCCAGGCCGCTGACATACGCAAGGACAACCGGAAGATTCTCGGCGCTTTCGTGCTTAAAGGTCAACCTCTCGCTTGGGGACTTTCCAAGAAAGGATATTGTGCCATCATAGACGGTGCCGTGACGGTGGGTGTCAGCGAGAACTCTCCTCTGTTTGAGGAGGCCACGGAGAAAGGCGGCTATTTCTTCCGTCAATATCCATTGGTTGACAACGGCATTCTCGTAGAGAATGAGCCCAAGAATAAGACGATGCGTAAGGCCCTCTGCTCCCGTGCAGGGCAGATATTCGTGGCCGTGAGCGAGTCGGACGAGTCTTTCCACGACTTCACTCAAGCCTTGATTGACCTCGGTGTCGAGAACGCCATCTATTTGGTAGGCAGTCATTCTTCTTTCGGATGGTTCATCGATGGGGACGGTATGAAGACACTCTTCGCCCCCGATGTGCATCGCGGAACATATAAGAATGAGAATTATATCATCTGGGAAGCAGATACAAAGTGATGCTGATGTGTAAACTTCCCCTTTTTAGGGAAGTTTACATTTTTAGGGAAGTTTACATAAACTTCCCTAAAACGGGATTATATGGATGAATCTCAGAATATAGAATTTAAGGAGAGCTGGCGTGACGAGTATCTGAAATGGATATGCGGCTTTGCCAATGCGAATGGCGGCAGAATCTATATTGGCGTGGAAGATAATGCTCCCCACAAAGTGATTGACCTCCATGATGCAGACAAACTGATGGAGGATATTCCCGATAAGGTTCGTGATGTGCTCGGCATAATGGTCGATGTCAATCTTCTTCACGATGGGGACAAACGCTATATCGAGATTGCCGTTGAGCCTTATCCGTATCCGGTGACTTACAAAGGACAGTATCACTACCGTTCCGGCCGCACCAAGCAGGAGCTTAAGGGCGCTGCTCTCAATAAATTTCTGCTTGATAGCGTAAACTTCCCTGCTGTCCAGCTCAAGATATATATTATATAAAGTGCTGAAATAGAAGTGGTTTTAGTTGCTTCTTGTTGCGCTGAATTGCTAGAATTCTTAAGATTTATATGGGACTATGAAAGAAAAAGAGTAAATTTGAACACGGGTAATAATGTCATTATGGAGACACAGATAATTAATAGCCTATTTGAGCGTTTTGAAAACGCAGCGTCAGAAGTCAATGGAGTAGAATGCTGGAGCGCAAGAGGAACGTTTTGCTGACACCAGCAAAACGTTCTTTGCTTATATTGAAAACAGCGTTGACATCGAATGATAC
>CAVHJF010000064.1:0-5906 GCA_963636275.1 Acutalibacteraceae bacterium | reverse complement strand
TACACGGAGCAGTCAGCGCAGGAGCGCCGAAGGTGTTCTTCAAGTACTTCTACGTAAACACCGCCACCGGCGAGAAGTCCGGCGACATGTTCGCCTCCGCGAAGCTCGGAGCATAGCCTGAGTACTCCCCTGTCATTTGCCCCGGCCGGCTGTCAGTCAGTTGCTGACCGGGGTATTTTTATTAAAAGTTCAACCGCAGGTATTCACACATTACTTGCTAAAACAGAAAATAAATGAGAAAAATATTCTTGGCGCTATGCGCATCAGCAGTCCTGCTCTCAATCAGTTGCGCGGAGACATCTTCGGCCCGACACAGATTCGATGCTCCGACGATAAGCACTACGATGGCCTGTGATTCTGTAGCCATTCGGGAAGCCGCCGTTCCGGCCAATCCTCAGGCGCAGACATATGTCCAGCAGTACAACTACCAGGCAGTCGCCACGGCGGATAATGACAGGCAGAAACCGGAGACATTCGGTGAGATTGTTCTCGAAGCAGTGCAAATCTGCATCGCCGTTATCAGTATCCTGTCTCTGATTTTCCTGTTCTATGCAGGAGTCATCGTAATAATCGACAGGTTCTACGATATAATCTATAGGAGTTGACGCAGAGAACCTCCGCACCGCCATTTTAAAAACGGACGGATGCATCAGAAGTCAAATCGGCTTCTCTGAGGTTCTGAGAAACATCTTCAAAAAGTTCCGTCGAAAACTTGAAATGTATCGAAAAATGACTAAATTTGAATGTTGAAACTCACGACTGGAATAGTTAGTTTCCAACGGATTACATTCAGTGCCGATTAGGTTTCCGTACCTCATTTGTACCGCTAAATACCTAATCAATTGATGTTTAATAAGTTCTATTTATTGCATCGAAAACGGAATAGACCGGACAAAGATTCTTGTCGTATATCCGCCAGCTGTCGAACAGAACTGGAAAGCGACATTCAAGGATTTCGGTATTGATAAATATGCAAATTTCATCTCCAACGGCAGTTTGTCAAAGATTCTGGATGAGGATAACTACAATTATTGGAATGCCGATGAATATGATTTGATTCTTGTGGACGAAGCACACAAATTTAGATCGCACACGACATCCGCATTCGAGCAGCTCCAGGAAATCTGCAAGATGCCACGGATTGAAAGCGGAAACATTCCCGGTTACAAGAAAAAGGTTATGCTGATTTCCGCCACTCCGATGAACAACACTCCGGCTGACCTGTATAACGAGATACAATTGTTTCAAGACCCGAGACACTGCACAATAGACGGTGTCGGAAACTTGACAGCCTTTTTCTCACCTCTGATCAAAGAATTCAAACGCCTCAAAAAAGAACCGGATTTTAATGTCTCCCATTTCAAAAAACTGGCAGAGCGCGTTCGGGATAGGGTTATCAAACCATTGACCGTACGCAGAACTCGTACAGATATTGAGAATATATCCAGATACAATAAGGATGTAAACGGTTTTCCTAAAGTAGAAAAGCCAAATGAAAGCCGTTATGAACTTAACGAGCATCTTGCGAATCTTTTTGAAAGGGCGATGCTAACTCTCGAAAAGAACTTGACTTATGCCAGATACCAAGCAATCGCCTTCTTGAAGCCGGAGCATTCAGACCTTTATGATAACGCCGAACTCATAAGCCGCAGTTTGGCCGGAATCAGAAAGAACGGCCTCGTAAAGCGGCTTGAAAGTAGTTTTTACGCCTTCCAAGTATCTCTAAACAACTTCAAACAAGCGAACAAGAATATGCTTGAGATGTTTGAAAGGAACAAGGTATTCATCGCTCCCGACTTGGATATAAATGCGATGATGGAGTCTGGACTGAGCGATGATGAAATTGAAGAAAAGCTGAATGCAAAAGCCGAGGATAATCCTAAAAATGCCGTCTTCGAATCAAGCGACTTCAAACCGGAGTTCATCGAGATGCTTCGACGGGATCAGGTTGTCATTGACAGATTATGTGACGAGTGGAAAGACATTAGCGATGATGACGACTCTAAATTTGCCAAATTCAGTGACTTGCTGAAGCACGGACTATTCCGAAAAGAACGCAACCCGGAACAGAAACTTGTAGTATTCTCCGAATCGGTAGATACCGTAAAATATCTGGCAAAGCGTCTGGACAGAAAAGACGTTCTCGTAATCTCCGCCGAAAACCGCGACAAACTCTTCAAAACCATACGCGAAAATTTCGATGCCAACTACAAGATAAAACTTAACGATTACAATATAATTCTCACAACGGACGTCCTTGCGGAGGGCATTAACCTGCATCGTGCCAATGTTATAGTCAATTATGACACACCTTGGAACAGTACCCGCCTGATGCAGCGTATTGGTAGGGTGAACCGTATAGGCTCCTCATCCAAACACATATACAACTATGTTTTCTATCCGTCAAGAGAGGGTAATAAGGAAATCAATCTTAACCAGATTGCGATCAGCAAAATTCAGACATTCCATTCAACATTCGGTGAAGACAATCAGATTTACTCACAGGAAGAAATCGTCGACCGCAATCTGAGCAAACTTTTCGATGTCGGAATAAAGCAGCAGAAGCAGGAGCAAAATCAGGAACTCCCCTATTACGAAGAACTTCGTTCCCTGTACGTAAATAATAGACGCGAATACAACCGTATCGCACGGCTTCCCCTGCGAAGCCGCACAGGACGGGAGGCAAGAACTGTCGACGGAGTGACACTCTCCGGAGACTCCCTTGTATTTCTGAAAACCAATTTCCGGAAAGTCTTCTTCCTCGTATCAGAAGGAACGACGGAGCTATCAGTCATAGATGCGCTCAAATATTTCAAGGCCTCAGCAGATGAAAACGCAGTAGAGAGAATACCTCAGCATTACCAGCATATCGAACAAGCCCAGAAAGCATTCCGCTCGATGCAGGACGAAGAATTGTACATTCAGGAGAATTCCCGCGAAGAATCATCAGCAATGGGAGCTCAAGTCAGCACGGCGGTCAACCTGCTGAACAACTTCATACGCGAAATAGAAGATGAAGACACCCGCTCAAAGGTAGTGCAGCTGAAGATCCTCGCAGAAAGAGGAGTTATCACATACATCGCCAAGCGATTGCAAAGGATTCAGAAAGATTTGCGTCGAAGTGGTGGGCGAACACGACTTACCCACGATGAGGCACTTGATGAAATAATAGAAATGGCAAAAAAATATGCCCCCTACTACACTGCTCAAGAATCTATGATGAACGAGCAGGAAACAAAAGCTGAAATCATTCTGTCCGAATCATTCAGATAACACTTTTCAACCATATAAAACCAGCGAAGATGAATTACAAGGAAGTAATCGAATCAAAGTATAACCGAAAGGCTTGGCAACAGCTGCTCCACGACATATTTCTTGGGAAAGAAAGTTTTTGGAACTCTCCCTCTCCCGTCAAGGTTAATTCCCGGTTAGCCAAAAGTGCCCTCAATTTAGGCAAGATTACCCTATCGGACGGAGAATCCATCGCTATATACGAAGTCGAGCTGACAGATAAAGTAGACATAGAGCGAAACCGCAGAGGTATTCGCGATATGCTCACATCAGACTGGCGTGATATGGGCTATGCCGGTGCATTTATGTTTTGCTTCCGGGAGAACGAAAGCGTACTCCGCTTTTCATATGTCAGCGAGACCTGGAGTTTTAATAAACAAGGGAAATACGAGAAAATCTCCACAGACACCAAGCGCTACACCTATTTACTAGGGGAAGGACGCGGATGTCGCACAGCGATTGACCAGTTCGGTATTCTTAAGAACAGTAAACAGACACTGAAGGATATAACTGACGCTTTTTCAGTCGAAGCTCTCACCAAACAATTCTACAAAGATCTCTTCGAATGGTATCTATGGGCGACTGCACCTTCCTCCGGAGTGTCCTTTCCCAACAACACTGGCAGAGAAGACGATGACCGGGAAGACATCGAGACTAAAATCATCCGTCTGATAACTCGCATTATGTTCGTCTGGTTCATCAAACAGAAGAACCTTGTTCCTGACAGAATCTTCAACCCAGATTACTTGCAGACAATATTAAAGGATTTTGACCCCCATAGCACGACCGAAGGCAACTACTATAATGCCATCTTGCAGAATCTCTTCTTCGCTACCCTAAATCGTGCAATAGAAGATGAACAGGGCAACCGACGTCGATTCGCCAGCAATGTTAAAAAAGACATAAAAACCCTTTATCGCTACGAAGAAATGTTCACCATCTCACAAGATGATGTGGTTGAATTGTTCTCGGAAGTCCCTTTCTTGAATGGCGGACTTTTCGAATGTCTCGATAAGACAAAGACCATAGACGGTGTTGAGCAAGCCTACAACAGCGACGGCTTCAGCCGCAACGACAAACGATTCCCGGATGGACGTTTCCGCAATCGTGCGATAGTGCCAAATAATCTATTCTTTGAATCGGAGAAGGGTCTGATTTCCATACTCAGCCGTTACAACTTCACCATAGAGGAAAACTCACCGGAAGAGCAGCAGGTCGCACTTGATCCGGAACTTCTTGGGAAAGTGTTCGAGAACCTTTTGGGTGCCTACAACCCGGAAACGAAAGAGACGGCACGCAATCAGAGCGGTTCTTTCTATACCCCTCGTGAAATAGTCAACTATATGGTTGACGAGAGTCTGGTTGCCTATCTCGGTGACACCCCACTGGTGCGTTCTCTCATAAACAACACTTTTTCCTACGATGCGAATGAAACACCGGAGTATAATAGGTTGTCCGCAAAACTGAAAGCGATAAAAGTTCTTGATCCGGCCTGTGGCTCCGGTGCTTTCCCGATGGGGCTTCTAAATAGAATGGTGGATATCCTATGTCACATTTCTCCGGCTGAAAACATCTACGACTTGAAGCTCTCCATCATAGAGAATTGCATCTATGGCAGTGATATCCAAAGCATTGCCACACAGATAACCAAATTAAGATTCTTCATATCCCTAATCTGTAACTGTGAGAAAGATGCATCAAAACCTAACTTTGGCATCCCTACCCTGCCTAATCTTGAGACCAAGTTCGTAGCCGCCAATTCATTGATAGAATTACACAAAACCAAGATAGGAGAACAGTATTTAGGATTGTTTGAAGACCCCGAAATTGATGCTCTAAAAAATGCCCTGGCTAATGTTAGAAAAGAGCACTTCTCCGCTAAAACAGCCAATAGCAAAAGTCAACTGAGGAAACAAGACAAGGAACTCCGCGAGAAGTTAGTCAACCTGCTTGCAGAAGACGAGAAATATGCGCCAGAGGATGCTAAACAGATGGCGGAATGGAATCCTTACGACCAGAACGCCGTGGCTAAATTCTTTGACCCGGAATGGATGTTCGGCGTAAAAGATGGCTTCGACATCGTGATTGGCAATCCACCATACATTCAGTTGCAGAACAACGGCGGCGAATTGGCCTCGCTTTATGCTGCCTGCGGTTACCAGACCTTCGCCAGGACCGGAGACATCTATTGTCTGTTCTACGAACGAGGACATAGGCTACTGAAGGATGAAGGACACCTTTGCTACATAACATCCAACAAATGGATGCGCGCCGGGTATGGAGAAAAGACCAGAGATTTCTTCGCCAAAAGCACCAACCCACTACTGCTTATTGATTTTGCAGGAGTAAAAATCTTTGAGAGCGCGACTGTTGACACAAACATACTGCTTTTCGCCAAAGCTGCCAATGCACACAAGACGCTCTGCGCCGTGACCAACAAACAAAACAAGGACAGCGTCAAAAATTTGAGCGTTTTCATTCAGCAGAATGGCACGGTATGCGATTTTTCAGGCAGCGACAGTTGGGTTATATTGTCGCCGATAGAATTGAGTATTAAACGTAAACCTAAATTCCGCAGCCTAAGCTGCTAAAAAAGTTAAAAAGCCCTGATAAAG
>CAVHJF010000063.1:0-6011 GCA_963636275.1 Acutalibacteraceae bacterium | reverse complement strand
CGTCATCGCCTGCGCATATTCTTCGATATGCTCCTGAATGAAGGCATACCGCTCGGCGTCACGATTCCGGTGGGCATCCTCCTTGCTCAGGATTGCGTGAAGTTCGGCATCCCCCAAAGACAGAAGTTCGTCCATCGTCTTGCCGGACGCCTCTGCGCGCTCTCTGTACGGACGCAGTGATGTTCTGCTGATCGCGAGTTTTCGCTCGATTTCTCTCATTGGAGTTCCCATACGGAACTCCCGGATGATTGCTCGTAGATGAGTCATTGTTACTTTTCTGTTAGCCATATCTTTGTGGGTTTGTTCTCTCTCCACAAAGGTACTTTGGTTAACTCAAAGCAACCCTTCTTATGCCGGACACGGCTGGCACTGGTTTATTCCGGCAGACGGTACATTTGAAAATGATACAGGTGGTACATTCCATTCTGATACAACCGGTACATTTCAAATTGTTACAGACGGTACATTTCTTTCCGCTATGGCTGGTACATTTCAAAGTGATACGGGCGGTACATTCATTCCGCTGCTATCATTTCAAAGCATAAAATTGCACGTAACCATCCGATATAGTCTATACTATCAAGAAAAGATGGCTAAGAACCTAAAAGCGGTACAGCCGGAATTTTCTCCAGGCTAAGTGACATATCCTTGCAATCGGCTCACAGAGAACCTCTTCAGGATAACTGGTCAAGAATCGGAGATTGCGCTTGAAACGCCTCTGTGCCTTCTGCAGCTGATACGACAGCTTTCCCTTCTTAACCTCCAACGCCTTCATCCGTGCGTCGTAGTGCCCGAAATTGCCCGCAGCCATCATCTCGTCCATTAGGAAAATGCCGTGCTTCAGCGATGGTTGACACAACAGTTCGTCATCATCCATACCGAACATCTTCTGCAACACATACATCAGGGCAGACGAAAAGCGACGCATGCCACACGCACCGATTTGTTCCATCAATACTGAGCGACTCATCAGACTCGCGATCAGAGAAACCTCTTTATTGTATTCCATCAGCAACACATAGAAATCGAGTACCTGTCGCATACCTACGCCCTCATCCAGTAGATGACGATAGATATGATTCATCTGAAATATCAAGTCGTAGTCCACTCGCAGTTTCTTTACCTCTCCCCTGCCGTCAATCTCTGCTTTCTCAAACGCAGCAGAGCGGAACAGCCGTTGGAACGCCCTATCCCTCCTAGGTGCATTCAAGAATGATGGTCTGAAATGAATCTCTACGGGAACACCATTTACGGGCTTGACCTCTGCATGAAGATGACACAGAGATAACAGGATGCCCTTGCGCTTACAGTAGTCGATGATGCTCTTCACCGGATGCGAAACCTTCTCTTTTGGCCATATCCAGGCATCTATATCACCGCAGATTCTCAACTGCCCGAGTGGTTCTGTCCCTAGAGCATCATAGTAGACGTGATTGGCCTGGCCTTTAAGGATGCAGACCTCAAAGCCTTCTTTCTCCAGTTGTTTCGTCAGCGTCAGACACACGTCCGTTGTCTTCATATTCCTACGCTTGATAGCCTCCGCCACCAGCGTCCATTCCATCACGATGTCCGACTTAGGCCATTGCTCCTTTGGCAACCTCTTCACGCCCTCGAGCACAATGCCCGAAAGGGCCTGCTTCTTTGCCAATGCAAAAACGGCCTTCCACTCCTTGTCCGTCAGGACACGGGGCAACGCCACCTGCTTACCGATGGCAGATTGTAGCAACAAACAAAATTCCTGCAACATCTCTATTTCTTCAATGATTGATAAACGTCCGCAACCTGACCGGCAATCTTCTCCCAGTCATACTTGCTCATATCGTAGTCAATGTGTTGCAAAGGCTGCTCGATTATCGTTCCAAGTTTCCGAGTCAGTTCGTCCACATCACCGCAATGGAAGTAGTCCTCCTTAGGAAGCCCGACCTCCAGGTTGGCAGGAATGTCGCTCACCACCACTCTTACACCATAGCTCATCGCCTCCAGCAAGGCAATCGGCAAACCTTCATGCGAGGAAGGTAGACAGTAGCACTTACAGTTCGTCAGCAGCGAATGCAACTTCCGCCCCTTGACAAATCCCGTAAGCACAACCCCATTCTTCCGTGCCATCTCCTTCAGCCCCAAAGAATAACTATCCTCAAAATCCGTATCCCCCGCCAGAACCAGCTTAATATCAGAAAAATTCGTGTTATTGGCTTTCACTTCGTCCGCCGAGCGTTGCTTCGTGAGATTCGTGGTTAAAGAAGAAGAGTCCGTGGTCGCCCCAGAAGAATCTGTGTTATCTGTGAAATCTGTAGGAGCCTTTTTCCATTGGGCGAACGCTTCCACGAGGTGGTGCAAATTCTTCTCCGGCACGAAGCGGCACATACCCAGTATATACTTCCCCTTCTCTATCCCCAGTTCCTCGAAATACTCCGGGTAGTCGCATATCTCCGGCTCCGACACCCCGTTATATATCAAGTGCACATTCTTCGTCCTGCCGTACTTCCGCGCGATAAGACTCTTGATAACGTCCGAGATGACGATGACATCATCCGCAAACATACACCCCATCCTCTCGCCCAGCTTCAGGATAGTCTTGGCGGCGACCCCCCACTTGTCTCGGTCATAGTCCGGCCCATGGTGCGTAAACACCACCTTCATTCCGAGCAACTTGGCGTAAGGCACCAGCAGTGCCGGTCCGATGGCATGCACGTGCAGCACGTCCGCCCCGAGTCTCTTCGCCTCATTGATGGCCCGGAAAGTATGGATAATCGCCTCAAATGACTTCTTCTTAGGCGAAGGCAGCGTAACGAGTTTCACCCCCTTCCATTCCTTCAGTTCGTCCTTCACATAGTTCGACCTACGTATCAAGGTCACGTCAAAACCACGCTCCGCCATCCGAGGAAACAACTCCTCGCAATGCGTCTCTACGCCCCCCATGACATTAGGAATGCCCCGGGTGCCGGTCACTACTATCTTCATAAGTTTCTTTGCATTTGAGAAGAAAAATAGAACCAAGCAAGACTTCAAAGCAAAGCTTGTTTGGTTCTCGATTTACCATTTACTTAATTTCGATGTTCCTGTCCGTTTCCTTCACGGTGGCTTCGTAGCCCTGGCCGGCCACGTCGGCGTTTACGATATCCTCGCCGCGCTTACCCTTCAGCGCCTCCTTAGAGTCCGCCGAAAGACCATTGTTCACTACCGCGTTCATGTCGCACGTCGACAGCTTGTCCAGCTGCTCCTTCGTCACTTTGCCGTCACGGTACTCGCAGCAGATAGGGTTCTCGTACATCGAGTACTTCATGCCCAGCAGTCTCTTCAACTTGTGCTTTGCCACCCACATGGCTGGCACCTTGATATACTTGTGCATCGCAGGCGATACAGAACCGATCATCCAGCAGTTGCGGTCGCAGTGACGCACCTTCTTACGCACTTGCTCCGCCTCCGGACTGCTCCACAGCTCGTCCCAGCTCTGGCGGTTCAGGTTACCCATCACCTCCTTGTCCTTGGTGCCGTTGCAAGGCATCACGTCGCCGTAAGGGTCTATGAAGAACGTGTCAAAACTCATGTCGCAAGGCAACAAGCGAGGCTGACCATAGATATAGTTAATCAAACCGTGGTTGAAATAAGCACGGAACCACTTCTTCGGCGAGTTCGACTTCAAGAGCTCGTTCACCAAGTTCTCGAAGTTCTTTGCCACCATCGGACGGTCGTGTATAATATTCTTAGCCTCAACAAAATAGAAGGAATTATGCAATGATGCCGTGGCGAACTCCATACCCATCTTGTTGCTCAACTCATAGAGTGGCACAAGATCGGGCGCGTTACGGTCCTGCACAGTCATACCGAAGCCCACGTCCTTCAGTCCCATCTCACAAAGCTTCTTCAGTGTGGTATATCCTCTGTTGAATCCATCATTCAGACCTCGAATCTCATTATTCGTCTGCTCCAGTCCCTCAATGGAGATACGTATGCCAATCTGCGGAAACTCCTTAGCCAAGTCTATAATACGGTCAGTGAAGAATCCGTTAGTGGAGATTACGATACGGTCGCTCTTCTTATACAACTCGCGCACAATGTCCTTCAGATCCGTACGGATAAACGGCTCGCCACCCGTTATATTGGTGAAGTACATCTTAGGCAGCTTCTTGATTGTCTCTATGGAAATCTCCTCCTCCGGCTTGGAAGGAGCCTTATAACGGTTACACATCGAGCAACGGGCGTTGCAGCGGTAGGTCACGATGACCGTACCATTCAATTTCTTTTCAGCCATAATATTATTGTATGGTTATCTTTTGTAAATATCCATAATTTGGCGATAGTAACTTTCAGCATCGTATCTCGCCATACTTTCCGATGCTATCTTCTTGTAGTCGAATGTAGCATTCCACATTTCTTCTATCTTCGCCTTCAAGTCAGCGACATTACCGCTAGTAAAGGTATAATCTGTCAATTCAGGTATGCCTCCGATGCGTGCACCCAGCACTGGCGTGCCTAAGCATTGAGCCTCAATCACCGACAGCGGATTATTCTCGTACCACTCGGAAGGAATCACCGAGAATCGCGCCTTGCCCACAAGTCTCTTGATATCCTCCCACTGCTTGAATCCGACAAACTCGATATTGTCACTGGCAGCAGCTTTCAACTCATCCATCAGCGGACCTCCGCCAATCACCACCAGCTTATATGGCAACTCCTTAGCAGCCTCTATCAACGTCTTCGCCCCCTTCTCGTGGCTCAGTCGCCCTATAAAGCAGTAGTAATCGCCTTTGGCATAATAAGAGTTATCGACTTTGCATTTCTCCGAGGAATCATAGTTCGTTGCAGCCATCGATTCAAAATTTCGTTCAGCCTGCGAGCTTTGTTTGATGCAGTTACCTTCTAATGGACTTTCGACAGATTCCGTATTCGGAACAAAACCATCTAAATTCTCGTTTGAAATAGATGGAACTGCTTTATCAACGTCAACTTCAGTTGAGAATTTACACTTTTCCACATCGATAAAGTTACACAGCGTCCTCATCTTCGCCTGGGAGAATCCTCCCTGCACCATCTTGTCCGCTATAAACTGACTCGGACAAACGAACACATCCGTCGCCGACTCCAAACGCTCGCGGTTCCACTTCACCGCCTCACGGTATCCGATGAACGAGGCGAGTTTCGATCCTTTCATACACTTATTGTCCAGGCAAGCCTTCTTGTTGCCGTTGAAACAAGTCTCGCATACAGTCTTGCTTTCCTTCAAGCAATCATATCGGGGACACAGCAGCTTGTAGTCGTGCAACGTCCACACCACCCTGACGCCTTTCCGGTGCGCCAACTCGGCGATAACCGGCGACAGCTGCGTATGGATATTGTTGAGATGCACTACGTCCGGCTGAAAATCATCCAGCAGTTGCGCGAACTTGCACTTAACCTCCAGAGAACCAAACGGCCGAGTAAAAGCCATCAACTTACTCATATTCTTCGGGAAGTACTTCTTCCACGGCGTCTCCTCGTTCTCGGGATAGTCCATGGCAAACACCGCCACCTCGTGCCCATGCGCCCTGAGCAGCTGCTCTAGGTTGAGCATATAGATACAGTCACCGCCCCGGCGGTAATAGAATTTATTTGCTAATATGATTTTCATGAATTGCTCATTTGTAGCCTTCTCTAAAAGTGGAGAAGTTACACATTGATTATATCATTACGGCCTCAAAATGGAGAGACGCTTCATTGCACTCTCACCCATTCTTTGCGTTCAAAGTCATACCTCTTGATAACCTTGGCTGGGATGCCGGCGGCAACAGAGTAATCAGGAATATCCTTGGTAACCACAGAGTTGGCACCAATCACGCAATGCTTGCCGATGTGAACGTTACCTGCAACCACGACGTTTGTACCGAGCCAACAGTCATCTCCGATAGAAAGTGTAAAACTACCGTCTGTGGAAGCGACAAACGCATTCCCTTGACACATGACAGGCTTAGTAGGGTCACGATATTCGTGGTTGTAGTCTGCAATGAAAACATGAGGTCCCATCAACACATGGC
>CAVHJF010000062.1:0-6100 GCA_963636275.1 Acutalibacteraceae bacterium | reverse complement strand
GACCACGCAGAATACGTTGGGAGGGTCCGGAGTGAACGAAGAGAACGGAGTCCTCTTCAATTCCTATCAGCCTGCAGATAAATTATAAGGAAAGAAACTCTCGCTGGCGTTTTTCCCTTGAATCTTCTGGCTACGTTTTCAATCAATTCCTCGCTCCTCTGGAGCGAACTGAAGTTTTATTGGGGAGCGGATAGTATTATCCAAAACCTCTTTCGGGCGTTTTTCCCTTGAATCTTCTGGCTACGTTTTCAATCAATTCCTCGCTCCTCCGGAGCGAACCGAAGTTTTATTGGGGAGCGTACTCCCCAAACCCCTTGGGTCGCTACGCTCCGAATCTTATTGCTTTTTAGCCATTCGTTTTAATTTAGGTTGCAAGCTCTGAAGGGTTGCGAGCTCCGATTTTTTTACCGGCGAGTCGCTTTAATTGGGGTCGCAAATACCTCTAAGAGATATTCCGAATCTTATTTATCGTCTTTCGGGTAGTATTTGGGCCAGCAGGATTGAAGATATGACTTCAAGGTGTCCTCGTGCCTGTTTTCAGCAGGACTGTAAAACACTTTTCCCTTAAGTTCTTCAGGCATAAACTCCTGATCCACAAAATGTCCCGGATAATCGTGGGCATATTTATACCCTTCATTATATCCGAGCTTTGCCATAAGATCGGTGGACGCATTGCGGATATGCAGAGGCACAGCTTCAGCCTGAGTTTTGGACGCTACCTGCAAAGCCTCGTTGATTGCCATATACGCTGAATTGCTCTTAGGCGAAGATGCAAGATAGATTGTAGTCTCCGCCAAAGGAATCCGCCCCTCAGGCATACCTATTACGGAGACAGTCTGGAAGCAGGCATTTGCCAGAAGCATAGCATTCGGATTGGCAAGACCTATGTCCTCAGATGCCGATATGCACAACCTGCGCGCAATGAATTTAGGATCTTCGCCACCGTCAACCATTCTTGCCAGGTAATATATGGCCGCATTGGGGTCAGAACCTCTTATACTCTTGATAAAAGCAGATATGACATCATAGTGCATATCGCCACCCTTGTCATATCTGGCGGAATTGACCTGTAAACAAGATTCAACCAACTGATTATCAATAACAATAGCAGTTTTTCCAGCACACGAATCCACAACGATTTCAAGGATATTGAGCAATTTGCGGGCATCTCCTCCTGAATATCCCATCAACGCAGTGGTCTCTTTCAGAGTTATGTTCTTATGCTTCAGAACCACATCCTCACGCAACGCCCTATCAAGAAGCGACTGCAAATCATTCACATCCAAGGACTTGAGCACAAACACCTGACATCTTGACAACAATGGGCTGATGACCTCGAATGAAGGATTCTCGGTTGTCGCACCGATAAGCACCACCGTACCGTCTTCAACTGCACCCAGCAAAGCATCCTGCTGAGCCTTATTGAACCGGTGTATCTCGTCTATAAATAATATAGGAGCGCCTTTGGATTGGCCGAACATCGAATTCGCGTCCGACTTAGCCTTGTCAATCACTTCACGCACATCCTTCACGCCTGAACTCACGGCTGAAAGAGTATAGAAACTCCTGTCCAGAGAGTTCGCGACAATCTTCGCCAACGTGGT
Source organism: Acutalibacteraceae bacterium (assembly GCA_963636275.1). GTDB lineage: Bacteria > Bacteroidota > Bacteroidia > Bacteroidales > UBA932 > Cryptobacteroides. The sequence continues at coordinate 4,496 of CAVHJF010000062.1, read as the reverse complement.
CTTGCCGACACCTGGAGGCCCCCAAAGGATGAATGATGTCAAGTTGCCGCCGGTTATCATATTTTTCAGCACGCAACCATCACCGATCAGGTGTTTCTGACCGGCATACTGTTCCAGATTAGTAGGTCTCATCCTCTCCGGCAGAGGAGGGAGCATCTTATTGTTATTGAAATCGTCAGTATTTGGCATATTCTATACAATCAATTAAACGATAGTCGGTGTAACATTATTGTTAAATGGTATAACAAAAATGTTATGCGTAAAATTCGCCCTTAAACAGGTCAAACGCACTCGAAAGCACCTTAAAATCAGGGGTTGACGCACCTGCAAAGATAGTCAAATTTAGCGTTGCGAATCGAGAATCCGTTAAGGAAATTCATTGCGTCAAAATTGAGAAAATTTTGTGTGAGATTTTAGATTTTCTTACGCGACTTCTTAACTTTAATAGTTAATTTTGCACACGAAAATCAGAGTGGATTCATAATGACAGAAAAGAAGACAAAAATCATCTGCACAGTAGCAGACAACAGGTGTGATGTTGATTTCATCAGACAACTTTTTGAAAACGGAATGAACGTTGTCCGAATCAATTCCGCACACGCTTCAATAGAGGGAGCTCAAATGATTGTGGACAATGTCCGCAAGGTATCAGACAAGATTGGAATACTCATTGATACCAAAGGACCGGAGGTAAGGCTTACCCAGATGGCTGATTCGGTCGGATTCATAGCTCACACCGGAGACATCATTGAAATCGTGGACGATCCGACCAAAGCCTGCCAGAAAGGTGTTCTTTATACTACATATCCGAATATGGCGGAGGACGTTCCTGTCGGCTCTGATATTCTCATTGATGACGGCGCTGTCGATCTCTCAGTAACCAGCAAGGAAAAAGGAAAACTGATATGTAAGGTGATGAACGAGGGTCTGATAAAAGGGCACAAGAGTGTGAACGTACCTAATGTTCACATCAATCTTCCGGCAGTAACTGACAAAGACAGAAGATTCATCCATTGGGCGATCTCCGCAAACATTGACTTCATCGCACATTCCTTTGTCCGCAGTTCAAAAGACCTGAAGGAGATACAGGAAATCCTTGATGCAGAGAAGAGCCATCTCAAAATCATTTCCAAGATTGAAAATCAGCAGGGAATCGATAATCTTGACGATATTCTGTCATATTGCTACGGCGTAATGGTCGCCAGGGGAGACCTCGGTGTTGAAATCCCGGCAGAAAAGATTCCGATAGTACAGAAAAATATCGTAAAAGCTTGCCGCGACAGGAAAAAGCCTGTCATCATAGCCACTCAGATGCTTCAAAGCATGATTGACAATCCTCGTCCGACAAGGGCAGAAGTGACCGATGTCGCAAATGCCATATTCCAGAGTGCTGACGCCATAATGCTGAGCGGAGAAAGCGCATTCGGCAAATATCCGATAGAGGCAGTCAAGACTATGACCAAGATTGCTCTTGAAACAGAGCCGACTCTGGACGTAAATCTGGATCTTGAGCTGAGAAAGGTAGTAAAGCCGGTTGCAGTTGTGCTTGCACAATCTCTGGTGGCGGCCACGAGAGAATTGCCTGTCAAAGCCTTGATTTTCGACACCTATACCGGCAGGGTAGGACGTTATCTTTCCACATTCAGACCTGCAGTACCAGTTTATGCAATGTGCTATAACGACTATACTATGAGAGAGTTGGCGCTCGTATTCGGCATTAAGGCATATTCTTTCGAGAAGGTAAAGGACAAAGAGGAGTTCGCAGCTAAATCAATCTCCAAGTTGAGAGATGAGGGGCTCATCCAGACAGGTGACTTGGTCGGATTCATCGGTGGTGTTTTCGGCGCCCAGCTCGGTGCTACCTATATGGAGCTCAAGTACGTCTAACTTACGGAGCCCCAGTACGTTCTATAAAACATTCTTTGACTCCATCTGACTCTAACTTATCCGACACGCTCAATCACGTCTGACCGACTTGAATAGATTAGAAATCATATTGACCGTTCTTGTTGCAATGCTGTTGTTGCAGCAGGAATGCCGGTCTCAAAGTGTGTCAGCCGGAATAATGTCATCCCCACGGCATAGCGGGGCATTCGTAGGGCTTACAAGCAAGAGCGGAAACAACTCTGCAATAAGAGTTTACGCCGATATAAGCAACGTTATCTCAGGCAAATTCAGAGAGCCTGATTTATTGGCGGACTACCATATATTGCTCAATGTCATAGAGAAACAAGTCAATGACGGACTGGCATTGAAGTTCAGCGCCGGGCCTGGAGTTTTTGCCGGTTACACAGTTTCTGATGTGTACACAAGCGCTGTCGGGGGATTGTCCGGCATCGCGTCACTTGATTTCAAATTCAAGGTGCCCGTATGGATTTCCTTGTCATTCACTTGCCAGTTGGGATTCAAGATCTCTCCCGACAGCAATAGGGAAGAGCACACTGTCGAATTATATAGAAACGGACTGGCCAGGTCCTGGATACCTGCGCTGACAATAGCATATTCATTCTAAATTATTGAAAATGAAGAGATTGATTATCATATTGTCAGCAATATTCCTAAGTCTGAGCGCAAATGCGCAGGAATCGTCGGGCAAATTCCATTACGGCGTGGAGTGGGGGATTAACTATGCTGCATTTTCATCCGTTTACTGCACATTCATTACAGACGAGGGATATGTTGTTGAAAGTAAGGACGCTACATTCAACAAGCATCTGAACGGAACAATCACAGGATGTGTCGGTTACGATATAACCCGCAGATTCGGATTATATGCATTCTCGGGATATATGGGTGTCCGCAAAAAGGAAAACATTATTCCGGTCACACTCAGAGGCGTATGGGCGCTGAATAAATCCATTAAACCTGCATATAGTTCACTGTATCTCGAGGCCGGATGCGGTTTCAGAAAAGGCGTGTCCAGACCGGTTCTGCTGGCAAGGACAGGATATATAGGTACGGTAAAACTTACTGAAAAAACGTCTTTGAAAATAAACGGAGGAATTCTCGTATCTCTTTCACATCCTGACGTTTACGACAAATATTCCGACAAGATGGTCGAGCCGGAAGACTTAGGTATCAGCAACAGTCTCAACATAGGTCCGATAATTACTTTAGGTCTGGAATTTTAAGCTCAGGTTCATATTGACCGGAATGATAAATCTTTAGGTAATCATTCAAAAATTAACAGATTACGTAATAATTACATATTACGAAGTCATAGAGTAAGCCTGCAGAGCCTCAAGCCGATGCTTTTACAATAATTTACTGTATATTTGTATGATAAACGTATTCACGTTTTGTTACACAATTTAGCATTATGTTAAGTAAATCAATAGCAACGACAAAATAACACATAAAGCGAAGACGCAACAAAACAAAATAACGAATATACGCAAATAATAACGTGTATGCCGTTTCTCGTAATCAAGTTGTTTATTAACGTCATCAGTATATAACATATATCAGCGATTTGCACAAATATAGAAAAAAATTTGGAATAACACACACGGCGAAAAATTATACGATTTTTTTCGCCTAATCATAATTTCATATGTCAGGATGTATACGATTATCCTGACATATTACATTAACATTAAACCTAAGGTTGCACAAGCTAGGTAGAAGGCTTGTTTACCTTAGGTTTTATTTGATTTCTCGCGCACGCGCGCGCATTAGATTGCACGCGCACGCACGTCATTTAAGAATTGAACCAGATGAAGTGTAATGTTGACCATTACTATCAACAAGGTAAGGTTTACCTTCTTTACTAACAATAGGAGAAGTAGAGATAGTTACGCCTGGCTTCAATGAACTAACGACATTAGCAGTAGCATTAGCTATATTAGCGACATTACCAGCAATGCAATTAATATAGCCAGTAACTCTATCTTTCTTCATGCCTTTTACAGTCTCTTCGCAGTAACCAGCATCAATAAGTTTTTGCTGTTTCGAAGCTTCAACAAGTGCGACATTAGCATCAGCCAACGCCTTTTCTGCCTGCGCTTTTTCTGCGTCAGTAGTTGCATATGTAAGCCTTAACTGTGCTTCTTCGCGTGCCTGTACGTAAGGGAGAATTTTACGAGTTTGCTCTGACTGAAGATTAGTAAGAGTGGTTTGAGCCATTTTAAGAAGCGCTTCTTTACCTTCAGTTACTGTCTGAGCGTCTAATAGTTGAATCTGATGCCCGTTAACTTCAATAACTGAATTATTAACACTTATACGGCTTGCAATTTCCTTGTTTTGCTGATAAATATTATCAATTTTGGCGCGGAATTCTTCAACCTCAAGTTTTTTAAGGGTTTCAGCATATTTTGCATTTACACGGGCTTCTTCTTCCTTATATGCCTTAATGTTAGTATCGTGCTGAACATTCTCAGTCAACGCTTTTTTATAATCAACTTCAGCATTGGCAGAATTAGTAGCATTAGTATTTGAAATTTTCTGCGATTCAATACCTTGAACAGTGCTAGCAATCTGAGAGCCACCGCTTATAA
>CAVHJF010000061.1:0-6973 GCA_963636275.1 Acutalibacteraceae bacterium | reverse complement strand
TAAAGAAGATCAGTTAAACAACCTCTAAAGTGTCAACCTTTTTCAGGGAAGGTCACACTGCTGCTTCATAATGATGTCCTTTCTGTTTATTCAAATTTATTCCGCGATAAAATTAGTGTTTTATTTCGATAGAATACAAGTTTTTGACAGGAAAAAGACGCAAAACGGCGAATTGCAAAAACAAAACAGATAAAAATGGGGTGTGAAAACCAATCGTCGATTGTCAATCGCTTTATCCGTACCGGATTAGGTATTCAGTAATGTCAAGGAACGCTTCGGCTTATGTGCCGACACTGTAGTCATCCTTCAGTACACGGCAAAATTGTCCATTTCTCCCCGTTCAGGCAACAGTTTTGTCCAATATCCTTCTTTTTCCAAATGAACGCAGGAACTGTGCAGACCTTTTCCGTCTCGATGTGCAGGATTGCACGAAAATACATCTCGTTTGGAAATATATCCATTTCAGCCAATTCTATTCTTTCGTTTTTCCGATGTGCCGTAATTTTGCACCGAAAATAACATAGATGATTTTACAAATGAAACCGGTCGATAAAATAGGAATTACATTCATTCTGGGTATCCTGTTTCTATTGGTAGGATGCAGGGATAGCGTCACAATACCTGTCGGACACTGGCACAGTACACAAGGGCGTCCGTCCATTCAGATAGTGGAGAAGGCCGATGGACATACGGTCATCGTGTTCCACCGTACATACGCCGGAAAGTTATGCCCCGTCGAGTACCCGTTGGTAAGCGTTTCAGGGAGAATGTACATACAAGCCGAAGGACGCATTCTCATTTCATATTCCTCGAAGACAGACCGGTTATTCCTGTCTCCCGGAGGGATTTACATTAGGGACTGAGTTCTATTCCTGTCAATTACAAGAGGTTTCCAGACAAGATGATTTCATTCTAATCATAAATATATGGAAACATTCAGGAAAAACAGCAGTAATGCCGGTCACGCAAACACCGGCCTCGTTACCGGAACATTGACCGGTCATGAAATGAACGGATTGGAGAACAGCGAAGTTCCCGAAAGCCTTGTCACCGACGGCTTCTTCGTCAAACAGGGAGAAATGATGGTCAAAGTCGTATATGATGACATCATGTGGGTGGAAGCCGGAGGCAATTACAGTCATATCCATCTGATTGGCAAGCAACCGCCCATCACCGTCGTTCACCATCTTGGGAGAGTGGAAGAGTATCTTCCCCGGCATATGTTTACCCGTATCAACAAGTCTGAGATAGTCAACCTGCACCTTGTGGACAGGTTCTGCGGTAATCTCATCTATATCAACAAACGTTCCTTTGTCGTGGCGGAAAACTGCCGGAACTACGTATTCTCGTGTTTCAAGGTCCTGATACGCAAGAAATAGAGTGTCCGTTTTGCACCCGACCTCCTTTCGTTTGGAACAGAAAGGGTTACAGACAAAAAATTATCCTGAGCGGGAAGAAATTTGGATTTTTGCGTCGTAAGCTTTACACAAAATCAGTATTAACAATTAAAATTTTAAGCGTATGGCAATTGACACAGCTCCTTCGCAAGTGGCGACCAGTGCGTTACAGGCGATTCCCTTCGGTTCAATCATCGGAGGCCCGTTGAAAGCATGTATTGAAGCGCAGGCTATGGCCGCGCAGACCTCTTGGAAGTTCATTCAGGAAGTCGGTCTGAACACCAATCCGGAAACCGGAGAAAAAGAGGCGGTGAACGTATCGTTCCAGTTCCTGCAGAACGGACGTATGGCACAGTTGAATGTTCCGTTGCTGACGATCGTACCTATCCCGTACATCGCCATCCAGAACATAGACATCAATTTCAAGGCGAACATCTCGGCTTCGTCCTCGTCGGTGACTGAGACCAGCTCCTCGCAGAGCGTGGATGCCGGAGCCGATGTCAGCGCAAAGCTCGGCTGGGGACCGTTCAGCGTTCAGGCCAACATGAAGGCAAACTATTCGTCCAAGAAAGATTCGAAGGCGACGCAGAACTCACAGTACAGTGTCGAGTACACGATGGACGTTGCGGTGAAAGCCGGTCAGGAGAGTATGCCTGCCGGTCTTGCCAAGGTACTTGAACTTCTCGGAAGTTCTCTGGATGTAAGCGATCCGAAGGGTACTCTGGAGGTGAACGCGTACAAGCTTCTTCCGACCGAAAGGCTCATCGCCACCTACAAGAACAAGGACGGTCTGTATGCACCCGCCGAAATCAAGAGCGCGGACAACAAGCTGACCTTCACGGTAGAGGGTGACAGTGCAGTCGTTGACCTGACGACTGTCGGAAAGGGTACTTATGTGATTTCAGCCGGTGACAAGAATCTCACTATTGAGGTGCTTGAAGCCAAGTCTGACACTCAGACTCCTGCGAAGTAAAACAAATGAGAGTGCGGTCTTTTATGGCCGCATCCTTTTACCTGACCCCCTAAAAAAGAGAATATGGCACAATTAAGTTCTATCATCGGTTCCATCCTGCGTGACATCATTTCGGCACAGCATGAGGCCAACCTTTATTCTATCTCCCTGAGCGAGAACTACGGCAAGGACGGAAAGACAAAAGACTTCCAACTGCCCAATGTCGTTCTCAGCGATATGGAAATGGAGTTGAAATACGGTGTCATCAGTGCAGAGGAAAGCAAGGAGGAACACAACATCAAGTACTCCAAATACAGGGAGTTTCTCCGCAGTCTGTGCGCGGATGCCGCCAAGACCGCTATAACCAGCGTGGTTTCCACCGTCCTGTCATCGGATATCCGTCGAGGAGAGGACGAGACGCACTTCTTCGTCCGTCTGAAACAGGAAGACGAACTATACAGGAAGTTCCGCGACTTCCTTGTCAGGAATCTTCGTGTGTCGTTTAGCAACAACCTGCACGAGACTATTGACGTCCTTACCGGAAATGTCCTTACGGACAAACTGACGGAGAAAATGACGGATGTCATTCGTAAAAAGTTCCTTGATGATTCGGAACTGGACACCTTGTTCTCCGGCGCGGACGGTCAGAACTTGAAGTCGGAAACGATGGCAAACCTCAAAACCGTACTTGGGGAACTCATACGGAAGGAAGCGGACGGTATCAATTTCAAGCGTACCAAATCCTTTTCACGGTTGGATGTGGCTGTTACGGCTGAAGAATTGGAACGTATGCCGGAAGATGCCATACACAGCTTCAAACTGAAGTTCAGTCCGAACACCTGCACCGTCAGTTCGTGGGAGGACGAGGATGAGCTGGAGAATTTTGTCATGAAACAGTAAAGACCGCAGACGATGGAAAATAACAATGTAATCCGAAAAAGCAGTCAGGTCATGGAGTTGCAACAACTCATTGCAGGGCCGTTGATTGCGACGATTGAGGCAGACGCTCTTTCTGCCCAGAAATACCTGAACTATGTACTTGGGGTTGCCTTCGAGTCATACGATCCTGTAACGGGAAAAACCGGCAGGTTGCGGATGCTCACGTTCTCATACATGGAACAAGACACCAACGGTACAACCCGAAAAACCGTCAGTGTTCCTGTGCTGACAATGATACCGCTTCCCCTTTTGCAGATTCAAGAGGCGGATTTCGACTTCGACATCAAGATTCTGGACGCGCTCTACGAGGCTGTGGATGAAAAATTCTCATCGGAGCAGGCAAGCATCCGTCCCGACAACGGAAGCAAAGGCTTCAAGATGCGTGCTTCGCTGGCCGCCCAACAGTCGGAAGGCGAGCGAAAGGGAAACCTGCAACAGAGCCTGACGGCCAATATGAAAGTCAAGGTAAAGATGCGTCAGGCAGATATGCCAGCCGGACTTTCCAACATCCTTCATCTGACCGCCAACAATCTTCTGACAGACGAGGCGGAAGATACGACATCCGATATTAACGAACAAGAGCAAGTATGATAAATCCGACAGCAAACAATACCCAGCCCCAACAACGGACAGGGTTGGCCTGTCCGCAATGCGGTGAGTTCATAGAAACGACGATTCTGCAACTGCTTACCTCCCACGCGTTGGTATGTCCGAAATGCAGGCTCCGCCTGAATATCGACAAGCAGAAGTCGAAACAGGCATTTAACGCTCTGCGAAAGGTGGAAGCGGCGCAAAGGAACGTGGAAGAAAAGAGCAAGTTTAACAGATAACCATATCGCCATGCTTGCCTATATCAGAAATGCCGTCAGAAAGTTATTCGCGTTCCTGCGTCCGAATAAGCTCCGCAAGACGACTGTTCCGAAGTCCGCCCCTGCCAAGGAGAATGGATCGGTCTGCCGAATCAGGCTGCTGGTCTCGCCGCTGAAAGTTTACAAACGCAGGACAAAGGAGGTCAGATGTGTCTATGTCAATGACTTCTGTGACGCTTACCGTTTTCTGGTGCGTATGTGCGACACAAGGCTGATGACATCGGTCCGACGGTGCAGCCATACCCGATATACGGTTGTACTTCCGGCAGATGCCGGTCGGCTGGAACTGACCGACAAATGCCGACATTCAGACCGACGGACAGTGGCGGAACTTCTTGTAGATGTTCCGGCACTTCAAGATACGGTCAATAAAATCATATTCATGTCCAACATCAAATAAAAATATACAATGAGAACAATCAGAGCCGGATATAAAGGCAACGAAGTGATACGGCTTTGCCGGGAGCTTTTAACTAACGGTTACGCCGTTCGGGAAATGGACCTTTTCAGTGAGGAATTGAAACAGACGGTTATCCGCTTTCAGAAGGACAACGGTCTGGATGCCGACAGCATTGTGGGCTACCGCACATGGGAAAAGCTGTTCTTCAACAACCACGTTGCGGAAGAGCTGCTTTCCGATGACGACTTCAGCCTGATGGCGGAGCTGCTGGATTGTGAGCCTGCCGCTTTGAAAGCCGTCCAAAAAGTAGAGACAGGAGGCTACCGTGGCTTCTTTGCACCCGGTCAACCCGCCATTCTGTTCGAGGGGCATATCTTCTGGAACCAGTTGAAGAAAAGAGGGCTTAACCCGGAAGAGTACAAGCAAGGCAACGAGGACATTCTCTATCCCAAATGGGATCGCAGCAAGTACGCGGGAGGCATTAAAGAATATGGCAGGCTTGAAAAAGCACGTGTGATACACAAGGAAGCGGCAGAGGCTTCTGCCAGCTGGGGTATGTTCCAAATCATGGGTTTCAACCATGCAGCCTGTGGAGAAAGCAGCGTCACATCTTTTGTCAAGACCATGTGCGAGAGCGAGTGCAAGCAACTCCTGTTGGCAGGAAGATTTATCCGGCAGGGAGGAATGCTCCCCGCCTTACAGACCAAGGACTGGAAAGAGTTCGCACGCCGATACAACGGTCCCGCGTATGCGCAGAACAAGTATGACGAGAAACTCAGAAGCGCGTATGAGTCATTCATCAATCAAAGTCAAACCTAATACAAAAGCAATCATGAAGAAGTTGATATTTATGCTGGCAATGGTCATGACAGCATTTACCTCCTGCATCTCGGACGAGGAATGGGAAGTTCACAGCGGAGAGAAGGCTACCGCCCGATTCAAGGAAATTTTCTATCAGGACAATAAGGTCCGGATTCATCAAATGGTAGATATCCCGACCGAATGGGCGGCGGCCGTCGAATATGGGGAACGCCCTTGTGAAGTGTTCAATTACATTACAGGAGAATGCCTGCAACCGTCAGAAAGCTATCATTGCCGTTATCGTTCCGAGGACGGGAAAGTGGAGATCTATATTTCAGGACAGCTGCTGCCTGACAGTAACGCCGAATATGCCGTGATGACCGTCAGCATGGAGGCATGTCCCGAAATTACGAAAGTTCATCTGGTCTCGACGGATTATTTTTCAGGGGAAAACTCCACCACCGAAAGTGTTCCGGTCATTCTATAATCTATATATAAATAGGTATGTGCGCCGTTCGTCTGACCATGATTTTATTCTTGCTAATCTGCTGATTGCTCGCAAGTGATTGATAATCAATATCTATTTTGCTTCATATTAGCCGCAAGAAACAAACTGGAAACAAGATTTGCATTTAACCCGAAACGGAAAGCAAGAGAAAACATAAATTAACACGGAAATGAACGGCAATTTTCCGATTTTGGGATTTGGGAAGGAACTATACATTGTGGAGATTATGTTATTGTTGGGAGAAAACTCGACTCTTAGGCAATCGAAAATATGCAACAAAAAGTTGTCATTTACAACGAGATTTGGTAGATATGAGAAAATGAGAAATACTCACCAAGTTGCTAAATAAGCATAAATAAACGGTTGCTTATAGCCTTGTCTGAAATATATTTTGTACTTTTGTAACAAAACAAGACGCACATATGGCAAATAAGGAATTAAATAGGCTAAAAGTAGTACTGGCAGAAAAGAAACGTACAAATAAATGGCTTAGCGAGCAGTTAGGAAAAGACAAAACAACCATTTCCAATATGGTGCACAAATACATGTCAACCTGACTTAGAAAACCTCATGAAAATGGCCAAACTTCTTGAGGTTGATGTGAATGAACTTTTGCGTAATGTGGATTAAACTATTGAATAAGAATATAATGGCAGAGAAAAGATATACTGTATTGGACTTGTTTTGTGGATGTGGCGGCATGTCGCTCGGCTTTGAAAAAGCTGGCTATGATGTGCTGCTTGGTATTGACATTTGGAAAGATGCTCTTGAAACATACAAGTTCAATCACCATAATAGCAACGTTCTGTGCGCAGATATGTCGACTTTGACAGGCGACGATGTAAGCACTCACCTTGGGTCAAAAAACGTTGATGTAATAATAGGAGGACCGCCATGTCAGGGATTTTCTGTCGCTGGTAAGCGCATCGTGGATGACGAAAGGAACAAGTTATATAAGGGCTTTGTGCGTATGGTAGCATACTTCAAGCCAAGTGCATTTGTGATGGAAAATGTACCCAACATATTGTCTATTGGGGAGGGGGTCGTTAAGCAATCTATACTTAACGATTTCCAAGAATTAGGCTATCAGGTAGAAACGAAAGTACT
>CAVHJF010000060.1:0-7000 GCA_963636275.1 Acutalibacteraceae bacterium | reverse complement strand
TTATCTGCGAATATTCATCGACAGGAAAAACTCTAATGGGCTGAGTGTTATTTGAACTACATTATGTTTACCATAAGAAAATCACCAGTTCGCTGAAGTAATCTTGCGCTAATAGGCCGATTTATAGCGGAATCAAGTCTGCAACGAAGTTAACGGCAGGAGAATCCCTGCTGCACTGAAGTTATGGGCGTGCAGATGCGACAAAAACCAGAACTGGGAAAAACCAGAACTGTGGCAAAGCTACCGCTTACGGAGATATTTGGCAGTATAGGTCTTACCGGACTTTGCGAGCTGCTCCGGAGTGCCTTCGAAGATGACTTTTCCGCCGAAATCGCCGGCTTCCGGGCCCAACTCGATAATCCAGTCAGCAGCGCTGATGACATCCATATTATGTTCTACCACAATTACAGAATGCCCTTTATCCAGCAAAGCGTCAAAAGCTTTCAGCAGTTTCTCCACGTCGTAGAAATGAAGTCCGGTAGTAGGCTCGTCGAAGATGAACATAATCTTCTTTCCGCCCTGCCTGTCATTGGAATCGTTCATCGACAGGAAATAAGCCAGTTTGATTCTCTGGCTTTCACCGCCGGAAAGAGTGCTGCTGCTCTGTCCAAGTCTGATATACGAAAGTCCTACATCGACAAGAGGCTGCAATTTACGCGCAATCGCCTTTGCTTCAGCATCTTTCTGAGACGCAAAGAATTCGATTGCCTCCTCAACACTCATATTCAGGATATCATCGATATTCTTGCCCTGATACCTCACTTCAAGAATTTCCGGCTTGAACCTCTTTCCTCCACAGGCCTCGCATACCATAGTCACATCAGCCATAAACTGCATTCCGATATGCACATAACCCTCGCCCTGACATTCCGAGCAACGTCCGCCGTCCTGATTAAACGAGAAATACGATGGAGTGAACCCGTTCATCTTGGCAAACTGCTGTTCGCTCATAAGCTTACGTATATCATCATATATCTTAAGATATGTCACTGCATTCGAGCGGGAACTTTTTCCGATAGGATTCTGATCGACATATTCAACGGACGCAATGCGGTCTATATTTCCGGTCAGATGCCTGAAAGTACCGGGAAGAGGTCCTGTCTGATTGATATGCCTGTAGAGTGCCGGATAAAGTATGTCACCGACAAGAGAGGACTTTCCGCTTCCGCTCACTCCGGACACCACTGTCAAAGTACCCAACGGAAACTTAACAGTCAGGTCTTTCAGATTATGCTCCATAGCTCCCTCAACGCCGATATAGTAAGTCCACGGACGTTTTTCACGCGTCACGCGGGCACGTCTGCCGGTAATATATTGCAACGTAATCGAGTGCTCGACACTGCTTTCCGGCATATTGTCGGTGACTTTACCCTTGAACACAATCTCACCGCCGTCAACTCCGGCATAAGGCCCCATATCTATCAGATTGTCCGCAGCCCTGATAATCTCTTCATCGTGCTCCACGACCACGACCGTGTTTCCTATGTCGCGCAAACGTCTGAGCACACCTATCAGTTTGTCTGTATCACGCGGATGAAGTCCTATACTCGGCTCATCCAGAATATACATTGAGCCCACAAGCGAGCTGCCGAGAGCCGTCACAAGATTGATTCTCTGGCTTTCTCCTCCTGACAGAGTATTGCAGGCACGGTTCAATGTCAGATAGCCCAACCCGACATCAACGATGTAGCCAAGCCTGGATTTCACTTCGTCAATCGCTTTCCCGACTATGGATTTCTCGTAATCTGTAAGAGACAAGTCCTTGAAGAAGCCGAGAAGACTGCCCGCGTTCAAACACAGCAATTCGTGTATATTCTTGCCTCCCACCTTGACATACAGCGCATCTTTACGCAACCTGCTCCCCTTACATTCGTGGCAGACAGTGCGGCCGGAAAACCTGTTCAAGAGATATTTATACTGGATCTTGTACCTGTTGGCCTCAACCCACTTGAAAAATTCATTGATACCGATCAGGGATTCCTCCTCCGTAGCCTTCTTGACTCCGTCCCATATCAGGTCGCGTTGCTTGTCTGTAAGGTTACAATAGGGTTCGAATACTGGAATGCCATACTTGCCGGACACCTGTACGAGATGGTCCTTGAACCATCCCATCTTTTCACCTTTCCAACAGGCAATAGCACCGTCATATATGCTCTTTGTCTTGTCCGGGATGACCAGGTCCTCGCTGACACCTATTATCTTGCCGAGTCCGCCGCATACCGGACACGCTCCCAACGGGCTGTTGAAACTGAACATATATTCGTCCGGTTCGCGGAATGTCATACCGTCAGCCTCAAACCTGTTTACAAAATTTTTGAATTCTTTAACGCCTGGTACAGATTCGCGCTCCACATACATAGAGCCATTCCCTTTGCTGAAACAAGTGGCTATGGATGAATGCAGACGCGTTTTCAGATCTTCCCATTCATTACGAGGCATTTCATTTCCATCCGGAAGCACCGGACGGCTGTCTTTCATTGCAGGGAGTTTGAGCCTGTCTATCATCAGAAGCAGACCTGCAGGAAACTCACCGCTTTCAGCCCCCTTGATGACATCATCAATGCGAACCGGCCCGGACTCTTGAGAATACAGCCTGGAATATCCTTCTTCCTTCAATGACAACAATGTCTCCGTCTTGTCAGCAAGTTTGTCCCAGTTCAAATCCGCAAGAAGATACAATGACGACGCCTCATCGGATTTCAGGATAAATGCCATCACATCATTTTCGCTGTGGCATTTGACTTCCACACCGCTTATGGGGGAATATGTTCTGCCGATTTTGGCGAATATCAGTCTGAGATAATCGTAGATTTCAGTGGTCGTAGCTACAGTCGAACGCGGATTACGGGTATTGACTTTCTGCTCGATTGCAATTGCAGGCGGTATTCCCTCAATGGACTCAACATCAGGCTTGTTCATTCGCCCGAGGAACTGCCTTGCGTAAGATGACAGACTCTCGGCAAACCGCCTCTGCCCTTCCGCGAACAACGTATCGAATGCCAATGAAGATTTACCGGACCCGGAAATACCGGTAATGACAGTAAACTCATTGCGAGGTATCTCGACGGTTATGTTCTTCAGATTGTTGACTTTAGCGCCCTTGATGACTATGTTTCCAATATCCGGCATACGACCACAAATTAGCCTACAAATATACACCATTTTGCAGAATTACGGGGATATGCCGTCTCTTCCGCGTCAATTTTTCTACACAGTGTCAACGTTCTGAACAAGGAGAAGTCCCTGATAACAGCAGACTATACTTCGGGAATCAGTTTGCGGTAGGATAGTAAAGTGCTATCCTACCATAACTGTTACCACTCTTCCTCATCAGATAAATTTCCAGATTCTATAGTGCCCCTTACAGATCCATCAGACATAAACTCATTTTCCATCTTCACCTCAACAATCTCTGCTGAAGGAGACTCATAATTACTAACAATATTCATAACACTCTTAGTTTTTCGAAATCCGGCAAATTTCAGTTTTTAGTAAAAGAAAAGCAAGAATCGGCAACACTTTATTTTGAAAATACGACATTTTGACAATAATCCAATGTCATTTTGTCTTAAAAACAGACATTTTGTCTACCTTTTGAGCTTTTCCGACCGCCGGCACAAGGATTGCCTTTTCTCCAGTCGTTCCGAAACAGAACAAACGATGTTTCAGAGCACCAATCCGGAAGGTCTTGAATAGAGCCTGGCGATTGGAAAAACAGATTATTAACAAATAAAATAGGAGATTATATTATGACACCTTCAAGAAGAATGAGTAATCAGAATTGGTTACCAAGCATTTTCAACGATTTCTTTGACAATGAATGGATGGAAAGATCAAATGCAACGGCACCGGCCATCAATGTATTAGAAAATGAAAAGAGCTACGATTTGGAGCTTGCAGCCCCGGGAATGACTAAAGAGGATTTCAAAGTAACCCTCAATGAGGAAGGCGATCTGGTCATCAATATGGAGAAAAAGCAGGAGAACAATGAGGAGAAGAAACACGGACATTATCTGCGTCGCGAGTTCTCTTACAGCAAATTCCAGCAGACTATGCTGCTCCCTGATGATGCAGACAAGGAAAAGATCAATGCACAGGTAGAAAACGGTGTATTAAAGGTCAACATTCCTAAGATTGTCAAGGTTCAGCCTGACACTGCGCACAAGGTAATTGAGGTGAAATAATCCTCAAAATGCACTTAAATGCAGATTTTTTAAGTTTTTTTTCAAAAACGCTTGCAAGTTCAGAAAATATACCTATCTTTGCATCCGCGTTTGAGAAAAACATCAAACACAGTGAACGCCTGGTGCGGTAGTTCAGCTGGTTAGAATGCGGGCCTGTCACGCCCGAGGTCGTGGGTTCGAGCCCCATCCGCACCGCAACAAAATGCCTCTCAGTTCTCTGAGGGGCGTTTTCATTTCCAAAATTTCGGAATTGTGTACTGAAAAAAAATTCGGCCTGTACTGAAATCGGCTCACCACAAAAATACGAAATTTCTCCCACCTCGTCAATTATTCGTATCTTCGTCTCCGGGAACCGTCTGCTGCACCACAGTGCAACGCAAGGAAAATTCTTATCGAAAATAGCCACGGCCAGTTCACGAATCACCCCAGACTCCCGTCACCACGGCCATCAACATCAAGTCTGATTACGATGCCAAGTACGGCACTCCGACTGCGGGCAACCCCAAGGTGTTCTTCCGCTATTTCTACGTGAACACTTCCACCGGTGAAAAGTCCGGAGAGATGCTCCTCGCAGGAAAGCTTGCTACTGAATAAGCCACTCTCGGCTCATAAAGTTTTCCCCGGCTATCAGCAATGATTACCGGGGATTTTTGTGTGGTTATTCATTGGGGGGCATATTGGGGGCCACTTTCCGATGATGGCATCTATGGTTCATTGTTCAATCCGGCACCTTGAAATTATTCTTTGACGCTTTGTTTTATGTTTCATATGATCTTGCGGGAAGGTTTGGTATCTCCAATTATATTTCATATCTTTACGGCAACAAATATTGACGCACAACGCAAATGGATTATAATATCAAGACCGTTTCTGCAAATGAGAGCAAGCTGCTGAAGACTCTGGAAGACGAGGGACGCAGTTGGGCGAGGGTGTCAGAAATCTATCCATATTACCCAGCTCAAACGCAAGCTTCGGTAAGAACTATGCTGCAACGGATGGTCAAGAAAGGTTTGCTTGCCAAATATGGGAAGGACCTTCTGTGGGTTGTGCCGTTGAATCAGGATGCGACTGCTTTCTTGCCGGATTGGCATCTGATGGCCGAGGCTTTGGCGGATGGCGACAAATACTATGTGGGGTATTATTCTGCGCTCCAGCTCCACGGTCTGATAACACAACCATCACTCAAGGAGCAGATTGTATGTGCATCCACCAATTCCAAAGTAATCAATCTTTGCGGTGTGGATTTCCAAATTATCAAGCATAACCCCAGCCATTTCTTCGGCACCAAGAAAATATGGATTAACTCCTTCAACAAGGTGGTGTGCTCCGATTTGGAGAAGACTGTAATAGACTGCCTGTTCAAACCAGAATACGCCGGAGGCATAGTCGAAATAGCCAAGGCGATGTGGATGGCGAGGGATCGTTTCGATTATGGACGTATGCTGAAATATTCAGAACAGTTCGGCAGTCAGGCCGTTATGAAACGATTAGGCTATCTTATGGAAAGCCTCAACATAGGAGAGTCCATCATTCCGGAACTGCTGCAGCAACGCAGCTCATCAGTCTCTCCGCTGGACACTGATGCCCCGGTGGAAGGCAAGATCACCACCCGATGGAATCTGATCATCAACGTAGATATGCAAACAATCAAGAACTCAATAGAAAACTGATATGATACGTCCTGCTGAAATACAGAAGAAAGCGAACAGTGAGAAAGTCCGCGACACTCAGATAGAGAAAGACTATGTCATTTCCTGGATACTGCTCGGCATTTCTAAGCAACCTCTGCTGTCAAGATGTCTGGGATTCAAGGGCGGCACCGTCCTTAAAAAGTTCTATTTCAAGGACTACCGTTATTCGGAGGACTTGGATTTCACGCTCGTCGATGAATCTGTCAGCGACGAAGACCTCCAGTGCTGTTTCGCCGAGGTGTTTGAGTACGTGAAAGATGAGGCGAACATCCCTCTGGCTATGGAGGATTTCGGCATCCACGAGACCGGCAACATCAATTTCTATATCTCATATACCGGGCCGCTCGGAGGATACGGGACAAACAAGAAGGTGAAGGTTGATATCTCCAAAACCGAATTGCTGATGTACAATCTTGTCGGTCGGAAGATGTTCATTTCGTATTCTGATCTTGAAGATTGTACCATCAACTGTTACTCTCTGGATGAGGTTATGACAGAGAAGATGCGCTCCCTGCTGTCCCGTACACAGCCGAGGGACTACTATGACTTATGGTATCTTTCCGAGGTTGAGGGGATGGAAATGGCCGACCATATTTTCGAGTTTGAAAAGAAGTCGAAGCACAAAGGGCTGGATCCAAATTCACTTGAAGAAAAGATAGAGTCAAAAATCAAGGTATTCAAATCCCGTTGGGAGACATCGATGAAGGACCAGATTGCCGACCTGCCACCGTTTGATACCGTACACCGGGAATTGAGCAGACATTTCAGACTTCTCTGGAAATAGTCTCCGAGACTTGAAAAGCCCTCCCGACTCCCCATCATCCTTTCATCCATAACTGTGTTCCTCCATTCCTCTCTGGCATTTTTGGCACTTCTGGCACTTTGAAACTAAAAAAGTTGACTAAATTTGCATTAACAAAGATGAACAAGCGGTTGAGAGGAGGCAAGCTCTCGATGCTGAATTATAACAACAGGGTATTTATTCTCATTTGAGATAAGTACTCTGTTTTTTTTAATATAACGAATGGAGTACTACTGTGGTCGCCTCCTTGCTCTCAAACCACTAAAATTCATAGTCCACAATCACTTACTTATGGATGATAAGACTATTTATTCGCAATAATT
>CAVHJF010000059.1:0-7381 GCA_963636275.1 Acutalibacteraceae bacterium | reverse complement strand
CGCTCCTACAACATGTCCCGCATCCGCTCCCGGAACACGACCCCGGAGAAGATTGCCGCCAACATTGCCCGAGACGAACTCAACGCCCAGCGCCTTGACACCCTCTCCTGGACCGTCATCACCGTCTGGGAATGCGAACTCTCGAAGTCGTTAATCGGAGGCTTACAAACTAAAAAATACCGCCAGAGTTTTTGCTTCCTCTGACGGTACAAAAGTATATACCTGGTGTGAACTGATACTTCGCACCAAAAAATTATTAATATCCGGCTTCTTCGAGATCGGAGATTGAATTTCCTGTAACAAAAAGGTACATCGCAGTAACAATCTTCGTCGCCGCAGTAAGTTCCTGCTCCGTCGCTGTAGGAGCATTATGAGACTCGAGATTTCTCCAATCGCGGACATTCTGAAGATATCCGTTGAACACCTGATAGTCGGGACTGGGATCATTACGGAGTTCCCTCAGGCAATCAAAAGCAAACACGCAATTCGACAGAGTCACATCCCGCTCATTCTCTCGAGGTTGAAGCTCCTCGTGGTGGATGAGATAATAGAGTTTTTTCAGGAATACCTCATATTTTGTCGCAAGCTGATTGAAAATGGTCTGTCTGTCAACTATGCGAAGATTCTGGCCCAAGAAGAATTCATTAAGCTTGTCCTTGATGATGCCATCAACTCCGTCAAGACTGGGAATGCTCGGAGTGTCGAGAATGAAGAACAGGCTGTCAACTATTTCCTCCACAGGACGCATTCTGGTACGCATTGAGGCGAAGTAAGCGGACATTACGCTGACCATCATTGCTTTGAGGGATTCTTCATCATATTCCACTCTTGATGCTAGCCTCGTCCGTTCTGCAATCGCGTCAACGAACTTGCGGATAAGAGAAATGGAGAACGCCTGATCTCTTTCAAGAACCTCAACGAAATTGTAGTACTTGTCAATCTGCTCTGCAATCTTCTGGTCAAACTTCTCCTTCACGATGTTGAGGAGAATGTCATAGCTGTTATTGGCACGAAATGCATCATTGACATCAGGATCCGTGAGAACCTCCTGCCATACCTGACGGAGTATCTTGTCATTTTCATTCAGGAAACCGGCATACGGCTCGTTGGCTATGCACAGAATCTCTTGCACCGTAAGCTCTTCATCCGGCTTCTTGACTCCGGGGTCCCCGATTCTCGGAGACTTGAGATGAGTTTCCTCATCGTCAAGTTCAAGGGCTCCGTCAAACGAAAGCTGTATGCGCAGTTTGTCGAGGTCGATAAGCTCCAGAATCTCCCAAGGAAGAGTCTCTTTCGTGTACGGCAGGAACTTATAGAACACCTTCAGGAACACATAGTATTTCTCAAGGTCGGGATCTATGAACTTCATTACCTGAGCCACGAACCCATACTGACGGATATAACGGTTCACCAGTTTGCGATACTTGTCCTTGTCCTCCTCGCTCAATGGCTCGATGCGGTCCTCGACAATGCGTTTCATTATTGATGGGACACCGGCGGCAAGCACCTTGTCAAGCATCCTGTTGCACACGTCATTGACTTCATCCATTGAGAAGATCTTGAATTCGTCGATGTCATTCTTGCAGGCATACATCCTCGTAGTATCGACTTCGCCATCCAGAACAGTCTTCGTGTAGTAGTCATTGAAGGCTTGCTGAACATCAGCCGCTTCATTGCGGAAGTCGATAACCATTGTATCCTCCTTGCCTTCGCAGCAGCGGTTGAGGCGGGACAACGTCTGAATGCACTGAATGCCTCCGAGGACCTTGTCAACGTACATAGTATGAAGCAGTGGCTGGTCAAATCCGGTCTGGAATTTCTCTGCGACAATCAGAATCTTGTATTCAGGTTTCTCAAACTTCTGACGTATTCCGTCATCCTTGACGGCATCGTCATTCATATTGGCTTCAGTGCATTTTCTGCCAAGGCTGTCAACGACCTCCCCGGAGAATGCCACAAGAGTTTTGATTTCTCCGCCGTACTCGTTCTGGATTATGCGGTCAAGAATCCTCTTATAATCAGCGGCGGCCCTGCGGGAATCAGCGACAACCATAGCCTTTGCCTGTTGGCCTATCTTGCCGATGGTGTGCTCCATAAAATGCTCCAGAATCATATTCGCCTTGCGAAGCATGATATAGGAATCCTTATTGAGCATGTCGTATATGACGCGGAGCGACTTCTTCTCCTCGAAAAGTTTCTTCTGGTCCTCGTCCGGATTTTTCTCCACGAGCTCAAACATCGTTTTGTAGCTCTTGTAGTAGTCCGTAACGTCGAGAATGAACTTCTCGTCAATGGCCTGCTTCATCGAATAAAGATCGTGCGCTTCCTTCTGATTTTTTCCGAACAGTACGTAAGTCTTGTCTTTGGGAGTGGCCGTGAAAGCGAAATAGCTGATATGCGGCATCATCTTACGCATAGCCTGCCAGTATGCCATAATCGCATCCAGCTGGTCTTCGTATTCCTCAGGATGGAAGTCCGCTATGGTCTGAATCTCCTCGTCAGTAGAAAGGGCCTCTATGATGTCTTTCGCGCTCTCATTGCCTATGGCCGTGTGAGCCTCATCTACGATTATCGCGAAATGACGGTTCCCTTGTTTCTTGATGTTCGGGAGGGCGTAGGCAAATTTCTGGACGGTGCTGATGATTATACGATAGCCGTCGTTAATGGCATCGGCAAGGTTCTTTGAGCCCTTTCTTACATCCTTCACCGTTCCAGGCTGAGTCTCAAAAGCCACCACATCGTCAGCCATATTACGGTTGAGGACAATCCTGTCCGTAACCATGATGATGCTGTCGAAGATAGGCGTATTATCCTCATTTGTCAGGTTGGACAACTGATGTGCAAGCCAGGCCATCGATTTCGTCTTTCCGGAACCGGCGCTGTGCTGTACCAGATAGTTGTGTCCTGGGCCTTCCTCTTTCGAAAGACTTCTGAGCAGACGGACTGCGCGCAGCTGGTGGTAGCGCGGGAAAATGATGATATATTTCCCGTTGTCATCCTTTATCCTCTTTATGAAGTTCTGGATTATGTCAAGCAGACTATCCGCCTGAAATATCTCCTTCCACATATATGAGGTAGGATAATCATTCTCTACAGCAGGATTGGTCGTGTCCTTGTTGAACGGAAGGAACCGTGTCTTTTCATCCCGAAGGACAGCCGTCATAAATACAAGGTTGTTGTCCATTACGAAGTGGACAAGGCAGTTTCGCAGCATCCGGTTCTGAGAATTGCGGTCATTGCGATACTGCTCTATCCCGTTGAGGAAGTTCTGCCCGGTATTCTCGTTCTTGAGTTCACAGGTGATGATAGGAATACCGTTTATCAGTATGCATAGGTCTATCTCCTTCCCGCAGTCGGCAGAATCCGTGGAGTAGCGCATCTGGCGTACCACGGAGAATCGGTTCTGCTCATAGAGCCTGTATGCCGCAGTCTCCGTCCCGCCGAGAGCCGGTTTGAACTGGACGAATTTCACCTTGGCACCGAATACAGAAAGACCTTTCAGCAGGACATTCAGGATGCTGTCTCCACGGTTGAGGAATTTATTGTATTCCGCTATGACAGATTCCACCTCACGCCCGGGGACGTTTCGCTGAAGCCTGGCCCATACCTCGGGCTGGGCACGAAGAAAGCGTTCCAGCATCTCACGGTCGCAAAGATTCTCGATGTCGAAATCACGCGGACCGCGCTGATTGTAAAGAGGGCTTTCCGCCAGGTACTTGGCTATTCGCTCCTCAAATATGGTTTCGTCAAGATTGTTGGGCATAATATCAAAAATTAACAAACCTTTCTTTTTCCTGTTACAACCTCTGTGATGAGGGATTGCTTATAGTTTTGAAGCAGATCAATATGCTTTTGAACTTTTGCGATTCTATTGTCTATATCTCCTATCTCATTATCGAGATAATCAAGAATTTTCTCCTGTTCCTCGTTTGGAGGTACAGAAACCATCATATCGCTAAATATGCCTAATGTCAATTGATTAACAGTAGTTGTAGAATATAAAGCTTTATATTGGGCGATAGCGGCGCTCACCATATAATACGCATATTTGGGCACCAGTGCCGACCTGTATCTCAGCATAAAGGCTCCAAATGAGGCGGATATTTCACTCTCAACAAATGCTGCCTTACCGACAAGAGAAATGCTTCCATTTCTTGAACAAATTATGGTATCGCCTGGCTGTACATTCAGTTTAGGGTCAT
The DNA here is from genome assembly GCA_963636275.1 of Acutalibacteraceae bacterium. GTDB lineage: Bacteria > Bacteroidota > Bacteroidia > Bacteroidales > UBA932 > Cryptobacteroides. The sequence continues at coordinate 3,179 of CAVHJF010000059.1, read as the reverse complement.
ATTTGCTTACATACACATTATCTTCAAAACAAAGCTTATTATCTTGAATGTTTGATGAACGAAGTACAAGAATACCTTCACCCTCATTACATATATCTGCCGGTGAGTATGTTAAGCCATTTCTGGCACGACCAGTGAATTTTACTCTTTTTACATTCCAGTGTGAAGGAGTATCGCCAATCCAAAAGACTCCTGAAGGCTGCATAGCTGAATTGGAGTCAATCCCTTTAGTAACAGCCTTGTGTATCACATTCTGCCTAAGCTCCGAAAGTAATTGCATCTTTTTCTCCTGTAATGCAATAATTTTATCAACCTCAGAGCATTTGCCATCGAGATATGTCGCGATTGCCTTTTGTTCATCCTTTGGTGGGATAATCATAGGCATATTCTCAAATACGTTTTGATATAAATGAAGAATCGTGGTACCGCTACTTGTATAGTTGTTAAACTCTTTGAGAAGATCCGAAGAAAGAAGCCAAAACAGGTAGCCTTGATCAAACTTATCAGCAGTCTGCTTCATTACAAATATGCCACTGTTAAGACATGCAGGTTTATCAAGCCCGCGGACCGTAGCAACTTTCCCTATAGTGCCGTCTTTCGTAATAAGCAAATCTCCATTACTGAGTTGGATGAAAGGGTCTTCTTCATATCTCGGACGCTCAATTTGGTAGCATTTATCCCATTGGATGTCCCTTCCGGAGAAATCTTGCCCTGTAACCAGATATGCATACCCCTCTGTAAGAAATTCGTCAGATCGAAGGCCATTCCATCCAATTCTTCCTTTTAGTGAGTTGTAGCTTTTAAGACGGCATTGATCCCAATGGTCGGGAATTTCTCCAATCCAAGAAATTCCCGAGTCTTTATATGAATCATACTTTTTCATGCGCGACTATACCCCCTTAAGAGACGCTATCTCGTTAACCATTTCCTTATCAAGGTCTTCCAGCTCTTTAAGTATAGCCTCGCTTGAGCGTAGCGGCTTATAGATGTAGAAGAGCTTTGTGAACGGGAATTCGCAGCCTATCTTATCCTTGCTTCTGTCCATCCAGGTATCTGGAGCGAACGGGAGCACCTCACGGGCAAAGTATTCGTCAATATCTTCCTTCATAGGAACGATTTCCGAATCTGAAAGATTGGAATCAGGCACCAGATCGCTGGCAGGCTTCAAAGGATTTTCGTGCACTTCTGGAGCCTCCTCATTTATAGTACCGAATACGCTGCGGACAAGCTTGATTTCGGCAGCCGCAACTTTGACCTTCTTCTCCTTGAGATATGCAAAGAACTCTGCATCGCTGCGCTTCTTGTCAATGTCCTCAACCTCGGAGACGGTCTTGAGGATGAGATTCTTTTTCGCCTCAGGGTCAAAGTTGTCATCAGCGCAGAGTGCCTCGTATCGCTCGGTAATGCCTTCGAACCAAAGACGCAGAGGACGCTGGGTTGAGACTTTCGTATACAGGAAGTCATCGTAATCCATAAGCTTTGCAATCTCCAGCATCTCAAATTGACCGGTCTCCTCATTTTTTATCGGACAGGAGCTTGTCTTGTATGCAGAATATAGATTGAGAATGGCAACAGTAGCGGCATCACTTATCTCGAAGCGTTTCTTGCCAAGGCTCTTCTGGAGAGGGTTGACAAAATCCGGATGGTTGGCATCTATAAAGAGCACCTTGCCGTGCCTCTCCGCAGGGCGTTTGTTGTCCAGAATCCACAAATAAGAGCTTATGTCAGTACCATAGAAAAGGTTCTTCGGAAGAGCAACAATGGCATCGAGCAGGTTTCTGTCGAGAAGTGATTTGCGGATATTGCTCCATCCACTTCCGGCGTCTCCATTGAAGAGCGGAGAACCGTTCAGGACGATTCCGATGCGAGAGCCGTTTTCAGAATCCATCTTGCTGATCATATGCATAAGGAAGAGCAGTGATCCATCGGATGACGATGGCAGACCTGCTTCAAAGCGTCCTCCCGGGCAGTTGTCCTTCTGCACGGCTTTCTTCACGTTCTCATCCTTTCCCCAGTCCACGCCGAACGGTGGATTTGCCAACATAAAGTTGAACTTCTTGCCGTAGAGCTTGTCGTCAGCAAGAGTGTCTCCTTGGAAAACTTGCTTGTCCAGATTCTGTGTATCTCCCTTGATAAGGAGGTCGGACTTGCAGATAGCGTATGTCTTCTCATTGAGTTCCTGACCGTACAGGTACACCTTGATGTCATCGCGGTGCGACTGCTCCTTGATGAGTTCCTTGGCAGCCGTAAGCATACCACCGGTTCCGCAGCAAGGGTCATAGATAAGGAAATGCTTACCGACTTGCTGCAGTTCATTTTCCTTTCCGTGAAGAGTGAGCTGAGCCAGCAGCCGGACAATCTCTCGCGGAGTATAGTACTGACCGGCCTTGGAGTTCGTGGACTCCTTTGACCAACGGATTACAATCTCGAAGACTGTACCCATCTGGGCATTAGAGACCTTTGTCGGGTCGAGGTCGGCTTCTCTCACAAAAGTCTGAGTGACAGCGAACAGTTTGTTGTTCTTGTCCAGACGGCGGTATATCTGAGACAGATCCGGCGTCTCTCCATCCTGATGGACGAAATTGGACAGGATATCCTTCACATTATCGGTGAAACCTTCAAGGTAAGTCTTGAAGTTGTCCGCGATAAGATCCGGGTTGGCCAACAGCTTTTTAAGCGACAGCCCTGAAGCGTTGAAGAAAGACAGCTTCCTCTCGTCCATCAGAGCCTTAAGTTTGAGCTTCCTGAAGCCTTCCGGTTTATCCTTTATCTTCTCCATTTCACCCATTATATAATCGCGGTGCTGGTCCAGCACGCAATCCAATCGGCGAAGGAGAGTGAAGGGAAGGATTACATCCTCCACCTCGGCATCATCGTATATGTTTCGGATAATCTCTTTGATATTCCAGATTACCCTTGCAAGTTCCTGTTCAGTCATATTATAAAACTATGTCTCGCGGAGATATTTGTCCATACTGTTTATCTCTGCAAGATAGTAAAAAAATGAACTCCAATGAACTCCTGCCTGGGATTCTGAAGAATTATCCTACAACCATACGCTTCAGTGAGTTCGGAAATCCTAAAATTTCATAAGATATTAGGATTGAATTCCTAATATTTTGATAGATATTCGGAAAGTGCTATATTTGCAGTATGATAAAAAGGCAAATAGAAAACAG
>CAVHJF010000058.1:0-7886 GCA_963636275.1 Acutalibacteraceae bacterium | reverse complement strand
ATCTGGTCAATCGATTATTTTCTCCAGTTGGCGGATATGATTAAGTTTGAATAGTAAAAACTAAGTTGAGGGGTTATGGCAGAACCGCTTCGCCTTCCGAAAAGCCTGCAGATGGAGATAGGAACGGCATTAGTAGCGGATGCTTCGGGATGATTTGAGTAAGAAGAATAATCGCTCCTTAAAAAATGTGAGTAACGCTCCGGGGATAGCAGTTTTCTTGCCGATATCACGGCCGAGAGCGCCCAGCTTCAGGAGGAGGAGCGGCAACTGAGGGAACAGATCAAGCGGCAGAAATAAATAAAGGCAGGTCATCGTTGTAGTTGATGCCTGCCTTTTTCAGACGTTTGCGGTCATAGACCCTTTTCGACTTGTGGGTGATAGACCTCATAAGGATCTGTTTCCCGTACTTCTCGATTTCTTCCGCTCTTGAAGCCCTGCGGTTGGCCAGAAGAAAGTCCTTTTCGGTAATCCGCAGTTTCTTGTTCTTCATATATCAAACTCGTTTTCGATTGCAAAGTTAGCAAAAAACTATAACTGGTGTGTAGGCTTCCCTAAAAATAGGACAACAAGTACTACATTGACAACGAGGGCGAGGTGGAGTCTGGCGGTGTGCAGGACTGGATGCTCTCGACCATTGCCGTTGACAACATGCTCAACGAGTCCCGCGACCTTCGTGACCGCATACAATTCGAGGAAATCCCCGGTGGCCGTCAGTTCCTTTCTGTGGTCATCAACGCCATGCGGGAGAACAGGGAGCTGCGGATGGACTACAAGAGCTTCTGGTCAGACGAGAAGCAGGATACCTGGATTCAGCCGTACTTCCTGGCCGTGGGAGTTATCGAACCTCAGAGCCTGCGGGATATGGTTGCGGATGAGGTGATGCAGATGTATAAAATGTACAAATAATGCAGAGAGCTATTTGACGGGATCCGAGCAAAGGTCCCGTCTTCCGCATTTGGTGCAGTGGATTCCCGTCCAGACGTAATCGAATTGCTCTGTTGCGGCATCAAGAAGCTCCGGCTCATCCGTCAGTATTCCTGCCTCGAAATTTCTTTTCAAAGGACTCTTCATTCCGATTCCGGCACCGGTAAGGTTGGCGGAGCCTATATAGGCCACCTTGTAGTCAAAGACCATCATCTTGAAATGCACCCTCGGGCACAGCACCCGCTTCAGCTTCATGAACAGTATCGGATACCGGTCGAAGTCCTCGCGGAAATTCGGCCCCGGTTCTTTTGCATGAATGAGTCTTACATCAACACCTCGCCTGATGAGTTCCGCCAGGATTCCCAGAAATGGAGTTGCATCATTCCCGACTTTTACATACAGGTCCTTTATGTCTGCCGTTCCTATCCATAGGGATTCCTTTACTGACGCTATGCGTCCGAGGACATCATTATAATGCTGTTCGTTCTGAATGTATTTTGTCATTGCCGTGTATTTCTATGGCAAATATACAGCTTTTGAATGCCAAAAACTGTCCGTGTTATCGTCTGACAATCAATATGAGACTCGGCCACTATTTGGCACTTTCTCGCTATAACTTCGCATCCATAACCAATACGAAGAATGGCTATGGATATAGGACAGATAGTAAAAATGCGGGACGTAAGGTTCGATCCGGACCTGTTTCAGAATTATATGACAGGTACAGTTCTGGACGAACTGCTGTGTTCATACAAGGGACTTCCCAAAGGGGTGAACTATATGGTCATCGGAGATCCCGGAGTGGGGAAGACCACCATCATTCTAGACCTGCTGTCTGACCTTCGGCGAGTTCAGTCACATATCAGGGTCCTTTTCATCAGTGCTGAAATGAATGAGATCGACCTTGCCATCTACGTCCAGAGATTTCCGAAATTTCAGGATCTGAGCATTCTGTTTGTGGAGCCGAACTTCGATGAAGACTGCCCGACACACAATCTTGAAGCCATCAACGAGGTTATGAAAAAAGGATGGGACGTGGTGGCCATAGACTCCTTCTATAAACTTCAGGGCATCATAAAAGAGGAAGAGCAGATAACCCTCAAGAAGGCCGAGAGTCTGCTCTTGTCCCTTATCAAGCGTCAGAACAAGGCTGACAATGACACAAAAACGAACACCACCTTCCTGACAATCCAGCAGGTAACAAAGACTGGAGCGTTCATCGGATCAAACCGCCTCAAGCATGCCATCACGGCTATGATGGAGCTTCGCCTTGACAATCCGAAGAACATCTATTCCGACAGGTACGCCGTCTTCACGAAGCACCGCAGGGGAGACGTGGGCGTTCGTCTCTATTATGACCTCGGGGCTACCGGCGATGTCTTCTATGATGAAGAGAAATACAATCAGGACAAGCAAATCCGCAAGATCCAGTCAGCTGCCGCGAACTCCCTTCGCAGCTTCGCCGACAAATTCGATATGGTATTCAACAAACAGAAAAACGCAGAATATGAACAGTCAATTGAACCTTTCTGATCTTCGTAAGAAGATGGATTACTCTCAGAGCCCGTACAGGGTAGTTAACCGTGAACAGATACAGTATGTCGGCCGTCTCGGTGACGAGATGGATACGCAGTCGCAGGTGGATGGCGTTGGCAGGAATGTCTATAAGATTGATGGGGTCGAAGTCTTGACTACGGATTACGTGTCGAAGCAGCTGGACGAAATTATAGGCCTCACTCCCAAGCAGCAGAAGGCCGTCAAGGCCGCATCCGGCGATGCCGGTGTTAAGGACTTCCGGAATTACCTCGCGACGGCCAATTCCATCGTGAAACCCTCAAAAGTGGCCCTTGTAGCAACTCCGGAAACAAAGACCGTTACCAGTGTGATTCCCCTGAAGGACGGACTGATTTCTTCGGATTCCTTCTTTGACTTCGCCGAGATATTCATGGAGAAGTCTGGTCTTACTCCGACATTCCACCGGTCGGCATTTGATATAAGCAACGGCGTGACGCTCTATATGGATAGCGACAATCCCATCGTCAGACAGTTCGCTCCGAATGAGGACTTCCTTGTGAACTCCTATTATCTTTCCTGGAATCTCGGACAGATAGAACTCGGGAGGTATTACGAGCGTCTTATCTGCACCAACGGCCAGACCGAAACCGTCAAGACCAAGGAGGCAAGGATTCATTCTCTCCAGACAGCGCAGATTTCTGCGATGCTGAACATCCCGAACAACCGGGAGATGCTGGAGTCAGCATACGAGCGCTTCGAGACGAAAGCCCTTGCCGCAATGGAAACGAGAGCATCACTCGCCGAACTCTCGAAGACTTCCAAGATGCTCTCCGGATACATGGTTGACAGCAAGCAGGTGAAGGAGATTGCCCCGTTTGAGGACGAGCTTCAGAGGTACGTGAACTTCGGCTACAATGTGGAGAAATACCCACTGAATCAGATGAAAGCTAGCATGACCTATTGGGAACTGTATAACAGTGTGACTGCCTTTGCAAGCCATGCTGAGGGCTGGGACGATGCAGACAATCGCCGTGGAAACATTCAGGGAGAAGCCTTCTCGATGCTGATGAAAGAGAGGGATATCAAGGCCTACATTGACGCATTTCCGGCTATGAGTTAGGAACGTAACAGCGTTATTGGCATTAATTTACTACCTTTATACTCGATTAACTGCGATAACACTATGAATAAGGTCTATTGTAAGTACTGCGGGAAGGAGGCCTGCAGCGTCATATCACTGACAGCTTGCAGCTGTCCCAGGCATCCCGACGGTCCTAATAAAGGGAAACATGTCCTATATGAGGGTAGTATCAAGTCCTCCTATACATGTAAGTATTGCGGCAAGACCGCATCTTCAATAATGTCATTAACTGCTTGCTCTTGTCCCCGTCATCCAAACGGGGCCAATAAGGGGAAGCATGAACCTGCGCTGTAATATATGGAAGATTCCTTTGCAACAAGTACGGCTGCATTTGAATACATAAAGGAAAGGTATTCTGATTGCTATTTGGGGATAGGAGCCTCTTTTGTTCAACTCAAGGTTGCATTGCCTGATGATAAGCGTAATGATGCCCTTCATTATGAATTATTTGATGGCAAAATGCAGCTTCATTTCGAATGGGGCGTTCTCGGTGGAGATTGGTGGAATCTTAGGGCATTTCTAATTTCGGCAACAAGGAGCCAGAATGACATTATTTGGGATACATGGTATAAAAACAAGTCAAAAACCAGGGCCATTCTGAATGCGGAAATTAACGATGTGGCATCGCTAGAACAAGCGATTCAAAAGATTAGGAGTACTTTTGATCCGTTAATCCAGATGCATTTTAAAATTGGAGACTATGCTCAAGAAGAACAATCCCAATTGCCAATTAATCAGAACTGGCCAACGATGTTAATGCCTAGCAGCGATTCACAGCTTGAAATATCCGTTTCATCTCAGCCTCCAGTTACGCTGTATGATATGTCGCTGTTGGAAATTTTCAACCTTGATCTTTCAATCCCGCCTTATCAGCGTATATATTGCTGGCAGAAGAAAAATGTTATCAGACTGCTAACTGATGTTTTTGAGGCAACCTCAGAGTATCGTCTTGGCTGTATCATTCTCCAGCGAGTCAAGGATAAAGATAAAGACTCCTATTGCTACGAAATTATTGATGGCCAACAGCGTTTGACTACGCTTGCTATGATGCTCAATGGAATGGGGGTCTCTGGTATCAAACTTTTGGAGAGGTCTTATAAGTCTAAAGAGTCGGAAAATTATGTAGCTTATAACAAGTACCTAATTAATACCTATTTATCAAGTCGGCAAGCCTCGAATGAGAAACAGGTTCTTGAAAAAATGGGACAACTCACTTTTTCGGTGCTTATTCTCAATGATGAATCCATCAATTTGGCCTACACATTTTTCTCTAACCAGAATGCAAAGGGGAAGCGCTTGTCTGACTATGACCTTTTAAAAGCGCATCATTTGAGATTCATTGATGAAGAGGATATTCAAAAGGAAAAGGCGGAACGTTGGGATGGAATGATTCAGGAGGAAGGGAAAGACGATGAGAAAGCTTATGTCCGCACTCTTGACAGGTATTTATTCCGTCTGAGAAAATGGCTTTGCCGAGATGAATGGGCGGAGCAGGAACCTCTAAGGATAAAGAATGAATATGAAGCTTCAGAGTATTTATCCGATCTCGAGATAGGTAGTGAATTTTCCGCTGCGGATTCACCATATTTTGAGGCGATCCGAGGGGGTGAGTATTTTTTTGATTACACCGAGTATTATCTGAAGTGTTATAAAGTATTTGTGAAAACTCCAGCCTATATGGCAATTCATGATATGATTGAGGGTGAAACACATTGGTATTATCGAGATATAATCGAGGCTTTGTTGTTCGCTTACTTTTTGAAGTTCGGAGAAAACACTCTTCCAGAAGCTGCGATTTTAATAGCACGAGAAGTTTCTTCAACACGCTTGACGGGAAAACGCGCCAATTTTGATAAAGTATTGACAGACGTTGGGGAAATGCGAATTGCACCTCTAATTGAGTCATCTGGCAAGCCGTCGATTCTTTTCAGTCAATTGATGAGTGATATATCAGTAAAGAGGATTGACGTTGGAAGTTCTAAGATTCAGCAGAGATATAAGGACAAGCTAAAGATGGCATTGGATCAACTTAGTTGTATCGCTACGCTTAATTCCGTAAAACACTTCGCAAGAATATGAAGATTATAAAACAACAAATAGCAGATACTCCTAAATCTATTTCAAAGGCAGAAGGCATTCGGTTCTGCATCCCTGTCTATCAGAGACTTTTTGCATGGGATAGAGATGCTGTAACTTGTCTTATTAATGATTTGAAAAAGTCATTTGATGAAATGCGTGAGGAAAAGTTGGAGTCTCGTCCTTACTACATCGGATTAATTACATCTACTCGGAATTATGAGCTGGTCGATGGCCAACAGCGCTTTTCTGCAATGATGCTTATAGGGATTGTCCTTCGGCAGTATTATAAAGAGTGGAACGAGTTCCTTTTTGCTGGAGATAAACCGAGGCTTTATTTTGAAGCACGAGAGCAGGATAATGTTTATTTCTCATATTTATTAAATCATCCAGAATATCTTCAAAACACCCTATTGACTGGTTCTCCTGATGAATATGGAAAGGGGCATCAGATGATAAAAGATGCTATTGGGGCAATCTGTGATGCTCTAAATAAAAGAGAGTCATTTAAAAGTGATGATTATATCCCTTTCTCAAAATATGTCTTCGAGAATACGTCCTTTTTTATTTCTACGTTGCCTTATTCCGGAACAAAGGAATTGAATAAATATTTTGAAGCAATGAATTCGACGGGACGGAACCTCGAGAACCATGAGATTCTCAAAGTCGAATTACTTAATGAAATAGTTGGTGACGACAAACTTAAGCACGGTTATGCCTTGATTTGGAACGCTGTCGCAGATATGGACACTCCTGTAGTAAGGAAGAGGAAAGGAGAAGATGCAATGTCGTTGGTTTGTAGATTCAATAAAGCAATGATTGCGACACAGACCCCATCCCAACTAAATATCATAGAATTATTCTCGGAAAATATAGGTGTCTCATCAATCAATGATTTGAACGTAGAATCGCTGCAAAAAGAGGATAAGGACTCCGGCAAAAACATAATGGAGATTGCTGAAAGCAATGAGGAACCTGGAAAAGTCCGATATGAATCGAGTGCATATCGCTCTATGCTTCGTTTTACCGATTTCCTTCTTCATGTACTGTATTTGGATGCTCAAGGTGTCGAGAAAAAAATGTCCGATGACGACATTGTTAAAAAAGATTTCTTTGAATCAAATAACCTCTCAGACACATTCAAGAAGAATCGTTGTGGAATGACAGCGGAATATTTTATTGCGACGCTGCTTAAGTACAGAATTTTATATGACTATTTCGTGGTTCGGATTTCATCTTCTGATGATAAGTATCTTCTTTATATGAGAGGCGAAGAAGATGCACAGTCTACTGATGATGACCGAGAGAAGAAGAGGTGTCTTGTGCAGTTTGAATCATTCCAATATGTCTTCTCCAGCAAAAAGACCTACTATAAATGGTTGTGCCCGCTATTGGCGTTCGTTTCGTCATCACCTAATTCTGTGACTTTTGAGTCGTTATTGACATTCCTAAAGAATAATGACAACGGCATGAAGGAGCATCGGATGGACTTGCTGAACAATGCTGATAACTTTAAATACACCACAATTGACCGATATTGGTTCTGGCGTATTGATTATTATTTATGGCAGGAACGCGAAAATGAATTCAGCACAGATGTGCCCGATTACATGGCATTTAACAAGGACGACTGGACAAGTGTACGCCATTGCGTTGACAAATATACATTCAAACGCAATCGTTCTATTGAACATGTAGCCGCTCAACACCCGGTAACAATTGAAGGCAAAGCGGTAGAGTCAGATTACGAGCATCTTAATGACTTTGGCAATCTAGTGATGATATCCAGTGGCATGAACTCTACTTTAAAGAATAGTACATACGAGGTAAAGAGAGGCCATATAGAATCATGTATTAAAAACAAACTTCTTATTGAGAGCTTGGCAATGTTTCAGATATACAATCAGAATACTGATTGGACTGATGAGCGAATTGCAGATAGGACAGAAAGAATGTTCGTTTTCTTGAAAAAGACCTACTCACTGTAATAGAACATTCGCATATTCGCTACTTAACAGGATTTGGCCTGCCATTATTTGGCAGGCTATTCTTATAGTTTTGCATCATAGAAAGGGGCGTGTTGAAACTTTCCGAAAGTTTTCATCGGATAAGTGCTCCCATTCTTTGAAATAAAAGGTAGTGTTTCATTTAGTGTGTCCGGAGTCGGACTCTCGAAGCCTTTAGACGTGCAAATATAATCAGTTTTCTTCAATGTCGTCATTTACGGCAA
>CAVHJF010000057.1:0-8556 GCA_963636275.1 Acutalibacteraceae bacterium | reverse complement strand
CAGAGTCTTAACTGATCGTAATCCATTCCAGAAGGTCATCCCTGCATATCACCGTGGATATTCTTCCAGTATTCAAGTCCGTCCGCTCCTGTTCCTGACAAGCCCGGAGAGGGTATGGAAGCTCTTGCGCATATCGGTAGGCTCGCTGTAGAGCCAATACCGCATCCCTTCCCCCAGACTAAACATGGCTGGAAGACGCTTCAATGATGTCACGCAACTCGCGGCCGGTCAGGTCGCCGCTTATCCCAAGCTCCGCAAGCCGTTGCTTCTGGCTGATGTTGTTCTCCGTACAGTAGGCCACTATGCCTGCCACTTCTTCCTTTGTCATCATATCAGATTCTTTTTTCAGACAAAGGTTGCCCGCCGGGGCTTCAGCTAAAAGATGCAGTTCTTCGGATGCTTACAGAAGTGCCCACACCGAGGCTGGTTGGATGGCCGGAAAAGGGAAGAAGAAGAAGACCGTGGTCTATATTCCCGAAATGCAGGAGGCCGAACTGATGTACAAACTGTTCGACCTCGTGAGTGATGACCTTGATGAAATATCTTCCTTTTAGCAGAACAGCAAATAGCCCACTATTCGAATTCTTCAAGTGATGCCTTGCGGATTTTGACCGGGATGTGGAATTGCTCCTGCAGTTCGCGCTCGACTTCTTCACGCACCAGATTCTTTCTTTTGGCTTCGGCTCTGGCGAATTCCCGATCAGATCGTCTGCGCTGCCGGTATTGTTCCCACTTCGCCTTGTTCTGATGCAATTCCGCGGTGACACGCTCCATTGTCGCATCGAAAGCCTTGTCCTTCAGTTCGCACTCCCAGATGGTCACAACGCTCCACGACAATGATTCCAGCCGCTGATTGTTCAGCGCATCTCTCTCCTTGTTTTTTCGGACCTTCTCCACCCAAAACTCGACGTTCGTTTCCGGCACCGTGTAATACTTGCAGCCCTTGTGCCCGTGCCAGAAGCAACCATTGACGAAAATGACGGTGCGGTATTTGGGCAGTACGATATCGGGAGTGCCTGACAGAGTCCTCACATTGACTCGATATCGGAAACCGGAGCGAAACAGCGCCTGACGCACCTTCTTCTCCGGCTTGGTATCCCGTGATTTGATTTGAGACATATTCTTATGCCTCTGGGCCGGAGAAAGGACATCTGGCATAGTTCTATTCAGTAAAGAAACGTGGATTAAAGGCCTTACTTTCGACTATGCTTACACCTATTTCTTTCTCCGCGGCAATCTCCGAAAGAAACTTAGCATCCATTGTCTTTATATTCGCAGAAGGTGCGCTGAAGCGCTTCGCATCCTCTGCCAATTCATTAATTGCAAGGTATAGTGCAGAACTGCATGTGTTATCATACATAAGTTGAAGGACCTGACCCACATCATTTCTTGTAACTTTCGGGCTTGAGATATTCACATACAGGAAAGCTGGGAACACTTTCAAGGTATCAAGATAGAACTTCCCCTGAATTGACGATTTGCTTATAGTAAGGTCTTCTATCTCACAAAGATATCCAAGAGCGCTCAATACCTTACATATTACCCTTGCTGTACAATTAGGGTCTGATGTCTTCAAAATGTCAAGCAATGAATCCGAATGCCTACATTCTGAACCAATCGAATAAGAGTCAGACTGTGCCACCTTACTAACATTCTTTACCTTGTTCGTGCCGCCCTCTTTTTTTGATTTGCTATTTATGACAAACACCGGATAGTTATTTATCAGAAAATTCCTGTCTATATGATTAGGCTTTCGAGCAAGCAATTCCATCCCTTTGTCAGTGATGGTATAATGTCCGCGACGTTCCGTGCGCACAAGCTCTGCCCACTCAAGATATGTCTTTGACCATTGCGTTCTGTCAACAACCTTAGTCCGTCCACCTTTCCGCACCTCCTCACTCAAATCTTCTGGCGACAAATTTAGCCTTTGGCTGACTCCCTTAACACATTCGTCAGATGAGTGGACCTCCTTGTCCGAAAGGAAATCCAATAGTGGAAGCATAAAGTATGTAAATTCCGGAACCATAGCTATTTGATTTTGAATGATTTCATTTCTTCGCGCATCCTCCCAGCAATTGCTCTGATTACAGGAACTGCCACTGAGTTGCCGAATTGCTTATAAGCCTGCATATTAGATACAGGAATGATGAACTCCTCCGGAAAGCCCTGAAGGCGGGCGCACTCCCTCGGGGTCAGTTTTCTTGGCGGCATTTCTTCCCCTTGTGATATCAAGACCTCGCTTCCATCCTTATAGTATCTTGCGCTTATCGTATTAACATACTCGCTGTCTTCAGTAAAGAGAGAAAATCCGAAGCCATTTCCCTTTGCCTTATTCTTTTCTTTTCGATCCTTGTGACCGGCATACAATTTTTCGCTGATTGTGAACTTGGGATCAACATTCTTCTCCAGAATATCGCCAAGACGAGTTTTTATCTTAGGCGCTATAGGAAAAGCAAACTCGTAGTCTTCCGGTATGTCATAATACTCCCTGTCAAAGCCGACGATATATATTCTCTCTCGATTCTGAGGCACACCAAAATCACCGGCCCGAAGTATTTTAGCCCCAGCCTTATAGCCCAATGCATCCAGGTGCTCCATAATAACTCTGAATGTATTTCCTCCATCGTGGCCTTTCAGTTGCTTCACGTTTTCCAACAAGAAGGCTTTTGGAGCACGGCCTGCCTCCTTCTTTTCCTTAATTATTCTCTCGATTTCAAAAAATAGAGTTCCTCGTGTATCAGAAAAACCCTTATGGAGGCCTGCTTGAGAAAATGGCTGGCACGGGAAGCCCCCGAGCAATATATCGAAGTCTGGTATGTCCGTCGTCTTGATTTCACGGATATTACCAGCAGGAGTCTCGCCAAAATTGATTCTATAAGTTTGTTGCGCGTGTTTATCCCATTCTGACGAGAACACACATTTACCACCATTTTCCATGAACGGTATTCTTATTCCACCGATTCCCGCAAATAAATCAATGAATGAAAAGCTGTTCCCATTATTTACAAAAGGAATGGCAGATGCGAAATCCATCAGTTTCTTTTTTTCCTCGGGAGAAGGGACAATCTCCCCAGACTCCCATTTCCTTACAACTGAGTCGCCGTCCTTTCCGAGGCCGAGAGCATCTGCAAATTCTTTTGCAGAAAGGCCTATCGACAGCCTTTTGGCCTTAATATCATTTGTTTTATTATTTTGCATTTCGATGTAATATTTCAATTAATTGCGCTGGAGTTAGCGGCGGGTCTTGTCTATGCAACATTGCGTGGCAATTTGGACATACAGGGATTAAATCCGTTTCAGGATTTATGATATAAGAGCCACCCATCTGCGATACCGGAACAATATGGTGTACATGTATAAAGTTTCTGCCCAACTCGCCATAACTTCGTTCAAAACTCATCCCGCATATTTTGCATTCATACCCGTGCATGAGCAGACACAATTCCCTATTTACGTGGCTTCTTTCATACCGGTTGGATACCGTCTTATATTTTGCTCCTTCTTCCTGGTTTTCAAAAGAGATCTGTTCCACATTCAATAAAGACAAGAACATTCCAACAACTATTGTTGCCCACTCGACTACGACTGACGTATTATCTTCTACTTGACCATGAACCTCAACCGGTATTTTTGTAATACGGCATGAGAAATTATTCCACTCCTTTGGCCAACTCTTATAGTCAAGAGGGTCAACAGAAGAACCATTTACAGAAAAATCAATCCTAGCTAACTTACTTATAATGGCTCGAGCATACCTTGATGCAAGCAATCTCTTCTCATCATCAGATTTACTGATATCCTGCACCGATCTGGCCGCAAATCTCTGCGGGGTAACTTCGAGTATTATTCTGATGTCATCCTTAAAGTAAACGCCAACCTCAAATAATTCTTCGCCATTGTTGTCTGGATAGATATTTAATGACGGATACCCGTGAAGAGATTTCTTCTCTACACGGAAAGGGAGGTCAAAAACCGACTCAAGCGAGGATTGAATTTCTCTTGTCATTACTCGTTATCGTCTATTTCAGGGTCAGGCAAATCGCGCAACAGTTTTTTCAAAAAGTCTGACGTGCGAAAACGCAGTGTCTCATAATTCTCAGCGACCTCTCTATTCATTGTTGACAGCTCTGCTTCACCAAGAGCCCAAAGCAGAGAGTCCATTCCAATAACAGTAAAACCGTCATTAATTACCGGATAGTAAACCTTTTTGTAAAAAGTATGGCTTTTATTCAGTTTAATGGCATGGTGCCCGTCTACAATTGCCGGCTCCCACAATTGTCCGCCATCAAGAGAGTCAACGGGGACGACTCTGACTTCCCCCGATTTAGCAGCAGACAGGATTGAAATCTTATGTTTGAATTCACCAAAACTGTTTTTGATGATGGCTTCATCTTTACCAACAAGAACAACTTGGGACTCCTCACATGACGATGCTTTGGTGTCTATGCTCATATTAGAACTTTCATGGGCATCGACCGTCTGGCGATTTATTTTCTGCTGCATTGCCTTCCTATACCTGTTTTCAGCTTCACGTCGTGGCGCAGGCAGGAAATTGTCCTTTATTTCGTCATAAATTTCGGAAATAAGCTGTATGCCAGATTTCTTTATGTCCACATTGAATAGTTCGTCAAAATCATATCCGAACGAAAAATCAATTCTCAGCAGAGAAAAGTGTGGCTCATTCGTCATCATTCCCATCCAATCGCCACAATGAATGAGTCGGTTCTCTCTATATACATAGAAACCTTGCTTATCATTGCTGATATTCGCATCCTTCATCTTCTCTTGAGAAGAGAAGTCCTCCTTTCTCGGTAATACGTAGGCCTTGAGGGAGGCCGTCATTTTCCTGTCAGATCCCTCAAGTTCAATCTCTATAGGATAATCTGTTATCAATGACGTGGCCGCTTCTTTAATGCAGAACGGGTCCCAAGGTTTGATTGCAACATCATTCAAGAATATTTCCACGTTTCGAACCTCAGAGTGTTCGGAATCAAGAAAACGTTGAAACACCATTGCAAGATGTTTGCGGAGTTTGTCGATCTTCTTCTTAAAAGCATTAGCGGCAGACGATGTAGAACTATATTCACGGTTCATAAACCTGTCTATATCCTCCCAAACCACAAGAGTACCACTTCCGCCCAGTGCTGCTTCTTCAAGTAAATCTATTTCATCTGCAGATACAGACGGGAATAGCAATTCCCATTTGTTTGCCGTGGCGACATGAATTAAATCCCACTGAACTTTCCTTATCTCAGAATCTGACTTTGTGCGGGACAATACGGATAATTTACGGCAGAATGATGTCGAGGCTGTCTTCAGCCCGAGACCAAATTTACCAAGACTATTAGGGTCCTTGCGTCTGTCAGAGCCATACTTCATTGCATTGATAAGGCCCTTTTCATCCATTCCACATCCGTTATCAGAAATGAATACTGTGACAGCATTATCAGGGGCCATATTAATGTGGATATATACCCTCGTTGCATCAGCAGCGATTGAATTATCTACTATATCCGCGATTGCAGTATTGAATGTATATCCCGTATCTCTCAAGCCCATAATGGCCCGTTCTGGATCGGGGGGCAATTCCATAGTTCTTATTGCATCCATATTGTCAAATAATTTCTGGTATCAAATTTAGTGCTTTCAAGATATCTTGGCGGTCTTGCTCAGCGCCATCTGTTCCAATAATGGCAGACGCTGCGATATCTCTCTTCCTGTTTAATCGTTCATTAATAACTTGTTCAACCGTATTTTCGTAAAACAATCTGTAGACGAACACTGTCTTGGTCTGTCCTCTACGATATGCCCTTGCAGAAGCCTGGTCTTCAATTGCCGGATTCCATTCAAGATTATAGTGAATCACATGATTTGCGCCTGTGATATTCAGTCCCACTCCGGCAGCTCTTGGATTCAGCACGAGCACAGCCGGACGAGGGTACTCATTGAATTGGTCAACCACTGACTGTCTCTCTTTAATTGGGGTTTCTCCATAAATACTCATCGTTTTAACAAGGAAACGTCCGGCAAGGTCATTTACCAAAATGTCTATCATCTTTGTAAACGACGTGAAGACAATCACCTTCTCCCCCTTAGAGATTATCTCTTCTACAAGTTCAGTCAATCGCTGATACTTGATAGAAGTCTCGTAAGGATTTGAGACCAGCGCACCAGAAGACACGTCAGGATGAGTGCAGAACATTCGAAGTTTCTGAATGGTCATTATCGAAATGCCTTCAGTGGACAGCGTATCAGACACGACCTTCCTTATTTCGTTATAGCCACGGATTTCCGCCTCTGACATTTGCAACGGCTGTGGAACAATAACCTTCTCCGGCAAGTCTTGCGCTACGTCTTTCACCAGCCGCCTTAACATTAGTGGCGAAACCACGGGCTCAATCAATTGACCTCCCTCAATGTTATCAGGGACACTGCTGGAAAACTGAGAAACGGAACCAAAAATGCCGGGAAAAACAAAGTCCATTAGCGACCACACATCCGTTATGTGATTTTCGAAAGGCGTACCAGTAACGGCAATATTCGAGTTTCTGCGTATTCTTTTGATGAAACGAGCTCTTTGGCTTTCGTAATTTTTAATATTCTGAGCTTCATCTAATACCACAAGGTCCCAATTGACCATGCTTATTATTGAGAAATCCGTGCAAACGGAACTATATGCAGAGATGACTACATCGTATTCTCTAAAAATTGAGGAATTTCCAGTTCTCTGCGGTCCATGATGGATTAATGCCTTAACAGACGGTGCAAATTTGGCGAGCTCACTTTTCCAATTTGCCAGCAAAGAAACTGGAGCAATGACAAGCACAGGACCCTTTCCTTGCCCAACGAGATTCAGAATAACGGTAATTACTTGGATTGTCTTTCCAAGTCCCATTTCATCTCCAAGAAGGCACCCTTGACTTTCATCAAGCATATATGACATCCATCGATACCCCTGCTCCTGATATGGGTACAGCGTAGCATTCAAACTGCTAGGGACAGGCAACGAACCTGACGAATTCTTAATCTCATCTACATCAACGTCGTTAATAACGAACGGAAACTCAGAGAAAACATTATCCTTAATAACCTTCAAATACTCCGCCATCGATACCTTCCCCTGTCCGGATATCCCAGCACTCGACAACGATTTTTGAAGACTTACCAAATCGCCAGTTACGTAAAACCATTCGTTGTTATAAACGCAATTGTCCACAATCTTATTGTCGCTATAATCCAGGGGTATCTCCTGCTGACGCCGGGTGACATATACAGAGCAGTTGATATGCCCAGATTTTGAAGAAAAGCGGCATTGTATGGGCGAGCCTAATTTTGAGAAGCGTATTGCTGGAAAAGTCGCCTTAATATTATTGCACTCCCTGCCGTCTACAGAAACGATTCCCTCGGTCGAATTGATGATAGAGTACAGAATCTTTGCCTCCGGCAAGAATGTTTCATCACCAGAGCGTAGCACAAAGTGGTTGTGGTCTATTTCCCAATTCCAGAACACGCCGTCTAATTTTTATTGAATTTTCCCCAGCTTAATGAACTGATTTTAATTCTGTGAACCGATGTTTCTTGGGTTGGCACTGATTCTTCCTCCTGTTCTTTGCCATAGGCTGGAGTATTATCGTCATGCAGTTCACGAGCCTCACCGTCATTATAAATATCATAACCGGCTGTGCTTCTTCCACTTGGCATAGCCTGACTAATCTCGAGATCAATCGTGAAGTCTTCCGGGCTATTCACCAATTCGCACAAAGCAGAATCATTTATGTAGTAGTAAACAATATCTGCAACAAAACCCTGACTGGCAGCAACAAGATTCAAAAGAGAAAGAACAGTTGAATTCATAAAGTCGCCCCTGTCAATTGTCTTCTGGCCTCCCCACCACTGGTAATCGGTACAGAAACGCCACAACTGAAGAGCTGCTAAATTACTCTCAGTTTCGCCACAGTCGGAATTCTCCAAAATAATGTCTGACGCAGCAAGGACAAACCTGTTCTTCAGTTCCACCCCTTCATTATAACCGCGCAGTTTTTTGGCAAAGTCCTCATAATCTTCGGTCAACGAATCGGCAACCTTGAAATATAACGACTGATATTTTTTCAGCTCCAGGCAAAGTTCCACAGCATATGAAGCAATGACAAACCATTGATTAGGCGCAAAAATCTGGCGGTTTTTGCTGGTCGTAACAATAGCAGAATAATCAAGGAAAGTTATCGTACCCCCTCCTCTTGAGATGCAAGACGAGAATGCAAACCTAAATTCGTCGGACAGTTTAACATCCTGCCAGACGAACTCTGCGTTATATTTTGCGACACAATTGGACACCAGCCGACCCAAGTCTTTTAGTACCACATCAGTATTGCTCATTATTCCCCCAATATATAGTGAGACACAAATTTAGTAAAAAATCTCGTGACAATAATCAGCGACTTGCGTACATTGGTAAGCCTCCGATTAACGACGTCTTGTTTTATTGATTCGGATAAGTTGCGACTTGCAGCAGTTCGTCTGAACTTTTCAGAGTTGGAGCAAGTTCGGCAAAGTTCG
>CAVHJF010000056.1:0-9032 GCA_963636275.1 Acutalibacteraceae bacterium | reverse complement strand
GCTCCTCCGGAGCGAACCGAAGTTTTATTGGGGACCGGATTCCCCAAACCCCTTGAGTCGCTACGCTCCGAATATAGAGATTCGAATACAGAGATACTAAAATAGAGATCCGAATATAGAGATTTGCTTTGATCGTTTCTATCACTGACCCACATAAAATGCGCTAAATTTTTACAAAGCCGCTTTATTTAATTCAAGTCGACGCAATATGCCACTATATACACACCGCTGGAACACGGTGGTAGAATTAAGAATAAATCTTAACATTTAAAAATCGTAAAAATTTGCACTTCTTCTACCACCTTTGCGGCTTTTTGTCATTTCCGAAGAATACTTTTGCTGTCGAAAAACATCGACACCATGAGAACTATCGAAAATAAACATAAAGGTCGGCAAGCACCAATTCTTACCTTCAACTTACAACTCTATCATATCTCGGCCGTTCTGGCCCTAGCCTTGCTTATATTTTCGCCGACCTTTTATTCCTGCACAGATACAAAACAAGATATACACGACGCGGCAGAGCAAATCTCTGAAACTGCACTTTACAAAATCTCATTGAAATCAGATTTCGGCTCTTGCGGCACATTGGATGTCCTGTTCTTCAACGATGACAGGCTAAAAAGGCTGGATTCATTCCAGAGATTCGAAGATGCAGATTTTAACAGCATCGAGGCCGCATCAAGAGAAGGGAACAAAATAATATCCATAATCGCCAATTCACCGCTCTCTGTCGATGATTACAGCAGAATCAACAGTTATGATGACTTGAATCAGATTTGCTGCAATCTAAGAGAAGACTCCCTCTCCAATCCGATAATGTATTCAGAGACTGCCGTAAAATCCGGTCACGAACACCTCTGCAATATGACATTGGAGCCATTGCTTGCAAAAATCAGCATTCATACACTCAGCTGCGACTTCCATTCCCGCCCTTATATCGGAGAGAAACTGAAGAATGTCAAAGTATATCTGACAAACGTATGTGGGAGATACCCAGTCGGTTGTCACGAGCCTGAAGTCCCAGAAGAGATAATCAACTACGGAGCATTAAAAAAGGAAGACATTGAGAAGATGCCCGACGCCGGAATGCTGATAAGCAACATTTCTGAAGATATCGGCGAGAACGTTATGCCTCTTGACATTGACCTGTACTGCTATCAGAACACAGTAAAAGAGGAAACTTTGGGAACGCCTTTTACAAAGCTTGTAATAGAAGGCGAACTGCTCGGTGAAAAGACCTATTACCCTATCGAAATAAACCGGGGAGAATGGTGCGTCAACAGGGACAGCACAGGAGTCTGGAGAAACACCAATTACGGCTACGACATCACAATAACAAGACGTGGCGTATCTGATCCGGACATTTCAATATCGCCGAAAGATATAAAATGCAACCTCACCATCAAGGACTGGAATGAAAAGGAAACGCGAAAGGTTGAATTTTGATACTGACAGGAACAGATTCAATTGATGACACTGCTCTTTGATACATACTTCAATATGAACCTGAGACCTATTGTTATAGAGCCGTTTATCAGATCTTGATACAATTTTCAACGTGGGTCTGAAACCTGGGAATCAATTAAAGATTGAAAGCAACAATATAGGACATAAAAGCAAGACCTTGGAACACCTATGAAATACACGATACTACAGAAAAGAGGGAATTTATACCTGGAAGCAATTCCGTTGCTGTCCATTGTCTCTGTTTTCCTACTGACAGGCTGCAGCAGAGATACTTCAGACGCGTCCCCGTACATCAATTCGACTGTCAAAGTCGCCATAAGCACAAGTGACGGCAGGACAAAGACTCTTGACCCGGACGAAACAGAAATCAGTGACGTGAACATCTTTTTGTTTGACGGTAAGGGCCGACTGGAGGAAAGCCGATTCATTTCGGGGAAAGAACTTTACAAAATCGACAATGGCGTAGAGTACGGTTTCACTTGGCTTGTCGGCACGGAATGTCAGGTATATGCCTGTGCCAATTTCGGCTTCAGAATGTCCGCCGTCAATTCCCTGCAAGACCTGGAAGATTTCAGGTATCATCTTGCTTATCCGGATGAATACAGCCGAGGAATACCTATGAGCGGAAAAAGTGAGAAAATCCTTGTAACCGGGCAGACCGAGAAGATTGACTTGCAACTTGAAAGATTGATGTCAAAGATTTCCGTCTCTATCAATAGAACAAAACTTGACAAAGGCATCACATTCAATATCAAGGGGATAAGCATCGGAGGTTGTCCTCGCTCCGTTAACGCGTTCAAGTCCAGCAAAGCATTGAACAGCAATGACATATTCACGAAAGGATTCAGCAAGAATTATATTGAAGCCGATGGCCTCAACATCGACGAACAACCGGGAATCAGCAAAGAAGTTTCAGTCTATATGCTGGAGAATATGCAGGGCGAACTGCTGCCGAATGCAAAAGATGAGAAAGACAAGATTCTCGACAGTCTTGATGCTGTCTCCAGAGTTTGTTCCTACATCGAACTGCAGGCTGAATATAAATCAGATTCGCTGTATAGTGCCGCCGAGAACTATCTGATATACCGGTTCTATCTTGGCGACAAACCTTCAAACTTCGATGTGGAAAGAAACTGCCATTACCATATCTCTGTCATTCCGGAGAAGGACGGTCTGAACGGAACCGGATGGCGCATTGACAAAAGTAATCTTACAGCTTATGGGAACACGGCGATCACTGTTTATCCTGGCAAATACGTCACCGGAAAAGTCGGTGATGACCTGCATATATGGGCGGAAGTAAGTCCGGCCGGATCAAGACTCACTTTCGGTAAAGAGGAACTCGAGTACGACAAGGAACGGGGCATATACGATTACACTATGGACTCAGACAACCGCGGAGTAACCCTGCATCTGAAGAACCCGGGGACAGGAATATTATACATCGAGGCCGGAGCACCGGCGAATAGTGCAGAGATGGTATATGTTACTGTAAATAAGTGAAATTCAGCATACAACCGACTATGAAATTGATAAAACTGATAGTATGGATAATCCTCGTTTTTCTGACAGGGTGCAGAAAAACAGAACCGGCTATGACACATCCGGGCGTTAAGGAAGAAATTAAGTTCGGCGAGATGCGCACCAGGAGCCAAGGCTTCTGCAATGCTGATTCAGGAAACCACAGTTCAGATTTCGGAAATTCAAATTCTGTGGTTCTCTCAGGATTTTCATTCAGTTTATCCGCATCGCTTGACAGTGATATACCTAAGACAGATTATCTGTGGAACATACAAGTAGCTGACAAGGACGGAGTTTGGACAAGTGCAAAGCCTGTGTATTGGATAGACGGAATCCCGATAACTTTCTTTGCAATAGCTCCCTTCAGTGAGAATCAAGACATTATCCAATTAAGCAAAGCCGGAGAACTTCCTTCTCTGACTTATATTCCACCGGAAAACGCGGAAGGACATCTGGACATAATGACGTCCACCTGCACGAAAAGCAGCGGGACAGTGGAGTTTATATTTGAGCACATTTTGACACAATTGAGATTTGTTGTCGGAAAGACCTTTCAGTCAGGTGTCAAGATAAACGAAATCAGACTCAGAAACATCTCAGGGAAGGGAGAATATGCTCTGAACAGCCACACGTGGACAATAGCTCCGCAATACGGTCAATATACAATCTCTGACATCGGATTCACTATGGATGACAATAAAAGTGCAGGAGACTTGATTTCTGCAACCTGTTTTTACCTACCGCCACAGGTTATTACAAATCAGGATGCCAGTATTGAAATAGCCGCTGAGGATGAGGGTATTGAGTTCACCGGAACTGTGGCGTTAACCAATAGTCACTGGGATGCCGGAACAATAAAGACCTATTCTATTTCATACGACGGAAAACGCTTCAGCGCATCAATGCTTGAAGATTTGAAGGATTCCGTTCAGGTGGACATCGATGAGCTGAATGAAACACCTTCTAATCAATAATGCGTAATTTATTATAAATTAAATACATATAAATAGAATAGAACTGCCGGAAGCTGGTAAGGAGACTCTCTCATACTATTAGAACAAGAATTTAACCCAACAAGACCGAATATGAGAAAACTATTGATATTTAGTGCATTATGTTTAGCCATAGCGTGCAAAAGGGAAAAATGCGATTACTTTTCTGAGCCGGTAAAGTTCTCTGCAGGCATATCGCATACTGAAACCACAAAAACCGCAATGGGCAGGCAGGCAGAAGATGGCTCATACCCGCTTTTATGGTCAGCCGGCGATAAAATAGCCATTGTTCATAGTTCAACGCAAGCTGTCAGGTCCGTATATACTACTTCTGACGACCTATGCGACATTGCTGAATTTCATTATGACCGCAGTTACGAAGGGAATTCAAGGTTGTCCGGAGACAATGGAGGGTGGATTGCCTTCTATCCAGCTCGAAGCTATTCGTATTCAGACGGGAAACACTGCATTCGCTTCAATAATGAGCAAATCTATTCTCCTGAAAGTATCCAGTCTGAGACAATGCCTATGATTGCCTCTTCTGAGGATACAAATCTTCAATTCTCAAACCTTTGTGGAATACTGAGAGTCAGGATATGCTCTACAGAAGGCTCAGCTGCCGTCAGGAAGATAAGGCTTTTGTCTGAGGACGAATCTTTCTGCGGAATGTTCACTATGGGCTATGATGATAGCGCTATGGAATGGCAACCGATGAATAATGACAACCAAGATGCAAATTGTATAACTCTTGACATCGGTGAAGAAGTCACGCTCTCCCCTACACCAAGTGATTTTCTTATAGTTATGCCACCTGTGATGATACCGGATTTAGTTATTGAATTGCAGACAGTTACCGGAGAGATTGTAAAGGCAGCCCGATATAAAATTCCGGAAAGCATAAGAATCGAACGTTCGCGGATAGCCACGCTATCTGTTGACTTGACCAAATTCACAGCTATAAACGGCGCAGAAATCAAAATAGATGATACCGTACAGGCATTGACTGAATTATCCTATAAGTTCACGGCTTCCGAAAACTGCATCAACATTTTCAGAGAAGGCGCGACTGGCTCTGTAAAGTTGGAAAGTATCTGCCACAAGGAATTTTCAGATGGAAGCATCTCTGACACTGCATTGACGGCAGATTACCTGTTCAGCTCTGACGGTGGAGCGACTTGGACAGCAGAACCGCCTTCAATGTTCAGCAGATTCAGCATATCAGAAGAAGCGTTATCGTATGAAATTCTGCCGGACAATAAGGATAATGACTGCTTGGTACGACTTATCCAGAAAGAGAGTGGCCGCTCTATATACTTACCGTTCAGACAATCCTGCAACGCCATTGTAATTTCATATACGACAAATTCCAGTGGTACGGACAGCCTGATATGCAATGTAAGGGACAATAATGTCCAGTCTGCGATATTCGATAACGGAGAAGAACGTATTATCGGCGAATCCGGCAAGAATCTGCAGTATAGGGCCTCTCTTCCTTCCCAGGAAACAAATCAAGTCATATTCAGATTAAATCCGACCGGAGAACTTTCTCTGTACAACTTATTCGCTTTATATTCATCGAATCTTAAATACAGAATAACAGCTGCGGATCTGTCTCATCTGGATATGTCACGGGTAACGAGTTTCGGAAATCTTTTCTACGGCGACCGCTATCTGGAAAAGTGCCTGTTCCCTGAAGGCGAGACAAATTCAGCATTGGAAGATATGTCTATGATGTTCTATAACTGCCAAGCACTGACTGATGTTGAATTTTCCACATTCAGTACTTCTTCCGTGACTAATATGAGCGGCACATTCCGAGAATGCAAGAGTCTGGAATCGCTGAACCTGAGCGGATTCAACACCGAGAACGTAATTAGTTTTGCCACAATGTTTTCCGGTTGCAGCAAGCTTAGGAATCTCGATGTGAGCGGATTCAATACCGGCAGTGCGCTTTACTTCAGCCAGATGTTCCAAGGCTGCTCGTCATTGAAGAGCATTGACGTCTCAGGATTCAGTTCGGAGAAAGTCATCAATATGTCAGAAATGTTCAGAAGGTCTTCTGTTGAGCATCTGAACCTGTCAAATTTCAGTTTCGAAAATTCTGAAGACATAAGCTTTATGCTCTCAAATTGCAGCAAGCTCAAATCGGTTGACATATCTGAAATCGTTGCGCCAAAACTAAAGAATGCGCGTGAAATGTTCGCCCATACAGGCTTGGAATCCTTGAGCATCAGCAGATTCCAATGCGGAGACAACTGCAACCTATACGAGATGTTCGGCGAGAACTATTCGTTGAAGACAATTTCGCTTCCGGATTTCGATGCCAGCCGAGCCGCGAATATGTATGAACTGTTCTATATGTGCACCTCATTGACACAGCTTGACTGCTCCGGATTCAAGACTGACAACGTAACCGATATGTCATCAATGTTCGCCTGGTGTTCAAGTCTCGAGAGTCTGGATGTATCGTCATTCAGCACGGGAAATGTCGCCAATATGAAATCAATGTTCTCCAGCACAAAACTGAAAGAATTGAACCTCTCATCTTTTGACACGCATAACGTAACGAATATGTCAGATATGTTCAGCAGCTGCAGATACCTTACGACATTGGATTTATCTTCATTCAATGTAGAAAAGGTGACTGATATGAGTTCGATGTTCAGTAATTGCAGCCAGTTGACCGACATAAACCTTTCAAGTTTTTATTCTCCGTCTCTTCTGACGACAAACATGATGTTCCTCAGTTGTGAAAAACTCCAGACTTTGGATTTGTCAAATTTATGCACAGACAAGGTCACCGCTATGTCAAGAATGTTTGAAAAATGCAGTTCGCTCCTCACTGTTGACGTGTCAAGATTCAACGGAGCGTCTTTGGAACAAGCGGGAAGTATGTTTTCCGGCTGCTGGTGCATTGAGGAGATCAACCTGCAGAATCTCAGTTTGTCCAAGATAAAGCAATCTGGCAGTTCCGGTTCACGGGATGTCGGGCTCAACTATATGTTCAATGAATGCAGGAGCGTCAAGGCCATCTATATGGACTTGAGAGATTCCGCCGAGGGACTCAGTGCCGAAAATATGTTTTTGGGAACGTATGATGGACACACGTTATATGTCAAAGACGGCATTCTCAACGATAGCGTCAAAGCCGTTATTCCTGATGGCTGGACAGTTATGCCATTCTGAGCAATGGTTGTTATTCCTGAGTAACTTCCCTACTTCTCACAAGAAACAATAACACTAATCCACAACTGATATGTTAGCAATATTTACCGGCAAGAGTGTATTACTTCTCTCTCAAATACGTACCGTCAAGAATCTTGTAGTCCGAAAGATTACGTCTCATCACCCTGTTTACAGAACTGTCTGTTTCTACAGTTTCCGTGATATATGCAGGTACACGATGAATCTTGCTATGGTCTCTATTTTCAGCCTGATACTTCTTTGTCAATTCATCTGCAGCTGTTCGACAGAGCCCGACGAGATATTCAGCAAGGGGCAGCACGACGTCGAGAACGCAAACTGCAGCGATAATGAGTTCACCTGCAGACTATCGGACTGGGATCAAAGCACAAAGGTTGAACTTGGTGATTGGGAATCAGTCTCCAACTGCCCTATTTTATGGAATAGTGGTGACCGAATCGCTATCTTGTGCGATGACAACACAAGGTCATCTTATATTACAGAAAACGACAAAATGCAGGAAGCCAGATTCCGTTTCAACGATAACTTACCGGATAACAAGCGGTTATCCGTCTCAGAGAAATATATCGGATTATATCCTGAAGATGCCTGGAGTTCTGACGGCACGCTTCTGATTCCTTCTACCCTGTCATTTACGATGACTACATACGAATCGTCTTCTGGCAAGACAGACTCCGACTGGGCGGATTCCAATGAGGCATACTCCGGCAACAAAATCTTCTTTCCTATGATTGCGTGCGGAGATAAGACCAGGACGCTGGAATTCTCGGGAGTATGCGGAATACTCCGCCTTAATTGCCGGACAGCAACCGGCAACGCAACTGATGTCACCATAACAGAGGTCGCTATATATGCAAACCAGAAGATTGGGAATGTTAGAATGCTCTATTCGGAAATGTGTAACGACGATACTGAAAGAACTAAACGCAACAATGAAAACACAGAAAACTCCAAACTAGTTCGCAAAATAAAAGAAAGGAGTGAACTAGATAATGAAAGACTTGAAAGAGCCGATAAAAACACGGGGAAAACCGGAAGTATCTGCGAACAAGCAGCGCAAGACGCAGAAGCCACAAATATGATCGAGTTGAAGCTATCAGAAGCTATCACCTTGACAGAAGACGGAACAGACTTTCTGTTTACCGTGCCACCGGGCGAATATACGGGACTCAAGTTCCAACTGACGTTGTCGGATGGAAGATTTCTCATCTGTCCGGTATCGGGGAGCATCCGTATATGCAGAAATGTTATGAATTCGTTTACCCTACCTGTCGAAGCCTTCTTCCTGTCCGACAAGTCCGTCGAAGAACTAGCTGCGACTGACAACCGCCTTGTATCTCTTGAATACACGTTCGGTCTCTCCGAATCCGAGACGACGGCATCATCAGGAAAGTTCTACGTCAGCAGTTATCGCAGTTACGTGTTCAGCGATGGTTCAGAATGGATTTCAGATATAGATATGGACGCTTCATTCAGCATCGACGGCGGAACCACTTTCAGTGAAACGATACCGTCTATTCTTTCAGAGTTCGTCATTGACAAGACCTCTGATACAAAAAGTTCCGTAACCTATACACTCTCTGATGAAGCTAACTCCTGCATAGTTTGCCTGCAACAAAGTCTCAGCGGCAAGAAACTCAATGTTGTACTGAAGTAATGCGCGCACCACTGCCTATGCAGAGCCTATAGCAAGAATGTCTCTAATAATCAGTTCATATCCTTTCTGAGACTAATCAGTAACAAGAGTCTCACTTTCGCAGTAAAGTGATTTTGCAAAAACAGCACTATGTTTATCTGCGAATATTCATCGACAGGAAAAACTCTAATGGGCTGAGTGTTATTTGA
>CAVHJF010000055.1:0-9162 GCA_963636275.1 Acutalibacteraceae bacterium | reverse complement strand
GCCGAGTTCTCGCTGCCGATGTTGCCGGCGTTCCTGAGGTTCATCTTGAGCTTCCATTTGCCTTGATTTTATTGTTCAGGCAAAGGTCCGCACTATCTTTCACAGGGCAAGGCGGAGAAGTGAACGCTTACCGTGCACACGGACGAAGACCTCATCTTGTTCCAGGACAGGGAATTGGGCGTCAAGCCGGACGACGTCAACTCCGACATCAGGTCGGAGATCGCCCGCTATGCCGCAAACGGATTCGAGCCGAAAACCTTGAGAGGGAGCGGTAAAAGGAGGTAATTTCGACCGCACGGCTCGCCGGACTGCCGAGCGACACCTTATTGTCAATGTGGATGCGACCGTTATTCAGCCAGAAGTTTTTCTATTTGCATCCAGTAGAAGAAGGCTTCGGGGCGGACGGCCTTGAGTTTGTTAATTGCGGGATGGATTGGTGTGTCCAACTTCACAGGGCGCAAATCCGTATTCGGGTCGTAACGATTGATTTCATTGATGCCCTTACGCAGCAGGACGGAGAGATACGCCGCTTTGGAGGCATTGACTATGGCGGAATAGTGATTGTATTTCTCACTGATAATCAGGCTTCTGATCTGATTGATGCCACGGACGAGTTCTTGATATTCAAAACCCTTGTCATTAGTGTATAGACCAGTGCAAATGAGTTCTGCCGTCGTGTAAATGTCATCAAGAATTGGCAAGAGGTCGCTGCTGTCCATTCGTCTGTAGTCGAGTTCGATGGCGGCAATTTTCTTAAAAGTGCCTCTGGCGACAGTCAGATCATTGGTGTGGTCGAACAAAGATGCAACGTCGAAAAGTTGCTTGATGATTTCCATTGAGCAGTGACGCTCCTGCGGCAAGCCACCACGACCAATGACTTTCTTGATATATGGAATGCCTGTCGTGTTCGGAGCGAAGGCGGTTAGTTTGTCTCCCAAGAGGTCATCTTTACTTGGAAGAGCAACAGTCAGAGGCTCCCCGGTCATCAGGAGGAATGGGCTGACAATGGGTAATCGCTCTATCTGCGAATACCAATTGTCCTCGAACAACACGTCCAGAAGTATCTTTTCAGAGGCAGTGTTGGTGACATAGGACACCTGATAGAAACATTTGGCGTGGGTCTTAGGGACATTAGTCCTGGATATTCGCTCCGAGGGTTCTATCTTTCCGAAACTATATTCCTCCGCATAAGGTGTCAAATAGGAAATTACATCAGTTCCGGGAGGGCACACAATGTCGATGTCAACCGAAAGTCGCTGGGTGCAAGCGAGTTGCAGCATCAATGCGCTGCCTCCTTTGAATAGGAATGGACAGCCGGATTTGGCAAGGGCCTCCAACAGGGAAAACGCCCTGATGGCCTTTTCCATCAGCGTGGGGTCACTCACATTGTTTGCCTTGCAGGATTCAAAAATCCAGTCGAGGCTTCTGCTTTTTGGGTCTATCATTGCATTGTCGATTTCATGAGTCTTTCTATCTCCTCTTTTTTGCCCCTACGGGAGGCATAGCGGAGCATGGTCTTTTTGGCGATGTGGTACATCCTGGCGGCATTCTCGTAGATGGTGTATGTTTCCGAACCTCGGGTGAACTCGAATTCGCGAGTTATGGTGACATCAACGAGTATCTTTTCCAGAGAGGCTGTCACCACACCGTTCATGCGGATGACGGGGGCCTCCGATATCAAATCACGGACAATGAGCGACGGCTCCCCTGAAGCGTAGAGCCGACACTCCTTTTCCGTGGGGCGCAGAAGAGCAGTCCGCCCTCTGGCCAATTCTCTGGCATCATCATAGACGGCCTCTGAAGCAGCACGGTCTGTTTCGAGTATCAGGATGTCAATGGCGGGAACATGCTGCATGAAAGAGGATATTTCCCTTGCCTGCCAGATGCAGAAGTCGGCGTATGGATATTTTTCCTTGATGCCAGAGAACAACGCTTTCATTTCCTCGCTGATGGCCGGAACATACGGCAGCTTTGCTTCGGAGGTCAGGCGGAAGCGTCCGTATCCTGTCCGCTCCAACACACCATCGGCAACCATTTGCCGAAGTTCCGTGTCCATGCTTCTCAAAGACCCGTCAGGATATGAGGCTTCAAACCAAGACGTGAACTCTTTCCTCACGAGAGTTCCCTCGTGAGAGGCGGCATAGTCCAATATGATGTCCATATTCGTCATACAAGCGCAAAGATACAATAATTTCGGCAATAAATAATATTATTGCCAAAAATATCGTAAAGCTCCATCAAACGCTCACACGAAAAATGAGTCAAAGTGAGTGAGTCAACTAACTTGTGCGGGGCCCAGAAAATCTCTCGACTTTCTGGACCCCGACTCAAGTTAGTATAGTGTGTTTACTTGTTGAGTTTCGCAGTTTCTTCCAAATCCAAAGCCTCAGCAAGAATGCTTATAGGATTCTTGACGGCATAGCCCGTGGACATCTCAATCTGCCATTTGCAGGTCTCGCAATCGCAGGCCACGAAATCTGGATTCACATTCTTAATCTGGTCAAACAACGGCTTTCCAATTGCCTGTGACTTCTCGTAATTCTCTTTCTTGAAGCCGTATGTTCCTGATATTCCGCAACAATTGCTGTCAAGCATAGTGAAATCCAATCCGGGAATCATTTTCAGCAGGGAAGTGGAGAATACACCCCAACCGAGCTTCTCAAGATGACAAGGAGTATGATATGCGACTTTTGCCTTCCAGTCCTTCTTGAATACCAATTTCACCTTTCCGGAATCAACCAGACCGAATATGAATTTGGTCGCAAGATACAGACTGTCTCTTACGCCTGAATTATCAACATTCAGCAGTTCCGGATATTCGTCACGCATTGTCAATACGCAGGTGGACGAGGTCGTAAGAATCTTCATATTCTTCTCGACAGCCTTCTGCATAGAGGTGACATTCTGGATAGCGTGCTTCTTTGCGCCTTCAGTCAAACCGTTGACAATCATTGCTACGCCGCAACATTTCTCTTTGTCAAGCAGATTGACTCCATATCCCAGGGAATTCATCACCGCCACAAAGTCTTTTCCGAGCTGCGGATAGTTGTAATTCACATAGCATCCGTGAAAATATGCAATCTGATTCTTGAACCCTGACTGTTTTGCACGAGCATTCTTCTTGAACCAGGACTCGAACTTGGTCCCTGAGTATTTAGGGAATGTCCTTCTGTGGTCAATGCCCAATACACCGTCAAGAACAGCCTTGACCGGCTTTATAGGCAGAGTCGCGTTCACGATCGGTGCGAACGGGCTGGCCATCGTTCCCATAAAATCAGTGCTTGCAAGCATCCTGTCGCGCAGTTTCGGCTTGTGCGTGCTGTAATTGATTCTTGCTTTCTGTATCAGGTCGGAAACCTTTACGCCTGAAGGACAGGCCACATCGCACCTTTTGCAGTTCAGGCAGTATTTCAATGATTCGTCAAAGAAATATCCGTTCTTCAATCTCAGCCTTTCTCCGTCAGGTCCGGCCTGCTTAGGACCGGGATATGCCGGATTAACCGGCACTACAGGGCAATATATCGTGCAGACTGTGCATTTGATGCACTGCTCGAAATTGTTGTCTTTTGGATTGGTCATAGTTGCAATCTCCTATCTGCCTAATATTGTGTCTGATACCTTGAATGCCGTCATTATGGCGACACCTGCTCCGCAGCCTTCATACAATGCGTTGAATCCGCCGAGGATTGATCCTATTGCATAGAGGTTTTTCACTGCCTTGCCGCTGCGTTTTGCCTGGAATGCATTGTCTGTATCTACACCGAAACTGATGTAGTCCTGGCGCCTGAAGAAATTCTTGTCGAACCAGTTGTTTCTGTCCTCGTCAAAGATGACATCCGCGCCGAAAATCGGTTCAGAGATGCTTTCGGCATCGGAAACAAGTCCGTGTCCGAAGTAACTTCCGGTCGCAAGCACATAATTGTCAGCCTCTATGCTGATATCCTCAAAGTTTGCGCTCTTCACGGAAACCACTTTGTCATCTGCTAATTCAGCCAGTTTCGCCTCGTCGCCTTTCAGGAATGTACCGCCTGCAGAAACGAAAGCCTCTTTCAACTGAGACTGAATACGTATTCCGGCGACTGACGGAGGAAGTGTCCCGACAAGCAATGTCTTGACTCCCAGTTGCTTGCGGAGTGAAACGACAACGTCGTGACTCTTGATTCCGAATACGTCAGGCAAGAGAATAGAGTCCTCGTCTTTTATCTGAGATTTGACTGCGTCAGCGAATCTGTTGAGACTGACAGGGGACTCCATTATCTTGGCGATGTTGGATGACCTCATTTCGGTCGGATTTGTTCTCAATTGGCTGAGTTCGTCTGTCGTGACAGCAATAATCCTGCATTTTGCGCCTCGTTTCTCCAACGCGCTCGCTATGAAAGATGTGCTGAAATCCATAAAGCCCTCAATGTTGACAATGAGAACTTTGTCTCCGATGCTTTCGCTTTTTTCCTTGACGTGAGCAATCTCCTCAGCGGCGAGCCAGGTAGTCTTCAATGCGCCTGAACCTGTTACAAGGTAACTGTTCTTTTCCGCGCTTCCTTCGACATGAATTCCGTGGCTCTTGAAGAATTCCACGGTCTCCTGTGCATATTCAGCAACTTTGTCAACTCCTATTTTTGAATATGGATGTGTGCTTTCCAATGAAGGAATCGCTTTGAGCGGCTCTTCCACTGCGGTTCCGTCCGCAAGTTTTGAAAGCAGTCCGAATCCTCCTGAGAAGAAGTGCATTGCATTCTGTCCGGAAGATAGTATCGCGCATTTCTGTCCGGCCTCCTGAAGTCGCACTCCGCATAAAAGTCCGGCAAGTCCGCCGCCTATTATCAATGTGTCAAATTTCATTTCCTTATTCTTTAATGGCTTGAACGGCCGGTACAATTTCGCTGTCTTCGTCCAATCCCAGACATTCCGTATATATCCACGAAGTGAATTCAGCTTCGCGCAATGTTTCTCCCCAGGCAATCGGGTACATTCCTTTCCACCTTTCGTTGAGGAATCCTTTAAGATCCCTCAATGCCTTTTCTGTGCAACCGTGAGCCTTGCCCATAAGTCCGGCAGCCCTGCAGGCGCAAAGTTCGCCCTGGCAAGTTCCCATTCCGACTCTTGTCCTGCGTCTCAAGTCAACAAGATTGTGGACGTCAAGATTCTCGATGGCGTTTTCGACTTCGCTTACGGACACTTCTTCACATTCGCATACGAGGCTCTTGTCCTCATTATTTTTGAACTGAATCTCAGCGGCTCTGCTTCCAAGCCTTCCGACAGTAGCTTTCTGGGCTGTAGTCGGCGTATCCCAGATCTTCTTGGATACCTCCTTGACATTTCCTTCTCCGGAGCCGGGCAACGGGGTCGTCCTGGTCTCGCATTTCTTGCCGTTATGGAGTTTCTGACATACCAGGTCGGTGGCCATTTCTGCCATAAGCCTGTAAGTCATCAACTTACCTCCGGTTATCGTGATGAATCCCTTTATGCCGTCACGCTGCTCGTGATCAAACAGCACAATTCCTCGGCTGATGTTTCGGCCGCTCGTGTCACCTTCTGCGGCTACCAGCGGGCGCACACCGGCATAAGCTCTCAATACTCGAGTATCTTTCAGGCACGGAGCCAGTTTTTCGCCTTCTGCAAGCAGCAGTTTGACTTCATCCGGAGTAACCCTCATATCATCGCATTCCTCGTAAGGAACTCGAGTGGATGTGGTTCCGATGACGCATACGGTATCGCCAGGGACCAGAATGTCCGCATTGGCCGGCTTGCGGCAACGGTTGAGCACAATGCTGTTCACTCTATGCGCGAAAATAAGCAAAGCACCCTTGGCAGGGAACATACTGATCTTCGCTCCTGCTTTTTCAGCAATGAGATGTCCCCAGATTCCGCCGGCATTGACTGTTATAGGTGCGTAATATTCGGCTGTTTCTCCGGTCTTGTGGTCCAGCACTTTTACGCCGACGATTGCGTCCTGTTTATGTATGAATTCAGTTACTTCGGTATAAACCAATACTTTGGCTCCGTGCAGCTTCGCATCGACAATGTTTGAAGAACAAAGTCTGAACGGATCTACGGAACCGTCAGGAACTCGCACCGCCCCGATGATGTCAGGATTGGCGGATGGCTCAAGCCTGAGAGCCTCTTTTGGGTCTATGATTTCTGCCTTGATTCCGGCCTTGTTGCAGGACTCGACAAATTTAGCCTGATATGCAAGGTCGTCTTCGGGTAACGTAAGGAAGAATCCGGTAGTGTCATCCACGCAGTGATTGGCGATTTTCTTGAGAATCATATTCTCCTGAATGCACTCTGCGGCGGATTCCTGATCCGTGACCGCATAACGTGCACCGCTATGGAGCAGACCGTGATTCCTGCCTGTAGCTCCGTCTGCGATGTCGTGCCTTTCTATGAGAAGTACCTTCAATCCGCGCAGAGAGCAGTCCCTGGCAGTGCCGGCACCGGTTATTCCGCCTCCGATGATGATGACATCGAATTCGTTATTTTTCGTTTCGGACATATTGGCGCAATTCTGTTAATGTACTGAGAAACAGCTTGCAAGCCACTTATCCTAACTGCAGGTTCTTGGACAGCAGGTTGTATATGTGGCATTTGCAGAAATGAACGAAAGAAATACGCTATCTTATCGGTTTCATTTCAAATGCAAATATAGTAATTTGTATTTCATTACGAAAATGAAATGTTCTGAATTACCTCTTTGTTGTCCGCATATTTATGCTTTGGTAGAAAATTTGAGCTTCTTTCTCAAGAACTGAGTCAATATTTTCAGTCTGAAACTCGGAGTGTTTCCAGTCAGACGTAGATTCTACATTGAACTGCTGGACTCTACGGACAGGGGAAAGCACTGTAAGAACATCGTTACGGTAATACCCGAGGTCCTGATAGGTTGCCATAAAGGCGCGTTCGTGAAAATCAGGAGCCAGAATGTTCTGACCATAGAATTCTGAACCGTATGAGAAATGCAGCAGAGAGAAAACTGTTGGCATAAGGTCAATCTGCGAGCAGAGTTTGTCGATATGCTCCGGTTCGATGAAGCCCGGAGCATAGACAATTGCAGGAATGTGATATTTATCGACCGGAATGCTGGTCTTGCCGGCACTTGATGCGCAGTGGTCCGCAACAATCACGAATATTGTATTCTTGAACCAAGGTTTCTCTGCAGCCTTTGCAAAGAACTGTCCGATAGCGTAATCCGTGTATTTCACGGCTGCCTTCCTGGACTTCATTTCTCCGTCGAAAGTTATTTTTCCGTCTGGGAAAGTATATGGCCGGTGGTTGCTTATGGTGAAAATAATTGAGTGGAACGGCTTTCCGCTTTCCGCTTTCCTGTCGAAATCCTTAAGTGCCACCGTGTAAGAGTCTTCATCGCAAGTGCCCCAGATGTTGCTGAACGTGATATCCTCTTTCGGATATGAGGCTTTATCGATTATTTCGAAACCGTTGCCTTCGAAATACGTCTTCATATTGTCGAAATAGCTGTCTCCGCCATATATGAATGATGTAGTATATCCGTTTTCTCTCAATACGGTGCCGGTAGAGAACAGATTTGCATTGTCAGGCCTCTTTATCAGGCTTTCTCCTGCGCTCGGAGGGATGCAGAGCGTAAGGGCTTCGAGTCCGCGGACAGAACGGTTGCCGGCTGCATACAGGTTGTCGAAGACCAGGCTCCTTTCAATCAGCGAATCGAGATTCGGGGTGATTCCGTCAGTATTACCGTAAGTTGCAAGAAAATCCGCACTCATACTTTCAATGGCGATGAGAACGATATTTTTCTTGATTGGAGCAATGGAATCGGTTATATGCTGGACTCCATTGACGTCTTCATTGCAAAGAGCCGCTTTGGCCTCTGCGACTTCGTCCTCCGGAAGCATTTTGTAGAATTTGTCGTATTCGAGCGTGCTGCTGCTGTATGCTTCAAGGAAATTCCAGCATCCGTTGCACTGCAGTTCGGTAGCATAACTGTTCTCGCTCTGCAGATGTCTGTAACTGAAATCCAGCCAGAATATGCTGCCGACAAAAAGCACAGCATACACTCCGGTAGTCAATGCCCAGTTCTTCAGGCCACCGTTGCCGGCTTCGCTGACATCTCTCTTTCTGAACATGAACCAGCTCACCGCGACGGCAACCAGCAATACTCCGAGGAACATAGGAATAATAGGGTAGGACTCCATAATGTTGCCTATGACTTCGTTTGTATAAACGAGGTAATCCACTGCGATGAAATTGTATCTGACTCCGAATTCATTCCAGAATGTGAATTCGGATGCCATATTGACCAGCATAAGCAGAACGTACAGTCCCATCGTGAATTCAAGACCGATTTTGCACCAGGTCTTTCTTATGGATGGAAGGAAAAGCCTCAATCCGAACCCTATGAGCAGCAATGATGACAGCGCGCGGGCAACAGCAGGAACTGCAGAACCGTAGTCTGTGAATATGTTGGACGGCAGCCAAGAGTAAACAGAAAATGCCGCCATAAGTGCTCCCAGGACGTAATTTATCGGTCTGTCGTATTTGGCGTCGTTAAGTGTCGCGTGAATCAGGAATGCCGGCACCAACGCGATAATGGCGAATGCGATGTCATTGATCGGACCGACAGTGAAAATCTTTATCCATTCAAGGAACGAAAACCCGATTACTGTAGGTGGAGTGAACAGCAGAACCAGTCTGGTAATGAAACCTATAATGAGCGTGAAGAGAATGAATTTAGGGGCAAACCATCTGAACCAGTCATTCACCTTATTGCTTTTCTTTCTGTTGTCATTCAATACTATCCATTCCATTTTCTGAAAGATGTTTTAATCGGATATATGTATCCGTCAGTTGCGCTTGCAAAGATAGCAATCCTTGCGGAACAATATGCTAACTTTCAATGACTTTACTGAAACTTTACCTGTGGCAGCGAATCTCGATGTTGCCGGCAGTTTGAGTAATGACTGGAAATTGCTAACTTTGCCGAGTTGAAATATACGGCGGGACGTTCTGCCGCGCCAGTTTTTTTACTGGTGAGGAAAGTCCGGACAGGAAAGGGCACTCTGCTGCGGAAAGCGCAGATGGGAGAAATCTTATGAAATCGTAACAGAAAATGACTGCCGTTCCGAATTTCGGGGCGGTGATGGTGAAAACGCGAGGTAAGAGCTCACGACGGTCTGCAGTGATGTATGACCG
>CAVHJF010000054.1:0-9606 GCA_963636275.1 Acutalibacteraceae bacterium | reverse complement strand
GGAGCGAGTAATTGCGCGAAACAAACAGAGGATGACTTTTTAGTCACCCTCCTCTTTTGATTTCTCTCCCCCTGTCACTTCGTGACGCTCGCCATCCTCTTATTCCTTGTTATTATTTCAAGCCGTCAGGCTTGCTAAACTTGTTATAGCGCTAAATGGTTGATTTTCAATGTTGCATTCGCGCTCGCGGTGACAATTTCGTCAGAAACGTCAGGTGCAGGGAAGTCTGTTCCCTCGGCAAAGTCCTTTCTCGCCAGAAAGAACATTGCTACAGGGTCGTCATTACCTATTGTAGAACCGTTCAGGAATTTTGAGAACTTGCCGGTCGTGCTGTCAAAGCCGCACGGCCACAGTCCTGACATCTCAGCCGCAAGGTCGCTACCGTCATATTTCTCCGCGAAAATCTTTATTACAGTCTTGTTCTTGTTCGCGATATATCCGTGGAATCCCTGTTTCCAGGAAGGAATCACATTCTCAGCATAGTCGCGGTCGTAAGGCTCATAGTATGACTGAGTTACACCGTCATTAATATAGGAAAGAACAAACCAGGAAGTATATGCCCATTCCGTACCGTCTTCCGTCGTGATTGTCTGAGGCAATGAAATAGTGAAATATTCGTCAGATTTGTCTGTCGCTGAAGCGAAATCCAATGATATAGGACTGCTGCTGAACCTGTTTCTGTCTCCGCCCCACCCGGTAAGCTTGAATTTGTCGCTTCCGTCAGCGCTTATGTTCACCTCGAACGCGTCACAATCCACGACCTCCAGAGTGTTGTCGGACTTCTTGGACATCCTTCCGTCCGGTTTGCATACCCAATTTCCTACGAAATCGTTGAACTCGGAAGGGTGCGACTTCTCGGCGTCACTTGCAACGGCGTAGAAAGGATAACTGAATGATACATCCGAGATTACATTTATCTCATCACCGGATTTCTCCACTGCGGCTGCTGTAAACATAATATCGTCCGCTCCCGTGAAGTTGAATCCTCCGGATTCTCCGGCCCCTTTGAGAATATATCCTTTTTTTACCAGAGAATCCCAGGTCTCACCATCATCAAGACAGTTCTGTATATCCTCTTCAATCCAGGCTTTTGCATCGCTTTTCTGACTGTATGCGACAGCTCCCGTCCAATAATATATGGTATTGTCGGAAGGCGTCACTTTAGCATAATAATAAAGGTAACCTCCAGTCTTATAATAACTTTCGAATGGTTTGATTTCGAACGTAGCAGTCACGGAGTCTGTGGAGACATCCTCTGAGAACCAGTTCGGGGACGCCTTGCCATCTTTTACGGCAGCGACTCTTACGGTGTATGTGCGCCCAGGACGCAGTCCGTCAGCGATGAAATCCGTGTCTGTGGTGAGAGTCTTTGCCACGTCCGTGTTGGTGCCGTCTTCCACGAATGTGATTTCGACTCGGTATGCTTCAGCTCCCTTCACCGCATCCCACTTCAGAACCAATGATGTGGGACTTGTGATTACTTCCACTGCAGGCGCCTCAAGGTCCTTGCTTACTGGCTCGTTCTTGCTTTCGCTACAGGCTGTAAAAAGGATCGCGCAGATTGCGGCTACCGTGAATTTTATGATTTTTATATTTGAGTTCATTTTTGTTTTCTTCAATAAACATGGAATTATTTCAAAACAGCTCCTTGTTGAAATTTCCAGATTCATCAGGTAAATTATTCGAAACTGTTTTCAAGATGTAGCCGCATCAGAATTCGGCGAGCGCTCTTACGAGATGCTTCTGCTTCTTGTCCAACTGATTAGGCTCTGTCACAGTGGTGCCGCTGCCCATATCGAATGCCCACACGATGCTTGGGCCATTCTCATTGGATGACCAATACACCTCATCACTGATTGCAGTTCCTCCGTTGTCTGTCAGGCATTTGTTGAACCAGTCGCGGCTGGCGGAGTCCGATGCTTTAGTCGAGCCGGTATCCTGGTCCGTGTCGTTGGCCTCGTGTCCGGTGTAAGCCTTGTACAGAACAGCAAGTTCACTCATTGACGGAATGAACCAGTTGCGCAACTGGCCTACATTCTTCTTGCTGCACCAGTAAAACGCCGGGTACTGATTCTGCCAGTCATTCATCTTATAGACGCATTCGGTGTTGTACTTGCCGCTCCCGGGGAGTGAACCCATAGCCTCTTCATTCTTGTAGGACCATACGGCCTCGGTTTCATTGAGCGAAACGACCATTCCGTGCTCGCCGTCTTCATCAACGCTGATGACGATACCTTTTATGAATCCCTGTTCGTAATAGTCTCCGACCTGGATAGTCGGCTCGGGTTCCGGGGTCGGTTCCGGTTCGTGGTTTGAAGATTTACCGCAGCCGACAAGAATGGCAAGCGCTGCCGCCAATGGCAGGAGCGAGTTGATGTGTGCTCTTTTCATTGTCTTGTTACGGCTATGGTTTTGCTCTCGTCTGGAGTTATTTCTTTGTAGAAACCGCTGTTTCCGACTCCTGAATCCAACTTCGACGTGTGCGATACGTACCATATATCGGTCGGTACTCCGTCAGTGTCAACGCCGATGACGTAGGCAAAGAGTTTGTTTCCCCTTTCGTGCCAATCGCCGTGCTGCCAAGTCCCATCGGAGCCTGGAGTCTCTTTAAGCAGCAATTCCTTGAGCTCGTCGCCGGTTTTGCCGGCCCATTCATCCGTATTCTCGAAGAATTTTCCATACACCGCCTTTGTTGAGTTGAGAGGCAGAGCTGAGACTCTGAATGTATAAGCCGTTTTGTTAGGGTAGAATTCCTCATAAGTTGTGGCGGTAACACCGCAAGACAGTGTTATCTTGCTCAATTTGTCGGCGATAGTCGAGAACTCCTGTTTGAAAGGCTCGGTAGTATAAGTTCCGTCAGCCTTGATTCCGATTACATATATGTAATATGTTGTACCGGATGTAAGTCCGTCAAAGGTTACAGATGTGCCAGTGCCAAGCTGTGACTCGTTAGGAAGCAGTCGTGAGAGGTATTCTTTACGGTCAAGTTTTGCGTGTGACTTGTTCCATTCCTCAAGATTGGTGTCAATGAGTTCGTCCATATCTTTGCGCAGAGCCTCGCTTTCAGTTGAGGACGCAGTAATCTGATCGTATTTTTCCTTTGATATGATGTTCATCAGGAACGTCTGATCCGTAGCGGCGTCATTGCCTGACACATTGACTTTTGCGGATGTCTTGGAAATGCTGAATACATTTATGGTGTATTCAGCACCTGTAGCGACTGCTGCGTTGGTCTTGACTGCAACTTTCTGGATGTTGGCCTTGCTACCGGTCTTAGGTGTGCCGTCCGTGTTGCAGGCGAATATGAACAGATAGTAGTCTTCGTCAGGAATTAGGCTGGTGAATTCTACCTTGGCTCTGTCTGCCTGGAGGAATTGTGTAAGGTCTCCGCCGTTTGCGGCAAGAAGGTCGGCAACCATCTGCTCGTCAGTCTCGCCCTCGAAATAGACAGCCCTTTCAAGCATAACCGCAAATGCCTCGCTGTATTTTGCATAGATGTCAGCATTGTAGCTGATGTCGGTGACTGTGGAACTCTTGATGACATATTCATTCTTCGGAGTCTCTCCGGTGCGCACTTTCACGACTTCAGGGTTTGTCGTGAATGAACCGTCGTTGGCAACTCCGATTGCGAATACGTAGTAGTCGTATTCAGGCAGAAGCGAGTTTGCGGCCTCTGAAAGCGCTGTGTCATAAGTCGTTTTGCCCCTCTTCGTGATGGTTGCGACGAATTCAGCCTCTGTCATTGCGCTGAAAGTGTCATTCTCGCTCTTGAGTGATGTGAGGAATGTGTTTACGAATGACGGAATGTTGGCAGGATCAGAAGCGCAATACTCTTCATAGTCGCTTGCCGGAATAACGTCATACCAATAGAAAATGTCCGGGTCATCCGGCTCTATGTCAACGATGAAATAAGTCGAGCCTATTTCCGTAGGGGTTATGGTGAATCCGGCATTCGGGTTCAGCTCTGCCTTAGGCGTCGTGAACTCATAATATTCGACATCCGTAGTCGTGTTTCCGTAGATGTCCAGGCCGTATACGAAGAATACATAGTCGGTTTCAGGTGTGAGTGCGGTGTATGGATAGTTCTGCATACCGCTCTGCAATGCTTCTGTGAGCAAGTCCTCCAATGCCAGCTCGTTAGCTTCGGCAATCTGTTCAAACCAAGCCTTGTATGCCTGTGTCAGTTTCTCGGAATCTTCGCCATACAGCGACTTGAAACTGGATTTCGTAATCAGGTTGAAGTAATATGTGCTCTCATTGTCGCGCGGAGTGACTTTTACTCCGAATGACCCCTGAGTGAGGTCTGTTTGCTCAATTGTGAAACTGTCCAGTTCCGGAGCAGGTGTTTCGTTGCTTTTCTTACACCCTGCAAGAATGCCCAATGTGGTGGCTAAAGTGAATGCCAGTTTGAGTAGGTGATTCATATTTGTTTGTATAAAAGGTTAATCAGTCCGTTAATTCGTACATCGTCTGCTAATATACAAAATTTCGCGGTTGCATAATTATACAGCCACGAAATTTATCAGAAATTTAAGTATTTGTCTGAAGCTGAAGTTCTAATAGTTGCTCTTGCATTGAAGCGTGATTTCTTGAAATCGCCAGACAAAAAAATCGAAATTCGGAGCGCAGCGGCCCCACTTCTTTACGCGTTAGCATTATCGATACCCATCTCCGGCGCCTTGTCCGAAGCGCGTGCATAAAATATAGAGACAACTATAGCCAACAGGCTCAGCGTGATGAATATTATCTCCGCATACAAAGCCGCATTCTGCTCCTGCATTGCGTCGCCGGCCACAGTGACCTCATTCTTGAAGATCAATCCTACAAGTATAGGCACCGTCAGCATTCCCATATTCTGAATCCAGTAAATGAGCGAAAACGCTGTCCCGAGATTCTTTTCCGGGACAATCTTGGA
Organism: Acutalibacteraceae bacterium; assembly: GCA_963636275.1. GTDB lineage: Bacteria > Bacteroidota > Bacteroidia > Bacteroidales > UBA932 > Cryptobacteroides. The sequence goes on along the minus strand of CAVHJF010000054.1, from coordinate 4,691 downwards.
TACAGTCGGCCACAGCGCCGCGGGAACGAGCGAATAACCGACCCCGAGCAATGCTATGGAAACATAACCGTAAGCAGCTACGCCCTGAGGCGCAAACGCTATCATCAGATGGGATATGAACACAAGCAACGAACCTGCAATCATCCATCTCGTGCCTTTTCCTACCTTATCGACAAGATATCCGAACAACGGTGCGAAAATCACGGTGAAGAACGGAATCATCGACACCATCAGACTCGCGCTCTCGACAGGTATTCCGAATCTCGGAATCAGAATCGCAGTCGCGAACTTCTTGAAGGATATGATGCTGCAGTAGAAGAACACGCACAAAAGCGCAGACATTATGAAGTACTTGTTGCCCAGCACTTTGAATATGTCTGAAAACTTGAATTTGTCATCTTCGGAAGTCTCTTTTTTATCCGTAGAGCCGGTCGCGGCATCAAACTTCGCGTCCATCGCCACGAAGATTGCCCATACAATACAACCTGCCAGCAACAATATCAGGCCGGCGAAAGCAGGTCTAGCGGTTTCGGCAAGAGTGTAGAACGAACCCTCAGGCTTGGCTGTTACAAGTATCGGCGAAAGAAGCAGCGCAAATGCGGTTCCAAGTCTTGCTATTGCAAGCTGCAATCCCATAGCGAACGCCAGATGCCCTCCGCTGTACTTAAACCATTTGGCAATGGAGCGTGTGACCGCCACTCCGGCAATCTCGCTTCCGAGTCCGAAAAGCATACATCCTATATATGCGATTGTCAGTGAAGTCTTTGGCGCAAATCCTGACGTGATGGCGTATGTGACCAATGCCGCACCGCCGGCCATCATTCCGACGAAAATGGAGCCGGTTATCCTCACGCCCCATTTGTCCAGAAGCATTCCGCACACAATCAAGCCGCCCCACACGCATAGGAACGAGTATCCGCCAGCGTAGAAGCCGTAATCGGCCGAGTCCCATCCGAGCTCCAACAGCTCCGGTGAACGGAAAAGCTGCGAGAGAGATGAGAACATATCATCAAAGAAATAAGATCCGAACATCGGAACCACAAGACACGCAAGCGCGAGCCATCTGGTGATGTTGCGGACCTTATCGGAAACTGGAGCCATCTGTTCCTATTTGTTTACGTTAGGAAGTTCCAGACCATATCCCTTCTTCTTGTCCTCAATCTTGAGCAGGAATGTGAGCAGGAATGCAAGCACGCCGAATGAAGAGAATATGATCATAGGCACGAGATAGCCGCCTGTAGCCTCAAGTGTGGTACCGATGAGAAGCGGTACGAGGCAAAGACCGATATTCTGCACCCAGAAGATGAGGCAGTATGCCGACCCGAGAATCTTCTCGTCAATAATCTTCGGAACTGAAGGCCACAATGCTGCAGGAACAAGTGAGAAGGATACTCCCAGAGTGACAATCAGCACAAGCGCGAGGGTCTTGCTCGGGAATGCAGGCAGCAGGAATGCGAAGCACAGATGGCATACAATCATAATGATTGCGCCGGCCATAAGCATTGATGCGCCCTTGCCTTTGAAGTCCAGGAATGCGCCCAGGAACGGTGTGAGCACCATAGCCAGAATTGGGAAGCAGCTGAACAGGCGGGAAGCTGTCTCTGCAGTCACATTCAATGTCTGCTCAAGATAGTTCGGAGCATATCTCTGGAATGGGAAAATCGCGCTGTAGTAAAGTACGCAGAGCAATGCTACAATCCAGAACATCTTGCTGCTGAAAATCTTTCCGAGGTCACTGATATGGAATTCGTCCTCAGGTGATTTTTCGGTAGTCATCAGACCTGCCTCGATAAGCTGGTTGTCGAATTTCCTGTCCATAAATGTGAAAATCAGGAAGAAAATGAGTCCTACGCAGAGCAATGCGGTGCAGAATCCTACAGGAGCGACTACTGAGTTGTCGAATTTGGATGCAATCATAGGGGAAATCCACATTACCGCAAACACTCCGAGTCTGGCGATAGCCATCTCAAGTCCCATTGCCAAAGCCATTTCCTTGCCTTTGAACCATTTGGCGATTGCCTTTGATACCGTGGTGCCGGCCATTTCACATCCGCATCCGAATATCATGAATCCGAGGCTGGCCATCTTGGCGCTTCCCGGGAGAGCAACCCACCAGCTGTTCAGCCACTCGCAAACGCTTGTTGCCTGGAACCAGTCGCTTATACCTATATACTTGATGCAGGCTCCGGCAACCATCAGTGAGGCTGAAAGCAATCCGGTGAACCTTACGCCCATCTTGTCAAGGATGATACCTGCGAAAATCAGGAAGAAGCAGAAAACGTTGAGGAAGTACTCAGATGCGGCATAGGTGCCGAATACTGTGCTGTTCCAGTTCAAATTCTTTTCTACCAATGATTTGAGTGGGGACATCACGTCCACGAACATATAGCCGAAGAACATCATTAGTGCAATCAGCACAAGAACTGACCAGCGGGCTACGGGGCTGTCGTTCATTAGTTTTTGAACTTTTGTCATATTTGTAAGCTATTTATATTTTCTGTTCAGGTTAATGTCAGACCGCGCAATTTATCGAATAAATCATTAACGGCAAAATGAAATCCGTGAAAATGTCGGTAAATGTTCGTATCTTGCAATGATTTCCGAAGAATTGCAATAAGGAATATGCTTGAAAATATTGAAAGTCCCGCAGATTTGAAAAAACTGGCTCCTGAGCAGCTGAAGCCGCTTTGTCAGGAGTTGAGGGACTATATAATAGAATGTTGTTCGACAAATCCCGGACATCTGGGCTCCAGCTTGGGTGCGGTGGAACTTATTGTCGGACTGCATTATGTGTTCAATACGCCTCACGATAAAATCGTGTTTGACGTCGGGCATCAGGCTTATGCGCACAAGATTCTTACGGGAAGAAGAGATCTTTTCAGGAAAAACCGTATGGCAGGCGGACTGAGCGGCTTTCCCAAGCGTTCAGAAAGCGAATATGATGTTTTTGGCGCAGGCCATTCGTCCACATCCATTTCAGCCGCGTTGGGATTGTCCTGTGCAGCAAAACTCAAAGGTACGGACGAGAAGATTGTCGCATTCATCGGAGACGGGGCATTGACCGGTGGTCTTGCTCTTGAAGGGTTGAACAACGCGGGTGCTAGCAAGAGCGATATCCTGATTATTCTGAACGACAATAATTGCTCCATCGACAAGAATATAGGCGGCTTGCACGATTACCTGCTGCGCCTTACCACAGACCCTACATATAATAAGATTAAGAACAAAATCTGGGAACAGATGGGGGAGGGCTGGCTTCGTGACAGGATGCAGAACATTGTCCGCTCTACAAAATCTACATTGTCCGGAAATTTCGGCGGCGCTTTGTTCGAGGCTCTGGGCTTCCGCTATTTCGGCCCTGTTGACGGCAACGATATGGATGCTGTGATTGGTGCCTTGTCCAGATTGAAGGATATCAAGGGCCCGCGCATTCTCCATACTATCACCAAGAAAGGAAAGGGCTACGCTCCGGCGGAAAATGACCCTACCGTGTGGCACGCTCCAGGCAAGTTTGACCCTGCTACGGGGCAACGGTTGGGTGGCGGATACAAGGCTGCAAGGTATCAGGATGTATTCGGATATGTCTTGCTGGATCTTGCCCGCAATGACAAGAATGTCATAGGCGTGACCCCTGCGATGGCTACCGGTTGCGGAATGAATCTGCTTGCGGAAGAGTTGCCGGCACAATTCTTTGACGTTGGTATTGAGGAAGAACACGCTGTTACGTTCTCAGCCGGATTGGCGGCAGGAGGTATGCGTCCGTTCTGCAATATATATTCGTCGTTCTCGCAAAGGGCTTATGATGAAATCATACACGATGTGGCTCTCCAGAATCTGCCGGTGGTGCTTTGCTTTGACCGTGCAGGGCTGGTCGGAGAAGACGGTGCGACTCATCACGGATGCTTCGACATTGCGGCTTACCGTGCCATACCGAACACCGTCATAGCTGTCCCGCGAAATGAACTAGAACTGAAGAATATGATGTTCACTGCTCTTCATTATCCGGGTGGCCCTTATATAATAAGGTATCCTCGCGGGTGCGGAGAAGGCGTGGAATGGAAGGAGGCTCCGTATGAGCAGATTGAGGTAGGGAAGTCCGTGAAACTTGTATCCGGAGAGTCGTTGGCGATTATTGCCGCCGGACCGGAGGCTTGCAGAGCCGTTGAGGCTGCCGATATTGTCTATGAGAAGACTGGAGTCAGGCCGGCGGTGTACGATGTGAGGTTTGTGAAGCCTCTTGACTGTGCGATGTTAGAAGAAGCTGCAGGATTCGGCAAAGTCCTGACAGTGGAAGAAGGCTCGCTGAAGGGCGGACTCTTCGGGGCGGTTACTGAATATATGGCGGATAATTCGCATTATGGAGTTCAGGTCGCCGGCCTTGGCATACCTGATGAATACATATCTCAGGACACCCAGTCCAACCAGAGACGCAGCTGCGGGCTGGATGCGGAAAGCATAGCGGAGAAGGTTCTGTCAATGCTCGGGAAAAGTTGAGAATATCCTCAAAAAACCTTCACGAATCTGAACTAATTTGTGCGGAATGCTTACTAAAGTGAAAAAAAACTCGAAATTGTTTGCAGAATAAGAATTAATGCCTATCTTTGCAATCCCTTACGAAACGTAAGGCAAACATAATTGCCGATATAGCTCAGTTGGCCAGAGCACGTGATTTGTAATCTCGGGGTCGTGGG
>CAVHJF010000053.1:0-11141 GCA_963636275.1 Acutalibacteraceae bacterium | reverse complement strand
CGTGGTTTGTTGTTTTGCAATATTGTTATGAACCATCGCTCCTGTAATTATGCTTACAAATTTAAACATTTTACGAAATTTCAGGAAAGAGGGTTGCCAAACTGGACAATTTCCGGATTTGCAGCGATCTGATATTCTATCCATTGATCTATGTCCTTTTCTTGAGTGACATCTTGAGTGACATTGAATTTCGCTTCAATATCAGGGTGCTCCCAATTATTTCATATATTTATACCCGAGAGGGCTGATTTCAGCACTAGTGGAGAATATCAATAACCCGAAGACTAAATTTACAGATGCTATGAAAGTCGTTATTGCCATAGATTCATTCAAGGGGTGCTTGTCATCGGAGGAGGCCGGACTGGCGGCTGCGAAGGCGTTCCCTGCGGGTGAGGCTGAAGTGCTTCTTGTGTCTGACGGGGGAGAGGACTTTTCGTCTATCGTTACAGACAGTCTTGGCGGGGAATTCCGGTCAGTGCACTGCCACGACCCGCTAGGTCGGCTGATTGATGCTCGTTACGGCCTGGTGCAAGGGGATGTCCCGGGCGTTGGCTTTTGTTTGGAGCAACGGGTTGGCCCCAAATACAGCCTTGTAAGAAGCAATGACGAGCCTGGAATGTCTTTTCATCCGGGTGGGCAGGAAACTGCCTCCCGCGACAATCCTGTCCATAGCGGACGCATTGCAGTAATCGAGACTGCTGCGGCTAGCGGGTTGGGGTTGCTCAAGAAAACGGAATTGAATCCGGCGCTGGCGTCATCTTTCGGCACTGGAGAGATGATAGCGGATGCTTTGGCTCAGGGCGTAAGAGAAATATGGATAGGCCTTGGTGGTAGTGCAACCTGCGACGGAGGTACAGGAATGCTTAAAGCATTGGGTTACAGATTATTGTCAGACGGAATTGAAATTACTGAATCTAACGCTATTCTTGGAAAAATCACGGAAATAGACTCTTCCAATCGCAACAAACTGCTTGACTCTTGTCGCATAATCGGCTTCTACGACGTATCCGTTCCGTTTTGCGGAGAAGGAGGCGCAGCGAGAATGTTTGCTCCCCAAAAAGGAGCCTCTGTACAACTGGTCGATAAACTTGACGAAGGACTTTCCCGGCTCGCAGAAGTTGTCGGCAACGGTATTCTGAATTGTCCCGGAGCCGGAGCGGCTGGCGGTATAGGCGGTGCGCTTCACAGTGTGCTTGACGCTTCGATGAAGCGCGGCATCAGTGCGATGCTGGATATCCAGGGCCTGGATAAGAAACTGAGGGATTGTGAGATAGTCATCACCGGAGAAGGTAGAGCAGACGAGCAGACCTTGCAGGGAAAGGTCCCTGCCGGAGTCCTCGAATATGTAAGATCCCATTCCTCAGCCCACACACAAGTTCTGTTGGTAGCGGGCCAAATCTACGACAGGGAAAAATTGCTTGCCGCCGGCTTCGACGACGTGCTTCAGATAACGCCCGACAATATGCCGCTCGAGGAAGCTCTCAATCCGTCAGTTGCAAAAGCGAACATCACCCGCGCAATCTCAGACTATCTGCATGAATAATATCTGTTTACAAGTAGTATCCCAGGATTTGTAATTTGGGCGACGTGGACATTTCGTAGGATAAAATCTTTGTAACAGACTGGAATTCTTATCTTTGCGAATTGCGCTGAATTGACTTCTTGCAGTCCGATGAGATGGCCTAGAGCTGGGACTATTCTGATTCGTATTATATCAAAATCGTTATAGTTATCATTTGAAACTACGTAATTTTTGCGCAATGGCTTAATAATCAAGCTAATACTATGATTTCGCGATACGCTATTCTCAAAATAGAAATATTAAAGCTTAGAAATTATTACCTTTGAAGCCGAACTTATATAGACATCAGAATCAATTGATTAGAAAATCAAGCTGCTTCTTGGAATCCTTTTATGGCTTATGGCAAATATTCTTCTGTGAAATTTCTTGGTGTAATCACTCCTCTCTTGTCGTATATTTCATAAACCTTCGGTAAATAACTGATAAAAAGAGAATTAGTCATTAATCAATATCAACAATTATGAGCTTCGAAAAAACTCTCAAGGCTTTTTTCAGTCTTTGCATCTGCGCATTTGTCGCTGCGGGATGTAACTCCAAGAAAGACGGCCCGGAAACTCCGGATCCCGTAAATCACTTTGAAATCACTGTTTCAAACGTGAAGACAATGTCTTGTGCCCTTAGTGTGTCAAGAGACGATCAGACAAGGCCATTCTACTATGCCGTTGTCAAGAGATCCCAGTTTGACTATCTTGCTGACAATCTTCAGGACCGTGCAGCGAAATATCTTAAAGGTAATTATGACTTCCTCATCAATGATTACGGCGAAACGGAAGAGGAGGCATTGGCCGAATTGGTACTGTGGGAGAATCTGGAAGATTCCAGTATAGATTGGCTTTATGGCAGCACCGATTATATTGTCATAGCAGGATATGTTACAGAGAAGGCAGAACCTGACGGAGATTTCGAGTGCTATGAATTTTCAACAGCTTCTCCGGAACGTTCTAGCAATGTATTAGATGTAGACCTCGTGGAATGCGGAGCACGTAGCGCAACTTACACTATAACACCTTCAAACACCGACGAGTATGCTGTTGCGATCGTCAAGAATGAATTAGTCAAAGATTATACGGATGACGACAAATTGGTGGAATATCTGTATAACTCATTGGGGTGGATTGACGTTTATACCGGAGAGTTGTCCAATACGACTGAACTTAAATCCGGTACAGAATATGCGCTTCTGGTATTCGGTGTGAAGGATTATGCCGCTACTACAGCTGTAAACAGGACAATCTTTACTACAGCGCAGGGTGGCGATCCTACCAAGTTGACCTATGATATTTCAGTAACCAATGGCAGCCTGCAGGGCTTTGAAATCAATGTCGCAGTTACACCTTCTGATGACACGATAGATTACATCACTGAGCTTGTCAATACGGATTGTACAGCTGAAGAGTTTGTAGAGTATCTTGAGGAAACAATCAAGTCATTTGAAGACTTTGGTGTCGACAGAGAGACATATTTCCAGTTATTTGCTGCGTACGGCTACGACGAGACAACGTATACAGTATATCCTGGAGAGACCGGAAAGATCGCTTTGATTCCTATAAAGAACGGTGAGACGGAGTTTGCCTGCGCTCCGATCTTCAGCGATGTGATTACTTTCCCGGAAGCTGGAATGAGTGACGCAACCGTTGAGTTTTCTTGGGATAAATACTACGACGGCGCAGAGATTGCCAAACTCAATCCTGAATACTCTTATTTCGGAACAAATGCCGTATTTACACCGACAATAAACAGCACTGGAGTAAGCTATTATTACAACGTCTTCCAGAATGACGGTACAACTTATTCAAGGGAACAACTTATTTACACCATTTACTCCGGCACTTACTCATCATATCCTGCAGATTGCTATGTCCCATTCGGAGCTGATGCGATAATTTATGCTTTCGCAGTCGATGAGAATGGAGTCTGCGGACCTGTATATGAGAAGGCCTTCAACTTCAGCAAGGACGGTGCGTCTCCAGCTCAGGAGTATATCGACAGTCATAGCTACGAATACTATTCAGTTCAGTTAGCAAAGAAGCCTTCCGCTCAGGCAAAATTCAAAGGCCTGTTCTTTGACGGCAAAGGTCCTGAACTCCTGAAATAGTAAGGCTTAAGCATAAACAACTGGTAATAACCGGTTTTCGATAATGAGGAGGGGATGGCTAGATTTTAGCTGTCCCCTTATTGCTTGCCCTGAGGCACTTGATTTCCCGCACTTTCGCGTGCGAACGGAGTTTAATCGGGGACCGTATTCCCCAAACTGTAAACTTACTTGACCAAGCCCTCGAGTTCGTTCCAAGGGACATTTACAGTGATGATACCAAGAGAATATGGACCGATTTCGTACTGACCATATATATATGAAACTCCGGTCTCAGTAACCATAAAGTTTCCGTTAGGCTCAATATCCTTCAAGAACAGCTCATCGTATGATTCCTGGTCCGGCATAGCGTCGTGCAGATGCTCCGTAAGCAGCTTTGCGAGCGGCTCCTTGAATCCCTGCACGAAGAAATCCTCCTCAGTAACGGTCTTGCCGGTCTTCAGGCTCATATTCACCGCATTGAATCCGGTGTTTCCGTGAGCTCCGCCTTCATATATATAATTGTTGACCGTATATGAAATCACATCGTTGTGACGACCTGCGAAATTGCCTTGGATAGTGTTTTCCCAAGCCAGCATTTCAGCGCTGTAATCAGCTTCCTCTGAGTCGGATGAATTCTTCTTGATGTCGGATATCAGGTCAGAGTTGGTTTCGCGATATTCTGCGACAAAGTCCTTCATATACTTGTCTGCCGCATCCTTCAAACTCAGCCCGGCATAATCCTGACCGAATGCCGCCGATGCGATATTCTCGTCAAACGCTCTTTTTACACTGTCCGTAATGCCTGCAACGGCATACTCCAGTTCGATATTGACCTTTACGGAGTCAGTTCTGTCCGGTGTCAACGGCTCTGCAACAGAAACCGTGAGCCTGTCCACCTTCACCTCCTGGTCTATGCAGGATGTGATAACTGACATTGTAACTGCACTGCCTGCAATCAGCGCAATCAGTGCTCTAAGATTTAATTTCATTATGTTTTATTTTTAGAAACCTTTCAACTTAGTCGTTGTTCATTTCACGAATATCCACCTCGTGCCGCTTACTGCTGTCCATCAGCCATTCACAATAGTAGTCGGCCATTCTCCAGAAGAAATATTCAGTCATATCCCCGAAATTGTGCCTCTGTCCAGGGAGAATGAGCATATCGAATCGCTTGTTGGCGCGAATCAGCGCATTGACGACTCGTATTGTATTCGCCGGATGCACATTGTTGTCAATGTCACCGTGTATAAGCATAAGATGCCCCTTCAAATTCGATGCAATCTGCGGGTTAGTCTCGATTGAATATACGAATGTCGTGTCTCCGGCTTCCACTTTCTCGGTGATTCCGTGATGCTGTTCGCTCCACCACCTGTTATATATGGTGTTGTCGTGGTTGCCCGCACAGGAGACAGCGGCTTTGAAGAAATCAGGATATTTGAGAATGGCCGCAGTGGACATAAATCCGCCGCCGGAATGTCCGTGAATGCCGACTCTGTCGAGGTCAATCCAGGAGTACTTCGCTCCAAGCTGCTGGATTGCATATTTCTGATCCTCCAGACCGTAGTCCCTGAGATTTCCGTAACCATAATTGTGATACCATTTTGAGCGGTCGGGATGTCCGCCCCTGTTGCCCACGGTTATGACGATGAACCCGAGCTGGGCGAGCCTGTCCGTCCTGGTGAAGCCTCTGCTCCAATATATATTGTTGGCCTCTACCTGAGGACCCGGATAGACATAGTCGCAGATAGGGTAAACCTTTGTGGAATCAAAGTCAAACGGCTTGTAGATAGCGCCATAGAGGTCTGTAATGCCGTCCGCCGCCTTAACCTTGAACCTTTCCGGGAACTTATATCCGGACTCGAAAAGCAGGGAGAAATCCGCCTCGCCGAGGTCGCACACCTTGCGTCCATTTGCGTCGAACAGGGCTGACGCAGGTTTGCAATCCACGCGGGAATAGTTGGCTATGAAATACTTGCCGTCTTCCGTGGCAATCGCATCCACATACATATCAGGGATGTCCAGCATCTTCGGCTCGCCACCCTGCAGACTTACTCTGTACACGTGCATCTGATAAGGATTCTCGCCCTTTTCCTTTCCGCACGCCCTGAACAGGATGTATCCCTCTTTCTCATTGACTGCCAGCACATCGTCTACGTGGTATGCTCCTTCGGTGAGATTTTTGAGAATCTTGCCCTCCGCGTCACACAGATAGAGATTTGCCCATCCGTTGCGTTCAGACCAATGGATATACTTGCGTCCGCCGTCCAGAATCCTGAGCATCCTGTTCTCAACATAGGTGTTCAACCGTTCGGCAATCACTGTCTTCGTAGAGTCTCCGTCCACATCGACCGTGCAGATGTCCAGCCGCTTGAGGTCGCGGCTCATTCTGGAAACATAGAATTTGTCATTGTCTCCCTGCCATCTTTGGCAATTGAAATCATTGAACTGCTCGGCAACCGTCTTGTCGGTGAGGTTAAGGGTGAATTCCTGGTCCTTGAAGGCCTGGCATTTTACCGTGTGCGAGGTCCAGTCTCCAGCCTTAAACACATACAAATGCCCTATAGGAGCGGGCTCACCCGGCATCTGATACTTGTATGTTTCCAATGTCGGACGCGGTTTGCTCAGAGAGTTTATGACCCAGAAATCTTTCAGCGGCCTCATATCCCATCTCATGACTGCGAGATGCTTTGAATCGGGTGACCAGACAAGCTCTGTAGGGAATATTCTGGCAGTTGTATCCGTCTCAGTGTTTCCCATATAGCTGCTGACTCCGTAGCAATAGTCCTTGAATCCGTCGCTTGTGATTCTGTGCTCGACAATTGTGCTGTCCTTCGGGTCTTTCGCCGCCTTGCGCATATTCAGCGTATCCATACAGAACAGGTTGGAGTTCTTGATGTAAACGCCGATGAGCCCGTCTGGAGAAACGTGTGCCCAATACGGGTATTTGTCATCCTTGTCAGCGGTGTCGTATGTCAGTTTCTTGGATGTGAGGTCATATTTGAAATGGAATATGACTTTTTCGTCCAGAGCCTTTCCCGTGCTGTCTCTCTTTGCCAGAGAACTCTTGATGTCGAATTTCAATACATTGTCATTGTCCGCATCGATTGCTAGCCCGCTTATCGGCAGATGCTGAGCGTCAAACGGGTCTTTGATGATTTCCGTAATCTGCATCGCAAGCTTTGCCATGTCAAATGCCGGCTCCACTTTGCCTGCCTTCGGATCTGCAATATAATATTGTGTCCCCTCGGATGTTTTCCATTGATACAGGAATCTGTCGCCTTCGCGGAACCACATAGGTCTGACAGAGGTCGTGAATACCATCTGGGAGATGCGTTTCGCGGAGAATCGTTCAGCCAGAGCGTAATTCGGAGTGCGGACTTTGTTGTCCTGAGCCGATGCTTCGGATATTAACGTTATAGAAGCTAATGCGGTAACGGTCAATGCGATAGCGCTATGACTGATTTTTTGGAACAATGTATTGGTCATAATTTTCCGGATTTTCAGGTTGATTCTGCCGGTGCGACTGAGAGTGGGGACCGAACAATCATTCAAATTTATGTAAAGCCCGTGAAATTTCAAAAAATTCAAAAATCCCCTAAATTATTGTCAATAAAAAAAATATGTGTAAATTTGTAGTCCCCAAAATTGGGGGAAGTAACATAAATTAAAGATTTTCAATCATTTATGCCAACAATTCAACAATTAGTTCGCAAAGGACGCGAGGTTCTTGCTGTGAAGAGCAAGTCTCGTGCGCTGGATGCTTGTCCTCAGAAGAGAGGTGTTTGCGTACGTGTGTATACTACTACACCTAAGAAACCTAACTCAGCAATGCGTAAGGTTGCCCGTGTACGTCTCACCAATGCAAAAGAGGTCAACGCATACATCCCGGGCGAAGGTCACAACCTCCAGGAGCACTCAATCGTGCTTGTTAGAGGTGGTCGTGTAAAGGACCTCCCTGGTGTACGTTACCACATCCTTAGAGGAGCTTTGGATACAGCTGGTGTAGAAGGCAGGACACAGTCCCGTTCACTCTACGGAGCCAAGAGACCAAAGAAATCTAAGAAGTAATTTTCATTACCAATTTTCACTTTAATTTTTCACAAAAATGAGAAAAACGAAGCCTAGAAAGAGGATTCTACTTCCTGATCCTAAGTTTCACGATTCAAACGTAACCCGTTTCGTGAATAATCTTATGTTGCAGGGGAAGAAGAGTATCGCGTATTCTATTTTTTACGATGCCATTGATATGGTAGGCGAGAAGATGAAAGATTCTGACAAGGCTCCTCTAGATATCTGGAGGAAAGCTCTCGAGAACGTAACCCCGCAGGTTGAGGTTAAGAGCCGCAGGGTTGGTGGAGCTAACTTCCAGGTGCCAACAGAGTTGAGACCGGAGAGAAAGATTTCACTTTCAATGAAGAACTTGATACTCTTTGCACGTAAGCGTTCCGGCCACTCGATGGCAGAAAAACTGTGCGCTGAAATCGTTGCCGCTTACAATAATGAGGGTGGCGCATACAAGAGAAAAGAAGATATGCACAAAATGGCAGAGGCCAACAAGGCATTTGCTCACTTCCGTTTCTAATTCCCGCGTAAAATGGCAAAAAGAGATCTTAGATTTACCAGAAACATCGGTATCATGGCGCACATTGATGCCGGTAAGACTACCACATCTGAACGTATTCTGTTCTACACAGGTAAGACTCACAAAATCGGTGAGGTTCACGATGGTGGCGCTACTATGGACTGGATGGTTCAGGAGCAGGAAAGAGGTATCACCATCACTTCTGCTGCAACCACAGCCTTCTGGCATTATGACGGGAATGTATATCAGTTGAACCTTATTGATACTCCGGGCCACGTGGACTTCACCGTTGAGGTTGAGCGTTCACTTCGTGTGCTTGACGGAACTATCGCTACTTTTGATGCTGTAGGTAAAGTGCAGCCGCAGTCTGAGACCGTTTGGCGTCAGGCTGACAAATTCGGCGTTCCAAAAATCGCTTACGTCAACAAGATGGACCGTGTAGGTGCGGACTTCCTCGGTTGCGTTAAGGATATCAAGGACAAACTCGGCGCTACAGCAGTACCTATCTCTCTCCCTATCGGCGCAGAGGATAAGTTTGTAGGTATCGTTGACCTTATCGACAGGAAAGCTATCGAGTACGAGGCAGACAATACCAAACTTCAGAACTATCACGAGATTCCTATCCCTGAGGATATGAAGGGTGAAGTTGAACTCTGGAGAGACAAACTCATCGAGACCGCTGCTGAGTGCGACGATGCACTTATGGAGAAATACTTCGAAGAGCCAGATTCAGTAACTAAGGAAGAAATCATCGCAGCTATCCGTAAGGGTACAATCGCAATGAAGATCGTTCCTGCTACTTGCGGTTCTTCATACAAGGATAAAGGTGTTCAGTTCCTTCTTGACGCTGTCATCCGTTACCTGCCTTCACCAATCGACATCGGTGCCGTTAAGGGTACAGATCCTAGAACCGGTGAGGATACAAAGGTTGAACCGGATGCAAGCAAGCCTTTCGCAGGTCTTGTATTCAAGATTGCTACTGACCCGTTTGTTGGTCGTCTCGCTTATGTAAGAGCTTATCAGGGACATCTTGATGCAGGTTCTTATGTGCTCAACACACGTACAGGAAAGAAGGAAAGAGTTGCGCGTCTTTATCAGATGCACTCAAACCACCAGAACCCTATCGAGTTCGTTGAGGCAGGTGATATCTGTGCTGCAGTAGGTTTCAAAGACCTCCGTACAGGTGATACAATCTGCGCAGAAGATCATCCGGTTACTCTTGAAGCAATGGAATTCCCGGATCCGGTTATCGGAATCGCTGTTGAGCCTAAGACTCAGGCTGACCTCGAGAAACTCGGCGTAGCTCTCGGAAAACTTGCTGAAGAGGATCCTACTTTCACAGTTAAGTCAGATCACGAGACCGGTCAGACAGTCATCAGCGGTATGGGTGAGCTTCACCTTGACATCATCGTTGACCGTCTCCGCCGTGAGTTCGGTGTTGAAATCAACCAGGGTGCACCTCAGGTTAACTACAAAGAGGCTATCACCTCTACAGTTCAGCATCGTGAGCTCTTCAAGAAGCAGACTGGTGGTCGTGGTAAATTCGCTGATATCGTCGTTGAAATCGGCCCTGCTGACGAGGGTGTTACCGGACTTCAGTTCGATAACCAGGTCAAGGGTGGAAACGTGCCTAAGGAGTATGTTCCTTGCGTACAGAAAGGTTTCGAGTCCGCTATGGCAAACGGCTGTCTCGCAGGATACGAGGTTCCTTCATTGAAGGTTACTCTCCTCGACGGTTCTTACCATCCGGTTGACTCTGACCAGCTTTCATTCGAAATCTGCGCCCGCAACGCATTCCGTCACGCTTGCCCTAAAGCACATCCGGTTCTCCTCGAGCCTATCATGAGCCTTGAGGTTGTTACTCCGGAAGAGTATATGGGTGATATCGTAGGTGACTTGAACCGTCGTAGAGGTCAGATCAATGCTATGGATTCTACAGCCAACGGCGCAAGAATCATCAAAGCATTCGTTCCGCTCTCTGAACAGTTCGGCTATGTAACAGTTCTCAGAACATTGTCTTCTGGACGTGCTGCCAGCACAATGACTTTCGACCACTATGCAGAAGTTCCTGCATCTCTGGCTAAGGAAGTTATCGAGAAGAGCGGTTACAAGTCAGCTGATGACGACGAATAATTATTAACGGTAAAAAGAGTATTGATATGAGTCAGAAAATCAGAATAAAGCTCAAATCATTCGATCATATGCTGCTTGATAAGTC
Source organism: Acutalibacteraceae bacterium (assembly GCA_963636275.1). Taxonomy (GTDB): domain Bacteria; phylum Bacteroidota; class Bacteroidia; order Bacteroidales; family UBA932; genus Cryptobacteroides. Next base: position 685 of record CAVHJF010000053.1, on the reverse strand, counting down.
AGCAAAGAAGATCGCTGAAACAGTGACTTCTACCGGTGCTAAGGTTTGCGGACCGATTCCTCTTCCTACAAGCACTAAGATTTTCACTGTGAACCGCTCGACCTTCGTCAACAAGAAGTCACGCGAGCAGTTCGAACTCAACTCTTACTGTAGACTTCTCGACATCGATGAGTCAAATGCAAAGACTGTCGATTCTCTTATGAAGCTCGAGTTGCCTTCAGGAGTTGAAGTTGAAATCAAAGTCTGATAGAAATCAGCATCCGGGATGCTGGAAGCCTTTCGGAATCCCGGAAAAATTCCTATATTTGCAAGACTGGATTCAACCCCAGTTTTGCATATTGGTCCCATAGCTCAGTTGGTTAGTAGCATCTGACTCATAATCAGAGGGTCACAGGTTCAAGCCCTGTTGGGACCACATCAAGAAAATCACCCGGTCTGTCTTTACGATGGACCGGGTGTTTTATTTCTATGTGAAAACCCCACCACAAGTGCCTGCAAGGGGGAGTTTTTCGGCTCAGCCGGATAATAATTCCGTACTTTTTTCCACATTATTAAGCGGTATTATCGTACATTTGCAGGAAAGGGGACTGTTGGTGCGTCTTTTGCCGCGCCGCCGTCCCTCACATAAATTCCAACACGATGAAAACGACCACATTATTTTCAGCGGCGGCTCTGATGCTTCTTT
>CAVHJF010000052.1:0-11765 GCA_963636275.1 Acutalibacteraceae bacterium | reverse complement strand
TTTGTCGGGGTACTGTGACTCGAACACAGGACCCTCTGGTCCCAAACCAGATGCGCTAGCCAACTGCGCCACACCCCGATAAACAAACCCTCGGATTTTCTCCTAAGGTCCCGCTCCCTGAGATTCAAATCTCCGAATGGGACTGCAAATATACGGCTCTTTTTCTATTTTACAAAATTTTCAAAAGAAATATCCACATTTTTTTACAACAAAATCAGTAACTTCACGTTTTTAGAAAGTTAACAAGCTATGATGATAGAAGCGACGCATATCGAGAAGTCATTCGGCACATTGAAAGTGCTCAAGGGAATAAACTTCAAGGCCGAGAAATCTGAAGTCGTATCCATAATGGGAGCCTCAGGGGCCGGCAAGTCAACTCTGCTCCAGATTCTGGGCACGTTATCCACTCCGGACAGCGGCTCTCTCATCATAGACGGAACAGAAACACGCTCATTGGACAAACGTCAACTCAGCGCATTCAGAAACAAGGAAATCGGATTTGTATTCCAATTCCATCATCTGCTGCCGGAGTTCACATCTGTCGAAAACGTGATGATTCCGGCATTGATTGCAGGCAAAAGCGAAAAGGAAGCCAAGAATGCAGCTCTTGAACTACTCGACACGCTAGGATTGTCGGAGCGTATAGGCCACAAACCTTCCGAGCTGTCAGGCGGAGAGCAGCAACGCGTCGCGATCGCCAGGGCGCTTATCAATCAGCCTGCCGTGCTTCTCGCAGACGAGCCTTCGGGAAATCTGGACAGTGCCACAAAATCCGAGTTGCATAATCTGTTCTTCAAATTGCGCGACACGTTCGGGCAGACCATCGTGATTGTCACTCACGACCCGGACCTCGCCAAGATGTGCGACAGGTCACTGTTTATGAAGGACGGCGTCTTCATTGAAGCCTAAGGAGACATTGAAAAGCGGCATCCAATATAAAAGAGATCGTCGTCATTGAAAGCTAAAGAGCAGAATCCATCATAAACGTCATTAAAGGTTATAGAGGCACTGAAAGTGCAGAAAGCATTCTGTAGAATGAGCGTATTCCATTTCAAGAAATTCTATGTCAGGAACGAGAAGTCAGCATTGAAAGTTAATACTGATGCGGTGCTCTTGGGCACAATCATTCCCCTGACCGGCAATGAGCGCTCAATTCTTGACATAGGCACCGGCACCGGCGTAATCGCGCTGATAGTGGCTCAGCGGCTAAGCGATCTGAAATGTCTCCAAGTGGAGAAATTAGCCGAAAGCGCTGCGGGAGCACAGAGCACAAATACTAAAGTGGAGACTCTTAACGCTGACTCCAATATACAAGACTCGGTTACAGGAACACCGAGGCCGGGAACTCAAAACGGAGACGCTAAAATTCGCTGTATTACCGGAATCGATATTGACTGGGACGCTGCGAAAGAGGCCGAGGAGAATTTTGCCAATTCACCCTGGCACAACATTCTGAGCGCAAAAAGCTGTTCGCTAAACGATTGGAGCGACAATAATCCTGACTCAAAATTTGACATCATCGTCTCCAACCCTCCCTATTTCGACTCATCACTGACTAACCCTGAAGCCCGCAAATCGACAGCCAGGCATACTGGAGAAAATGAATCAGGGCTTTCGTACAGGGAGATTATGGAATATGCACAGTCCGCGCTGACTGAAATAGGAAAATTGTCACTAATCCTGCCTGCAGACCAGGAGGCGGCTCTGCTCAGATACGGAAGAATGTGCGGGCTATTCCCCACTCAGACAGTCAGAATCCGGACAGTGGAACGGAAAAAGCCATCCCGGATTGTCGTCACCTTCTCCAGAAAAACAAGTCAGCCGGAAGACATAACTCTCACAATGATGAATCAAGGGAAATATACCGACCAGTATATCTCCCTTGTAAAAGATTTCTATTTGTTCGCCTGAAAGGCCCTCGGCACTATCTCGCCGGTTTGCTTCCCCTTTCGCCTTTTTCGCCCTTATCGCCGCCATTCCAACGTCCAATCTGCTGCCTTCTGAACTGTTCCTCAGCAACATACATCTTCGCTATCTTTTTCTCCGAGATAACCTTCTTGAACATCGGGATATACTTCGCATCGACCCCGCGCGAATCATCACTCGCCTGAATATAAGCATTCAGCAGGTCAGTGATTTCCTTTTCAGTTTTGTTAGCCTCCAGCGCATCTTCCAAAGCCTTGTACGCCCGCATCATTTTCCCGAACGAAGCACGCTTCTCACCTTCCATACTATTATAGATAGGCCAGAACTTCTCCGCCTCAGCAGGCGTCAGCTCCATCGCAGAAGTCAGAAACGCCACGCGCTCCGCCTTCATTTTGTCCTGCCAATCCTTTTCCTGGCCTGAACGGGCGTATGACGTCACATTCACCGCAAGAAGAAAAGCCAATACCTTTACGATTGTTCTACCTATTGTTCTCATATTCATAATAACTTATTTGTTCTAAAGATGTCCCTGTGTTTATCAGGTATGCTTCAATGTCGTCTTCTGAAATTTCAGAATCGCCGTCACTCTTCAGATATACCAGATACGGCTCCGTGACCGGAATTAAATCCGCCATCCGAATCTGCTCATAATCAGACATCCGGCTATCAATCATCTTCCCTGCAGTCAATTTAAGCACCGCAGTCCCGGCAGTAAGTATCATCGCAAAAGCGGCGGCAAGCGCAAAATACGGCTTGATACCATTCCAACGTGACAACGCCTGTCCGCCATTCTGCGCGGACGGTATCCTTTCAAGCCTTTCCTGAAGCTTGTCAAAATAGCCTTCTGGTACGCTGAATTGAATTTTCTGCTTATCCATTTTATTCGTCAACTAGAGAAAGTTTTTTCACAAATCAAACGTTAGACACATTAACGGGTGAAAAGTTAAATCAAATCTTTGATTTCAGCCTTAATTTTTTCGTAAGCAATATGATATGAGGCTTTTAACGCGCCTACCGATGTCCCCGTAATCTTGGCAATATCTTCGTATTTCATATCCTCGAAATATCTCAATGAAAACACCACGCGCTGCTTCTGCGGCAACTTATTCATCGACTTGAGAAGAATCCGCTGAGCCTCATCGCCATTGAAATAAGGATCATCATCAATCTTTCTTTCCAACTCGGAATCAATACTTGTAAAATTTAGCGCAGCGCGAATCTTCTGCCTGCGCAAGAAATTCAAAGCTTCATTAGTCGCAATGCGGTATATCCAAGTAAAAAGCTGCGCCTCCTCCCGGAAGGAAGGAAGTGCAGCCCATATTTTTATGAATATCTCCTGAACCAGATCGTCAGCATCTTCGTGACAGCACACGAACCGGCGGACATGCCAATAAAGTCTTTCGCTATATGCTTTGACTATTTCCGAGAATGCCCTTTCGTGTTCTCCGTTTTTGTACAGGCGGATTATTTCATCGTCACTTGCCAATGCGGACAATACTGTAATTTTACTTTCTGAATATAGCCTTTCTGGCAGCCTCGGCAATATGCTCAGCATCAAGACCATAAGAAGCCATAAGCTGGGCCGGTGTGCCTGACTCGCCGAAGCGGTCACCGCCATTCACAAACTCCATAGGCACCGGAGCTTTTGCAGCAAATACGCCAGCGACAAGTTCTCCAAGTCCTCCCGGCATATTATGCTCCTCAGCTACCACGACAGCCTTTGTCTTCAAAGCTGAAGCTATAAGAGCCGCCTCATCAAGAGGCTTGATTGTGGCAATATCGATGACTTCAGCGCAAATACCTTCACCTTCAAGCAGTTCTGCAGCTTTGATGGACTCCCATACAAGATGACCGGTCGCAATTATGGTCACATCCTTACCCTCATTAAGAACGAATGCTTTACCTATCTCGAACGGAGCGTCTTCCGGCGTAAAGTTAGGTACGGACGGACGGCCGAAACGCAGATAGACAGGGCCTTCATATTTTGCGGCAGCTATGGTAGCAGCCTTTGTCTGATTGTAGTCGCACGGATTGATAACCACCATACCCGGAAGCGCACGCATAAGCGCAATGTCTTCCATCGTCTGATGTGTAGCACCGTCTTCGCCGAGAGTAATGCCTGCGTGAGAAGCCGCAATCTTCACATTTGTCTCACCATAAGCCACTTCCTGACGAATCTGATCATACACACGACCGGTGACGAACTCTGCAAACGAGCCCGCGAACGGAATTTTTCCGGTAACCGCCAAACCTGCGGCCACTCCAATCATATTAGACTCTGCGATTCCGCACTGGATGAATCTTTCAGGAAACTCATTGGCGAAAGCATCCATCTTGAGAGAGCCTTTCAAGTCAGCCGTGAGAGCCACGACTCTTGAATCCGACTTACCGGCTTCATAGAGACCCGCTCCAAAACCGCTTCTCGTATCTTTTTTACCTGTATCAGTATATTTTGTCATAACGCAATTCTTTTACGGATTAATAGTCTCCAAGTGTTTCTTCCAGCTGGTCGAGCGCAGCTTTGCACTGCTCCTGAGAAGGGGCTTTTCCGTGCCACTTGCAAGTGCCGGCCATAAAGTCCACACCGTGTCCCATATCGGTCTTGAACAGAATCATTGACGGGCAATCCTTGCTTTCGCGCGCTTTCGCAAATGCCTCTGCAATCGACTCAAAATCGTGGCCATCCGCAACAATTACATTCCACCCGAAGGCTTTCCATTTCGCTTCAAGATCACCCTCGCCGGCTACTGATGACACAGGACCGTCAATCTGCTGGCCATTCCAGTCCGTCATCGCAATCAGGTTGTTCAGTTTATGATGCACGGCAAACATTCCAGCCTCCCAAATCTGCCCTTCCTCACTTTCTCCGTCACCGCAGAGAACATAGACAAAGCGGTCCTCACCGTCAAGTTTCTTTCCGAGAGCGATTCCCGCAGCGGCAGAAAGACCCTGCCCCAGAGAGCCTGAAGCCTGAGTGATACCAGGGAGTCCTTTCTCCACTGAAGGGTGTCCCTGAAGTCTGGTACCGAATTTTCTGAATGTCGCCAACTCGGAGACAGGGAAGAATCCGCGTCTGGAGAGTATGGAATAGTAAACCGGAGTGATGTGACCGGCTGAGAGAATGAATACATCCTCGCCTTTTCCGTTTCTGTTCCAGTTTGCAGGATCCAACTTCATTTCATTAAAAAACAGATCCGTAAGAATATCAGCACTGCTGAGTGAGCCACCTGGATGGCCTGACTGCGCATCAGTGACCATACGAACTATGTCGCGTCTCACCTGCGATGCAGTTCTTTTCAATTCATCGACATTTGCCATAACTTTTGTAATATATTTTCAGCCATAAGATTTGCGGTAACAAAGATAAGAAAAGGAATGATAAATTCATTCCTTAACTGTAGTTGCTTAAGTTGAAAAACAAATTGCCCGGATTATGCCATCTTCCAAACGTCGATGGTGCGGCTCTCGGATGAGAAGTTGATGCCGAGTTTTATAATCTGCTTGCCCGAAGCGAGGAATGGCTTGTCGTAGCCTTTTTCCTCTATCTGTTCCAGCGCAATTTCAGGAGACTGGTCCATTTTTAATTCAATGATATAGACATACTTGTCCGTATCGATGGTTATGTCTATCCTGCCGTTTGATGTGCGGTACTCTGTCTTGACATAGAGACCCATCATCCGGAACATTACTGACATCGTGTTCTGGAAGTATAGTTCCAACTTACCTTGAATCTCATAGCTATTATCAGAAAGGAACGCCGTGAAGCGGTTCATGAAGCAGTCCACATCGCCGCGCTCGACATCGCGCACGAAATTATACACCGAGAACTCGTTATCAAGCAGAGCCGGAGCATAAAGCTGACTGAGCGAATTGAGGAAGCCGCTCCTGACCTCTTCGTTTGGATAGTCGAGGGTATAGGCACGGAAGCGTTCGTCGTAGCTCTTTATCGTAAGGTATCCAGTCTGATACATCAGGGTTATCGGCTGAGGACTCACATAGTTAGCTCCTGTCAATGTTTCGGCGGAGACCATATCTTTCGATATGCCTTCGAGGTCGTAGTTACCTTTCTTGAGATAACGCACCAGGAATGTCGGCGTACCCGTCTCGAACCAGTACATACGGAACTCATTCGAGTCAAAAGTATTCAGAAGACTGAACGGGTTATATACTCCGGCCGCCTTATGGTGGAAATGATACCCGTCATACATCCTCTTTAACTTACCGTAGCAATCTTCCTTATTCAGACCGGTCGCCGAGGCAAGTTCATCCACGCTTTCGTCAAAAACCGCCTTGAGTTCCGTCTCAGATATGCCGCAGACATCTGAATATCGCAAGTCCATTGAGATATCTTTCAGATTGTTCAGACCGCTGAAGATGCTCATCTTGCCGAGTTTGGTCACTCCTGTGAGAAACGCGAAGCGGATACTGTCGTCCCGTCCCTTGATGACACTGTAGAAGCCTTGCAGTTCTCGGCGGAAAACATCCGCAAGCTCGTCATTGTCAATATTGTCTATGATAGGCTTCTCGTACTCGTCAATAAGGATGACAACCTTGTTGCCCGTCTTTTTGTAGGCTGCGTCGATCACGGCTTTAAACCTTACGGAAAGGTCTTCCGACCTGTTTTCCACTCCGTAAACTTGCTCCCATTGCTCAAGATGTTGGTTGAGCGTTGCTGTAAGATTCTCGACAGCGGTGTACTTACTCCCCGTAAAGTCCAGATGCAGAACAGGATACTCTGTCCAGTTTTTTTCGAGACTCTCTATCGCCAAACCTTTGAACAGTTCCTTTTTCCCCTTGAAGTAAGCCTCCATCGTGGAGATGAGAAGGCTCTTTCCGAAGCGGCGCGGGCGACTCAGAAAATAATATTGACCTGTGGCAGCGAGATTATAAATCAAAGCTGTCTTGTCAACATAGGCAAATCCGCCTGTCCTGATCTTTTCGAAACTCTGTATTCCAATAGGATATAGCATACGGCCGTAATTTTTAGCATTCATCGCGAAAGTACTAAAATTGCCCGGATTATGCAATTTGCAATATCGTCTCGCACAAGTTCCCTAAAGGAGGCTATCAAATCCTATAATACTAACCCTTGAGCAGAATTCTAATTCGGTCTAAGATTCCGATGGACCTGATTGCCGGACTTTCTATGCCACATTGGGACACGGCATCGGCATAGTATTGACAGTAGCATTATCCTCAACATCCCAAGACTTAAATACTTCTCCGCAAAACGGGCAACGGAACCAAGTCTTACCTCTAAGCATAACCGACCAATTATTAAATGTTTGTCTCACAGTGCAAAACAAAAGAATCTCACTGCCAAAATTCGGCAACGCATTAAAAGCTTGCAGTTATTACCTAATCTTGCTGCAATGGGGAAATGGAGCAAGACGAACGCACTATAGTCCTGCAACTATCGCAAGCATAGCCACTCCGCCGAAGTGGCGAATATTGTCGTGGACTTCGCGCACGACAAGGCGAAGCGTCCTGCAGTCCGGTTCTTCGTGCCACACGAGGTTCTGACCTTCCTTGATACCCTTCACCTGCTGAACGGTCATTCCTAGCTTTAAAGCAAGCAGAGAGAACGCCTCCTCGTGAAGGTACTGTCGGTCGCCGGAACTGACAATGTATTCGATGTCGCTTCTGCCGAGACTCCCCTCCCAGTCGAAGGCTACCTCATACTTGCTGACAGGTCGAAAGTCCGCCCTACCATCGCTGAAATTGATGCCACGGATACCGTTCTCCGCCTTGATTTGTCTCCAGGTCTTGCCGTGCATATTGCTGTATCCCTTATTAGGAGGAACTATGTCATCATCAGGTATCCACAGTGAATCTCCAGTTTCGCCGGTCCACCGGCCGCCGGAAGAGGGGATGTTCTTACGCCCCCGGTCGCTGAAAAGCTGTCCCCAGAGCGCGTCCAACGCACCTTGCACATTCTTCGGCTGCGCGTCAAACATCCGCTGATTCTCCGCCGGATCAGTAATGGCGCTCAACCGCTTCTGGAGCTCGGCCAATGCCTGAGCCTTGTCGGAAAGGGAGCCGGAGAAACTGTCTTGTGCGCCACAAAACGGGTTGCTACTAAATATGTTATCGAAAATTGACATTGGTGCGCTAATACTTCCGGATTACCAACTATATCTGTGAATAACTTTCAATGATGCTTTTAAGCGAACAGCAATATTCGGCCCTTTTCCGTATATGGAGGAAGGGTGCGCGGCATCTATGAAGAGGAAGCGGTTCCCGGGATATACACCAAATTCTTCTCCTTTGATGGTTTTGACTTCGCATAAAGACACGGAAATTCTGTCCCCCAAGCCTTCAATTGCATCAATGCCTTCCAATTTCGATTTTCTGCCACAATCATGACCTTTGAGTATCTTAAGCTCCTCAAAGACACTGTCTCTTTTTGCGAAATTGTCAGTACGGAAAAAGTATTTCAATGTTCCGCCTCCAATTATGACAGTGGGTGAATATAGATTTATCTGCCGATTTATGAGTTCCTTGTTTTCTTTCGCGGCAGCTTGTATCACACTGTCGCTAGAACTTGAAGTTCCCGGTATCTTTTTCACATTCACATATGCAGTGGAACGCTTAAAGTGTTCAAAAGCAGATTTGGAGTAAAGGACATCATCCGAGATAGCACCGCCGGCAAGAATATGTGCCAGTAAAATCATAGGCGCGAATGTGTGATAACCATCCACATTCTTGTTCTCCCATATGTCCGTTGGATAGGCCGCACGTTCCTTCTCGTTGGCCTGGTTACATCCACCCTTTCCATATGGTTCTTTGAGAATCCAAAGGATTTTGGCCCCATTGTATTTCTCGTAGTCGGCCGGAGAAATAACGCCGTCGCTGTTACCGAATTTTGTCTCAACTAGTAGCATACACTCTTCGCGTATTTTGTAGCAATCATTTATAAATTCCATAACTTTTGAATCAAGCATTTTTACTTTCTTTTGTCGAACAGGCACCCTGACAGACCAGTCAAAATGTCGACCCGATGGCTTTGCGTCTGCATTTCGGGCATGGCATCGGCATTGACCGCACAGTCGTATTGTCCTCAATGTCAAGTCCCTTGAAAACGTGTCCGCAATGAGGACACTTGAAATATGTTTTGCCTCGTAACATATTACCTCTTTTCTCTTGCGTTTATCAGAATTCAATATCAAGTGATAAAACCACAGTCGATAGCGTTGAAATGGTTTTTTGGAGATTGCCTCCAAGATTGAACAGACCCTGCATCGCATTGATGGAGAAAGCTATTTCTTTTAGAGAATTTATTTCGCGACTTGCCTCCATTTTCACATTCTGCGAGATAATCTCGTTGGATTCGGAAGGATTTCGGAGTTCAACAAGATCATTCACTTCAGGATCCCTCATCAATCCATACTGCCGAATTAGTTTTTGAGCGTCAGAGTAACTTGTTTTATCGTAATGACCGTTAAAAGTTCTCTCAATATGATAAGTTTTTGAGTACTCTTCTTTGTCTTCTTCGGAATAAGATATTTTGGCCTCAACTGCCTTGAATTTACCCTCAACAAAACTATTGACAAAAAGGGTATTCCTGTCTGTTAGAATAGCATGCCCGGAAATTTTTGTAGCTCCGATTTTTTGAGCGACTTTGCTTATACATCCCATCTTCTCTCTAATCAAGTCATATTCCGTTCTGTTCATGTCAATATATGTCCGAGGCTTGAAAGGATGGGCGGTCAGCATCATGCCTTCTTCTATAGAAGAGTTTATGTCAAAGATATACCCTCTTTCTTTACAAGTCTCAATCTCATCTATAGAGATGACTTTCAGACCGGATTTAAGATAATCTGACTCTTTTTCCCAGCTATAGTTATAAGCCAGTTCATCAGAAGCGATATAAAGAACACTGGCATTTAATTCGTTCTCCATAATATAACTATTTACAAATCAATACGGCCGCAGCGACCATAATGGTAACCGCCGCTACAACCACAACTGTCTTCTGTATTTTCTTACAACGGGAAAATTCCTCAAGCGTTTGTTGAATCGACTCTGCTTCCCCGTCTTTGATTTTCTTGCCAGCTAGTTTGGCATTATTCCTCAGAACATTTACCAAGTCAAGAGATGATTCTACTTGGTTTGAGTAAAACATATATGGAATCTTGCGACCTATCTCGTCCACATCTACAAAATGTGACCGAACAATCGTTTCCCCTGTCGCAGTGTTGTAGAAAACATGAAAATCTGATGAAACGGTACCGACTTCCGACCCGCATTGTCGAATATTCAACTTGCGGTATTTGTCCGTGTCGGTCAAAAGATTAAAAGCGGCATCCTGATTCTGTGTTCCAGAATATTCACGTTTGATGCCATCAATGATAAAAGTGTCCTTCCCGCCAGTAATCGGGCTTTGATGCCAAAGTATTGTTTTCAAGATAATTAGAAAATTTTATTTGCTATCTTCATTACGTACTCGTCATTGGTCAGGTCACAACCGAAAAAATTCTTTTCGAAAAGAGGATAATATCGTCTTGAAGCAAGTTGCTCGAGAATCTTTTTTAGCATTTGTTCTGAACCACCCCTGAACTCATCAGAATGCGATGCAATAATGACAACATTGTTAAGCGTGAATTCGTTTTTCCGTTTCCAATGTCTATAAATGAAAGACAACCTGCCACGAGTCTCTTTGTTGTAATCTTTGTCTGTCAAGAACTTGTTCCCGTCAAAGATAAATATGACGATATCTTTGTTTATGAGCCAATCCTCGGTGTATTTTTTACCCCACACCTCGGTTCCCCCTATGTCCATGCCCTTGTCAATGAGTAGCTTCCTTTCTCCAATTTTTATTTGTTTCGCCTCGTATACCTCTTGCCCCGTCGCGTCGTAGTGTGCATTCTGGCTAACTAGTCCAAGTTTCGAAAGAAAAGTTGTCTTTCCTGCCGCTGACATACCTAACACTCCCAGAGATTTTCCGGTAGTTTTTTCGGTAGGTGTTGACGCTAAACCGATTATACCGCTGATTATGAGGCCGCCTAAGGCGGCAATTGGAATCCAAAGAAGTGGGTAAATTGCATAATCCGCATCTGCAATCACCAAGGCTAAAGGTGAAAATAATAATTCAACATTCATGATGGTTATTCTGTTAGATTTTTACTTTTATTAGCTATGGTTCAAGTATTTATCGCAACAATTCACCTCTTTATCCACCCCCTTCCACCATTCCTTGAAATGTAGAGTCCCTTGGAGGTGGTGGCGAGGAGCTTTGTGCCGTCAGAGGCAAGAGAAATGAAATCACCGGCGGAAGCGGTGATGCAGCGCGGTATCCAGGACATCCCACCGTTAGTGGAACAGTATATTCCTTTGGAAGTGCAGGCGAGAAGTTCGTTGCCGAAAACAAAAAGGTCGCAGAAAGTCCCGGCCGCAGTTCCGGTGTAACGGGGAATCCAAGAGACTCCGCTGTTAATTGAGCGTTCGATGCTGTTCTTGGCGGCATTGATGCGGACAAGTTCTCCGCCGACTGAAATGATTTGTGGCATAGCATAGTGTTTTCTATGCTGCAAGTATATATATATATATATATTTACTTACGCAACCGCAACTCAAGTTCATGATTATTCATTTTGCTCCCCATACAGGGCTTTCCTGGGACAGGTGGCAATATATTCTAGATACTGTCCAGAAACCCTGAAGCCCAATTGCAGACACTTGTGAATGGGTTTTCACATAAAAAAGAAAATACCCGGTCCATCGTAAAGACAGATCGGGTGTTTTTCTTTGTGTGGTCCCAGCAGAACAACATAAGTAATTACCTACATCTTCCTGCCCGTCAGAATAAATCATCCGGATTGGCGGTGAGGAAAGTTTCG
>CAVHJF010000051.1:0-13397 GCA_963636275.1 Acutalibacteraceae bacterium | reverse complement strand
CGCACTACGTTCGGGACGTAGGGGTCGTGCGTTCGAGTCGCATCATCCCGACTTACAATAGAGAAGTTCAGAAATGGGCTTCTTTTTTTTTGTGCACAGTCCTTAATTTGATGACGACTTGTGAACAACTATAGAATATAATTGTTATATTGTGACCGCCTCGGGATACGAGCGCAGATCTTGGTCACGGGGCAGGCGGTCGCCGCAGCCTGTCATAGCGGCATCAATAACATTAAAACTTAAACATTATGCCAGCAACGCAATCGATATTCAAGGACACAGTCCTGTTTGGGAAGAAAGTTATGGCTGTAAACATTTCCAAGACCTATCCAAGTCGTCACGATTCAAACGGTCGAGGCTCTACTTATGAGTGCGCCCGCAAATTTTGGAAAGTTTCATTGAAGCGTGCTGAATCCGTGGACTTTGTTCTGGCTATTTCTGACGGGAAACCTGTGGCGGTGTATAGACCGGTAAGATGGGTTGCTTCTTCTTCGGAGCCCGGAAAGTATGAATTTGAAGGCGTTAAGATCAGGGAGAATCCGTTGGCTGGCGTGAATGCCGAGTCTGTATTCGCAGGCAGGAGCAATCCGATAAGATATTTTGATTAACCTTAATAGATTGATGATTTTTGTGGCCCTTTGGGGGCTATGTTTCAGAACGCTTTCTGAAAATCTGTTTTGAAACGATTACACAATATTTTTGAATGAATTTATGTCAGGTCCTTCCCGGTTTTTAACGCGGAAGATACTGTGAAACAATAAAATGACTACAGATGATGCTTCGACTGGACTGCCGGGCATCATCTTTTTTTTGTCGCGTCAACTGAATTTTTTACTTTTGCGCCCCGAATGAAGAGACGATTCTGCCCCGTCATTCAGATGCTGTTTTTATGTAGAGCCGGACGGGTTCAAAATCGTTAGAGCAATGGAAAAATTCAATTGGAAAGGCCACGGTGCTATGCTCCTGGCAAATTCGATGTGGGGGCTGATGTCTCCGATAGCAAAAATCGTGATGGTGGGCGGTATTGTCAGCCCTTTGGTGCTGAGTGATTTGCGAATTTTCGGAGCAATGATCCTCTTCTGGATTGTATCCTTCTTCAGAAAGCCAGAACACGTCGAGTCTCACGATATGATTCGTCTTTTTGTCGCATCTCTGCTTGCGATTGTGTTCAATCAGGGCTGTTTCATCTTCGGTGTCGGACTTACATCTCCGGCGGACGCCTCTATCATAACTACGAGTATGCCGCTTTGGGCTATGATTCTGGCTGCGTTCATATTGAAGGAACCGATTACCAGCAAAAAGGTGCTCGGCATATTGTTCGGAGCGGGAGGTGCCTTGCTTCTTATACTTGGAAGCAGTTCCGGTTCGGCACATTCTTCCGGTGCAAGTCCTGTCTGGGGTGATGTTCTGGTGCTCCTGGCGCAGTTGAGTTATGCGTTGTATATCGTGATTTTCAAGAATTTCGTGAGCAAGTATTCTCTCATTACCATAATGAAGTGGATGTTCACGTTCGCATTCCTATGCCTCTTGCCGTTCTCATATAATTCATTGATGGCCACGGAGTGGCATCTTCTCAGCACTGACGCGGTAATATCTATTCTGTATGTGATAGTCTGCGCTACATTCCTGAGTTATATGCTGATTGTTGTGGGACAGAAGAATCTTCGTCCGACGGTTGCCGGAATGTACAACTATGTGCAGCCGATCGTGGCAAGCATCGTTTCCATTTATCTTGGAATGGATTCGTTCAATGTCACCAAGGTGGTGGCTGTCCTCCTTATCTTCGGCGGCGTCTATCTCGTTACTGCCAGCAAGAGCCGCGCTGAACTCGCCAAAGAGTAACAATTAAACTTCGTTTCGCTCTGGAGGAGCGAGAAATTATTTAAGGGATTTGCCCGACGATGATAGAAATTGAGTAGGACTGCGTTCTCTTCGTTCACTCCGGACCCTCCCAACGTTTTCTGCGTGGTCTTCGACCACTTGTCTCCGTCGGGCCCCCTCCCGCTACTCGTGTCCGCGGGTGGACACGCCTTCTCAATCCCTATCATCATTCGGCGCTATCAAAAGTGAAGACTTTCGGAACCTAGCGACCAATGGGGTTTGATTTATTATCCTATGTAAAGTGGCCTGAAATTATTACATTTGCTTGATGGTCGGGAGAGGCTTCGAGGCGAAAATATTCCTGGCCTGTTAACGAAACGATTGGTAATATGAAACTTAAGAAAGATTTTGTAGTTCGCGAAATTTGCGGTCTGAAAGTGCTTTCCGGAGAAGGCGCTGATAATGTTAATTTCAGTAAGCTGGTGAAACTCAATGACTCGGCGGCCTATTTGCTGGAGTCGGTCGGTGAGAACGACTTTACTGAAGACACGCTGGCTGACTTGCTTTGCGAGAAATATGACGTGGCGCGCGAGACGGCATTGACTGACGCAAAATCATTGTGCAAAGTTCTTAAGGATAACGGTATCATAGAGTAATGAATACGCTATTGGCCCGACTGATGCGGGCGATGATAAATTACGACAGCGGAGATGTGCGTCGCATTCAGCATTTCGTGAAGGTACACGACTTTGCTGCCACCATAGGTGTGAGTGAGAATCTTGACGAGGAGACGCAATTCATTCTTGAGGCTGCGTCCATCCTGCACGACATCGGTATTCATCCGGCAGAAGCAAAGTATGGCAACTGCAACGGAAAGGCACAGGAGGAGCTGGGGCCTGGAGAAGCGCGGAAGTTATTGTCGGCAGTCGGTGGCTTTTCGGAGTCTCAGACAGAACGTATCTGTTGGCTTATCGGTCATCATCATACATATAATAATGTGACATCAGCAGATCATCGCATCCTTCTCGAAGCTGATTTTCTTGTCAATTCCTATGAAGACAATCTCCCGCTCGAAGCGGTCAAAACATTTAGGGACAATGTTTTCCGTTCGCCGTCAGCAATCTCTATGCTGAACGGGATGTGGGGAATATCAGACATTGACGAAGAAAGTGCTCAAGGCTGACCTCCCGCTGCTCGTGTACGCGGGTTGACGCGCCTTCTTAATTCCTATCATCCTGCCGTCTGAATTATAACAAAAAAATATGGGGCTTGACTAATGCTTTTTAGTCAGCCCCATATTATATATATGTCAAGTGGAAGCGCATTCGCATATCCACCTGACAATCACATTATTCCACTACGAATTTGCTGGTGTAGAACTGTCCTTCAGGAAGACCGTCTGCATCAACAGCGACAGCCCACGCGATGAATGTCTCGCCTTGGGTAAGGCCTTTGAAATTCTCATTGTCCGCACCTTCTTCATCTGAGGAAGTGTATCCGCTCCAGCGTCCGAGCGCCTCGACAGCCTGCTGACGTTTGCACATATCGTAGGTCATCTGCTCCTCGATGCCGCCGTTAAGTATGTATGCGAGAGTTGACTCGTCAGTCTTATAGGTCTCCTTATATTTGTCGAATGTGGTCATATCCATAATATTCCAGATATAAACCACCTTCTTGTCTGAAGGCACAACCTTTACGTTTACAGTTGAATTTTCCTGAGTCACGCTGAATGTGAATGTGCAGGTCGCAGGATTTCCGCCCTCTGTCCTGAACTCTTTCTTGAACAGTTTGGTGGTAGCCTGTCCTGAGTTCTGGTCATAGCCGAATGCTACTACATAGTAGTCCCTGCCCGGCTGCCAAACCTTTCCGTCGGTTTCATTGACAAAGTCGAATTTGCCTGAAGTCGTGAGTGAGAACATAAGGTATGAATTGTACTCGATGAAATAGCTGATTGTGCCGCCGTCACCGAGCTCGTCAACCATACTCTTGCTCCAGATGTCCACCGCATAACTGTCCTCTTCTACGCTAGGCGTCACGGTGTAATCTGCGCCGTCAGCGAAAATGTCTCCGATAGTGATGTCAAGAGTGTTTGCGGACGGATTGACTGCTTCAGTGGAGAAGTCCATATAACTAAGTCCTCCGGTTACCTCGCCCTGTGTATTTGCGGCGAAAGCAATCAGATAATAGTCGCTGAGAGGAGAAAGTGATTTGAAATCGTATGTCTGCGGGCCTTTTGAGAGAAGTTTTTCGAGTACTTCCGCTTCTGTGAGCGAATATGCCTCGGCTCTTCTCTTGACTTCACCGTCGAGATATGACTGCAGGTCAGCCTGAATGGCATCGAAATCTTCTTTGCCGAGAACGTCAAAATAATAGGTGGCATCATCTGACGTAGGCGTTACAGCGGTGTGTGCAGATGTGGAGGTGATGTCAGTTACTTCCAATTTGAACATAAGGACAGACGGCTCTTCTGTCTTTGATTTGTGACAAGAAGATAAAGCGGCGATTCCCAACAAGGCGAATGCGAGCTTCGCAATAAAGGTTTTCTTCATATTTATTGTAAATTTAGTTTTATATTTAAATGTCTATTGCAGAGCGGGTTTTGCTATGTTATTCAAATAAGCTGGCCCTGGCTTTTTGCAAGACGTCAATTGCTCCGACTCTTAAGAGAGTCAAAGTCGCAAATGTGGGAATAATAATGTATATCTGCAATTCAAATTTTGCGAAACGGCAAAATTGGTGCGTGAAACCGACATTTTAAGGTGTGAAAAGAATTAGTATCCAGTATTACGATTCCCCTTGCGGGAAGATGGTGCTTGGCTCCATTGGGGAGAAGTTGTGCCTTTGCGATTGGAAAGAGGGCCGTTGCGCAAAGCGGAATATGAGTCGCCTAGCGCGTCAGTGCGATGCGGAGTTTTTGGAGGAAACCACGCCGATTCTGGAACGCGTGAAAACTGAGCTTGATGAGTATTTTTCAGGGGAACGCAACTCCTTTGACATTCCGCTATGCCCGGCTGGTACCCCATTCCAGAAAGCTGTGTGGGAGGCCTTGCTGGAGATTCCTTACGGAGAGTTGCGAACCTATAAGCAGGTAGCTCAACGCGTTGGCAATGTGCGTGGCGTGCGTGCGGTGGCGCAGGCAATCGGGGCGAATGGCATAAGCATTATAATTCCGTGTCACCGTGTTGTCGGAAGCGACCGCTCGCTGACAGGATTTGCCGGCGGAATTGAGGCTAAAAAAATCCTGCTGCAACTGGAGAAGGCCACCATTCTCTAAAAACGTCGGAAGGTGTTCAGTCAGAGAACGTAGGGAAATTTATAGACTGATGCGATAATGTAAAAATCGGATAAATATTTATAAAAATAAGATAAGTTATCTGTCGAAAAATTGCCTATATTCGTAGAACTGATAACAACCAATTATGAAACCACATAAAATAGCGGTAGGACTGATAGGCTACGGAAGGATGGGCGGCTTTTTTGCCGACGAATTCATCAAGAGCGACAAATGGAATCTTAAATATATTTGTGATATCTCGGAAATTTCCCTCGGCATAGCACGGGAAAAATTTTCGGATGTGAATGTCGTCAGCGATGAGGATATCATTTTCAATGACCCTGAGGTTCAGGTGGTGGCCCTCACTGCTTTGGCTGACACCCGTTTGGGACGTATTCGCAAGGCTGTTGCCACGGGAAAGCACATAATAGCTGAGAAACCGATTGCCGAGTCGATTCAGAGTGAATGGGAGGCTGTTCGTATAGCTGAAGAGTCCGGACTTCTCTCCGCCGTTGACTTGTATCTACGCAATTCGTGGTATTTCAATAAGATAAAGGAAATTATCGATTCTGGACAACTCGGAGAACTCGCCATTGTCAGGCTTTGCCATATGACCCCTGGGCTTTCGCCGGGAGAGGGACACGAATATGAAGGTCCGGCATTCCACGATTGCGGAATGCACTATGTCGATATGGCCCGCTGGCTTACAGGCAGTGAGTTCAAGACTTGGAACGCGCAGGCGGTGAGAATGTGGGAGTGGAAAGATCCGTGGTGGCTCCAGGCTCACGGCACATTCGAGAACGGGGTGGTCTTTGACGTTACGCAGGGGCACAATTACGGACAACTGGCCAAAGATCAGACCCACAACTCTTACGCCGACATTATCGGTTCAAAGGGTATAGTGCGAATGAGCCACGATTTCAAGACTGCCGTTGTTGATATCCACGGAGAGACGCTTACAGAACGTATAGAATTGCCATACGGAGGCAAAAATATAGATAAATTGATTGACGAGTTCGCCGACAGCATTGCCACAGGCAAGGCGGACCCGCGGATTCCTTCGATGAGGGATGCTGCGATAGCTTCAGATTTTGCCTGGAAAATGCTTGACGATGCGCGTACGCACGACCTTCCGGTCAAGGGTACACACGAAGAACTGGAGCAGATTTGGCATCGCAGGGCGACCGCGACAAACGGCTATGGACTTTTACGCAAGAAATAGCGCACCGGAAAGCGACGCTCGTTGTGTCGTAATATGTAGCGCTGTTAAATGTAAGAGCAAAACACACGCAGATAGAACTGTTATATATAACACTAAAAATTAACAATTATGTCAAAAGAATTTTCAAGAAGGTCTTTCCTCAAGGTGGGAGCGGCCGCAGCTGCCGGTCTTGCATTCACACCTGAGTCTCTTTTTGCCGGCGAGGCTCAGAGGAAGAAAGAAAATCAGGCTCCGAAACCACTTGACCGCAAACTCAAGATTCTCGCTGTAGGCGTTGGAGGTCGTGGCGCCAGTGTCCTCAAAGAGCTTGAGACAGAGGAATTTATCGGATTATGTGATGTCGACTGGAAATATGCGGATCACGTATTTGAACGCTACAAGAAACTTTATCCGAACGTCAAGCTCTACAATGATTATCGCAAGATGTTCGACGAACTCCTTCCGGAGTGCGACGCTGTTGTCTGCGCTACAGCTGACCATACCCACGCCATTATTTGTGCTGAGGCTATCGCGGCCGGAAAGCACGTTTATTGCGAGAAACCTCTTACGCACACTGTATATGAATCAAGACTTCTCACCAAACTCGCTGCAAAGCACAAAGTTGCCACACAGATGGGTAACCAGGGAGCTTCAGGCGAGGGTGTAAGACTTGCCTGCGAATGGATTTGGAACGGAGAAATCGGAGAAGTGACACGTGTTGACGCATTCACAGACCGTCCAATCTGGCCACAGGGTCTTGAGCGCCCTCAGCAGGTTATGGAGGTTCCTTCTACTCTTAACTGGGATGCTTTCATCGGACCTGCACCTATGCGTCCATATAATTCAATCTACACGCCTTGGAACTTCCGCGGATGGTGGGATTTCGGAACCGGTGCTCTTGGTGATATGGCTTGCCACATTCTCCACGCACCGTTCGTAGCCCTGAAACTCGGCTATCCTACCCACGTTGAGGGCTCTTCAACGAAACTTCTCAGCGAGTCCTGCCCTTCAGCTCAGCACGTGAAATATACATTCCCTGCCCGCGACAATATGCCTAAGGTTGCAATGCCTGAAGTGGAAGTCAACTGGTACGACGGCGGACTTCTTCCTGACCGTCCGGAAGGACTTCCTGCAGGAGTTGACCTCAATGTTCTAGGCGGATGCGTAATCTTCTACGGTACGAAGGATACTCTCATCTGCGGATGCTATGGGTCGGAACCGTACCTTGTTTCAGGAAGAAAGCCTCAGGTGCCTCAGACGCTTCGCCGTGTCACAACCAACCATCAGCAGGACTGGGTAAGAGCTTGCAAGGAAGACGCTTCTGTACGTGTGCCTTCCGCTTCTGACTTCAGTGTTGCCGGACCTTTCAACGAGATGGTAGTTATGGGTGTTCTTGCAGTTCGTCTGCAGGGCTTGAACCAGGTTCTCGACTGGGACGGAGAGAATATGCGTTTCACCAATATCCCGGCTGGCGCGACTGTACGGTCAATGGTTAAGGATGGATTCTCAATCAAGGATGGTCATCCTACATTCCAGAACACCTACACAGATCCTGTAGATGCAAATAAATTCGCTGAAGAGCTTATCAAGCATACTTACCAGAACGGATATAAGCTGCCGGAAATGCCGGAATAAAGACTTCCGAAGTGATTATACCAAGTATTAATAATTAAAAAACAATAACACAATGAAAAAAGCAATCATTATGGCATCCGCTGCTGTCGCCGGCACATTTATGTTGGCTTCCTGCGCTTGCAACAACAACTCCAAGAAAGCGGAAGAGAAGCCCTCTGAAACTCCGGAATATACAGTAATCGAAAAGCCTTGCGTAGATTTGTCACAGTTTACGAAAGATGCTGAAGACTACTATGTGATTTTTGACGGCAAATCTCTCAACGGATGGAGAGGATACGGAAAGGACAATGTCCCTCCAAGATGGTCGGTTAAAGATGGATGTCTCCATTTTGCACCTACCGGTACCGGTGAAGGCCAGACCGCTGAAGGTGGTGACATCATTTTCTCACACAAGTTCAAGAATTTCATCCTCGAGTTCGACTGGAAAGTTGAAAAGGGTTCAAACTCAGGTGTATTCTACCTTGCACAGGAAACTTCAGCTAAAGATTCACAGGGCAACGAGCAGGTTCAGCCTATTTACATATCCTGCCCTGAGTATCAGATTCTTGACAATGCCAATCATCCTGACGCGCTCCTCGGCGTGGACGGTAACCGCAAATCAGCATCCCTCTATGATATGATTCCTGCTAAACCGCAGAACTTCACCAAGTTCGGAGAGTGGCAGACCGGTAAGATCATGGTTTACAAGGGCACAGTGGTTCACTATCAGAACGGTGAGAATGTTCTCGAGTATCATCTGTGGACTCCGCAGTGGACAGAAATGCTCCAGAACAGCAAGTTCAGCCAGGAGAAATGGCCTCTCGCATTCGAACTTCTCAATAATTGCGGCGGTGCTGACCACGAGGGCTATATCGGCTTCCAGGATCACGGTGACGAGGTATGGTTCAGGAACATCCGCGTTAAGCTGATGGACTAAGAATCGTTTCCAAACAGCTTTAAAGCGTTTCCTGAAATGAGTAAGATCAAATCAATGCTAGTTTTGTCAGGAGTGGCGGTGGCTCTCATCGCCTCCTCCTGTTGCAGGAAGGCTGAGCCTAAGACTATCGGCATTCAGCTCTATACTGTGATGAATTCTATGAGGGATGACGCCAGAGGTACGCTAGAAACTCTCGCGTCATACGGATACAATGCCTTCGAACTTGTCCAATGGGGTGGTGACCCGAAGGTTTTCGGCGTTCCTGCTGACGAGTTCAAGGGTATCTGCGACAGTCTCGGGACAAGCATCGTTTCGACTCATTCTTCTCTCGCCGAAGACCCGGAGAATGAGGAGGCTGTGATGAACCGTTGGAGGAGCCTTTTCGAGATTCAGAAGGCTTGCGGCGGAAAATATTTCGTCATTCCTAGCTATAGGGTGGAATATACCGTTGAGGATGTTCAGAGGGAATGTGACTATTTCAACCGCGTCGGACGCCTGGCGTCAGAATATGGACTAAAACTCGGGTATCACAACCACGCGGGAGAGTTCCAGACGCTCAAGGACAGCGACAAGGTGATGTGGGAGTATCTCGTTGAGAACACTGACCCGCAGTATGTCTGCTTCGAACTTGATGTGTACTGGTGCCAGAAAGGAGGAAAGAATCCTGTGGATTATCTGAAGAAGTATCCTAAAAGGATAGAACTTCTCCATATCAAGGATGAGTTTGTCATAGGACAGAGCGGTGAGATTGACTTCGAGTCTATTTTCAATCAGTTCTATGCCAATGGAATGCACGACTGGTTTGTTGAAATTGAACCGGCTATGGATTACCTCAAGAACGCCGACGGAACTCCGTTCACTCCCCAGCAGATTGATTCCGCAATGCTCCAGGCAGCAAAACAGAGCGCAGACTATCTCCTCAAAGCTCCGTTTGTCAAGAGCAAATAATTCCCCGAAGAATCACTCCACACTCGCAGTGATGGCTTTGTAAAATGATAAGTCTCAGGCTGTTATGGTCTGAGGCTTTTTTGTGTTATGGGCGTGTTGTTTTCTATTTCATGTAGAAATTGTTGTTAGCTGTTATCGCAGAGCACCCTTGGAGGAAATTTAGTAACTTTGAAGACATAAGGAACGTGTTATGACTAAAAATCAACAATCTATAGCTGCCAAAGCATTCTCGGAGCAATGGGCTGGGAAAGGGTATGAAAAAGGCGAGAGTTCGTCATTCTGGCTAGAACTTCTTCAGACCGTGTTCGGAGTGGAACGACCGTATGACATCATATCGTTCGAGAATCAGGTCAAACTTAACAGCACTAGCTTCATAGATGCGTATATCGAGCCGACGCACGTCCTGATTGAGCAGAAGTCCATAGATAAAGATTTGAACAAAGGAATAAAGCAGTCTGACGGAAGCGTCCTCACGCCATTCCAGCAAGCTAAACGTTACGCAGGCGAATTGCCATACTCTCGACGTCCGCGCTGGACTGTTGTAAGTAATTTCCGGCAGTTTTATGTCTATGATATGGAGAATCCACAGGGTGAACCTGAAATCATAGAACTTAAGAACCTTGAAACAGAATACTATCGCCTGCAGTTCCTAGTGGATACTGGGAATGAGCATTTGAAGAAAGAGATGGAAGTGTCTCTACAGGCCGGCGAGATTATAGGTGAAATCTACGAAGAGTTCCTTAAACAGTACATCAATCCGGATGATCCTCACACGTTGAGGAGTCTCAACGTGCTATGTGTAAGACTGGTTTTCTGTCTCTATGCAGAAGATGCTGGACTATTCGGAGAGAAACGCTGTATGTTTCACGACTATCTGTCCCGTTTCAAGCCGGGACAGGGAGAGATGCGCAAAGCTCTAATCGAACTGTTTGAAGTCCTTAACACTCCGGTTGACAAACGTGACCCGTATCTGGATGACAGCCTTAAGGCATTCCCATACTGCAACGGCGGCCTTTTCGCTGACAGGGATGTGGAGATACCGCGATTCAATGACAAACTTGCCGAACTGATACTCAAACATGCCAGTGACGATTTCGACTGGAGCCAAATCAGCCCGACAATTTTCGGAGCCGTGTTCGAGAGTACGTTAAACCCGGAGACTCGTCGTTCCGGCGGGATGCACTATACCAGCATTGAAAATATTCATAAGGTCATTGACCCATTGTTCTTGGATGACCTAAAGGCGGAACTTGAAGCGATAATAGACGAGCAGATTGAAAAGAAACGTGTACAGAAAGCTCGCGAATATCAGGATAAGCTCGCATCGCTCAAATTCCTTGATCCGGCCTGCGGCAGCGGCAATTTCCTTACGGAGACCTATCTGTCATTAAGGCGGCTCGAGAACGATGTGATGCTGATTATCGGTGAACTTTTCAATCCCATTAAGGTTGATATCCATCAGTTCTACGGCATAGAAATCAACGACTTCGCCGTCTCCACAGCAACAACGGCTCTGTGGATTGCTGAGGCGCAAATGATGGCCGAGACGGAGAGGCTGCTGCGCGTCAATCTGGATTTTCTGCCGCTCAAGACCTATCACAATATTGTGGAGGGCAACGCCCTGAGGCTCGACTGGAACGAAGTCGTCCCGGCCGGCGAGCTGAACTACATAATGGGCAATCCGCCGTTTGTGGGAGCCCGACTGATGAGCGAGAGCCAGAAGACAGATATGGCAGCCGTCTTCGGGGAGAAATGGAAGAACGTGGGCAACATCGACTATGTGGGGGCTTGGTACAAGCGAGCCGCTGATTATATGAAAGGTACCCGTGTGGAAGCAGCCCTCGTCTCCACCAACTCCATCTCGCAGGGCGAGCAGGTGGCCAACCTCTGGCAACCGCTCTTCGCCGAGGGTATCCGCATCCACTTCGCCCACCGCACCTTCCGATGGGACAGCGAGGCGAGCCTCAAAGCCCACGTCCACGTGGTGGTTATCGGCTTCTCGTATGTTGAGCATCAGAAAAAGTATCTCTTCGACAACGGGCAGGCGAAGGATGCGGGCCACATCAACGCCTATCTGATAGATGCGCCCGACACATTTATATACAGCAGGAGCAAGCCGCTGTGCGACGTGCCCCAGATAGGCATAGGCAACAAGCCGATAGATGGAGGCAACTTTCTCTTCGAGAAGGAGGAGATGGAGGAATTTATCCGGCGGGAGCCGAAGTCTGCCCCATTGTTCCATCCTTGGTACGGCTCGGAGGAATTCATCCACCGGAAGCCCCGCTATTGCCTGTGGCTCGGCGACAGTTCGCCGAGGGAAATCAAGGAGATGCCGCTCTGCTATGAGCGGGTGGAGAATGTGAGAAAAGTGCGGTTGGAAAGTACAAGCGCAGGCACTCGAAAGCTGGCAGACAGGCCTACCCGTTTCCACGTGGAGAATATGCCCGACGGCGACTCCATCATCGTGCCGTCAGTATCTTCTGAAAAGAGGAAATATGTGCCGATGGGATTTATCCAGAAAGGAACTTTCGCAAGCAATCTTGTGCTTCTCATCCCCTCCGCCACTCTTTACCATTTCGGCATCTTAGAGAGCAACGTCCACATGGCGTGGATGCGGGCGGTGTGCGGTCGCTTGAAGAGCGACTACCGCTACAGCAAAGACATCGTGTACAACAACTTCCCTTGGCCGAATCCTACAGCCGAGCAGGAAGCCCGCATAGAGCAGACCGCTCAGGCCATCCTCGATGTACGCGCTAGATACCCGGACAGTTCGCTTGCAGACCTTTATGATGAAGTGACGATGCCAGCGGACTTGCGCCGTGCCCACCAGGACAACGACCGCGCTGTGATGGCCGCCTACGGAATGGACATAAAGACCACCACCGAGTCCTCCTGCGTCGCGCTCCTCCTGAAGAAATATAAGGAACTGACAGGAGTCGACTAATGGCTTAAGGCGTAGAGGCTCATATCGACATCTTTGATGGACGCTTGGAGAGGTGCTCTCCAGGTGCAGTTCCGTATTATTTCATAGAACAAATGCGCCCTCCAAAAGCAAAAGGGACTGCAAAGAAATACGATGAATTATAGAGGCTGACTGAAATAGTCACATTCCCCTCCGAGGGGTATGAGGATGATGTCTCAATGCAATTCGCTATGGTCGATTGTGTTGAGATTTCCTTTTCGTATGATTACATACTCGTTCTCATAAGGCTTATCTTCTGAGATACGCTTCGTTCTAAATGTCTGGTATTTGATCTTCAGAAGGTTCTTAACTCTGGAATCTTCGTACATTGCCGCTACAGATCCAAAGTAAAAATGTTCGTGGGTGTCTTTGATCTCCACGTGTATGATTGTGCGTTCGTGTTTTAACATATTGCTTACTTTGCAAATATAGTGTAATTCAACAATTATTAAATAAGAGTTGAGAAATATTTGGTTTGTATCTACATTAATCATATATTTGTAGAAATACGACGGGTCTTGCTTTCTGATGTGTAGATAGGTCGTGATATGAATGTGAATGTTAAGAGAAGGATTATGGATAGGAGACGTTGTTTTTAGGTAGTACTACTACAAAAACTACTACAACTACTATAAAAACT
>CAVHJF010000050.1:0-14339 GCA_963636275.1 Acutalibacteraceae bacterium | reverse complement strand
TGAGCTTGAGGTTCGTGGTCGTGGCCGGAATCTCGTCAAGGGTGAACTTGAACGCTATCGAGGGCTGTGCTTTCATAATCTTCTTCAACTTCTTTGGGCAAAGATATTCGGCACAATGATATATGTAAGAGTATTGGTCTCCAATGCTTTATATTACTTCGCCTTGCCGAGAGAGAGAATAATAATCAGTCAAGATTCGCAAGAGCCGACAGGGTGTGATACTGCGATCGGTAGCCGGTCACGGAGTCCAGCAGCAGGTAGCGGACGTGCAGCTGGAAAGCCGAGATGCCGAAGCGTTTCCGTGGAACGGTGAACACGACCTCGGACACCGCTCCGGACGGAACGGACGCGGAAAGATAGTTCCTCATCATCCCAGGATTGCGCCCGACTCCAGGAGTGTCAATATGGATTTTTCCCAGCACCCTGTACCTTGACGACTCATCCGTCCCGAGCATCGTCAATCTGAACCGCAACTCCATATCAAAGAGCGAAGCCATCGAACACCCCGCAAAATCAAGACTGAATATCGGGAACGGCTCGAACGGTCTCGGTACGGGAATATGCTCATTGCCAAGCTGTGCGAGGCCGTGATAGGCGGATACGAAGAGATTGTAGCCGCTGATGTGGTTTCCGTCCCCGAACGGTGGACGATGCGCGGCGACACCCACCGCAAGCCGCCTCTGGCTCGCGGGGGACGAGGCACCCAACGCCCGAACTCGCACTCACCAAGCAACTTAACATAATCTAGATTGTGTTAACTCGCGGATTTTCAGCACTTTCGTTGGAACGGGGCACGACGGAGCCCGGGCGATTATTCTCTCCCCTGGGGAGCCGGAGGGGGATTACAGGGCAAGAGTCTCGCAACCGCTTTCCCTTTATCGGGCGGGAGGACGCGAACCGGCCGGGTGGGGATAAATCAGCCGGAGGCTGACCGCTTTTTTTCTCTGACCTTGGAAACTTGATGTCGTTGATTCGGTGTGATACCCTTCGCATCAGGACCGGCGAAGCCGGGGCGCGGAACGTCTGCAAGTCTCTGACCAGAGCGCCACGTGCGCGGCGGGAAGAGTCTTGCAGTGGAGCTGCCAGAAGTGGAGTTCTCTGGGGCGCGTCAGTGCCCCGGAGGACGGAACCAAAGCGAGTGGGCGCAGCTTAAGCGAAGCGAACTGGCTTTGACCGCTATCATCTTGAACGGCTACGGAGCAGACGTATCTATCGGCCCGAATAAGCATCAGTAGACACCGGCTTGTTCTGTTCCGTTCCATGGGTGGAGCGGAACAAGCGGAACAAATGGAACAAATTGTATTACCCTGATTTCTGCTGTCCAAAAATATCCATAACTACAAGCCAGCATGTTCCGTATGTTCCACCTATTCCATTCCCCTTGTGGAACGGAACAACTTCCTCTAACAGGCCACATCGGCATTCGATAAACAATTAGTGTTTGACATTTAGAAAACTTTGAGCCCAAGGCTCGTAACTCCCTCTGTCAAAAATCGATTGCTCGAACTCACTTTTATGCAAGTTCTTCGCAAGAATTTCAAAGAATAATGTTAAATTTGCCCCATAGTCTGCGGACTATACTAACATACAGGAAGCGTTTAGCTTGTTCCTTAAGCGAATCTGGACAATTCGCGCCGCAAGGCACTAAAGAAAAATGGGAATAATGACTAACGCTTGCGCTGGCTATTCTATGGGCTCAGCCCACATAATAGCAGAAGTGTGAGCTTTATCTTATTCATTTTTCGGCAGTCCAGAGCCCGCTTAGAGTAAGATGCTAAAAGGCCCACACTTCTTTTTTGATAATTATCCGCATAGGGTCTCGCGGATTTAACAGTAACGCGAAACCACCATGAGGTGCATGAATTGTGGTTGGGAGAATCCCGACAACCTTCAGAAGTGCGAGAAATGTAATTCTCCACTTGAATCCAACATAGCCCATGAGGCCCCTGCTCATCCTTTTCCCGAACACGAAGAAGTGCTGAGAGGTACTATATCGGAGCAGCAGGTATTTGTCGAGCCGGCTCCTACGAACAGAGAGCGCAAAAGTTGTCCCAAGTGCGGTTATCCACTCCGAGAAAGTATGCATCACTGCCCCAATTGTGGTGAAGACCTTAATTCCGAGAAACAGAGCGCGAAGTCTGAAAAAGAAGTTCATAAGGTTGCCCAAAAGCATAATGCGACCGTCAATCCGTGGGCCAATCCCAATGCTGGTAAAACCTTCAAACTTGAGCCAGTCGCCTGGGATGGGGAAAAAGGCGCACCGGCTGTACAGACTTTCATTGGAGAAGGCGTTGAATTGAATCGGGATAATACTGATCCGACCAACAATACTATCACCTCTAAAGTCCAGGCTGAAATCTCCTGCGATAACGGTGTATGGTCAATTGAGGATAAGAGCAGCCAGGGCACAACATTCATCCAGGCAAATAGAAAGATTGTGCTAGAAGGCGGAGACGTCATCATGCTGGGTAATCGTAAGTTCATTTTCAAAACTGAGTAAATGCAGGTACCCGAAAGATGTGATTTCTACCCAGGGGACATGCTTGATGGCAAATTCAAGGTTGAACGCAGCCTTGGCGAGGGTTCATTTGGAACCGTCTTCAAGGCTAGAGACAATAGGAATAGAAGTTGCGCCATCAAATTGCTCAAACTCTGGACCGTTCCTCCCGAGGTTTGTAAAAACATGCGGGATCGGTTCACGATGGAGTTTGAGACTGGACGTATCAAATGTGACTATCTCGTCCATTCATTCTCTTATGGCGAGGTAAAAGGCAATCCCTATATTCAAATGGAGTTCTGCCCCAACGGGGATTTGCGTTCATATCTGGAAAGAAATGACGCCGATTATATCCGTATTGGGCGCCAGATTCTTTATGGGCTGTCTGCTTTGCACGCGTGCGGGAAAGTGCATCGCGACCTGAAGCCGGAAAATGTTCTTGTCAAGGCCGACGGAACAGCCGTTTTGACCGATTTTGGCATCTCGGGTGACCAAAATAAACGTATGACCGAGCG
Source organism: Acutalibacteraceae bacterium (assembly GCA_963636275.1). GTDB lineage: Bacteria > Bacteroidota > Bacteroidia > Bacteroidales > UBA932 > Cryptobacteroides. The sequence continues at coordinate 11,327 of CAVHJF010000050.1, read as the reverse complement.
CGGTTTTATGGGCAAGCCACAACAGATTTTCGGGACATATCCCTATATGCCGCCAGAGCAAGTGAATCCGCCGAGAGGCGGACAAGCCACGGTTCTGCCTACGACCGACATTTTCTCCTTCGGAGTTATGATGTACGAACTAATGGTCGGGAAGCTTCCATTTGGAGAATTGAATGAGGCCACTCTTGCCAAGTACTTATACAATGGTAAGAATGGTATTTGGGATCGGGCTCCCCTCGATAAAGTACTCAATTCAGGGCTATGGAAAAAGATAATTGAAGGTTGTCTTTGCCCTGATTTTAAGCAACGTATTCAGACCGCTGACCAGATAATCAAAATGCTTCCCGAGGATAAGGCTGATATGGACAGGTCGTTCATCGAGGATTCTTCAATCATGAAAGCCCCGAATGGATACCTCCTCCGGATTATGCAAGGCGAAGAATACGGTCAGGCCTATTATCTGGATAATCTTCTGAGAAACAGGTATTTGTTGACAATGGGACGAAACGATACCGATACCGTTAACATTATTCCCATAAAAGAAACTTATAGTAGATATATCTCTAGGCACCATTGCACACTGGAAAAGGATGATGTGACCGGCGAGTGGTTCATCCGGGATGGGCAGTGGCTTGACGGACGCTGGAAAGAGTCGTTGAATGGTACTTATGTCAATTCGACTGAAGTAGATAAAGAGGGCATTCCTTTCCACCTTGGGGATATAATCTCAATAGGTGACGTAAAATTGAGAGTTGAAGGATATTAATGTAATTCAATATAACTATGGCGCAAGCAACTCAAGTGTATAAACGCTCCTTTGCCGGTTCCGTAGGTTCCGGTGTAAAATCTATTATGGGAGGCGAAGGTGGAAAAAATTATACTCTGGTACACAAAGTATCCAGTCAGTATCATAAAGCCGGAGAATCGCAACCCATTATCATCAATCAGATTGAGATCGGGCGTGACCCAAAGTGCCAGGTCAGGTTTGATGAATCGTTTACGACCGTCAGCCGTCGGCATGCCGCGATTGTTCGGGACAAAGATAACTGGAAACTCGTTCAGTTGTCTCATACGAACTCCACCTATCTCAATGGGCATAAAGTTCAGAACGAATGGTATCTCCAGAATGGTGATGAGATTCAATTATCCACAAACGGCCCCAAACTGGGATTCATCATTCCGGAAGGCAAGAATGCTGCCGTTGGTAGTTTGGGTTTGACCAAACGTCTAAGTCTGTTCCGCCAGCAAGCTCTTCGCCCTTATAAGACAGCTATTTGGTCTGTTGTGGCAGCCTTGGTGGTTGTATGCGTTGTTGGTGGATTGTTGCTTTCTAGGACCAATCAAGCTCTCAAGTCTGAGCAGGAGTATCGGCAAATGGCTGAGGCACAATGGGCTGAAGAAAAATCACGGATGCAACAGACGATGGATGAGTTGGCTCAAGTCAATAGCGACATGAGTGCAAAACTTGACAAGAGCAAAAGAGACATCGCTAAGATGAGGGGTGACATTAGCAAGATTAATGAGGCTTCTGCCCCTAAAGTTTCCTCATCTATCAATAATACCGCAATTGACAAGTGTCTCCCTTACGTTTATTTCATTACTGTAGTTGGTTTTGATATCAAGTTGCCAGATGGTACCGGCGGATTTGCCGAGTGTGGGAAAGATGTTCCCGGCTGGTCTGGTACCGGATTCTTACTCGCTGATGGACGCTTCGTCACGGCACGTCACGTTGTAGAAGCATGGAATTATTGGCAAGATGGAAGCGGCGTGAATGAGTTCTGTCAGGAGCTTAATGCCATCGTAAACAACGGTGGTGCTGTTGTCGCCCATTTCGTCTGCGCGTCATCATCTGGTAGCAAATTCAATTGTAGCAGCAAGCAGTTTGTCTGCAACAGGTCACACGATCAATATGGCACGACCGAAGACGGCTATAAGCTTTCTTTGGCGGCCTGTGATGGGACCGATTACGCTTATATGAAAACAAATATGTCTGGTGGTCTTCCATACGATTCAAATCTGAGCAACAATCTTGATCGTGGCGTGAAACTTACTGTCCTTGGTTTTCCGTTAGGCTTGGGAGCCAACTCGCCGCGTGATATCAACCCTCTTTATGGAAGTGCTATAGTTGCCTCTCAGGGAGTGCATGACGGCGTTATCTTAACCACGGACACCAATTATGAAAGCGGCAACTCCGGAGGCCCGGTATTCTGCACCAATGCTAATGGTGATCTGATCACCATTGGTCTGGTCTCTGCCTGTGCGGGACGTAACCTTGGAATGATCATCCCGATTTCAGTAATTAGATAGTTTGTCAATCATGAATTTCCGAAAGAATTGCTTCATCATTATTCTGGCTCTGTTTATTTGCTCAGCAGCCAATGGACAGTCTCTGCAAAGAATATTGTCAACCGGAAACCAGATGATGGTCGAGGTGGCCGTTGCGCCAGCTTTCTCTATTGTCAGACAGGAGTTCCAGTTACAGGATGAGCAGAGTGGTCAAAAATATAATCTTGACTCATTGGGATACTTCGGCTTCGCAGAAGTTGTCTGTATCAATCTTGTTGACGGTATCATCTCGTCAAGAGTAATCTTGCGTCCATGGGAACTCGATGAGAATGTCGCGTCATATCCAGAGTACAAGCCTGTTTTATCTGGAATGTCCGAATATAATCTTTCAAACGACAGTTGGACACCTTTGGATTGTCCCTCACTTGAGAATGCTTGCGAAATTGAGAATTCAGAAAAGATTATTCTCCGAGACTCTTTATTTACAAGAAAAGGGTTAATACTTGATACCGAAGGAGGTAAGAGGGATGGTTGGCTCTTTTGGGTGTTTCGAGAAGGCAACAACCTGTCGTTCAAATCATTTCGACAGAAGTTCGACTTAAACGATACGGCCAGTATGACATCCATTCTACAACCGGAAGAAAACGATACTCCTATCCTTGGTGTACTTCTTAGCACAGATTATTCTGAAGTCGGTGTAATACGCTTCAAATTGGCTGCTGTTGTTGAACGATTTGCTGAAGGATGGAAAGCCATCAGTATCGTTTCCAACGAACCTTCCGCCGAAGAAGAGCATACCTTGGTTGCGGCACCGGAAATACCGGTTGAACCAATCACTCCGCCATCCGGAAAGAAAGTCCTTTGGAAAAAGAAGAAATAACACGAATATGAAAAAGTATAAGTTCAGATTAGCCGCGTATACGGACTCTGCCGGTAAATCAAATCCGGAAGCGCCACGCAACGGCAATGAAGACAACATGTTTGTCTGTGCGGACTTGTCATCAAAGAAACAAGAAGCATTGTTCTCGATTGACAAGGAAGAGGCCCTTAGTAAGGGAGGATGCCTCCTTGTTGTGGCCGATGGCATGGGCGGCATGAATGCCGGTGAGGTAGCTTCAGAGATTGCAATTGATGTTGTAAAAGAATCTTTTTCTCCAGATACAATTCAATCAAGCGTTTTCGAGAGTACCAAGACCCGAACTCGCTTTTTAGAGAGCATTGTTGTTCGTGCGGACACGGCAATCAAGAAACACGCTGAGTTGCACCCAGAATGTGAGGGAATGGGAAGCACCATTGTCATGGCCTGGCTCTATGATGGTCAGGTTACTGTTACCTGGTGCGGAGATAGCCGGGCTTATCTCTATCGACCCAATGTTGGCCTTAAACAAATATCCAAGGATCATTCTTATGTTCAGGATCTGGTTGACGAAGGCAAGATCACAATGGATGAGGCCTTCGACCATCCCTACAATAATGTAATCACTCGGAGCCTTGGCGATGCGGCTCATAAGGCTAAACCGGACAGCATAACCATTCCTGTTTTCCGAGGCGACATCATTATGGTTAATAGTGATGGCCTCAGCGGTATACTACGGGATGCTGCTCTTGAAAGCATCATCAGTGAAAACTGTCAAACCATGTCTTCCTGTCGAGCCGCACTTTGGGAGGCGGCCGAACGGGCGGATTGGTATGACAATGTCACGGCTATTCTTTGCGAAATCACTGAGGGTACAGAATACAATCCCGTTTTTGAATGCATCGAAGAGAAAGATTTGAATAAGAGTTTCTTCAATGTGAAGATTAGCAAAAAAGTGGTGAAGTTGGCTCTTGCCGTTTTTGCCGCAATTCTCACCGGCGCATTTCTGTTCCTTATCATTCGTTCTTGTCATAAAGAGACTCCCGAGGAGAATCCAATAATCGAAGAGGCGGCTGTCATAGATGAAACAACGAATGATGAACCCATGTTGGCTCCGGTAATTGAGCCAGAGGCTCGACCCCGACGTGCGCTGCCTTCAGATAGGAAAAGCATAAAAGAGACCATTGCCTCAAAACCTGAGGCGGTCGAAGCAGATACAGTTAGGCAAACAATGTCCGAAAATAACAAGCCGGAAGACAGCCGCAGAAGATTAACACCTGCGGAGAACCCGAACAGTAATCCTCTTGAAAATGGGAAAACCTCTCAAAAAAAAGAAGGAATGACTGGCGGGGCAAAGGATAGGCCTAAACTGACGCCAGTTCAAGGTGCAGAGAATCCTACGAAAGATTTCCCAAAAACTGACACAAGCAAAATTAGTATTTGAAAGACTAACCCATTATAATCGATACCCCAAGTTATGAAAATACAAGAAGGAGAACTATTCAACGGTCGTTATCGTTTGATTTCCGAAAAAGGCCGTGGCGCTTTTGGCGAAGTGTGGCTTGCTCACGATGAGCAAATTGATCTTGATGTCGCGGTAAAAATATATATCGCTCTTGACGAGCGCGGAATTGAGGACTTCAAGTCGGAGTACAAAACTGCGTATTCCCTCAATCATCCCAACCTGCTCCACGCCTATCACTTTGACGTTATAGAAAAGCGACCTTTCCTTGTTATGCCATTCTGCCCGGGTTCTGCAGAAGCGAATATTGGCACCACCGATGAGGCTCTTATTTGGCGGTTCATCAAAGATGTTTCGTCGGGTCTTGCGTATCTCCACTCCAAGAATATCCTTCATCGTGACATCAAACCGGATAATGTTCTTGCTGACGCTGAAGGGAACTTCCTGATTACAGACTTTGGTGTAAGTACAAAGATGAAGAGCACCCTTCGCAGAAACTCCACACGTTCGATGACCGATGAGGACATTTCAGGGACCATCGGATATATGGCCCCTGAATTATTCACAAAGAATCCAGAGGCTGTAAAGGCAACCGATATTTGGGCTTTCGGTGCGGGCCTCTTTGAGATGATTAATGGAGAACTTCCTTTTTATGGACAAGGTGGCATTATGCTTGAAAAGGGTGCTGAAATTCCCGAACTTAAAGGAGCCTGGTCAAATGATTTGAGGCGTACTGTAGAAGCTTGTCTGGCAAAAGAGCCCTGGGATCGCCCTACCGCCGCCCAGTTGGCAGCCTATGCGACCAAATGCGTAAATGGGAATTTCGAAAAGGCCCCTTGGAAAGAGCCTAAGAAGCCGACAGTGGGAGAAGTTGCCGTGGACTCCGGCAAAACCGTACGATTTACAGGCAGCGATCCTGATGAACCTTCTACCCTAACTGATCAAGAACGCATTGAAATCTGCCGGACTTGCCAGAACCGCAAACATGATATGAAGACAGGTTTGTATTGCGGTTTGACTGGCCAGAAGCCTGATTTCAAGTCCAAATGCAACAATTTGGTCATTGACCAGGAAGAATTGGAGAGAGAACAGAAAAAGAAGGTAGAAATACAGAAAAGCATTGATCAAATTGGGGGATGGACTGCTTTCTTCCTCTGGTGCGGTATTGGACTCGGGCTCCTCATTTCTACGATAAGGACCTTTGTTACAGTCTTTTCACCGGGCGTAGACGCCATTACTATCGGTTCGAGTCTGATTTATCTGGCGCTTTTCCTGCTTATTGGTATCAAGGCAATCATCGCTTTCTATAAGAAGCAAGAGAATGCTGTACCACTTGCCACCGCTTACTGCATTATGATTGCGTTGGATGCGGCTTTCCTTCTCGTTGTCAACTTGATTGCCAAAGATGGAGGATCTTGGATTTTGGTCATTCGCAATATCATATGGTCAGGAATCTGGCTTACCTATCTTTATAATTCAGAAGACATTAAGGAGAAATTCCCCTTTGGCATCCGGAAATGGCATACCCTCGAAAAAGTAGTCTTGACGGTCGTTGCTACGTTATTTGTACTTCTTTCGATCTTGATTGCAGTAGGCAATAATACAGATAAGCAGGCTCCAGCTAAGGCTCCTCAAAAGCCTCAGACAACGCAGACCACTCCTGCTCGGCCCGCTCAGAAGACAGAAGAAAATGCTACTCCGCCCACCACTAACACAACAAGGCAGAATGACGATAATAACGATGCAGCCTCTAATGCCGGATCAACTAAGACACAGACATCATCGAATACAAATTCATCAAAACCTGCTACTACTGAGCCGACAAAACAGACTACTACGGACGATAATGCCGCCAAACTGCAGGAGGCTATTAGGCGAGGAGACTACGCAGCGGTTAGGGAACTTGCTGACAGTGGGTATGCTCAAGCTTATCTGCCACTTGCCAAGTACTACCTCAAGAACCCTTCAACCCATGATTTGGCTGATAGATATGCCCAAAAGGCAAAACGTGCTGGTGTAAAAGGCGCACAAGACGTATTAGATGACCTTAACGCTTTAGGATATTACGATTAACCATGAAAACGAGGGTGTTTGTAATTGCGCTGATTGCCTCTTTCTTGGGGGTACTACAGTTGTTCGCCCAGGATGCATCTTTCCTGCAAAAGTATGCTGAAAAGGGAGATGAAGATGCCATGTACCAACTTGGGAATTGCTATTATGAGGGTGCTGGCGGAGTCAAGCAAGACTATACTACGGCTATATACTGGTATGAAAAAGCATCTAAAAAAGGCAAAATCGAAGCAAGCTTTATGATTGCCTATTGCTATTTCTACGGCGTGGGCGTCAAAGCAGACTACCAGAAGTCAGAAGAATATGCCAACAAGGCAAAGAGAAAGAAATTTGCACCAGCATATTGGCTTACTGCGCAGTATTATAAATACGATATCCTCACGGATCCTCAAAACGGTTATATCCAGAATCTAAGCAAATCCTCTGAACTTGGCTATTCTAAAGCTCAGGCAGAGTTCGGTGCGTTATACCTGTATGGTTCAAAACAGTACGGGATTACGCAAGACAAGAATAAATCTTTTGACCTGTTTAAGAAATCAGCCGAACATGGCGATTCTGCTGGTGAGTATTATCTTGGTATTTGTTATGAGAATGGGGTTGGCGTTCTTAAAGATACCGATAAGGCATTACAACTTTACTATAGTTCAGCTCAGAAAGGATATGCAGCAGCCAAAGCCAGAATGGGATATGCTTACTTGGCTGGAGAGGTAGTTTCTGTTGATTATAGCACGGCCTATGATTATCTCAAAGAGGCGGCAGGCCAAGGCAACGCATATGCGATTGGCAAATTAGCCGACATGTACTACTACGGTCTGGGTGTAGAAGAAAACAACAATACGGCAATAGACTTATACAAGAAGGGTGTCGAACTCGATGATACCTATTGTATGACTCAACTGGCCGATATGTATCAGAAGGGATACGGAGCCAGTGTGGATTACAACCTAATGTATAGGTACTATAAGATGGCTGCTGATAAGGACGATCCTACTGGGCAATGCGGAGTGGGACTATGTTATATGCAGGGCTACGGGGTTACAAAGAATTCTAACACGGCTTTCTCCTGGTTCAAGAAAGCCGCTGATCAAGATGATGCGTTCGGACAATGGAATGTAGCCAAGTGCTATTATTATGGTGAAGGTGTAAATAAAGACAGGTCACAGTATTTCAAGTACCTGTTAAAGTCGGCTAATGGTGGTTATGTCCCGGCCATGTCTCAACTTGGTTATGAGTATTGCTCTGGAGAGAACACCCCTGCCAAAGAGAAGAATTACCAGGAAGGTCGTAAATGGTATATGAAAGCAGCTGATGAAGATGATGCTTTTGCGCAGGCCTTGTTGGGTAATGTTTTCTACGATGGTGTAAATCCTGCTTCTACCGTTGATTATAAAACAGCTTTTCAGTATTTGTATCAAGCCATAAAGAACCGAGAATTTGGGCAATTGGACTCTGAAATAAAGAAAGAGACCTATAATCATATTGCGGAATGCTATCGCTATGGTCGTGGAACTGATGCGAATCAGGCGCTCGCATCCTATTATGAAGGAGAAGCCGCAAAGCTGGGTGATGACATGAACACTGCATCTTCCCATGATTATAATAGGAGCCCCGACTACGAAAAAATTGTCATCATCGAATCGAATGTTAGCCGGTCTCCCTATGGCACTTGGCAGATTCAATCCATAGAAGTTCTTCCGGATAAGACACTCGTAGAAATGACGATAACCACCACGCAATCTGGCGTATCTGTATGGTACAATTCCGATGGCGAGTTTATTGAGGATGCCGAAACCGGCCAACGGTATCGTATGATTTCCGGCACGCTTGGATATGATTCTAATCATGCAACTGCTATTCCTTCAACTCGTCCATACGAATTCACGCTGACTTATGAAGTGCTCTCAAAGTCAGTGCGTTATGTGAATATATGCTCTGGCGACCATTATTATGTAAGAAATCTGAAGATCAGATAACTGATAGAATGTGTAACTAATAAAAAATATTAACAAGATGAGAGCAAAAATATTTTCTATCCTTCTCGCTCTTGTTTCGTGCTATGCAATAAACGTGTATGCACAGGATGCTTCATTATACATGAAGTACGCAAACAAGGGCGATAAAGAAGCCATGTACAACCTTGCCGGATGCTATTGGAACGGCAACGGAGGTGTCAACCAAGATTATGCCAATGCCTTCTATTGGTACGAGAAGGCGGCAAAGAAGAATTATCAACCAGCCCAGCATATGACGGCTCTATGCTACCTTTATGGCATAGGTACTACTCAAAACTGGAGAACGGCTTGGGATTGGGCTGAAAAAGCCATCAAGAAGGGCTTTGGGCCTGCTAATTGGATCAAGGCCCAAATCTTCAAAGAGGGGTATATGAGCAATATATCTGGCGGATACTCACGGTTTTTGACTGCAGCAGCAAATTCCGGTTATGCCAAAGCTCAATCTGAATTGGGTGTCTTATTGCTGAAAGGTTCTGAAGAATACATGATCAATCAGAATAGCCAGGAAGGATTCAATTGGGTAAAAAAAGCCGCCGAGCAAGAAGATGCCGAAGGCCTTTATTATCTGGGGGCTTGCTACGATGCTGGCGTATGTGTTGCCAAGGACCACGACAAAGCACTTGAGTATATCGGACAAGCAGCTCAATTAGGGTATGCCGATGCCCAGGCAGCGGCTGGCTATTGCTTCCTTATCGGGGATTCAGTTGATGTTGATTATTCCTCTGCTTATCAGTACTTCAAGGCAGCTGCCGAACAGGACAATGCCTATGCTTACGGAAAGATTGGTGACATGTACTATTATGGTCTCGGCGTTGACGAGAACAACAATACGGCGATGGATATGTACAAATCGGCCGCAAAGCTCGGAGATAATTATTCAATGTGTCAGCTTGCGTATATGTATGGTAATGGTATAGGTGCCAGCGTAGATTACAACCTTATGTACCAATATTATAAACAGGCGGCAGATCAAGATTATGCAGCAGGACAATGTGGTGTCGGAGATTGCTACTTGCAGGGGTACGGGGTTTCTAAGAGTGAATGGTCAGCATTTCAATGGTATCAGAAAGCGGCCAACCAGGACAATGGGCCAGCATTGCTACGTCTGGCTCGCTGCTACCTTGATGGGGTAGGAACCTCTAAAAATACAACAAAGTTTATTGAGACTCTTGAGAAAGCGGTAACTCTTGGTAATACAGATGCGAAAGCTGTACTCGCTTATGAGTATTATTCTGGAGAGAATGTAAAGGGCGGAGCAAACTATACAAAAGCCATAAAATGGTATAAAGAAGCCGCAGAGGAAGACGATGCATATAGTCAGGCAATTCTTGGATATTACTACTATAAGGGTGAGGAACTCGTTTCGATTAAGGATTATAACCAGGCATTTATGTATCTGACAAAGGCAGTTCGAAACAATGAATTCGAGTCGCTTACAGACGAGTTGAAGGCTTATATATATAGATGCTTAGCGGGATGTTATCGTTATGGTAGAGGTTGCGAGGCCGATCAAAGCTTGGCATCATACTATACCGAGCAATCTGCCAAGTATGGAGATATAGATTCCCAGCGAGCTACTGGTCTTTTGAGAAAAAATATTGACGAACCAAATTCTGGTTCTTCTTTATATACACGCTCTTCGTCTAGTTCTGGTCAATCAACTGGAGCATCATCTTCATCTGCACCAATTTATGTTTCAGTTAACTCTTCTCAAATAGAGACCGATGACCATAAGTGGGTAACAGTGGCAGTAGAAGTAAAGGATGATTGTACATATGTATACAAAAGAGTCACGCCCAAGTCAAGAAACACCTATGTATTTAGCAGCACAGATGAATTCATAGAGGATGCTGAAACTGGGCGAAAGTACTATTTGACTAATAGTACAATTGGAGTCAATAACAATAGGAAAATATTACAGGCTGCAAATCCTTACGATTTCACTGAAACATATCCTGCACTTCCTAAGAGCGTTCGCTACATCAACATTTCATCAGGCTCAAAGTACTACGCTAAGAACATAAAGATTCGATAAAGTCCATCGCAGGGATTAGGTCGACCGACCATAGAATGTGAGTATGTGCACGTGCTCATTAATAAAAGATTGCGCCGTCATCTGCGAAGGTGGCGTACTAACTTTAAACTTTTGAACATATGCGATTACATCAATTATCAGTAAATTGATTCTTGTTAGGACGGGTTGTCCTGACTGGAGTCACGATACTCTGACCAAGTCCGATTGTGACGGCAGTCTGCTTTTTCGCGTGCGAAGCCCTTTCGGTTGCAGAGAGGAAAACAAAAGATCGGCGATAATTCGCAATCTCAGCGCCAGTCCTTAGGGGCTCGGCGCTGTTCATATTATCCTATGAGCCAATTGTGAGCCATTTAGCTATTTAAGCAAGCTCTTCAAGTCATAGGCAGAGGTCGAGGTAAGCGCCTGGATAGAATCATTACTAAAGTCTTTCTTGCAGGGTTTTGAGCAGGCCGGCTTCGGTGAGGGACATTGCGGCGGCGAAGTCGCGGTAGGAGGTGAGGTTCAGATATTCCTCCCAGAGACAGGCTCCGTCGAAGAGGACTCCTCCGCACCCTTCATCCCGGCAATCCGCTTGACCTCGTTTATTTCAGCAATAAACTGCTCTGT
>CAVHJF010000049.1:0-14966 GCA_963636275.1 Acutalibacteraceae bacterium | reverse complement strand
TCGAGCTGAACATAGATGTCTTCCGTTTCCTTAGGTTTATGTTCCGAAAACAGTTCCATATTTCCGAACTGTTTGTCAGTGATACAAAGTATTCCGACCTGACCGTAATCAGGCAGAATCGACTTCACTCGGCGGATATGAGTCTGAGCATTCTCGGAGGACGGGCAATGGCGCATATAGATTGAGAACTGGAACATTACAAATCCGTCTTCGATAAGACGTTTACGGAACAATGCAGCATTCTTCCTCTCCTTCTTGGTATCGGTAGGAAGATCGAAAAATACCAGAACCCACATAATTCTATATTCGCTAAATCTGTCCATCACATACTCGGATACTCCAATTTACGTAATTCGCCGGCAAAACATTTCTGAAGCGACACAGCCGTCTGATTGACCGCCAGCATAAGAGGACGACGCACTCCGTCAATTATAACCTCCTGCACGGGCAATTCCAGCAATCTGCGTTTGACAGCCGTATCCAGACGCTCAGGCACCCCGTCCGCATCAATCAGATCTATGACCAATTTATCAACATAGGGGCGATATGGCTCCATAATGTCATCTGCAAGACAGTAGGCATCGTACCTGTTGTGGTGATGAATGCCTAGTGTAGGAATCAGGCCCGCCCCGACTAGCGCCCTTGCAACAATCGCCCTCACTACCGAATATCCGTAATTGAGCATTACGTTAACCATATCATCCATCCCGCGGACAAACGCCGGATTATCTTTTATGACATTCTTCCAATAAAACGCAGCCGCCCGAGCCTCCATATTGTCGGGGTCACCGCTTCGAACGGAATCCGCCCATACGAGCATATTCCTGGCCGTTTCCCCGGTCACATATTTGAGCACCGCCGCCTGATTACGGATCTTGCTTTGCATTGTCTGCTGCCATAGCTGCTTTTTGAGCGGCAAAGAGGCCTCAACCTGCTCCGTAAAGCGCTCAGTCTGAACCTTATTACCATAAAGAGGCAGAAAAAGCCCGACTGGCAGATGCAGGCTGTCACACGTCACAACAGCACAGTTATTTTCCAGCAACGCCTCCATAAGGGCATTGGTCAATGTAATTTGCGGGCTGTCCAGCACCACGAGACCGACATCTTCTATCGGAATCGTCTTCACCACCTCCGTTCCATCCGCATCAGGCTTCTCTCCCTTCTCCGCCGGCTTTCTTATGACCAGCTGCTTGAGTTTAAGTGACAGATATGCCGGATTCCCGAAGTATAGTGTGCGTTTAATCATTTCTCAGAGACAGTTCACCGATTTGACTGATATGGACTTTGCGAGGATGCAATGAGAATAACGCCTTAAAACTTGCCGTTCTATAAAATCTTTTCATATTTAATGATTCCTTTGAATCATCGAGTTTGGTTTCATATTGACCTCTGAATACATAATATAGGCTTCCTAATTTCTGCACTCTATACAAATGGCCTCCAAGTGCCTTATAATCGTGCGATGATATCGCATCATTGAATTCATCGTCTTCCATACCAAGCACAAACATCTCATTCTGCTGCATACTGAGAACAAAACTCCAAGAAGCATCAGGAAGCCCCTCCGCAAGTTTTTCAGGCACATCCCTATCGAGAAGATCCTGCCATACGGCATCAGGATTTCTGACGATTACCGGTATCCCGTATTTCTTTCTCTCGACCGCATCCCAGAACGTCACGACATTTTCGTGATATTCTCCGTCGGCATCCCTGTAAATTGCCACGTGATGATTATTTCCAGGCTTAACGAATCCGATTTCTTCCCCAGCAGCATTTTTCTTCACGACAGATACCTGTCCCAAACCGGCATAGCACCTTACAGTCTTAATCTGGATTTTTTGCTCTTTGTCCGCATACAACGGTTCCGCAAAGGCTTTCTTCGGATCTCCCGAAAATTCAGCAAGACGAGCCTTTACCACTTCGCGGATATGACTGTCCACGATAACTTTATTCTTAATCTCACCTAAGTTGTACTTTATCACATAATCGCGGTTATAGCAATTCGCCCATTCAAGCAATATTGTCTTGGATTCATCAACATACAACGGCTCCTTTTTGAGTGATGAAGCCGCTTTACGAGTAGAGCCGCCACACGACTCAAGACGTTCTGCGACCTTAGCCCTGAGCGCAGGACTTATAATATCATCAACCCTGTCAAACAATTTTTCAGCAGGGACCCGCTCCATATATTTAATTCGCCCATACACACTCTCCTCACTCAACGCACCTCTAGGCACCAACAGGCCGTCCTGCGCAAGAATACGCTTGCCACCGCGATAAATATAGCGTTTCCCGGGAGTCGTAACCTTTTTTCCGCCCTTGAAAGAAACCAGAATTTCAGAGACTTTCTCCGAGACTTCAGCCACAGAGAAATGAGGCTGTCGCGCAGTCCAGTTGTCAAGCGACACGTTTTCAGTCCCGACGGCAGAAAGTGCACTCAGATTGTTCAGGCGCTGGATTATGCTTTGACGCGTGCTTGCTATCGTCAACGCATCGATTGCGTGATGCCTGTGATCCAGACGCTTTGTCCAATTATCTATTCGTTCTTCCTGACCACGATGCTCCGATGTTCTTACCGAGACGAGCCCGGCATCCTTATATTTTTTGAAATTTAGAGTATGAAGAATGTCGCCGTAGCCCCAAGTTTTACGCAGATAAGCGGTCACATCGCCGCTGGAGCCATATACATTACGGCAGACAGACTTGAGAATCTCCATTGCCTTCCTGGAGATATATTGTGTCTGAACCAGTTGACGGGATATAAAATCCTTCGGTATCTTGTCTGCTGGAGTCAAGAGCCTGTTGCGTTTCGTAAGACTGATTCGGCCGGACTTGAAGGCCGCATCCACGCGACGCAGATAATCATTGAAAGCATTCTCGCCCTGGCTCTTCATAAAATCATAAGCCGTAGAATTGCTCTTGTCCTCATTACACTTCCTGCAGGCACAAACTTTATTAGAGAATGAATCGTCAAACAACAGAGACTTCGGCACGACGTGCTCTATCTCCGCGTCACTTCCTGCAAGGAACTCCTTGACACTTACCGGCTGACCGCAGTAGAAGCAGAGGTGTTCAGACTCTTGCCAAAGCCTGTATTTGAGAATCTTGTTCTTGGAAGCGAACGGGAATCCATATTCCTTGATTCTTTCAGCATATTCATCATTCTGCTTCGCCCGGGCACTGATTCGCTTAGCCGTTTCGGAACGTCCCTCCCTGCTCATCTTCAGTTCACGCGCCATCTCCACCCGGATTTCATCTATGCTTCCATACTTTTCAAGCAGGGCATTGACCACATTTATCATCTGCCCGAGAATCTTCTCGACGACAGGCTGGCGCAATTCATTTTTCTGCAGTTGCGGTATTCTGTCCAGAAGATGCCTTTCGTTATTCTGAGCCACAGTAAGTGAGCCCGAATGATTGATATCAATCGCTTCGCAAGCCTCGCTATATTTGGCGCCTACCATCAGCAAAGGCAGAATTTTCCTCATAAACTTGACTGAACGGCTACCGTAGCCCTGCTTTACAAAATCAATCCGAGACAATTCCGACAAGACTTTCTCATCTTCTATCCCGAACTGACTTCTCAAGGCATTCTCAAGAGCTTTCTTGTCCGAAACAGAATATATGAGATGCCACAGTCTATATAATGGTTCCTGCTCACAATCAGGACTTACCTCTTTATAAAGCTCGCCGGTATCTTTATTACATTCTTTGGAATCCACGACATTCAACTGAAAGCGCAGAATCTCGTTCACACGTTCTTTACCCAACCCCTCAAGAGCCTTGGCCAACTGGATTTTAGTGGTATTTCCTTTCAAGCCTTTGCTTGCCGCCTTATCTGCAGACCAACCGTCTCCGCTCTTAATCCCGAGAATCTTGTAAATATCCTTTTCACCCATCTTCTCGTGAGCATCAAGGAATTCGAAGAGTTTCACCTTACAGTCCGCGCTGATGTAGAATTCATCGTTCTCCTTGTTGGTAATGCGGATATTGTTGACTTCCTCCCAGATTTTGCACGCCTGCGATATCGGGGAAGACTTGGCCGCCACTTTAGGACCTGAAATGACAATTTCACCCTTTTTGTTCACAATCGGCTTGTGCTCAGCATCAAGAAAACTCCGACTCATAAACTCGCACTCGGAAACCAGATGTTTGCACGACTTAAGATTTCTCTGATAGAATATTATCTCATCGCGTGTTTCTTTTATGGTCTCGTCAGTCAGAATCTCCGGGTAAAACTCCTTTTGGCAACTCATAATCTGGTCAAATTCAGCCTTGTAGGCATCGCGAGGAAAGACCTGATCCTTTATGCGGTAATTATAGAAAACGCCTTTCTCGTTGACGACCTCCGACTTCTTAAGTTCCTTGGCAAAATGCTGACCGATGGTCTCACCCAATTCTATGATTTCCTGATACCTGCGGTTGACTTCTTTGACGTAATCGCGTTGCTGCTTGTCACCGGCATCATCACTCTTGGAATGACGATATCCTCGTTTCTGATTTATGTGATACAGCACACGACCAATTTCCGGCAATGTAAGTTTCTCGCCTGGAGTCGCCGCACGAGAACGCAGCGTCCACAATTCCAAAACCGGAAGTTTTATCAGTCTTTCGTCCGGCAACATATTGTTTTCGCGAAGTTTCTCCGTAAGAGCCTGACGACGCATCTGGTAACGGTCATAGCCTTTGCGGGTGGTCCGCTTCTGTGTACGTTTCTGATTTTTTGATGCCGCATTACCGGATGTAAATTCGCTGCTCTCGTCCGGAGACAACGGGACAATGCGGCTGCCCATACCTAAGATATTTTTGGGAGAATAATCATCTTCGGTTTCTATGAGACTCCAGCCCACAGAGCCGACTCCCAGGTCAAGGCCTAAAATTTTCTTCATAAATTTGGTTCTTAGATTTATCCGTATTAACTTAGCATCATTCTGAAGCAAATCACAATAAGGATTATTCCGTTGTGAAAACATTTAAGGTGGAGATATCAAAGTCTTCGCCTTTTTTTGGCTTCAAATGTACGCCACTTCACCTTCCATAAAGCATTCACACAGGACAGCAAATCCGAGCGCATCAATCTATGGAAAACAATTGACAATATACGATTTAGCCCTGAAAATTCCAACAATCAGGCACCGCCGTGGCGGGAAAATCAGACTATTCCGTTTTGTCGAATTCCTATAAGCCGTTTTGAAGTGGCCGAAAAAGCCACGAAAGCAACGCGAGGCATTATTTAAAAACCATCCTCTTAAAGGAAAATAAATATCTTTTCATATATTTGCAGGCTGATTGTTAAAAACTTACGGTCAATCAGCTACACATCATAAGAGCACAGACATATTTCACGGAAAATATGAAAAATATCGTCAACCTCGCACTTGTGTCCGCAGTCCTCGCCGGAGCAAGTCTATGTTGTCTCTGGAACTGCAGTAAAAGCACCGAACAGGACTGGTCATCCCAGATTGATGACATCTACTCCCGACTTTGGAAAATCGAAAACCCGCATATCAATTCAGTTCAGGAACAGCTTGACACGATGAGAGCCGTTTTTCCGAAGCTCGATGCCGCGGACGAAGCATTCAAAGCCTACTCCGATTCTCTTTCAAAGTCCCTGAGCACATTCTCCGCAGAACTTCCTGAAATTGAACGCAAAACCTCAACTCTTCACGAAGCCTTTGACAAGGCCATTTCGGATGCGGCCGCATCTGGAGAAGTTGACTCCGACATCAAAGTCAAGAAACTGACAGTCGTCAGGGACGATGCGCTCGCACAGATTGATGGCGCCAGAGCATTGACAGACAAAGTCTTTATGGAACTCCAGCGCGCAGTCGAGAAGGCAGCCCGACTTGACGTCACGTTCAGGACAGATGTCGCCAATGCAAAAGAATATATCACAACTGTTTCACCTGACGATTGGGCACAGGTTTCAGTTTCAACTCTCGACCATTCAGACAAAATCGCCTCCGACCTTGCAGTGATTTCAGCGCTCGCAAAAGGTCTGAATTCCAGTTTCTCGGCACTCCAAGCCATATTGTCGGAGAATCTCAAAAGCGAAGTTGCAGCGGCAATGATTCCGGTCCTTTCTTATTTCTCGGAGGACCTTGCCTCAGAAATCATAAACAGTTATGCACGAACAGCATACGCCGCCGCATCGTCACTCGAAAAAGTCTATTCGTCAAAACTCGCGGCGGCTGTCGCCATAGCCTCTGAAAACCTGCGCAACTGCGTAAATCCGGCGCTGGGAGAATACGGCGCATTGGTTGAAGCCGACTCTCTCATTTCTTATTCTGAACGATGGCAGAAGTCGCAGCTCAATTCCCAGATCACTTATCTGGAAAACATTGCGAACAGTTCTGTAATTGACGTCAACATAGATGCCGCAGTTGCAGACAACCAAGACGCTCAAGAGGAACTGAAATCATCTTCCGCCAAGTTGCATTCGGACCTTGACTCAGGCGCACAACTCTTGCAGGAAGAATATCGCAAGGCCATTCGGGAGGCAATTTCCACTAACAACGGCCGTCTCAAGGGCAAGATCGCTATCGGAGTAGTCGAAACAAACATTACTGCCAGGGAGTTGTTGAAAGGGACTGAAACCCAGAACAACAATCTGGAGCAGAGAGTTTCCGGGACTTGGAACGAGGTTACCATTGTAAGGAAAGCCCTCATCCAAAATGACACCGATGAACTGAGCAGAAGAATAGCAGAACTGGCCCGAAGGATACAGTCCATCACATTCATACCGGAATATTCAGACGGAAAGGTAACCGCTTACTACAGAACGGACGAAGAAGGCACTCTATATCCGCTAAGTTCCCACATCCGGTTCGATATCCGTCCGTCTTCTGCGGCTGCCGAGCTCGCATCCGTATGGCAAAACGCCCTCGCACTCAAAGGAATATACACTCTCACAAGAGTTTCTGCCGGTGAAGAGTTCGACGTGGCCATAGCCAACGTCATCGAATCGAACGGCAGACTCGACATCACATTCCGGTCTTCAAGCATTGAAGAATGTTTCTTCGAGAATGAGGTGTCCGCCTCGATATGCCTCCTTGTCAGCCAGGGAGATTCACAGAAATCATCCTCATACATAGCTCTGACTCCGAAATCTCTTGACTGGATTGAAATCCCTGATGCGGTGTTCCGCGACTACCTTCTCAGCACGTTCGACAGCGACGGCGACGGAAACATCTCCACTTACGAAGCAATGTCAATAAAAGATATAGACGTAAGCGGAATCGCTCCGGACAGCCATATTCACAGTCTTGAAGGCATAAGCTATTTCACAAACCTCGAGACTCTGAATTGCGCAGGCCATCATTTGACATCGCTTGACTTGAGTTCAAACACCAAACTCACGTCCATCAACTGCAAAGGGAATGAACTGACGCAGGTAAATCTGACAAAATGCGAGAATCTTGAAACCTTGGATCTTTCAGACAATAATCTGTCAGATATTGACCTTTCGCAAAACCTGTCGCTGAAAGTCGTCAATCTTGACGAGAACGTTGACTTGAAGGAACTTGAAGTGATATACAACTCGGTGCTTGAGAATCTCTCAGTCAAGAATACAGGCCTCACACGTCTCGACTTGAGCGGCAACCGGTCACTCGTAAGCTTCAATGTTTTCGAGCCTTTAAGCCAGGAAATCGACGTCATTGTGGCATCTCAAGACTGGCTTTCAAACGTCTCAGTCATTGCCAACTACGGGGCGACATTCTACGAGGGCGAAAATTCATTCTTCTTCAATGGAGGCATCGAAATCGACGGGGTCACCTGGAAGCAATATGACTCCGAAGCTTCGGAAACGGACCTATATGGCGGCACCAACAAGTGGGCTGTCGCAAAAGCGGCTTGTCCTTCAGGATGGAAATTGCCTTCAAGGGGAAATTTTGCAGAAATAACGAATAACGCTTCGGACTGGACTGAATATAAAGGACTGATCGGACGTTGGTTTTCAGGAAGTCAGCCATATTCAGAATCAGTTCCCGCAGTATTCCTCAATGCCACCAGCGCAACTTCGAACTACGGTGTCTATTGGGGTAACGACTACGTAGGAGACAGGACATTGAACGCTCTGTATTTCAACGATTCCTCAATAAACCCTAATTATACCGGCTATACCTTCGAGTTCTCCAATGACCGTTACGGCAGCCGATGCGTAAAAGAATAAGTTTCATATTGACAAGGCATAAAACAGCTACACGATGAAAAAGATTTTGGGATACGTTTTTATCTTTCTGAGTCTCTGCAGCATATCATCCTGCAAAAAGGAAGACACAAAGAATGACAGCAGATTTGACGAAATCATTTCCAGGCTTGACAAAATCGAAAAGCCGGAAATAGCTTCCGTGCAGATGCAAGTTGAAGCTATCAGAGCCTCTCTTCCCGAAATGGAGGACATCCCTGAGGCCGTAGAGACTTTCTCAAAAAGCCTTGACGGGGTTGCTGACATTCTTAAAGCGGCGGCTGATGCGGCCACGACGGAAACAGCCTCTCTGGTGGATGAATTCGACAAAGCGAGAGATGATGCGGCCAAGTCTGAGACGGCAATGAGAAGTGAACTCGTAAGACAGGTTGATATTATACAGGCGGATGTTCTGTCACAACTTGAGGAGATTCGGACACTTGTCGAGTCCAATGCCGCGGCTATCCATAAAGCTGTCAGCATATCTGACGCACTTGCCCTGCAAATCAGAAGCGACTTTGCCAACACGAAATCATACGCATATTCCACACCTTCAGACAGTTGGGAAGAGGCGACCATCTCTACTCTATCCTACGCCAAGTCCCTGTCCGTTGATTTCGCGGCAGTTTCCGCTTTGGGTGAAGGTCTGGACAATATGCTTGCCGACACGTATTCAGTCCTTTGCTCAGAGGCATCGGCAAACCTCAACTCTGCACTCCTTCCGATTTCATACCGCATAACTTCTGAAACGACAGAGAAGATTGCGGAGAACTATGCGGTGGCCATCTCCGACGCGCTTGAAACCTTACGCAAAATATGGAGCGAGAAGATTCCAAACAAGATTCCGGTTGTACAGAATATGATCGCCAACTGGATAAATCCTTCATTGGGAGCATTTGAGCCGATTGCAAAAGCGGATTCACTCCTCTCTTATTCTGCACTGTCGCTGACAAGCACTCTCAATTCACAGAAAACATATTTGGAAAGTTTGAAGGCCGTGCCTGATACTCTGATAGACACTCCGACCAAAGCCCTTGCGCACAATGAGGAAGGACTCGAGACATTGAAGTCAGAGGCAAATGACCTGCACGGGGATATGGCCGACGCGCTATCCAACTTGTATTCCGCTTACTCACAGGCCCTTTCAGGAGCAATCACCGATAACAACGGCAAGATTGAAGGAGATTTCGCCTTGAATATTCTTAAAGCCAACACTGCCGCTTTGCAGGCTAAGGATGCGGTTTCCAAGGCATTGAGCAAGTTGGACATTCAAGTGGAGGGGCTCAAGTCCGAAGTCGGGCAGGTAAAAAAATCAATTAGCCGCAACGACATAAACGTACTTGACAAAAAGATTGAAGCCATCGCGTCAAAACTCAAGTCCATAACTTTCGTCCCTTATTATTCTGACGGAAGCAGCCCTATCTACTATACTGAATACCGCGACGGTTATACACCTCTGGAGGCTGAAATATCTTATGACATACAGCCCGCCTCAGTGGCAGAAGAACTCGCCGATATCTGGGACAAAGCATTGACACTTAAAGGTGTGTACACCAATCTCACCAAAGTGTCCGCAGGCGATGGCATTTCATTCAAGATTAAGGACTTCACCCAGGAGAACGGCCGTATCACAATTTCATTCTTGCCGGAAGGCTTGAACAACGACTTTTTCGAGGAAAACCTGGGCGCAAGCGTATGTCTCTTCATAAGCAGCGGAGGCGTAAGCAAAGGTTCGACTTATTCGTCACTGACTCCACACAGCATCGACTGGGTTCAGTTCTCGGACGAAAATTTCAGCAGATACCTCATTATCAACTGCGACTCGAACTCTGACGGACACATTTCCATAGAAGAAGCTCTTGAAGTCAAGGAAATTGATTTGAGCCAGTTCACGACATACTTCCCTATAAGAAGTCTGGACGGCATAGAACATTTCAGCAATCTGGAAAAATTACGTTGCAACAGCCATCTTACCGGAGAACTCAATTTGAGTTCCAACCTGGCCCTGGTTGAAGTAGATTGCAGCAACAATAATCTGGAAGGAATCGACCTGACAGGCTGTTCCGACATAGAGACATTGAACATCTCCAACAACCCGCTGAGGACATTGGATATATCTGACCTCACAAGCCTCAAAGAACTTGCGGCAGACAACTGCAAGTACCTGACCGCCCTGGACCTCAGCAACAACACAGCTTTAACGAATCTCTCCATGAGGTATAACGGGCTTTCTGACATAGACTTGCGCAACAACACGTCTCTATCTCATTTTGATCTCTTTGACGCTTCATCACACGGGCTCAACGTTCAGGTGCAATCCTTGGACTGGCTCGTAGACACATATTCAACAGTAGGCGGCGGTGTCAATTTTTACGACAAGGACGGTAATTTCTTCTATGGAGGAAGCGTAGAAGTTGACGGTCTGTTATGGATGAGATATGACAGTTGCGGAGAGGATGGAGAGTATTTTGACCTTCAGGGAGATACTTATGAATGGGAGGGTTCGACAAGATATTGTCCGGACGGTTGGAGGCTTCCTACCGCCAGTGAATTCACCAACGTCATAAAAAATCACTCATCCGAGACACAGCGCCTCGGCATAAGCACTCACGGCTTTTGGTTTTCAGGCAGTCAACCTTATTCGGATTCAGTTCCGTCAGTATTCCTCAATAAGCAGAAAGGTTATGCACAGGGTTATTATTGGAGCGGAGACAATGACGGAAGCGCTTATGCACCATGCCTTTTCTTCAACAGTTACGACACCTATGAAGTGCGAAACTGTCACAGAACAGAACGTCACAGCAACCGCTGCGTGAAAGATAAAGAATAACGGGCTCAGCCTCAATTCACCCGCACAGCACTGAAAAACTCTTTAAACAGCGATTCTGCTGCCGCGAGTTGCTGTGGAGTGTTGAGCGGAACGTCCTTGAGCATATATTCCTGACCGAGACTTTCGTATTTATGGACACCGAGAGTATGGTAAGGAAGAATCTCGACACGCTCCAGCATCTTGTATCTGCCGTTTCCGAAATGCTCCCCAAGGGCTCTGATGTCCTGTTCGAAGTCGCTGTAGCCCGGGACAAGCACATAACGCAGCCAGAACGGCTTGCCGTTACGCTCCAGCCAGTCCGCCGTCGCTAGAGTAGTCTCGTTGCCTTTCCCGGTAATTCGCCTGTGATGTTCGGTATTGAATTCCTTTACATCGAGCAGCACCAGGTCCGTCAAGCCTAGCAGTTCCTCAACATAGCTGTTCCATATTCCTCCATTAGAATCCAGGCAAATATGGATTCCTTTGTCTTTCAACAACTTAAACAGAGGAATCAACGCCTGCGCCTGAACAGTCGGCTCACCACCCGAGAATGTAACTCCACCCCTGCGTCCAAAAAACGGTTTCTGGTTCAACACCATCTGCAGGATTTCCTCGGGAGACGTTGGAGTCCCTCCCTTGCACGGAATCGTGTCCGGATTCGCACAATACAGACATTTGAACTGGCATCCCTGAAGAAAAACGACGAGCCTCAGTCCAGGCCCGTCGTAAGTCCCCATAGATTCGTATGAATGTACATTGATATTCATAATCCTCTATATTTATGTTCAATCATTACATTGAAGTATGGAAAGTTCTTGCAATAACTTCAAGCTGATGCTCACGGCTCAATTTGACGAAGTTGACCGCATAGCCGGAAACACGGATTGTAAGCTGAGGATACTTCTCAGGATGTTCCATCGCGTCCTCCAACATCTCACGGTTAAGAACATTCACATTGAGGTGATGCGCACCTTTGGTGAAATAGCCGTCGAGCATTGTTACAAGATTGTCAACTCTGTCTTCCGGAGTCGGGCCGAGCGATTTCGGAACAATCGAGAATGTATTGCTGATTCCGTCCTGCGCATCGTCGTAGTTCAGTTTTGCAACAGATGACAACGAAGCTATAGCGCCGTGGCAATCACGTCCGTGCATAGGGTTAGCACCCGGAGCGAAAGCTTTGCCTTTCTCGCGTCCGTCAGGCGTAGCACCTGTCTTCTTTCCGTACATCACGTTTGATGTGATGGTGAGGATGGAGAGCGTAGGCTCAGCATTCTTGTGAACAGGCAGTTTCTTGAGTTCGCTGCTGAAATAATGTATGAGTTCCTTCGCGATAAGGTCAACTCTGTCGTCATCATTGCCGAAGCAAGGATAATCACCTGTAATCTCAAAGCCGTCAGTCAGGCCATCCTCGTTGCGGTGCGCCTTAACTTTCGCGAACTTGATTGCAGACAGCGAGTCGGCAGCAATTGAAAGACCGGCAACTCCGTATGCAAGATTGATCTTAGGATTTGTATCAATCAATGCCATCTGAGAGCGCTCATAGTCATATTTGTCGTGCATATAGTGGATAATGTTCATCGCCTCGTTGTAAACGCGCGCCACTTCGTGCAGAACTTTCTTATAATTAGCTACAACCTCGTCAAAATCAAGGACATCGCTCTTCAAAGGCTCAATGCCGTGAACCATCAATGTGCCTGTATTCTCGCAACGTCCGCCGTTGATTGCAAGCAGAAGCGCCTTGGCGAGATTCGCACGGGCTCCGAAGAACTGGAATGCCTTGCCGATTGCCTGGTATGATACGCAGCAGGCGATACCGTAATCCTCCTCGCCACGGATCTTACGCATAAGATCGTCATTCTCATACTGGACAGAGCTTGTATCCACAGACACTTTCGCACAGAATTCCTTGAATCCTTCCGGAAGCGATGTGCTCCAGAGAACAGTCATATTCGGCTCCGGTGCAGGTCCCAAATTGTACAATGTCTGGAGGAAACGGAATGATGTCTTTGTCACCTTGATCTTGCCGTCATTATACCTGCCGCCAAGTGCCTCAGTCACCCAAGTCGGGTCGCCGGCAAAGATGTCATTGTAAGACTGCATTCTGAGATGGCGCACCATTCTGAGCTTCATCACGAACTGGTCCACAAGTTCCTGAGCATAAACCTCATCAATAAGACCTTCTTCAAGATCCCTGTTGATATAAATATCGAGGAATGACGAAACATTGCCGAGAGACATTGCCGCGCCATCCTGTTCCTTGACAGCCGCAAGATAACCCATATAAACCCACTGCACAGCCTCACGCGCATTCTCTGCCGGTCTTCCGAGTTCCAGTCCATACATCTCGCCGAGCTGTTTCATCTCGTTCAAGGCGTGAATCTGGTCCGCAACCTCTTCGCGCAGAGTGATTTTGGCATCGGTCATAGGTCCGGTCAGAGCCGCCATATCTGCCTTTTTAGCCTCAATCAGACGGTCGATTCCATAGAGGGCAAGTCTTCTGTAATCTCCGATGATACGTCCTCTTGAATAATTGTCAGGCAAACCTGTAAGGAATCCCAACTTCCTGAAACTCAGGATTTCATCAGTATAGACATCGAAAACTCCGTCGTTATGCGATTTCCTGTAATGTGTGAATATTTCCTTTACTTTAGGATCAAGTTCAACACCGTTTTCGTGGCAAGCTTTTTCTACTACACGCCAACCGCCGAATGGTTTGATTGCCCTTTTGAGCAGTTCATCCGTCTGCAGGCCGACAATAAGCTCATTTTCCTTGTCGATATATCCTGCCGCGTGTGAGGTAATGGTGGAGATTGTACTTGGATCGATACTTCTGACTCCACCCCTTTCGCGCTCTTCATCGAGAGCCTCAAGGCATTCATTCCACAATTTTTTGGTTCTTTCTGACGGACCCTGGAGGAAAGACGCATCTCCTTCATAAGATGCTATGTTTCTGTAAACGAAATCAGCGACATTTATCTCGCTGTTCCAGAGGCCCTCTGCAAACTTGATTTTAGAATTCATCAGGCATTAAAAATGTTTGGAAAAGTCCGGACAAGCAAGTCAACATCCGGCACTTCGTGTTATAACTTTTGCAAAGATAGAAAAAAGCCCGGCTTCTACAAGAGCCAGGCATTACATTTTCTAATATGAACCGCGTTTATTTTTACGATTTTCAACAATCTAAAACGTTAGAACTACGAATTAAAACATTTTGCCAGTATTGAAATAATTTTTCGCCTTAATGAAAGAAATTTTCTAAAAACATTCAATAGAGTATCGACTGCGACATTCGATACAACTCGCCTTGAGTCATTCTCTATGATATTCCCCTGAGATACCACCTAGACATTACCTACCAAATTTGCTGCAAAATTCTTTGAAAATGGTCAATCAACCGCTCCTTCCAAAGCAGACGCACCGTAAAAATCACCGGATGACCAGCTCGACAGGGCAATGGTCGGAGCCCAGGATTTCATTATGAATCTCCGCACCGGCAATCTTGTCCCGAAGCGACTCGGATACCACAAAATAGTCAATACGCCATCCAGCATTGCGCTGACGTGCCTGGAAGCGGTATGACCACCAGGAGTACTTGATGGTGTCCGGATTCAACATTCTCCAGGAGTCGATAAAACCGGAATCCAGCAAAGCGTTGAATTTGCCGCGTTCCTCATCAGTAAATCCCGCATTATGCCTGTTGGAAGCCGGATTCTTTATGTCAATCTCATTGTGGGCGACATTGAGGTCTCCGCAAATAATCACACCTTTGCGCCCGGCAAGACCGCACACATAGCCCCGGAAAGCATCCTCCCACTCCATACGGTATTGCAGGCGTTTCAGTTCTTCCTGAGAATTAGGCACATAGACGCAGACCAAATAGAACTCCGGGAACTCCATCGTTATCACCCGTCCCTCCGAATCGTGCTGCTCCTGGCCTATGCCATAAGACACGGACAATGGCTTCACCCT
>CAVHJF010000048.1:0-15408 GCA_963636275.1 Acutalibacteraceae bacterium | reverse complement strand
GAAATATCATAGCAGGAACAACATTCGCGATTATGAATTTTACTGAATGCAGTCATATAATCGATATTGAAACCCATCAACTGCAAATCCTGCCGCTCCACAGAATATACATTTCCGGAAACCAACGAGGAGAGAATCATATAATTTCGGTCAAGCACTGTTTTGATTCTCAACTTGAGATTGCGCTCCGCCTGATACCTCTTATTATGATATCGGTTTTTGCAGGACTCGCAGCAGAACCGTTTGTTAGCCCGGCCGTATAAAGTTGTTCCGCACTCGAGACAGGATGTACCGTTCGTATCGGAATTCTCAATGATTTTGTATTCAGCCATATTGTTAAAGTGTTAATTATCAACATTTAATTATACTATCTAAGGACGTTTGTTCAAGAATTCCTGTTACAATTTCTTTACACGAGAATTAAGCAAACGGTGTTTCACAGTCGTAAAACCTGACAATTTCCTCCTGGGCCCGAAATATTGTGAAAGTTTTTCTATGATTCGCCAGAAAGTGGCTGAACTGCATCAGAAATACACGATTCTTAAATTTATCGGCAACGTTGACACTTTTTGACGATTTTCATAGACATTTAAAAATCCTCGACACCAGCGTTCAATTACCACTGCCGGCATTTAAGAATTATCCGACCACTTTTAAGAATCATACATGGCATTTCTCCGTTATTAAATAATTGTAAAAACCACTCTTCTGTTTCTTTAATTTCCTTTTTCCGTTCGAATATCCTCTTTTACTTTGCCTCCGGTCAAACGAAGTGCACAATCGTTGAACCTTAACTAAAACTTGATTATTATGGAACAAATCAACAAAATCGAATTGAGAGGAAACGTTGGAAACATCAAGATTCAAAAAGTCGGCGACAATGAGGTCGCCAGAATTTCGTTGGCAACAAATTATGTTTACAAGGGAAAAGACGGCACTCCTGTAATAGAGACTACTTGGCATACAGTCTCTGCCTGGAACGGTAAAGGAATGCCTGACTTCCGGAAAATCGAAAAAGGTTCGCTGTTGCACATATTCGGAAGGATGCGCAGTCAAAAATTTGAGGGGTCCGACGGTACTGAGAAACAGTTCTACGAAGTGCTCGCCAACAGGTTGAACATTGTCGAACACGAAGACTCGACGCAGACATTCTAATCTTTTTCAACAGAGAGAATTAATTCATAGAGAGAACATTAAGTATTACCAAGATTATAACCGAATGAAAAAACTGATCTTGCCGATAACTTTCGCTGTTCTTCTGACTCAATGTAGCGTGCATAAGAAAATCAGCAACCTCGAGGCGAATAACATTAAAGCCGATTTATCGATTCCGGAAGAAACGTTCATCCCATTGTTAGAATCGGAAAGCGATAAAAGCGACACCCTTGAGGTCGAAATCCCGGAAAAGACGTTGATTATGAATGCAGTGAAAGATGAGAACGGAGAGATGGTCGCTACAGATGTAATCAGGGCGGCGAAAGTTACAGCAAGGTTTAGAAATGTGGCTGAAAGACACGGCAAGGTGGATTTGAAGTTTCAAGTGTCGGTTCCGCCGGAGATGCGCGACAGCAGATGGCAGTTGCAACTTACACCTGAGCTTTATAGGCTCGGAGACAGTTCCGCATTGGATAAGATTGTCATAACTGGTGCGCAGTATCGCAAAAGGCAACTCAAAGGATATGAGCAATATAGGAAGTTCCTTGAATCGATAGTATATGACGACGGCAAATTCATTGATGTCAGACAACTGGAAATTTTCATCCGCAGGAACATACCGAAACTATGGGAATACAGAAATGACTCCACATTCGTTTCCGATGAAGAATTCGCTTCCGTCTATGGTGTCACGGAACACATTGCCATCGAACACTATACCAATAAATTACTGGTTGCCAGGAATGAACGGAAAAAGAGTCGGACCGGAAAGATGTTCCAGAAATACGTAAAGGCTCCGATTGTAAATGAAGGCATCCGCCTGGATACCGTACTAATTTCAGAATCAGGCGACTTCATATACAATTATACCCAGACGATAAACACGCTTCCCAAGTTAAAGAAAGCTGATATCAGGATTGCCGGGGCCATTATGGAGGATGGCCAGCAGATTCTCCGGATACCGCAAAGCGACCCGTTGACTTATTATATAAGTTCTCTGAGTTCTTTTGCAGACCTCTCAGAAAAATATATGACGGTGACCATTTCGCGCAGAGTTGAAGCAAACACTGCCAGTTACGTCGAGTTCAGTCCGGGAAAATACGATATTGACCTCAATCTTGCAAACAATGCGTCTGAGATTCAACGGATTAAGAATAATCTGACAGATCTGTTGCTGAATGAGGAGTTTGATATGGATTCGATAACGGTATCCGCCTCCTGCTCGCCGGAAGGGAAGGAAAGTTTGAACGACGAGCTCGCCAGAAAACGTGCCGCCTCCATTTCCGATTATTTCAAGAGATACCTGTCACAAAGCAGGGACTCTTTGAGAAAAGAAAAAGGAATGAGATTATCCTATGATGATTCTTGGAACGACAAGACTGGAGAAATGCTTAATGTCAATGACATCAGATTCACATCAAGGAGCAATGGTGAAAACTGGAATATGCTTGACGCACTTGTCCAGAAGGACACGTTGCTTGGCGATGCAGAGAAGAACGATTACGCCGGTCTGAAAGGCATTTCAAACTTGGATGAGAGGGAAAAGTCATTGTCTCTCAAAGGGTATTACAAATACTTGAGAGAGAAATTATATCCGAAATTGAGGGTTGTAAAATTCGATTTCTACCTGCATCGGAAAGGGATGGTGCTTGACACTGTGACTACAACTGTCATTGACACTGCGTATATGGCTGGGGTTCAGGCAATTCTTGACAGAGATTATGCAGGTGCAATCACACGATTGAAGCCATACGAAGACTTCAACCTTGCAGTTGCCTATTGTGCAATGGATTATAACGCCAGTGCATTGTTTCTCCTTAACAAGATGGACAAAACGGACAAGGTGCATTATATGCTTGCAGTCATTTACAGCAGGACCGGAAAATATAAGACGGCAGCAGAGCATTATGAAATCGCTTGCAGTATGAATCCTTCTTACGTTCATCGCGGTAACCTGGACCCTGAAATATCAGCTTTGATAAAGATGTTCGGACTCAACTCCGACAACGAATGACTCCCATAACATAAAGGGAACTAATTATGAATAAGACTCAGGACAAAACGACCTTAAGAGTCTGGGAGAATTCCAGAATTCGGACTTTGCAACAAACTTCAAGAAAATAGATATCTAGAAAAAAAACATTAAACGTATGACACTAAAGACATTAAGTACAATGATGGCCACTTCGGTCATCATCGCAGGGACATTATCTTCCTGCAACAAAAATTACAACACAATCGGCACTGAAAGTTCAACTGTCGATATGAAATTCAACATCTCAAGTTCGGCTTATACTAAAGCTGGCGGTTCTGAGGTGAATGAGACTGCCGTCAATAACACCCAGATTTTCGTATTCAGAAATGACGGTTCACTCGATGCTTATAAAAACGCTGACGCAGCCTCTGAAATAAAGGTCAGCTGCACAACCGGCGAAAGGGAAATTTATGCCCTGGTCAATGCGCCGGCAGAGACTTCAATAACAACAAAGACTGACCTGCTGGCCAAAACATCTTTGCTTACCGACAACAGCACGGACGGGCTGGTGATGGTCGGAAAAGTAAGCGCAAAACTAGAGGCTGCCGGAAACATAGCGATTCCGGTCAAAAGATTAGTCGCAAAACTGTCTGTAAAACAGATAACTGCCGATTTCACTTCCGAGGCTTATAAGAATACAGCGTTCAAAATCAACAGCATATATGTCATTAACGCAGCCGGAGACATCAACTATGGGCAGAACGCCAATCCGACCTTATGGCTCAATAAAACAAAATTCTGCGACGAAGATGCTAAAGACCTGCTTTACAAAAGCGCAAATGATACAGAAGTGACATCTGACGCACCATATTCAACGCCGGCAAACTTCTATGTATATCCGAACAGTACAGAACAAGATTCGCAAGCGGAAGAATTCTGTCCGAGATTCACCCGAATTGTGGTGGAGACCACTCTCGGCGAGAAGAAGTATTATTACCCTATTTCAATTCCTGCCGTCGAGTCCAACAAGACATACTCTGTCAACAATCTTACCATTACCAGACCCGGCTCAGTCAGTCCTGATGTACCTGTAACATCTTACGAGTGCACTTTCAGTGTCAGCGTAATCGATTGGGAAACCGGAATCGAAGAAGAGATCACAATCTAAGAATCCTATATTATGACATTGCGGACATCATTGGCAATTATGTGCTTAATCTCGTTTGTTTCCTGTTCCGTAAAGGAAATCAGGCACGGATGCCCTTGCATCCTGTCCGTTGACCTGAGAGAAATTCCTAAGGAAAACGGTGAGATAACTCTGATTGTGGATAATGCCGCAGAGCCCTATGACAATCATATAAACCCTATGGAGGAGCAATCCGGTATCGTTCAGATAAAAGTACCGAAAGGAACAAATCATATTATCTGCGCCCAAGGTTTACCGGCAGCAAGAGTTTATGATGTCCGCAATGTCATTATACCAGTAGGAGAAGAATGCAGCACGATTTCTCTGACTACAGAGGCTATTGAATGCAGCGAGGAATCTCAATACTACAAACCGGTATTGCACAAGGAATGGGCTGAGCTGGTTATCAGTTATGACTCGGGAAATTTGCCTAGTTACCCATACACATTTATTGTTGACGGAAACATCAAAGGAATTGACATTCATTCCGGAAAAAGCCTGAACGGTAAATTCAGTTGTGAAGCAGTTGAAGATCGAGTTGACAAGAATGAAGCTAGTGTACGTCTGCCACGACAGAATACAGAAAAACCAGGCCTCAGATTAAGTCTGGTTTCTAAAGAAGATTATTCTGTATGGAAAGAATATGACTTGTCAAAAATAATCGCCGACACTGGTTTTGACTGGGAGAAGGCAGACCTTGATGACATCAGGATACACCTGGACTACTCCGGCCAACTCTCCGGAATCACTGTCATCGACTGGGAGACAGGCATTGAAACAAACATCACTATCTGATGAAGTGATACCCACTCTGACGATGTTCGGATGACGCTCCAATGACAGGCTTTTGCCGCTCAAACAGTGTTTGGTGCGATATTGCTAACTCAGAAACATTATTTCCTGCTGTGCAGACCGCACTCACGATGCTCAGGGTCTTCCCACCACCACCTTCCGGCACGTATATCCTCACCAGGTTGGATTGCTCTCGTACAAGGCTGGCACCCGATGCTCGGGAAACCTTGCTTGTGAAGTTTGTTGAAAGGAACGCCGTTAGTTTTCACGTAATCCTTCACTTCTTCTTCTGTCCAAAGAATGAGCGGGTTGAGTTTGATTACATTGTCAGCAGCGTCGTACTCGACCATCTGCATATTCGCACGTGTAACAGACTGTTCCCTCCTGAGTCCGCTGATCCAGACTTCTACACCCTGTAACGCTCGTTTCAACGGCTCCACCTTGCGGATATTGCAACAGAGATGGCGTAACTCGACACTGTCGTAGAACAAGTTGATTCCGTGCTCTCTGACCATTTTCTGGACATGCTGATAATCAGGGAAGAAGACTTCAATCCTGATTCCGTACTGCATGTTCGTACGGTCAATCAGTTCATAAGTTTCGGGGAACTGACGCCCTGTATCAAGGGTGAAGATCCTGGCGTCTTTACGGACTTTCACCATCATATCCGTAATCGTCTGGTCCTCATAACTCAGGCTTGACGACAATGCTGAAGACGTCGGGAATTCATTAAGGAAATATTCCAAGGCCTTTTCAGGAGACTGGTTGATGAATTCAGCGTTCTTTTCCGAAGCGAACTGTTTGCGCTCCTCTATTGACATTGAAGAAATTGACAGTGACATATCCTGTGAAGATGGTTTAGGTAATCCGTACAAACTTAGATTTCTTCCGGAACAATCATACCTGCACCAACGGTATCATTTGTTCCCTCTTCAATGAAAATGAGGCTACCCATTGTGCGGTTTTCCTTGTAATAGTCAAATACCAGAGGGTCAGCTGTCTTGATACGGACTCTGGCAATGTCATTCATCACCAGTTTGTCTACACCATATTGTTTCTCTCTTGTATTGATATCTATTTTATATTCAATTTCTTTTACGATGCCGAGAGTCTGCTGCGCGATATGTCTGATGACATACTTTTTCCCCTGCAGCAACGGTGAATTTCTGAACCAGCATACGTTGAGCAGCACTTCCTGCTCCATCTTAGGCTGTATTCCGGATTCGGATACGATAACATCACCGCGGCTGATATCTATGTCATCTGAAAGCGTAATATCAACAGATTCAGGGCAAACGGATACTTCCAGTTCCTTTTCGCCAAGATAGATGCCGGTAACCGTAGATGTCATTTCTGAAGGATACACCTTGATCTTGTCACCCTTCTTTACGGTGCCTTCCGCAAGCCTTCCGGCATAGCCTCTGAAATCCGGGAACTTCGTGGAGATTGGCCTGATGACATATTGTACAGGGAAACGCATCCTGTCTTCCGCCTCCTCAGGCAACTGTACAGTCTCGAGAAAATCAAGAAGAGCCTTTCCCGTGTACCACGGCATATTCTCGGACTTGTTAACTACATTGTCCCCCAATTTAGCCGAAATAGGAATGAATGTAACTTCGCCGAGTTCAATGGAAGATGCCATAGATTTGTAGTCTGCCACAATCTTGTCGAACACCTCCTGTGAGAAATCGACAAGGTCCATCTTGTTCACGCAAACAACCACCTGTTTAATCGCGAGCAAAGATGCTATGTATGAGTGTCTTACGGTCTGTTCCATTATTCCGTGGCGGGCATCTACAAGAATCACGGCAAGGTCCGCCGTAGATGCGCCTGTGACCATATTTCTTGTATATTGGATATGGCCCGGAGTATCCGCAATGATGAATTTCCTTTTAGGAGTCGCGAAGTATCTGTATGCGACATCGATTGTGATACCCTGCTCTCTTTCTGCACGAAGACCATCCGTAAGCAATGCAAGATTCACTTCCTCATTGCCACGGCTTCTTGATGCCTCCTCAACAGCTTCCAACTGATCCTCGAAAATTGATTTTGAATCATATAGCAATCTTCCGATCAATGTGCTTTTTCCATCATCTACACTGCCCGCAGTCGTGAAACGGAGCAGCTGCATATTCAAATATCCCTTAGTATTCTGTGTTTCCATCTCAATAATCTTTACCATTTCCTAAAACCGTCAGAATCCACACACCCTGACAGCAGTACCGCATTGCCTGCATCCATTAAAAATATCCGGCTTTCTTGCGGTCTTCCATTGCGGTCTCAGAACGCTTGTCGTCAGCTCTTCCGCCCCTCTCTGTGACACGAGAAGATGCAATCTCATCAATGATATCCTCAATGCTGTGCGCGTGAGACAACGTCAATCCTGTACAAGTGATATCGCCGATTGTCCTGCATCTGACTTCTTTCTCCACAACCTCCTCTTCCGGACGACGAAGAATGATATCCGGTTCTGCAGCAAGCCATTGACCGTCTCTGAAGAATGCTTTTCTTTTGTGAGTATAATACAAGCTAGGCAATTCGATGCCTTCCTGATAGATATATTGCCATACATCCATCTCGGTCCAGTTGCTGATCGGGAATACTCTGAAATGCTCTCCCGGATTCTTCATACCGTTATAGATATTCCAAAGCTCAGGCCTCTGGTTCTTAGGATTCCATTGTCCGAATTCATCCCTATGAGAGAAAATCCTTTCCTTCGCACGAGCTTTTTCCTCATCACGACGGGCTCCGCCGCACGCTGCATCGAACTTGTATTTAGCCAAAGTATCCAACAAGGTGACAGTCTGGAGCTTATTACGGCTCGCATTGTATCCGGTCTCCTCCTTTACCTTGCCCTCATCAATCGAATCCTGAACGTAACCCACAATCAAATCCGCACCAAGCTTCTTTACGAGCTCGTCACGATAAGTAATTGTTTCAGGGAAATTATGTCCGGTATCGATATGTACAAGTGGAAAAGGAATCTTTGCAGGATAGAATGCTTTATAAGCAAGGTAAGTCAACACTATGGAATCCTTACCGCCGGAAAACAATATGCAAGGACGCCCGAACTGGGCAGCTACCTCTCTGAGTATATATATTGACTCAGCCTCAAGCTCTTTCAAATGCGTCAGATGTTCGCTCATTTCAATATTTCTGATTTAAATGGATTGCAAAGTTATAAAAACTAACTGAAAACGCCAGCAAGATACTTCTTGGTCAATTCCTCACGCGGTTCGTTGAACACCTGTTTGGCGTCACCGGTCTCAATCACTTCACCGAGATAAAGGAATACCGCGTAGTCAGCTATGCGCAAGGCCTGCCGGAGTGTATGCGTAACCATTATGATTGAATAATTCTCTTTCAATTTCACGAAAAGGTCCTCTATGGTTTTGCTGGAAACCGGATCCAAGGCACTTGTAGCCTCGTCGGCCAGGATGAAATCAGGCTCAACCGCCAAACTTCTGGCAAGGCAGAGACGCTGCTGCTGACCTATGGAAAGACGCATCGCGGAAGACTGAAGCCTGTCCTTGACCTCATCCCACAAACCGACCTCGCGGAGATACTTCTCCACAACATCCGCAAGTTCCCTTTTCTTGCGGTACATTCCGTGAATCCTGCAGCCGTAAGCCACATTGTCAAATATGGACATAGGCAACGGGCACGGCCTCTGAGGAACCAAACCGATTCGCCTTCTCAATTCAATCAGATCGCTGTATTTCGCTCCGATAATATCCTGATTACCAATCATTATACGACCGTCAATCTTGATATTGTCGATATTGTCGGTAAGCCTGTTCAGACTTTTGAGCAGGGTACTTTTTCCACAGCCTGAAGGTCCGATTATACAAGTAATCTTGTTCTCCGGAAAGACCAGATTGATATTCTTCAATATCTGATGCCCGTCAATCGAAAGATTGAGATTCTGCACGGCGAGAGGATCTTTCTTTATATTCTGTTCCATAATATTCCTTTTACATATTGTTCTTGGTGAAATGGTTTGTAATCCATCTTCCTCCAAGACTGAGAATTAGCACTATTACTGTCAATACCAGAGCCGCGGCGTATGCTCGCCCCGGGAATGGGTCCGGCATAGTTATCCAGTTGAAGATAGCCAACGGCAAGGTTGCTGTCGGAGATGACAACGAGGTCGCCACAGAGTCGGAGAATCCGGCCGTGAACATTACCGCCGCGGCATCACCTATCGCTTTACCCACTGCAAGCAGAGTAGCCGTCGCCATACCCGGAAGTATCTGTCGCAGAACGACTCTCAATGTTTCCAACTTTGTCGCGCCCAAAGAATACGCGGCATCTATCATATCGTCGGGAACCGACTTTGAAATTTCGTCACCGCTTCTTATGAACATCGGGATAATGAGCAATGTGCTGACTATTATACCGCCCAACACGGAAGCCCTCATTCCTACCATTACCATTATCATAAACGCGAATGCTCCATATACAATCGACGGAATGCCGTACAGCACGTCATAAACAAGCCTTGCTATATATGAAAGCCAGTTGGAACGACGGCGGTAAAGATTCATATAGAAAACGACAGGAACGCTGACGAACATCGCTATAATCGTAGCGGGAACCACGACAAGCAATGAACCGACAATCGCATTGAGGAATCCGCCGTCATCAGTCGTATTCCAATTTTTGCCCGGCGCCTTTGTTATCATATCCCAGGAAATGGAGCCGATACCTTTCACGAATATGGTCCATATAATGGACAGGACTATCAAGAACACGAGAGCCACTGAAATCCACATCAGGACTTTGACAATGTTCTCGGCAATGAATTTACTTTTCATTTTTTTCATCATCACTCCCCTTTCTGGACTTTATACAATATCACACGTGACAATACATTGAATATCACCACAATAACAAGCAATAGCAACGCCGCGAACATTATCGCCGACTCATACAGAGGCACAGAAGCCATCTCGCCGTAATTGTTTCCGATCAATGCCGGCAACGTGTAGAAGCCTTTGAACAATGATTTCGGTATTGCCGGGATACTGCCGCACACCATCATAACCGCGATCGTTTCGCCCATCGCCTTTGACAATGACAGCACTACTGCCGCAAAAATTCCGGACAACGACTTCTTCAGCACCACCCTTCTGGTTGTCTGCCACTGAGTCGCACCGAGAGACATAGATGCGTCCCTGAGGTCTTGTGACACCGACGAGAATATCTCGACAAACAGGCTGACCATAATCGGAAGCACCATAACGCAAAGCACCAGAGATGCCGTGAGCAGAGAGTAACCTGTAACCGGTATCAACAGCAGAATGCCCCAGACACCATATATTACTGAAGGTATTGCAGCAAGAATATCCAAGGCAGGATACACGAATTTTCTTACAAATTTCTTTGTATATTCTGTCAATGATATGGCTGTAAGCAAGGACAGAGGAAGAGCTATTGAAATCGCGATCAACGTAACTGTCAGAGTTCCAGTAATAAACGGAAGGAAGCCGAATTTTTTCTGAGATGGTTTCCATTCCGATGAAGTCACCAGATCCCAGAATGAATTTTCCTGAAGTATCGGCATTGATTTTATCGCGAGCCCGGCAATCATTGCAAGAAGCAGCAGGATGGACGATATCGTCAGGATAAACATAAATACCGACGACAAATGCTGGCGATATATACGTCTTTTGTTCCAGGAACGTTGGAATACTGTTGAGCCGAAGATAATGAAAATTGCGGCGATGACACCGATAAATGTATATACGGCATTATGGGTATTGTTGTCCCGCACGCTGGACATACGCCTTGTCGTTCTGAGAATCTTGAGATTCTCGCTGAGCATCTTGCCTGAAATCTGCACATAACCGGCCGGCTCATTGAATCGTTGGCCCTCTTTCAGGGTATAACGGAGAAATGCCAATGAAGCGGAATCCTTAGGAGTTCCCTTAGTCACGAAATACAGATTTCTTGCAGGCGGAGTCGGGAAATTATCAATTTCTATAGCGTGAACCAGACTTTCTTTTGTCCCATAAAAATCTTCCTCCGGACTTATGTTTCCGTCCATATCGGAATCCAAAGGAAATATCTCCAAACCGGCTAAAACCTTGTGTGTCTGCGCATCATAAGCATAAGCCAGATTGTTGAAGCCTATTCCCCACTTGTCGTTCTGAACGGCTTTCGCAATTCCAGGGTCGCCATAAACGGCCGTTCCCCTCAGTTCTTCCTGCTTTGCGTCAAACCAGGAGGCGAAAGTCTGAGCCGCACCGCACGCATCTGAACGCGTGAAAACGTGTATCGGATGTTTGTCTTTGGTTCCAAGCAACTGTCCCCAAGTACGTATTTCTCCCGTCACCCATATTTTGCGGGCCTGGTCAGAGGTAATTCCCTGTCTCTTAATGAGATCAATATAAGGGTTATTGGAAGATACATCAGGAACTACTGCATCCCTACCGACTATAAAAGCTATTGCACCGGCCTCTACTTCTTCCTTGTGCAATTCTCTTGACAGCATGGCATAATCAACCATCCCGTTAAGGACATCTGTCATACCTTTGCCTGCTCCTCCTGCAGAAACGTCTATCTTCACATCGGGATACCTGACCTCAAATTCGTTTGCCCATTGAACAGCAAGCGGATACAAGGCAAATGCCCCTGATATAGAGACCTGTCCACGCAGATTGTCAGATTTTCGGCTCAAGGAATTGCAAGACGCCAGCATTGTCAAAATAACAGACAACGCTAAAATGCGCAAAAGCAGTCCTGTTGATTTATACGCTGTTTTAAGAAAATTCATTTTAAATTATTCACCGTTAATTATACGGCCCTCTGATCTATATTTTCAAGCCTCCTTCTCCGGCTTCAATCATCCTTTTCAAAGTTTCAAATCTCTGTCTTTCAAATTCCATCTCTGGAGCCCCCGCACTTTCGAGCGTCTGAAGTTTTATTGGGGACCGTATTCCCCAAACCCCTTGGGTCGCAAGCTCCGAATTTAGCACATTCTTCGGTACTGCTTCTGAATTTGCTATTTTATCTAGACATTTACTACCCTTTAGTCTTTCTTTCAGGCTAAAGATGCAGGCAACCTCTAAAATCGGAGCATGCTACTACCTCAATGTAAACTCCGCAGAAGAGCGGATATCTGCTGATGATGCACCTACAAGGATTTTGAATACTCCCGGCTCGGCTGTCCAGCATTTTTTATCCGCATCATAATAACTGAGGGCCTCAGCATCAAGTTCGAAAGTCGCAGTTCCCGTTTCACCTGGCTGCAGGTACAATTTGTCAAAATCCCTCAATTCCTTGACCGGTCTGTCAACCGAACATTCAGGATCTGAAACATATAATTGCACTACTTCTGCACCTGCTTTTTCTCCGACATTGGTTACAGGCACTGAGACTGTAATTTTCCCGCCCTGTTTCATATTTGAGGCAGACAGCTTGACCTCACCGTACTCAAAAGAAGTATAACTCAAGCCATATCCGAACGGAAATGCCGGAGCAACATTCTCTTTGTCATACCACCTGTAGCCTACATACAACCCCTCGTCATAACTCTGTTGAGCGATCTTTTCGCCAGCTTTGAGGACACCAGGATACTGAATCTCCGTCTTGATAGGAGTATTTTCCAATGAAACCGGATATGAGAACGGAAGTTTTCCTGAAGGATTAACCTTTCCGGTCAACACGTCTGCGAGAGAATTGCCCGCCTCACTGCCGATGTACCAGTCCTGAAGCACAGCCTTTACCTCTGGTAACCAAGGCATAGCCACAGCATTACCGGAGACATTCACTACCACAAGCTTATCCGCAACTTTGGAAAGAGCCTCAATGACATCATCCTGACCGTATGGGAGGCCGTATGAATATCTGTCACCGCCTTCCGCATCCTGATGGCTGCTCTTATTCAATCCGCCTACAAAAATAACATAATCCGCATCTCTTGCGGCATCAACTGCATCAGCAATCAATGTTGCCGCATCTCTGGATTCAGACAAATTCTGTCCTGTAGTAACGCCATTGTACTCACCTCCTACATCGCCGACATAGCCACGCTGGTAGACCACTTCAGCCTTTCCGGCAAACGCAGCTTTGATTCCATCTAGAGGAGAGACCTCATATTTTACTTTCAATGAAGAACTTCCGCCTCCTACAGTCATCATTTTCACAGCATTTTCTCCGACCACAAGAACTTTCTTCACCTTATTCGTGTCTATCGGGAGAATATCTCCTTCATTTTTCAAAAGGACTATTCCGTCAGCACCTATCTTTCTGGCTGCGGCAGAATGCTCTTCACATACAAAACGTCCTGTCGAATGATTTGGGCTTAAATTAGTCCTCATCTCAAGGCGTAGAACTCTGCGCACCTTCTCATCCAATGTCTTCACATCAGCTTTTCCGGCTCTGAGCCTGTCAAGATATGCGTCTGCAAGGAAATATGAATCATACGCATTGCTCTTGCCTTCCGACAATCCGTCTGTCCAGGTACCGAATTCCATATCAAGACCGTTTGTAATTGCCTGGTCCGTATCGTGAACTCCGCCCCAGTCACTCACCACCACGCCGTCGAATTTCCAGTCATTCTTGAGAATATCATTGAGCAGATACTCATTATGGCAACAATGCTGATTCTTATAAAGATTATACGAGCCCATCAGAGCCCAGGCACCGCCCTGCTGCACAGCAATTTTGAATGCCGGAAGGTAAAGTTCGTGCAATGTCCTGTCATCTACAGCCACATTGACGTTCATACGCCATTGCTCCTGATTGTTCAAGGCAAAATGCTTCACGCACGCAGCAACGCCATTGCTCTGTACACCTTGAATATATTTCGCTGACATATATCCGGACAAATACGGGTCCTCGCCCATATACTCGAAATTTCTGCCGTTAAGTGGGGTTCTGTAAATATTCACTCCCGGTCCGAGAAGCACATTTTTCTTTCTATATTTTGCTTCTTCTCCGATACACACTCCGTACAATTCGGCAAGAGATTTATCCCAAGTAGCTGCAAGACAAGTCAATGCTGGATATGCCGTACAAGAGTCATTTGTCCATCCGGCCTGGTTCCACTCATCCCACAAAACCTCAGGACGAATACCGTGAGGGCCGTCGGTGCACCAGATTTCAGGGATTCCCAGACGAGGGACACCGGCAGAACTGAATTTGGACTGAGCGTGCAACATTCCGACCTTTTCCTCAAGAGTCATTCTGGAAAGAGCATCTTCAACTCTCTGCTCTATAGGTTTAGTTTCGTCAAGATATACCGGAACAGAATTCTTCTTCTGACTGGACGTACACGCTGACACACAGCAAGTCAACGTCAACGCAATTAGTGTTATTTTTCTCATAATGCCAATTTTGTAAAAGTTCGGAAACCGTATAAAATACAAGTCACACAATCATACAAATTTATGAAAGTTCGGTCAATTATCAATACCGCTCATCTCAATTTTCCCAAATTAGGGGGCAAAGCACTTTTGTATTAAAAATAGAAATGCTACTTTTGCATTATATCATCTGGGGATGTTTTGGTTTTGACAGCATTGACTTCGGGTGGTAAGCACGTCGTGCGTATGGTACGTTTGCACGCTAATCTCAGCGGCCATAAATTCAGTTGCTAACAACAACTATGCACTCGCTGCGTAATCAACTAGGTTGATCACCTTAATCGGGTCGCCAAGGTTGCGACTCTGACGAGTATCCCGCAGACTTTAAGCCGGTTATGTTCTGGGTTCGGGGTATCATTCAAACCGGATGCACGGAGGGACTCCTTTAAACTCCGCCAAGACCTAAAGGATAAGTTCCAGTCAGCCCGCCATCCGGCATTCTGGAGCCGACAACCAAAGGACGGATAAACGTGTAGAAAGCTATCTGATACGGTGTTTGGACGGCGGTTCGAGTCCGCCCATCTCCACAACCATATATTGAGCGTCAAGCACTTATGTGTTTCACGCTCTTTTTTAAACACTATTTACGAACAAAGATTCTATTGCATTCTCTATTTGATAGCAACATTTCCCGTTAGTTTAATACTGTGAATAGTGTCCGGAATGTAGCATAAATTTCGGACACTTTCCTAAGCTAAAGTTTAGTGTGTGTAATTATGAGCATTCAATAAAGACGTTGGCGTTTAGAAGAAAATACTATACCTTTGCAGATGAACAAGAACCAAAAATATAATAAAAAGGTTTCAAAAACATGGTACAAATATCAAGTCAAAGCACTGTAAATAAGATAGAAATGAGACTTAGAGGAAAAGGGCGTGGTTCGATAGTCTTCCAACAAGACTATGCAGACTGCGGAACACCATCAGCCG
>CAVHJF010000047.1:0-15805 GCA_963636275.1 Acutalibacteraceae bacterium | reverse complement strand
TTCGTTCACTCCGGACCCTCCCAACGTATTCTGCGTGGTCTTCGACCACTTGTCTACGTCGGGCACCCTCCCGCTACCCGTGTCCGCGGGTGGACACGCCTCCTCAATCTCTACCATCCTCCCGATTCTCGATAAGCAATAAAGAGGACTAAAAAAGCAATAAAATCGGAGCTCGTGACCTTTCGGAGCTTGAAAAAAAAGGAATGGCTGGTAAACAAAATTTCGGAGCAACGCGACCCAAGGGGTTTGGGGAATACGGTCCCCAATAAAACTTCAGTTCGCTCCGGAGGAGCGAGGAATTGATTGAAAACGTAGCCAGAAGATTCAAGGGAAAAACGCCCGAAAGAGGTTTTACATTACGTTAGAACGGATATCCTACACCGAAATGCACCGCATAGCCGTTCTTTCGGAACCACCTGTCGGGGCCGACCCACCTGTCGCCTGCATCCCGTGACGGATCGTGAAGAACGAGACCCAAATCGACGCGGACAAGAATGAAACTCAGGTCGAGCCGTAATCCGACACCCCAGTCCAATGCGATTCCGTGGATGAAATTGTATCTGTTCAGGCGTCCTTTGCTGTAGTCGCTCATTCCGTTATTGCTTAAACTCCAGATATTTCCCGCATCAGCGAACACGGCTCCGTTGAATTTCCAGAACATTCCGAAGCGATATTCGATGTTGCCCTCAAGTTTGAAATCTCCGGTCTGGTTAGGAATCACGAAAATCGTATCCCTTTCCGCCGTTCCAGGACCTACAGTTCTTGATTGCCATCCGCGCAAACTGCTTGCTCCACCACTGTAGAACTGCTGCTCAAAAGGCATTGTCGTAGAGTTTCCGTAAGCGCGGCCTGCTCCGACAAGGAATCTTGTGGCTATTGCGTGCGAATCATTCTTGCCGAACACCCAGGTTTTACCGGCAGAGAACTCTCCACGGACATACTGGCTATAACTTGTTCCCCAGATCTGTCGTTGCCCTAGTATCTCGTTCTTGCGGATAAGCGGATTGAAAAGCGACAATATGTTGCCGGCCTCATTAGCTTGGAACTTGAAATAGTGGTATGTGCGTTTTGGGTTTACGTCAGTGCAGGTGGTATAATATAAGGTACCGCCGATACCGATGTCAAAGTGATCGGTGTAAGCGCTCCTGATGCTGGTGTTAAAAAGTACGCTCTCCCAAAAATCCGGATCGATGTTGAACATCCTGACAATGTTAAGCTGTGTCGGGTAGAACTGGAAATACAGTTTTTTGTACGAGCCGGTATATCCGAAACTGTATGAAATGATGTTTCTTCTGTATTCCGGGCGGTCCTGATAGTTATATGACGCCTTGACCTCGGTTGACGGGACTGCTTTCTTGAATCGTCTAACTGGGACAAATACGAACTTGGGGATTTTGAGCCCGGCTGATATTCCGAATTCGGTTGCACGGGTTGAACTCCGCGGTTTGAATTGGAAATTGCCTGTAAAACTCAGATTGAGCACCTCTCCCCCTCTGAAAATATTTTTATGGTAATATGACAGACCCGGGGAAATGCCAAGCAGACCGCTGGAATTCGATGACGCCTCAATATTGAATTTGAATCCTTGAAGTCGTGAAGTCGAGAGGGCGATGTTCGCATTGACCTTGTTCGTGTCGGTCTGTCTTATATCCACGTTGACGCTGCTTATGACATTCAGGGCGGAAAGCCTTGTATATGTGTTATTTACAGGGACTTCGCTATATAGGTTGCCTGGCGTTATGGTGTTCAGGTTTGTCAGAACCTTTTCGCGAATCTTGAACTTTTCCGGGTACGTGATGTTTACTTCGTCGAAATAGAATTTCCTGAAAGGTGTGGCTTTCTTTTCGCTTTCGTTTCGGGTATATTCGTTTATCCTGTAATCAAGTATCGCATATCCCGGTACGGACAATGTATCTGCCTGGAAGAAATAATAATTCTTCGTGAAGCCGTAGTACCCGGCATTGCGCATAAAAGATGACGAACGTTGGCTCTCGTTTTCTAGCACGCTTTCAGACAATGGCATTCCTGCTTTCACCAATACTTTAGATGTATCAGAATAAAAGACTTCGGTGAAATCTTTGTTGTCGGGGAGCGTGTAGCGTATTTCTTTGATAGGAAACTCTTTACCTAGAGTTACATTATATTTGACTTTAACCAGTTTCCTCTTGACATTCACGTCGGCGGATACTTTAGAACCATAATATCCGAGGTACTCCAAGTGACGTGAAATGTTTTCTACTGATGCATCCACTTTATCGGCTTCATAAACGACCGGAGCTTTTCCGAGTTTGCGGAATAGCTTAGGGAAAAACGTGTTCTTGTTTCCTCCCCAGTTGTACACGTTCAGGAACGGGTTCCATCCGAAAATCAGATTTGAATTAGGTTTCTGCTTCAGATATGGTTCCAACTGACCTGTATTGAACTTCTTGTCGTTGAGAACCTCGATGTCGTTGCTGGCAAGCCTGTATTCTCCATCTGCGAGTACTTTGGTTGTGCTGCAGGACTGAAAAGCAACAAAAAACACCGGCACTGCCAGAAACAATGCCGTTTTGAGTATTTTGCATATATTCAGTTTCTTTTTCAAGAATTCACAGCGCGTTAGAAAGTACCCCGAAAATTCAGATACAAATTTAACTTTTTCGCATCAGACTATTGCGCAATGCGGGATAAATTGTGACGATATTTTGTGTAAATTTGTCCTCGATTTTGAAAGATTGGGGTATATGGCTGTTTCCGCTAATGAAATAAAGAGGGTTCGTTCTCTATCTGAAAAAAAATACAGAGACAAACTTGGACTTTTCTGCGTCGAGGGTGAAAAACTTGTCGGCGAGGCATTGAAGTCTCATTTCCGTGTAGAAACTGTCTATAGAAGCGACGAAACAGGTGAGGCGGCTATGTCCAGAATGACATCATTGGCGTCTCCGTCTCCAGTGTTGGCGGTGGTGCATAAACCTGTAAACATCAATATTTCAGACGAATCAACTTTAAGTGATTGTATAGGTGAATCCGGGCTGTTTCTGGCACTCGATACAATCCGCGATCCGGGAAATCTCGGCACTATCATAAGAATTGCCGACTGGTTTGGAATCAA
Organism: Acutalibacteraceae bacterium; assembly: GCA_963636275.1. Lineage (GTDB taxonomy): Bacteria > Bacteroidota > Bacteroidia > Bacteroidales > UBA932 > Cryptobacteroides. The sequence continues at coordinate 12,714 of CAVHJF010000047.1, read as the reverse complement.
GGCGATTTTTGCTGCTCCCGACACTGTGGATGTGTTCAATCCGAAGGTTGTTCAGGCTACTATGGGGGCGATTTTCCGTGTGAAATTCCATTATGTCGATATTCCTTCAGTATGCAGAGCTACACTGAAGTTGGGTGGCAATGTGTATGGAACGTTCCTGGATGGAAATGATATGTATGCTGCTGATTTGCAGGTTGGTGTTAATGCTCCTGCTGTAATAGTGATTGGCAACGAATCGAACGGCATATCTAAAGAGGTTGCGGCTCTTGTTTCCGACAGGTTGTATATCCCTCCTTATCCTAAGAATGAGCCTGGCTCTGAATCACTTAATGCCGCCGTCGCAACTGCGGTCACTGTCGCGGAATTCAGAAGGCGCGTTTAATTTGCGTGTGGCTATAAGGTAATTGTCTGTACCTCCGTTTCTGAAGTCTACTCTGATGCCGAAGATGTGAATGTTTCCTCCTGACTTGCATTTCAGTTTGTCCTTTAGAGCTTCAGACTTGACTGAAATGTTCTTTGCGGTGACTTCCGCGTTAGGATATTTCATTGCGAACTCTTTGATTGAACGCTTATTAAACTTTGTTATCTCAAGTATCTCATACAGTTTACCGCAGGACTGGAGACTGACCGTTTTGCCATCTCCGGAAGCTGTCGCTGCTGCTTGCAATGAAGTTTCTTTATCGTTGAAAGCTGTATTTCGTGGCGTTGGATTCGTTGCGAAATCGGGTTGACTGGCACTTTCTTTATAGTCTATTCTTTTTGGTAGAGTTGAATTCGTAGCGTGAGATGGATGGCCTGACGAGAAAAAGATATGTGTAAATACCCCCGCCTTGTAAAGATTCAGTTTGTGGCATAGAGTGTTGAAAACGCCCGCTTTTGCAAACGCTTTACCCGGTTCGAATAAGAATCCGGAATCAAGGAACTCTTCTTCGCTGTTGAACAGGACGGGTTCGGAATGGGCTTCTGTATCAGACGGAAGGCTGGTTATTTGTCCATTCTCGTTGATTATCAAACGGTAAGCGGCGTCATCTACAACCGCAGCCCGTCCAAAATTGGAACCAACAGTCTCACTGTCCGTGGCAGAAGGTGAAGCACCAGAAGCATTAGTATCAGCATTGAATGCCATAGCTCCTCCCACGGTAGCAAAAATTGGAGTGTCGTCAGCCAGAGAAACTGAACAAGGTACAACCCAAAGGAGCAGTTCCTTGCACTCCCCTCCTGTGGCTACGATGTGAACCTCTTTGGTCCTGCCTCCGTGCTCCTGTAAACGATTGACTAACATTGAGATGTCGGCCATCGGGGATAATTTGAGAAGAAGATTCCCGGTAATGCTGAATATTTGTGGCAATAATGTCAGCACGTCCGGGCTGCAGTCCTCCAGGAGAAAGACCTTGTTGCCTGTTTCAGAGCGCCTTGCAGGATCAAGGAATATCAGGTCCGGATTAAAGTCCCGCAAAACATTCCAAAACGGTGAATCCTCTGACACACAATAATTTGTCACAACAATATTGGTGGCTCCCAGCAGCGGGAAATTATGTGTCGCAGCACTGGCTTTTTTTGCGTCCATTTCGTTGTACAGCACCTTCCCGGATACTCTGGAGAATGCAAGGCTGTCAACGCCCAATCCTCCTGTCAAATCAGCTATACGGAAATGTTTGTTGCAGGATGACTCCTCGGAGGTCCTTTGCGCCTCCTCTAGAAGAATCCTTTCTGCAACACTTGCCTTGTATGAGGCTGTATATGAAGAACTTGCCTGCTCCGAACTGATTCTGTCCGGATAGACAAGCTCTGGAAGATTATACCATTCAGGAAGTTTCGTGCGGATTTTCCTGCGGCATTCTATTGCAGTGACAGCTGCCTCGACATCAATGTCGGGCCATTTGCTCCTGTTGAGAATCAAGCGGGAGGTATCTTCCGAAGAGTGCTCGACAATGAAATCGGACAGCGTCATATCTGATTGTATGTTATTATCTTGCGGCAATCACTTCGACTTCTACCATAGCTCCTTTAGGCAGAGCTTTTACGGCTACGGCTGACCTTGCCGGGAATGGCTCGGAGAAGAACTGTGAATATACCTCATTCATATCACCGAAATCAGCCATATCTGCAAGATACACAGTGGTTTTAACTACATTCTTCAATGTGAGTCCCGCTTCCTCAAGGATTGCCTTCACATTTGTAAGTGACTGTCTTGTCTGCTCTTTGATGCCTCCTTCAGGGAATTTTCCTGTTGCGACATCTATCGGAAGCTGGCCTGAGGCATATACGAATCCGTTGACTTCTATAGCCTGGCTGTATGGGCCTATAGCAGCCGGTGCATTGACTGAATTGATCTGTTTCATATTCAATATTGTTTATCTCATTGATTTATAATGATATCCCGGGTATTTTCATTCTATGGGAATAATGGCTTATCCGGAAACATCCGCGAAGTTAACAATCCTTGAAAAATATCGGGGCAATCTGGCTGATATTTCTTTCAAAAAATGAGAAAGGTTTGTATTTTTGTGAGTTGTAGTCGTGTGAGGTCGTAATGGCTTTCAACGCAAATTTTTGATTCAAATTAATACAGAATATTATGGCTAAAGACTTTAGAGAAGTTGCTCAAAGTTGGCTCGACGGAGATTTTGATCCGGAGACAAAGGGCAAAATCATTGAATTGAGAAATACGGATCCTGCTGGATTCGAGGATGCGTTTTATCGCAATCTGGAGTTCGGTACCGGTGGACTTCGCGGAATTATGGGCGTAGGTACCAACCGAATGAACAAATATACAGTAGGTATGGCGACACAGGGGCTTGCCAATTATATCAAGGCGCACGCTGCGGAATGTCGTGATGCTTTCGGCGACCCTATCAATACAGATGACATACGTTTCTGCGTATCATACGACAGCCGAAACAACAGCAAACTTTTCGCGAGAATCACTGCTGACGTCATGTCCGCAAATGGTATCCACGTGTTCCTGTTCGACAATATCCGTCCTACACCGGAACTTAGTTATTCTATCAGGGACAAGAGGGCGATTGCAGGTGTGATGGTGACGGCTTCCCATAACCCTAAAGAATACAACGGCTACAAGGTTTTCTGGTCTGACGGTGCTCAGATTACGTCTCCTGTCGATAAGGATATTGTCGCAGAGGTCGCAAAGATTACAGACCCTTCACAGGTACGTTTCGAGCCTAAAGAAGAGTGTGGGGCAATCGAGCTGATGGGCAAGGATGTTGACGAGAGATATCTCAATGATATTCTTTCACTTATGCTTACTCCGGAGGCTCGTAAACATCATCCTGAACTTAAATTCGTCTATACTCCGTTGCACGGTTGCGGTGTGAGACTCGTGCCGGAATGTCTTCACAGACTTGGTTTTGAGCACGTTTTCCACGTGGCTGACCAGGATGTGAGCGACGGTAACTTCCCTACTGTGGCATCACCGAACCCTGAGGAGCCTGCAGCTATGAAGATGGCTTTGGAAGTAGCTGAAAAAGAGCACGCTGACATCGTTATGGCAACTGATCCGGACGCTGACCGTATGGGTATCGCCGTGCGTGACAATGACGGAAATATGGTGCAGTTCAACGGTAACCAGACTGGTTCAATGCTTACCTATTATATCCTTACGCGCTGGAAGGAATTGGGCAAACTTAAACCGAGCACTTACGTTGTCAAGACAATTGTGACAACCGAGCTGATTGCAGAAATCGCGGCTAGTTTCGGCGTGAAGATTTACAATGTGCTCACCGGATTCAAATATATCGCTGAAATCGTGAAACTCAAGGAGCACGAGGGAGAATTCATCTGTGGAGGTGAGGAAAGCTATGGCTTCAATGCAGGACAGTATGTGCGCGACAAGGATGCGCAGATTGCCTGTGCAATGGTTGCCGAGTGCGCTGCCTGGGCTGCCGACAATGGTATGACACTCTATCAACTGATGCAGAAAATCTATAAGGAATTCGGATATCGCAAGGAAGGTCTTACTTCACTTGTGCGCAAGGGCAAAACCGGTGCAGAAGAGATTCAGAAGATTATGATTGACCTGCGCCAGAATCCGCCTAAGGATCTTATCGGTTCGCCGGTTGTTAAGGTTGTCGATTATCTCAAATCCGAAGAGACCGGTCTGCCTACCTCAAATGTGCTGCAGTTCTTCGATGAGGATGGCGATGTCGTTACTGTAAGGCCGTCAGGAACTGAGCCTAAGATCAAGTTCTACTTCGGAGCTAAGGGTGATGATGCGGATCTTAAGATCGGAAAGCTTAAAGAGCAGTTCGTCAAATAGTTGATGATGTGTATATAAAAAATGGATGGTTGAAAATTCAGCCATCCATTTTTTTTATTTCAGTAGAACCTTAAGCCCCGAACTTATGTTGTCTTCGAGCACTTGGGACTACATCTTTATTCGCAGAGGTATTTGAGCCAGAATTCTCTGTTGGCAGACTGGAAATGCACCCCCTGATAGCCTCTGTAACCGTGCATTCCGTCAGGGTATATCATAAATTCGAATTTCTTGCCCTGTTTCTGCATCTCGTCAATCAGTTGCAGCGTATTCTGGAAATGCACATTGTCATCTCCGGTACCGTGCGTGATTTTAAGCATGACGGGCTCTATTGGGCAGAGATTTCCGGCTGAAGAAAAACCAGTACTTGAGTCGTTATAATTTACAGGATATCCTGATACATAATTGATTACCCTTGAATCTCTGAATCCGTCCGGGTTGGTCTGAGGCGTTTCCATAAAGCGCTCGGCGTAGTGCGTATCATAGAGCGCCCAATCATAAACACCGCCTCCCGCAATTCCATAATGATAGCAGTCGGATGCCGTAAACAGAAGCATAGTTGTCATTGTGCCTCCGAATGAAAAACCTTCCACGCCGATCTTGTCGGCCTTGACGTACGGCAATGACTGGAGATAATGAGCCCAAGCTTTGAAATCATCCAATTCCTTATTGTTCAGATGTTTGTAAACCTGGTCCATTCCTTCGCGCCCGTTGTGTCCGGCTGCGCGGCAATCTGCTGTAACCTCTATTATATCATTTTCAGACCACCATTGGTTGCTTGAATTTGGCTGAATCCACCTGTCACGGACAAGAGGAGTGTCAGGACCGCCGTAAATATCAACGTGCATCGGGTATTTCTTAGCCGGATCGAAATTCTTAGGATATACGATATATGCGGGCAATTTCAAGCCGTCATTCTCTATATAGATGAGTTCCGGAAGGGCATAATTGTCTGTATTGAATGTAGGGCCGGCAAGATTCGCGACCAGATAGGCTGTTGATGACAACCTGGAACTGAAACGCTTACGTGCGGATTTTCCGCCTGCAACATTGTCATTTATGAGGCGTCTTGACTTCCAAGCTTCTGAAGCATAAGCCGTTTCGTAAAGCCAAAGTTGAGTAGGCGTAGTGAAATTCGAGAGTGATGCGACAAAATGCTTTCCATCTGGAGCAAAACTTACGTCTGAGACATTCAGCGATGTGTCAGTCAATGCTTTAATTTCCCCGGAGACTGTTGCTTCATACAGGCAGTTGCGGACGGAAGCATCCCTGCAGGCAGTGAAAAAGACATTTCCGTCTTTATCCGCGTGTTTCAGGGATATTCTCCAGTTCGGCCCGTCTGTCAGACGTTTCAATGTGTTCCCGTCGTATGAAAGGAAATATATTTGCTGCCAGCCTGTCTCAAAACTTCTCGCCATATATAATCCTTTGTCTGTGAAGAGCATACCGTCAATCCAGTCCAGCCAGGTCTTATATTCTTCGTGATAAATATGCGACTTGCTGCCGTCTGCGGATGATACGCGGTATAGGTCAAGGGTGTTTTGGATGCGCGGTTCCCTTGCTATGAACATATCTTTGCTGTCCGCTCCCCAAAACGGTATTCCGAAATACTGGTCGTCATTCTCGTTGAAGTCTGCCCATACAGTCTTTGGCAACGCATTGTCATTCAGCGCAGGAATTGAGACTATGCCGATTTTGACCTTAGGGTTGGACTCCCCTGCCTTAGGATAGCGCGTGTTTCTTAACGAGCCGTCCTGGCCAAACGGTGAAAATATAGGGAAAACGTTTACCGAACTGTTGTCGAAGCGGTAGAATCCGATTTTCTTGGAATCTGGTGACCACCAGAATGCTTTGTACTTGGACGGGCGTCCCAAAATTTCCTCATAATAGACCCAGGATGCGTAACCGTTGAGTATTGTTTCAGAGCCGTCAAACGTCAGTCGCAACTCAGAATCTGTCTGTATATCATATACATAGAGGTCATTGTCTCTGGTAAATGCCAACTTTGAAGAATCCGGAGAGAATGTCAGGTTAACCGCCCCTTCCGGATTTGCCGGGAATGTGGTGTATTTTGCCGGAGCCTTGATTCCTGCTGTTGTCTTGTGATTTGAAGCATTGACTGCGAATGCTGACGAATCAGTGAACGAACCGTCGTAACTGAATGCAACTTTCTCGTTGTCAAGCCATTTCCACGCTCTTGGCAGGCGGTTGAAGTCCTGTGCCAAGGAGATGTTGGCCGAGAAAGCCAATATGGATAACGCGAGAAATAAACGTTTAGGTAATAATGCTGAACTTATCATACGAAATATTTGTCCTTAAAATTGACAAGATATACTTTTTCCACGGCTCTTGTCAGTGCCGTATATAGCCATTTGTAGTCGTCGACTGTAAGCTCATCCTGCCAGAAGGGATTGTCTATGAATACGCAGCGCCATTGTCCGCCTTGTGATTTGTGGCAGGTGATGGCATTGGCATATTTCAGTTGAAGAGCATTGTAGAATTTGTCTTCGCGTACAGCTTCGTAGCGTTTCCTCTTTGTGGATAAATGGCTGTAATCTTCCAAAACCCCTTGATACAGAGCATTCTGCTGCTCGTATGTCAGGGATGCAGACTCGGACTCAAGTGTGTCCAGGCATACTTTTGCGGAAAGTTCTTGATCATTGTAATCCGGGAATGAGAGCCTTGCCTGAGCGAAATGCAGGCCGTAGCGGTCCTCATAATGATTGATTGAAAGCAGGCGTACAATGTCTCCGTTGGCGATGTAATCCAAATCCTGGATGTTTTCCGTGAACTGATAGCAATTCTTCACGACCATAAGTTTGTCATTGCGCACCAGACGTTCTTCCTTGAATTGAACTGATGCGCGGATGCCTGCGTTGTATTTGTTTGCGCGCCTGTTGGACCTGCACAGAACTACTGTCTCATCTTCTCCGTAATGGTCGTAAGCATCTGTAAGCGCTTCAATGAGTTCGCCTCCTGTAATTCTTTGAATATCAGTGAATCCGTCGGTTGACAACTCCAACGTGTCAACTGGAAATAGATTGCCGCCGGAACTGTAGTCCTCAGCAATCATTGTCCTAAGCATAGTCGCGTTGTAGAGTATCCCGGATTCATTCTGCTGTCTGACAACTTCGGTCAGTTCGGACCAGCTTACACCGCCGAAACCGTCCATATATTCTCGTGCCAGAGCCGGGCTGTATTCGTGTCCGACCGGAGGCAACTGTGCGGAGTCGCCAATCAGTATCATTCTGCAGCCGATGCCGTTCCTGACATATTTTACGAGGTCCTCCAGAAGGTTTCCCGTACCAAATTGCGCGGTTGACATATTGCCGGCATTGTCAATTCCGATGAGTGACACTTCATCCACAACAAACAATGTGTCTTTCAATTTGTTGGGTGACAATGAAAATTGTCCGAATCCGTCGGAGCCCACTGATTTCTGCCTATATATCTGCTTGTGAATTGTATATGCTGGCTGACCGGCATACATTGACAGCACCTTTGCCGCGCGGCCAGTCGGAGCGAGCAGAACACTTCTTATTTTAAGTTCGGTCAGGGCGGAAATGACCGCGGAGATTGCCGTAGTCTTGCCTGTTCCCGCGTATCCGTTCAAAATCAAGATATCTCCGTCATCCGAAGTCAGGAACTCCCCTGCCTTATGCAGGAACGCATCCTGGCTGTCGGTAGGTTCGTGTTTCAGATGTCCTCTGAACTTTGAATAGAGATAATCTTGCATCGGGGTATATATAACTTTTATGTGTATTTAACTTGCTCTGAAGTCCGTCCTGTGTATTATTGTATTATCGTTCAGGTCTGTTCCCACTTTAAAAATTCTCTGTGATTGCAAGTTTTTACACGAGCAGGATGTTTATTTTATCAGATTGAGGAATTCGTTCCTGGTTTTGTCTGATGAAAGGAAAGCTCCGGAAAATGCTGATGTAGTGGTAATTGCGTTAGACTTCTGCACGCCACGGATCTGCATACAGGTATGTGTGGCTTCTATGACCACAGCAACTCCAAGCGGATTGAGCGCATTCTGCAGGCAGTCTCGGATTTCCACAGTCAGGCGCTCCTGCACCTGCAACCTCCGGGCGTATGTTTCAACAATGCGCGCCACCTTGCTTAGCCCAGTGATTTTGCCGTTTGGAATGTAGGCGATATGCGCTTTCCCGAGGAACGGAAGCATATGGTGTTCGCACAATGAATAAAGCTCGATGTCCTTTACGAGCACCATCTGCTGATATTCTTCATCGAAAAGTGCCGATTTTACAATCATTTCCCCGTTCTGAGAATATCCTTTTGTCAGGAACTGCAGTGACTTGGCAACGCGTTCAGGCGTCTTGAGAAGCCCTTCTCTTTCAGGATCTTCGCCGAGCAGACGCAGTATTTCCTTTACGTGTGATGCGATTTCAGATGTTGTTTCGGAGTCGTATATTTCTTCAGATATATATCCCATAATAGTATCTTCTTTGAGGCGGTCTCAGAAATTCATTATGCCGAAATTCCTGGACCTGTCTTTTTCTGATGCAAAAATATATAAAAAAAGTTCATTGTATGGATTTTTTATATATATTTGCCGGCCCTACGAGGGGGTTAAATGGTTTTTACCATTGATTTATAGATAATTATTAAAAAGGAGACAATATGTATTGGACACTTGAGCTTGCTAGCAGCCTTGATGATGCTCCATGGCCAGCATCAAAGGACGAACTTATAGATTATGCAAACCGCTCCGGCGCTCCGGAAGAAGTCATAGAGAATCTTCAGGAATTGGAAGACGATGGTGAAGTCTATGAAAGCATAGAGGATATCTGGCCGGACTACCCTACCAAAGACGATTTCTTCTTTAACGAAGAAGAGTATTAACCTATTATTGAAATCTTATTGATTGATTTTCAATAATTTACAAGTCGTAATTTCTTCTTTTTACGAGGAAGAACATTAGATTTTCTAAGCATCAATTGATTATAAAGAATTGAGCGTTATGATTCCCGCTCATTCCGCGCATTGTCACTGACGTGCGCATTCAATTCATACAAGACTGAACACCGCGGCACTTAGAGTCCGCAAAGCGAGTTAGGTTATATCGTGCCTGACTCGCTTTTTGCTTATGGCGGCCTGCAGTCCGCCGAAACTGTTTATGTCTACATTACCACTTAAGTCGGGGCGGCGATTTTGTCCGGAAAAATGGGCCTTTTCGTGGACAAAACGTTTGGGAATGATAGTTTGTCCGGAAAAACCGCCCTTTTCGTGGACAAAACGCTTGGAAGTGATAGCTCGTCCGGAAAAACCGCCCTTTTCGTGGACAAAACGCTTGGCAGAATGAGTATTGCTGGTAGTCATTGTCTTAGGCTTAGCCTAGTGAAAATGAGAAATCAAGCACTCTTTTATTATAATTCTTATTTTGCGTTTTTATCTGTTAAAATTGCGCGGTTTTGTTTCTTTTTAAGAATAGAATTACGTTATATGAATTTTATTTTGTATTTTTGTGCCGCAAATACATGATGGCATGATACAGGAAATCAAAATAAAGAACTTCCTATCCTTTAGAGATGAAGTGGTTTTAAACTTCGAGGCTTCAAATGATAAGTTTGCGGAAGACTGCCAAGTGGTAACAATGAATGACAGTTCCAAGACTCGCTTGCTGCGTCTTGGCATTGTATATGGTTACAATGCTTCAGGAAAGACAAATCTTCTTAAGGCCTTCAATTTTTTAGATTTTTTTTGGACATATGAGCCTGGCTCTTCTGATCGTGGAACCACGGTTCGTCCTTTCCGTTTGAATGATTCTTCCATTAATGAGCCAACGAAGTTCGAGTTGGTGTTCTTCGTAAACAATACAAAGTACTATTATCAGTTAGAGTTGGATTCTCAAAAAGTCATACTTGAGAAACTTTCTTATTATAAAAGCACTCAACCGATTATGTTATTTGAAAGGGTTATGCACGAAGGACAGTCTGAGGTCGCATTCAATAATCAGAATGGAGATAAGGTGACTTCCATTATTAAGGAGAAGATAGCTGTGGAATGCTTGAAGAATATGTCTTTCTTTGTTGCAAGAGACAAGGCAAATGCTAACCTTCCGTTGATTGACGCAGCAAAGCTATGGCTGAGGAGTCATATAATGGGATTAATCCATCCAAATACAGATTTGACAGGATATGCGCAGAGAATGACATCTAAAGATAATGCTCTGGTCGGGTACCTGCTGGATTTCCTACGCACTGCAGATTTCAACGTTACGGACATAACTACGGACGAGAGCATGGTGAAATTGCCGGAAGATGTTGTGAAATATATTTTGGATAATAATACTGTTTCGGACGATGAGCGGTCCCACTTAATCTCTGAAAAGGCATATAAAAAACTGAATACAACTTTTAAACACACTGTTGAAGACGAACTTGGTAAGAATTCATATGATTTTTCTTTGGGTGAAGAATCATTGGGCACGTTGAAAACTTTTGGGATTGAATCAGCTTTATATCAGGCTGTTCACAACAATTCTTTTTTGCCTATTGATGAGATTGAAAACTCCTTGCATTCCAAGCTGCTTGAAAAAATTCTGTTCGAATACTTACGGATTCCATCTAGGAGTCAGGTTATAGTGACGACGCATAACGACGGCCTGTTGGATTTAGTTGGAGATTTGATCCGCAAGGATTCCATCTGGTTTACGGAGAAGAATAAATCAGGAGTAACAGATTTGTATAAACTGACAGACTTTAGAGGCGTGAATCGCATTGCGTCTATACGTGAAGCATATAGGAATAAACGTTTTGGAGCGACAATGGGAGATGGAAAGTAGAGAACTGAACGAACCGGAGCATGCGCAATATTTTACGCATGTACCTCAATACGATGATGTTGGCAATGGGACGAGGGATATAGCGCCTTTGGCTCCTTTTGTGGTGAGCGGAGGTAAGAATACGGAAAGGTATTACTTCAAGCACATAAATGCGTTGTCGGATAAATATAAATTCAATGTCCGGCCGGAGTACTTTGGAGATGAGTCCGCTTATACTGAAATCTTCCCTATGAGAATCGAAAATATATTATCGAAGAATGTTGATGCCAAAATCTTTTGCGTGTTCGATATGGACACAATTGTAAAAGATGGGCAACATGATAAACATAAGGCATTCGTTGATTCTTTGTCGGAAAAGATTAGGGGCGGACATGTCGTCTTGTGTGAAAGTATGCCGTCATTCGAGTTTTGGCTTTTGTTGCACTTTGTAGACTATCCCGCCTTGCTGAAAAATTACAGTGAAGTTTCTTTTGTTCTTGCACCATATATTAAACCTTATTTTACCTCCTCTAATATAAGATTGGCAAAATTACTTAAGAGCGAGAAATACGTTCAAGATGTGGCATGGGTTAAAAAGTTGCTTGATGAAGGACGCTTGGAACAGGCAGTAGAAAGGGCGAAGGTCTGCCTTGACAGAGAAATGAAAGAGCAAGGGAAGCATTCCTACACCAAAGTGTTTAAAGCTTTTGAAGGTGTAGGTACCATAAATATGACAGAATCCATGTAGGCAGAATAGAATTCGTAACACATAAACTGCCTTTCTGATAGACACTTTGGGCTTTGTTAGGTAATTGTGCTTCGAATTATGTACATGCCGGCAAAAACAATAAGAATATCGGCATATTGTGGTATGCTGTGGCTTACGGTGGCGTGCATGAATTTCTGGTTTCCATGGATGCTACATGTTTTCTATAGTATCTGATTCACAAGTAGATATATTCAAGAATCCATACCAGGTACGTGAACTGCCGACATTTTTTGCTATATTTGTGTCGCAAAAACGGATAGAAATGCAGATGTTCTGAATCGTTGCGGAAATGTTCGGAAAAATGTGCCTTTTGATAGACTTACATAGAACATCAGAAATGTACTTAAAAACGGACTGATTTCCCATGAAATGCCATTTAATGCTTCTGAAAGATTTTCTAAGCATCAATTGATTATAAAGAATTGAGCGTTATGATTCCCGCATCGAAGAGAAAGCAAACCAGATTCTTCTTCCAGACCGAGATGCATAATAAGCGTAAAAAAATCTCTTATTCCAACATTTGCTTGTAAATTATTAAATATCAGCAAGATAGAAGCGTAAAATAAGGAGCAAAAAGAAATAGGCTTCGATAAGTTGAGTCTTAAAGTGCGTTTCAGGCAGATTTTTTTGTCTTCGTTTTCCAAATTTTCGGGCTGAAAACAGGCTCAAACTACCCTTGATGGGGAAAGCCGAATAAAGATTCTAATTGGAATGCAGTTGCCTGGTTGTGTCTTTTTTTCTGTAGACGGCGGGAGTTGTGCCGCAGGAGGCCGTGAAATAGCGACGGAAACTGCTGAGGGAGTTGAAGCCGGACTTTTCGGCGATGACCTCAAGCGAAAAGTCCGTAGTGAGCAGCAATTGCTTCGCTTTTTCCACCCTCCAGCC
>CAVHJF010000046.1:0-15952 GCA_963636275.1 Acutalibacteraceae bacterium | reverse complement strand
AGCACTCCTGTAACATATTATTCCGGCAGTGGCTGACCCTGCTGCCGGGATCCAAATTTTGAATCGGCCCGACCGAAAGAGGTATTTAAAAACACTTTTGGTGGACAATAAACAATAACTTTTGTCCGGAAAAACAGGGGTTTTCGTGGACAAAATGCAGAGCTCGGAGCTTTGCGACCCAGCTATTCGGAGCGTAGCGACTCAAGGGGTTTGGGGAGTACGCTCCCCAATCAAACTTCGATTCGCTCCAGAGGAGCGAGGAATCGCTCGAGAATGGCGGATTGAAGATTTCGAGTATGACGGAGGAAAGGAGTTTTTGGTGAAGCGCTTGTATTAGGCTAGTTAACGCGACCTGTCTGAGTGTGCTGACCAGAATATTCGGAGCTTTGCAACCCGGCTATTCGGAGCATTGTGATCCGGCTATTCGGAGCGTAGCGACCGAAGGGGTTTGGGGAATCCTTTCCCCAATCAAACTTCAGTTCGCTCCAGCGGAGCGAGGAATCGCTCGAGACAGAAAACAAAAGATTCAAGAGAAGAAAGACATATATCATAGACATTATAATGAAACGAATTGACATTTTCTTGACAGTACTGGCCGGCATCCTGTCGGTGGCCTGCAGCGGAAATAAGAAATCTGAACCGGACACACCGGAGGCTGATGCTCCTGTGCTGCAAGCCGTTACGCCTGAGGACGGAAGTGAGGTGACTTCCGATGCCCTGACGGTGAAATTTACATTTGACCAGAATGTGAAGATGCCTGACGCCAGCAAGGTTAAGGTGGACAACGACGCCACGATTTCAAGTGCAGTCGCTTATAATAAAGACGTGACAGTGAATATCGCCGGTTTGCAGAAAGGCGTTTCTTATACATTGACAATCGCTGACGGTGCAATCAGCGGATTCAGGCAGAATCCTGCCGGCGCAATCACATACAACTTCTCAAGGAAGGCTGACGAGTCTGACTATGACAGACAGCCGGAGATATCTCTGACAAACTCGAATGCTTCTACTGAGGCAAAGAACCTGTATTCATTTCTGCTTTCAAATTACGGCAAGAAATCTCTCAGCGGAGCAATGGGCGGAACAGCGTGGGAAACTACATATTCCGACCTGATAAATACATCTGCAGGCAAGTATCCTGCAATCGTCGGGTTTGACTACATATTCCTCAACTGGCCTGCAAAATCGTGGAGCGAATGTCCCGATTATGGGGACATTACCCCGGTGAAGAATGCCTGGTCTGCAGGAAGCGTGGTACAGATCGGATGGCATTGGTCAGTCCCTTCCGTATCGGGCGAGACAGACCTGAACAAATACGGATTCTATGCCTCTGGAAAAGGCGGCGGAAGCGGTGAGACTACTTTCGATATCAACGAAGCCTTGAAAGAAGGCACCTGGCAGAGGTCTGTAATCGACAGCCAGATAGAGAAACTTGCAGGCTATATGCAACTGCTCAAAGACGCAGGCATTCCGGTGCTTTTCAGACCTTTGCACGAGGCTGCCGGCGACTACACCTGGGGAGCCTGGTTCTGGTGGGGAAACGGTGGCGCTGACGCTTGCGTGAAACTATGGAAATATCTCCGTGACAAACTGGAAAATACATACGGTCTGAACAATCTGATTTGGGTATGGACCGTACAGACCAGCGATGCGGGCAAATTGTGCACGGACCTTGAAACCGCACGTTCCTGGTATCCAGGTGACGAATATGTCGATATCGTCGGCGCAGACTTGTATGTCTCAAAAGGAACTACTCAGTCAGCTGCATTCAAGTTCGTAAATAACTCTGTGAAAGGCAAAAAGATGGTTGTGCTGAGCGAATTCGGCAATCTGCTGGACATTGACGGATATTTCTCCGAGGATGCTCCGTGGGGCTATTTTATGAGCTGGTGCAATTATGAGAACGGGACTCCGGTACTCTATTGCAAGAACAGCGACGGCTCATACAGTTGGAACAACACTGCTGCTGACTGGAAATCAGCACTGTCCAATTCCAAGGTAATCAACCGCGACGGCGTAATATATTAAAGAATATTCTGTTATCGATTGTATAGAATACTCGGAATATGATTTTATAAAATATGAATTTTCTTAAGCATAAAGTATTGATCTTCGCGATGTTGCTCGCGACTGTGAGCGCGTGTGGCAAAGAAAGCGGGTCAGGAGATTCGCCCAAGAAGGTTGATTTGACTGTGACCCCGTCTGAACTGTCATTCACATCAGAAGCCGGCAGCGCGGAGGTCAAGATAACCGCTTCAACCAAACCGAGCCTGGTTTCCAGCGCATCCGATTGGTGCAAAGTGACGTCATCGACTTTCTCTGAAAATGTCTGCAACGCGACAGTTACAGTAACAGCCAACACTTCTTCATCAGAAAGAACGGCTTATGTTTCAGTGGTTTGCGGCAATGATAAGGTAAAAGTGTCAATATCTCAGGATGCCAAGGCGGAAGAACCTGAAGAAGACTTTCTGGCAGAAATAACACCCGGAACTAGCCTGGCGTGGACTATGGCGAAGAAATTGGGTCTGGGCTGGAATCTTGGAAATCAGATGGATTCCCAGAACAACGGAGTCGCTGACGAGACTGGTTGGGGTAATGAGAAAGCGACACAAGTTACATTCGATGGCCTTAAATCCAAGGGAATTACTTCAGTGAGAATCCCTGTCACGTGGATGGGACATATTGGTGAGGCTCCGGAATACAAGATTGAAGATGCCTGGATGTCCAGGGTGGCAGAGATCGTAGGCTATGCTGAAAAAGCCGGACTCATTGCCATAATCAATATCCATCACGACGGAGCTGACAGCAAATATTGGCTGAATATCAAGAATGCGGCATCGTCGGCTGCAGAGTATGAGGCTATAACCGCTGAGTACAAGGCTGTCTGGAAACAGATTGCGGAGGCGTTCAAAGATAAGGGAGACTTCCTCATTTTTGAGGCCTTCAATGAAGTACACGACGGCGGCTGGGGCTGGGGTAGCAACAGGACAGACAACGGTGCTCAGTACTCGGTAATCAACAAATGGGTTCAGGAATTTGTGAATGTGGTGAGAGCCACCGGCGGAAACAATGCTTCAAGGTATCTCGGAATCCCGGGCTATTGCACCAATCCGGACCTCACGATGGAGAATCTTGTTCTCCCGACAGATTCCGCTAAGGACAAACTCCTTGTGGCTGTTCACTGTTACGACCCGAGTGACTATACTCTGGAAGCCAAATACGATGAATGGGGACATACTGCCAAGAACAATCCTGCGCCTGCCGGAGAGAAAGAAGTGGTAGCCGTAATGTCAAAACTGAAAGCCAAATACATCGACAACGGCATCCCTGTTTATTTCGGTGAGACAGGATGTGTGAACAGATCTACGACCAGACAGACATCATTCCAGAAATACTACTTGGAATTCTTCTATCGCGCCTGCCGCAATTATGGCATAGCTCCGTTCCTGTGGGATAACGGCTCAAGGGAAACCGGACGCGAGACAAGCGGCTTCATTGATCACGCGACCGGAGAATATATCGCGAACGGAAGCAGTATAATTCCGGCTCTCAAGGATGCGATTTTCTCGGAGAAATCATCCTATACGTTGAGGTCGGTTTATGAAAACGCTCCGCAGTAATATACTGTAAACAAAATCTTGCGACGTCTTAATGTTCGCCGCAATTGAAGATGGTAATTGATTGACATATAAGAAATTGTGACAATATGAAAAACTTGCTTAAATCTGCAATGCTTATGACGGCCTTTGCTCTTGTCGGATGTTCCGGCGGAAATCAGGGAAATCCCGCATTGGACAAGGGAGCCAATGACCTTGTCAGAAAACTCTCGGACGCGGCTTCGTCAGGGCAGTTCTATTATGCTCATCAGGATGCTCTCGTTTATGGGCATTCCTGGAAAGTCGAGGACCTTATTGGCGATTCTCTGACAAGGTCGGACGTGAAGTTCGTGACCGGCAGTCATCCGGCAATGGTCGGGTTTGACCTTGGTGGAATTGAGCTCGGCAATGCGGCCAATCTGGACGGAGTTGACTTCAACCTTATGCGCAAGGCAGCTGTGAAACACAGTGAGGAAGGCGGTATAGTCACATTCTCCTGGCATCCTCGCAATCCTGTCACCGGCGGAGATTCCTGGGATATCAGTACTGATACAGTGGTTGAATCAGTGCTTTCCGGCGGAAGCAATTATGAAACATTCCGTATGTGGCTGTCCAGAGCAGCGGATTTCTTCGATTCACTCAAGGATTCTGACGGCAATCCTGTTCCGGTCATCTTCAGACCTTGGCACGAGAATATCGGAAGCTGGTTCTGGTGGGGCGGAAAACTCTGTACTGCAGAGCAATATAAGTCTCTCTATACTATGACAAGGGACTATATTGCCGGTGAAAGAGGGCTCAAGAACATTGTCTGGGCATATTCCCCGAATTCGGAAATTGACAGCACACAGTATTTCAGCAGGTATCCGGGAGACGATTATGTGGAAATCATCGGCGTTGACCATTACGAATATGTTGACAGAAGCGATGAGACCAAGTCTGAGGCTGAATGCCTGGAGGCCGCAAACAAACATTATGTCGAGAGACTTGCGGAGGACTTGAAATATATGGAATCTTATGCAAAGGAGCACGGTAAACTTATAGCAGTGTCTGAAACAGGCTTTGAAGGCATACCTTATCAGCGTTGGTGGACAGATGTCCTGCTTCCTGCAATCGGCGATTCTCCTGTCTCTTATGTCTTGACTTGGAGAAACGCGTGGGACAAACAGGGACATTACTTTGCGGCGTATCCTGATTCCGATGACGCGGCGAATTTCAAAGAGTTTTCGGAAAACTCCAAAGTGCTGATGCTTAAGAAATAAGATTTGTATTGGATAAATAAGAAATACATTCAATAACCCGACGCGGATATTTCACATTGATGTGTCCGTTAAGGCATAAATAAGAACTGAATAATTGAATATTAAATAGTTAGCTATTATGACTTTTGAAGAAAGACTTAATTGGCTCAAAGCCGATCACGATAATCTGATTTCACTCAAGAACGAGCCGGTATATGTAAACGGCGTTTACGAAAGATATAAGAACCCTGTGCTGACAGGTGCTCACGCTCCGCTTTTCTGGAGATACGACCTGAATCCGGAGACCAATCCTTATCTCGAGGAGAGGTTCGGCATTCACGCTGCGTTCAATGCTGGCGCAATCAAGTGGAACGGCAAATATGTTATGGTTGCCAGAGTTGAGGGTGCGGACAGAAAATCATTCTTTGCAGTGGCGGAAAGCCCCAACGGAGTGGATAACTTCAAGTTCTGGGACTATCCTGTGACTTTACCTGAATATGGCGAACCTGCTGTAAATGTGTATGATATGCGTCTTACCGCCCACGAGGACGGCTGGATTTACGGAATCTTCTGCGTTGAGCGCAAAGACCCTGATGCTCCGGAAGGCGATTTGTCATCAGCTGTCGCTTGTGCCGGAATCGTAAGGACAAAAGACCTCGTGAACTGGGAACGCCTGCCTGACTTGAAATCCAAATCTCAGCAGCGTAACGTTGTCCTGCATCCGGAATTCGTAAACGGAAAATATGCTTTGTACACACGTCCGCAGGACGGTTTCATTGATGCCGGCAAGGGCGGCGGAATCGGTTGGGCTCTTATCGATGATATGACCCGTGCAGAGGTGAAGGAAGAGAAAATCATCAACTTCCGCCATTACCATACAATCAAGGAACTCAAGAATGGCGAGGGTCCTGCTCCTATAAAGACCGACAGAGGCTGGCTGCATCTTGCTCACGGCGTGCGCGGATGTGCATCTGGACTCAGGTATGTGCTGTATATGTATATGACTTCGTTGGAGGATCCGAGCAAGGTGATTGCGGAGCCGGCTGGTTTCTTTATGGTTCCTGAGAATGAGGAGTATGTCGGCGACGTTATGAATGTGCTGTTCACCAACGGTTGGATTGCCGACCCGGACGGAAAGGTTTACATCTATTATGCGTCTTGCGATACCAGAATGCACGTGGCTACAAGCACTGTTGATCGCCTTGTTGATTACTGCCTGCATACCGAACCTGACGGATTCTATACCGGCAAGACCGTCGAAAGACTCAAAGCACTTATCGACAGCAACAAGAAATACCGCTAAGGTGTAACTTCGGTCGCACGGAAGTGTTGGGAAATTGAGGCCCAAGTAGTTTAACATTTTTATCCAAATAACATAACGACAGTTCAAAACTGATGTGCGTGAGAGGCTTTATGCGATGCCCCGCTGCTTATTTAGCATATATTTGTTGAAGCGATAATTACGCATAAAACTATAAACGCAATAAACTACAACAATATGAAAGAGTACGGATATTTCGACGACAACGCCAGAGAATTTGTAATAACCGATCCGGCGACACCTTGGCCTTGGATCAACTATCTTGGAACAGAGGATTTCTTTTCGTTGATATCCGGAACCGCGGGCGGCTACTGTTTCTGCAAAGACGCAAAATTCCGCCGCATCACACGCTACAGGTACAACGGCGTGCCGATGGACAACGGCGGGCGATATTTCTATATCAATGACGGTGGCACTGTCTGGAGTCCGGGCTGGAAGCCTTGCAAGACTTCGCTGGATTTCTACGAGTGTCGTCACGGTATGGGATATACCCGGATAACCGGTGAGAAGAACGGCTTGAAGGTAAGCGGACTGTTCTTCGTTCCGACAGGCTATCGCTGTGAAGTTCAGAAACTTTCGTTGACGAACACTGGAGCGGAAAGGAAGTCTTTCAAATTGTTCTCTTTCGTGGAATGGTGTCTCTGGAACGCCGAGACGGATATGGAGAACTTCCAGCGCAATTTCTCTACTGGAGAAGTCGAAGTGCAGGGAAGTGTGATATATCATAAGACGGAGTATCGCGAACGCAGAAATCACTATGCCTTCTACGGCGCGAATGTGCCTGTTGACGGATATGATACTGACAGAGAGAGTTTTGTAGGCTTGTACAACGGCTTTGAGATGCCGCAGAACGTGGAAGCCGGAAAGAGCTCTTGCTCGATTGCACACGGCTGGAGTCCTGTCGCTTCGCATTGCATAAATGTCGAATTGGCTCCTGGCGAGACGAAAGACATTGTGTTCGTGCTGGGTTATGTCGAAAATCCTGATGACAAGAAGTTTGAAAACCAGCTGAGCTCGGAAGAATTGGCTGAGGCAGGAAAACTGGTGGCTGGAACCCCTTTTGAGGGGCAGGCGATTACATCCTGCTCGGATCTCATAAACAAACTCCCTGCATATAAGGTGCTCGAGTCATTCAGAACTGTGGAGCAGGTGGACCTTGCATTCGATGCTCTCGGCAAGTATTGGGACGATCTGCTCGGGCGCTATTCAGTGAAATCTGATGTACCGGAACTGGACAGGATGGTCAATATCTGGAATCAGTACCAGTGTATGGTGACGTTCAATATGAGCCGCAGTGCCAGCTTCTTCGAAAGCGGAATCGGCAGGGGAATGGGCTTCCGCGATTCCAATCAGGACCTTGTGGGATTTGTCCACCAGATTCCGGAGCGCGCGCGTACAAGAATTATAGATATCGCCTCCACGCAATTCCCGGACGGAGGCTGTTATCATCAGTATCAACCACTTACAAAGCGTGGCAACAACGGCATCGGTGGCGGCTTCAATGATGACCCTCTTTGGCTGCTGTTCGGTACGGTTTCATATCTTAAAGAGACCGGTGACTTTTCGATTCTCGATGAGCAGGTGCCGTTCGACAATGTCCCGGGCAGTGAGAAATCATTGCTGGAACATCTGTTCATAAGTTTTGACCACGTGAACAAGCATCTGGGCCCTCACGGACTGCCGCTTATCGGACGTGCGGACTGGAATGACTGTCTGAATCTCAACTGTTTCTCTGACAATCCTGACGAATCATTCCAGACGACCGAAAACAAGACGCAGGGCAGCAAGGCTGAATCATTGATGATTGCCGGATTGTATGTCTTTGTGGGTAAGGAATTTGTGAAATTGCTTGACTATCTGGAACATAACGTAGGTCTGTGCGTTTCATTGGATTCTACTAATCAAAGCGGACGCACTTCAGAAAATGTGTCCAAGTGGGTTGATTATATGTCTTCGACCGTGGAAAAGTACGGCTGGGACGGAAAATGGTTCCTCCGTGCATACGATTTCTTCGGCGGTAAGATCGGCTCGGATGAAAATGAGGAAGGAAAAATCTTCATCGAAAGCCAGGGATGGTGCACAATGGCCCGTATCGGTGCTGATAAAGGGCTGTGTGACAAGGCTTTGGACTCTGCCAAGACTTATCTGGACTGCGAGCACGGTATGGTGCTGCTCAATCCTGCATATACCAAGTATTACAAGGAATATGGCGAGATTTCATCATATCCTCAGGGATACAAGGAAAACGCCGGCATTTTCTGCCACAACAATCCTTGGGTGATAATCGGAGAGGTCCTGGCAGGCCGTGCGGATGACGCCTGGGAGCATTACTGCAAGATTTCGCCTGCATTTGCGAAAGACCAGTCGCTGCACAAGGTTGAGCCTTATGTCTATTGTCAGATGGTGGCCGGCAAAGATGCCGCAAAACCGGGAGAAGGCAAGAACAGCTGGCTGACAGGTACTGCCGCTTGGAACTGGCTGACAGTTTCGGAATATCTGCTGGGTGTTTTCCCTGAATATGACGGCATTACCGTACGTCCGTGCCTCCCTGCATCCATAAAGACGTATCATATCCACAGACGTTTCCGCGATGCTGAATATGACATCACGGTCCATAATTCGGCGTCTGGGAAGTTCTCCTTTGTGAAATACGAGCCGGGATATCATAAGTTGGAACTTGAATTGTAATTCTGATATAACACTAAGCCATTATGTCTATATTGTTCAGTACGCTGCTATCTATACTTTTGACTGTTAATCAGTTGCCTATAGAAAATAACGGTCGGACCTTGCCGGAGACGGAGACTGCACGTCGGGGCGGGGCGGAACTCATCAACAACGGCTGGACGTTTTCGCTGGGAAACGCTGCCTCTATGGAAGATGATTTTACCCACGGCACTGAATATTTCACGTATCTGTGCAAGGTGAAGTCCTCAGGGCAGAGCCATTCGCCGATTATGCCGGAATTTGATGACTCGCAGTGGCAGAAAGTCAGCCTTCCTCACGATTGGGTGGTGGATTTGCCATACAGCGGAGATGCAAGCCATTCGCACGGATACAAATGTGTAGGCTGGAAATATCCTGAAAATTCAGTCGGCTGGTATCGCAAACATTTGGAAATCCCGGCGAAAGATAAGGGCAAGCAGGTCTTTGTCGAGTTTGAAGGCGTGTTCAGAAACAGTGAGGTGTTCTGCAACGGCTTTTATCTTGGCCACGAGGTAAGCGGTTATGTATCAAAATTCTACAATCTGACACCGTATCTGAATTATGGCGGGGACAACGTGCTGACGGTGCGTTGTGATGCCTCTACGGAAGAAGGATGGTATTACGAGGGTGCCGGCATATACCGCAACGTCTATCTGTACAAATCCGGTCCGGTGATGATGAAGCCGTACTCTCTGCATATAAATCAACTAAAGGGTGACGGCGGCAAATGGACTGTGAAGGACGGGTCTCAAGACATTTATGTAGACGAGTCTTCGGTTGAGATGGAGTATGTCTTTGCTGATGCGTCAGTTGACGAAAGCAAGATTTCGCGCGAGGTCGTGATTACAGATGCTGACGGCAATGAGGTCGATAGGGCTACGCATAAATGGAGCCTGGAAGAGCCTTACCTTTATACGCTGACAGTCAAGCTCTTCTATGACGGAAAACTTTCAGATACCGTTGTCCGCCGTTTCGGACTCAGAACGCTGGAATTCAATACTGAAAAAGGACTCCTGCTGAACGGTGAGACTGTGAAACTCAAGGGCTGCAATGTCCATCTTGACCACGCCGGAGTAGGAACGGCATTGCCTGACGAACTGTGGCGCTACAGAATATCCCGTCTTAAAGAATTTGGTTTCAATGCAATACGCAGTTCGCACAACTGTGCGTCGCCTTCTATGCTGGATTTGTGCGACGAGATGGGAATGTTGGTCATCGATGAGAACCGTCAGTTCGGAATAAATGATGAACAGCTCGGCCAACTCCGCAATATGATTGACCGGGACAGAAATCATCCTTCGGTCATTCTCTGGAGTGTCGGAAATGAGGAATGGGGCGTGGAGCACGATGCCGCGGGCACTGAAATAGCCTTGAGGATGAGCGAATATGTCCACAAACTGGACGATACGCGTCTGTCAACTTACGGGAACTCCGGCGGCCCTGAACTCGTGAAAGGCGTTGACGTGTTCGGATACAATTATATTGTACAGAATCCTGTCGAGGATTATCACAGGCTTTTCCCTGAAAAATGTGCTGTAGGTACGGAAGAGACTTCCGGAGCCGGAACAAGGGGAGTGTATGCTACTGTGCCCGAGAAAGGCTGGATGACTCCGCTTAACCGTGTTGATACGTTGGGACGAATCAATGTCATAGAGTACGGCTGGAAATTCTACAAAGCGCGTCCTTGGGGTTTGGGCTTGTTCTACTGGACAGGATTTGATTATCGCGGAGAACCTAATCCGATGAAATGGCCTGCGACAGGCTCCCAGTTCGGCATATTGGATTATTGCGGTTTTCCTAAGGATGAGGCATTCTATCTCAAGGCTGCCTGGCGCTCCGAGCCGCTCGTGCATATCTGCGGGCCGTATAAAGGCGAAGTGTGGATTTATTCGAACTGCGAGAAGGTGCGTCTCTATGCCGGAAACAAGAATCTCGGAATCAAGCCGATGCCTGTGGACGGGCATCTCGTATGGAACATTGCCGGTCAGGAGGATGCCAGCTTCAAGGCTGTCGGATACCAGGACGGAAAACGTGTGGCTGAGGATAAATATCCTGTTGTATATCAGGAGACATCAGTTGTCCCTTCCAAGTCTGTATTATTGCCTGACGGTCAGGATGTTGTCGTGATAGATATTTATACGTCTGAGCCTGAAATCAATGTGTCTGTCGAGAATGCGTGTCTTCTCGGTTGGGGTAACGGAGACCCGGGATTCAAGGAAGTGGAACGTCCTGCTCCCGCTTGCCAGTCCGGTCAGAATGGGACACAAGCGCGCGTGGAATCAATGACAATCAAGCCTTTCAGCGGTTGTGCACAAGTTCTGGTCCGTTCAACAAATGGCGCTTCCGGAGAGGCCTCTGTCTCAATCGGTAATAGGCGGCTTACATTTTCTTATCGCTAGGTTTCTGGAGTTTTGAGGATTGGTCGGAAAAACGTAAATTTGCCATTCGGCGCGTTTGCGCCAATGGCCTGACGGCTGATTGTCAAAAATGGAACAATGATAAGTATCGATCAGATAAAAAGTCTTCACGAAAGAGTAAGCGCATTGGACAAATGCCTTGATATTGAGGCTAAACGCGCGAAAGTCGCAGAACTTCAGAAACAGACTGAATCTCCTGATTTCTGGAATGATCCGAAATCGGCGGAAGCGTTTATGAAGAATATGAATGGGGTCAAATCCTGGGTGACTGCTTTTGATGAAGCCACGACATTGACGGATGACCTTGATGTCCTGTATGAATTCGCCAAGGATTCGATGGATATTACTGCGGAAGATGAGGTGGAATCCGATGAAATGAAGGAACTTGACGGTGCTTACACAAAAGCGGAGAAAGCCATCGAGGCATTGGAACTCAAGAATATGCTCGGTGAAGAGGGCGACAGTCTCGGCGCGATACTTACCATCAATTCGGGCGCGGGCGGCACTGAGGCCAATGACTGGTCAGCGATGCTTATGAGAATGTACACCCGCTGGGCTGAGCGCAACGGCTACAAGATGACTGTGACCGATTTGCTTGAGGGCGATGAAGTCGGAATCAAATCGGCTACCATTCAGGTTGAGGGAGATTACGCTTTCGGTTATCTGAAGGCCGAAAACGGTGTCCACAGGCTTGTCCGCATATCGCCGTTCAATGCTCAGGGAAAGAGGCAGACGACATTCTCGTCAGTCTTTGTCTATCCTCTTGTCGATGATACAATCAACATTGAAATAAATCCTTCGGACTTGGAATGGGATACTTTCCGTTCCGGCGGTCACGGTGGACAGAATGTGAACAAAGTGGAGACCGGCGTGCGTGTAAGGCATCTTCCTACAGGCATAATGGTCGAGAATACTGAGACCCGTTCGCAGCAGGATAACAGGCAGAATGCCTTGAGAATCCTGAAATCCAGGCTGTACGATATGGAATTGAAGAAACGCCAGGAGAAGCAGGCGGAGCTCGAGGGAAGCAAGAAGCGTATAGAGTGGGGCTCTCAGATTCGCTCTTACGTGCTGCATCCGTACAAGATGGTGAAAGACCTCAGGACCGGCCTGTCAACCGCCGATACGCAGGGCGTGCTTGACGGTGATTTGGACGGATTTATGAAGGCTTACCTGATGCAGCAGGGTGGCGGCGTTGAGGTGGCGGATGTGGAAGATATTGATTAACAGAATAATTAGAGTATAACAATCAAAAACAATAATATGGCAGAGTTTAAATACGCTCCAATGTTTCAACTCGGTGAGGATACCACCGAATATTATCGCCTGACTGACAAATATGTCTCTTTGGGCAACTTCGAAGGCCACGATATCCTGAAAGTAGAGCCGGAGGCACTTACGATGCTGGCAAATGCGGCTTTCCGTGACGTGAACTTCCTTCTTCGTCCGGCTCACAACGAGCAGGTGGCGAAGATTCTCAATGATCCTGAGGCTTCATCCAATGACAAGTATGTGGCTTTGAGATTCTTGCGCAATGCTGAGGTGGCTGCAAAAGGTCAACTTCCTTTCTGTCAGGACACTGGAACTGCAATTATCCACGGCGAAAAAGGTCAGCAAGTCTGGACCGGATTCGATGATGCGGAAGCATTGTCAAAGGGCGTTTTCAAAACATATACGGAAGAGAATCTCCGTTATAGCCAGAATGCTCCTCTCACGATGTACAAAGAGGTCAACACCAAGTGCAACCTTCCGGCTCAGATTGATATCGAGGCGGAAGAGGGTATGGAATACAAGTTCCTCTGCGTAGTGAAAGGCGGCGGCTCGGCGAACAAGACATATCTCTACCAGATGACAAAGGCTGTGCTGAATCCTGCTACTCTGGTTCCTTTCCTTGTTGAGAAAATGAAGACCCTCGGTACGGCTGCCTGCCCTCCATATCATATCGCGTTCGTCATCGGCGGAACATCTGCTGAAAAGAACCTTCTTACAGTCAAGTTGGCTTCTACCCATTACTATGACTCTCTGCCTACGACCGGCGACGAGACAGGACGCGCGTTCAGAGATGTTGAGCTCGAGAAGCAGGTTCTGGATGAGGCTTACAAGATCGGCTTGGGTGCACAGTTCGGCGGAAAATATTTCGCACACGACATCCGCATAATCCGTCTGCCTCGTCACGGTGCAAGCTGTCCTATCGGACTCGGCGTAAGCTGCTCTGCTGACCGTAACATCAAGGCGAAAATCAATAAGGATGGTGTTTGGATTGAGAAACTCGATGATAATCCGGCTCGTCTGATTCCTGAGGAATTGCGTAAGGCAGGTGAGGGTGACGCTGTCAAGATTGACCTTGATCTTCCTATGTCTGAGGTACTTGCGGAACTCAAGAAATATCCGGTATCAACTCGTCTGAGCCTTAACGGAACTATCATTGTCGCCCGTGATATCGCTCACGCGCGTTTGAAGGAGCGTCTTGACAACGGTGAGGACTTGCCTCAGTATATCAAGGATCACCCGGTATTCTATGCCGGTCCTGCAAAGACTCCGGAAGGACTCCCTTGTGGCTCGATGGGACCTACTACAGCTAACAGAATGGACCCTTATGTGGATCTTTTCCAGTCTCACGGCGGAAGTATGGTTATGATTGCCAAAGGTAACAGAACTCAGCAGGTTACTGATGCCTGCAAGAAGCACGGCGGATTCTATCTCGGCTCAATCGGTGGCCCTGCAGCTGTTCTTTCTTATGAGAGTATCAAGTCCATCGAGTGCGTGGAATATCCTGACTTGGGTATGGAAGCAATCTGGAAAATCCGTGTTGAGAACTTCCCTGCGTTCATCCTGGTTGATGACAAGGGCAATGATTTCTTCAAGCAGTACGGAATCTAATCGATATTGCAAGTTGCAATCGCTATACAAAGGAGGACCGCCAAGGTTCTCCTTTTTTATTTATGGTTGTCGTCGTTTTGTTACTCGCCAGCATCGTGACTTCAACTACTTATATTTAATATAAAACTTTGGTTCGCACGAAAGCGCGGAAAAATGCTCGCGATAGATAAGAGTTTTGGCTTTTGTTGTTTATAATGAAAATCTCGGAGGACGATAGGTGTTGAGTAGGACTCCGTTCTCTTCGTTCACTCCGGACCCTCCCAACGTATTCTGCGTGATCTTCGACCACTTGTCTCCGTCGGGCACCCTCCCGCTACACGTGTCCGCGGGTGGACACGCCTCCTCAATCCCTATCATCCTCTGGCTTGTGGCCTATCCAAAGTTAAAACTTTCGTATTCGGAGCGTTTACGCGACCCTTTGGATACAAGCAACCCTTCGGAGCTTGCGACTCAAGGGGTTTGGGGAATACGTTCCCCAATGAAACTTCAGATCGCTCTGAAAGAGCGAGAAATTGCTCGAAATTCAAAGCCGGGACGGTGGAACTCGATGAAGTGTAAGTCACGGAGGCGCGCAGCAGCGCAGTGGCTGGAACCAAGCTGGTCTTACGCAGCGTCAGCGGAGGAAGACCAGCTTGACCGCTTAATATTATAAGGGGTGAGGTCGCTACAGACGGCACAGAAGTTCATCTGCCGTGTATTCCATCATCAAATTGACGGCGAACCATTTCTTCCCGAGGTCCTTGATTGATGCACCGAAATGGTAAACCTTGTCATCAATGATCAGGAAACGGTCGTGCGAGTTCTTGAAGACCTTCACCTCGATGGCCGGATATTGTGAATTGTGCTTGTCGATATCCAGTTGAAAAGCCTTGCTTATCTGCATCGTGTAGATTGTCGCCACAACACCGGCAGCACGCTTGTCCAGCATAGTGAGGACGGTGTTATCCACATAGTTGTCAATCAGGACAAGCCTGCTGGTCGCCTCACGGATTCTGTCTGACACAAATGAATATGAGTCAAAAGTCTGCCCGTCGAAAAATATGCCGCATTTCTTGTCTGCAGATGTTTCATCGAGTTTATTCATCACGGCCTCAATCTTCTTATCAGTCTCAATCTGCTTATATTCCAGATGAGCTATTCTCTGATACATCTGCGCATTTGCCGCAACCAGCCTTCTGACGGCCGAGAAAGCCCGCATTATACGGATATTTGCTTGAATCGCCGCATCCGATGAAAGCACACTGCTCAGCATAGCAACGCCCAACTCAGTAAACGCATATGGCATTGTTCTTCGCCCTCCCCAACTTGAGGTCGCAAATTGCGACTTCAAGATTGAGAACTCATCTGCTGTCAGTTGAAACATAAAGTCTTCAGGGAAGCGTCCGATATTACGCCGCACTTGCTCGTTAAGTCTCTTTGTCTCAACGCCATATATCTCCGCCAAATCCGAATCCAGCATCACCTGGACATTCCTCACAGTATAAATCCTCTGCTCCACAGGTGCTACAATCAACTGGTCGCAATTTGCGACCGCATCCACGGATGATATTTGACCCTTCTTCGCCATAAGCAATTTTTGTTATCGCAAATTTAGTGATTCCTCCTCAATTATGATTATCCGAATGAAATCATACGAATAATTCGTTCATAAACACAAAAAATATCATACCTTATCTTACTGAAATGGACGGTTGATATGAAAGTTTTCTTATATTTGTGCTCGGTACCGCGAGGTATCATACATATTGCGAAAGTGTTTTTCGCCGTCCTTGGCAGTAAATCTGGACAATTTAC
>CAVHJF010000045.1:0-17679 GCA_963636275.1 Acutalibacteraceae bacterium | reverse complement strand
TCCGAAGACACCGGACTCAATATGTACGATTTCGAAGAGAAATAGTCATTCTGCTGCGGAAACGACTACCGCATACTCCGTCTCCGGAGTTATTTCAGTAAGCAATAGGAATCGCCCCTCGGCATTTTTTACGAAACGGTCATACAGTTCGCCAGGGCGGGGGGAATATTCTGTTGCCATAACATATTGTCCATCAATAGTATCTGAAGATGTTGATTTGAGAGGACAACTTTCCGAGCTGGTTACTGAAGGAATCCCCGACCGAATTCCAGTCGGAGGTATCAGACACAATCCGCCAAGTCTCTCATTTACTGCAAGATGCTTGTCGAACAACCTTCTCGCAAGAAGCCCCATAGTCATACGGACGTTTATCTCCACGCACGGAGCCAGACAGTATTTCAATTTCGGGTCATCTGACTTAGCTTCCGTTTCGGAATGCTTATCAGCGTGAGGCCTCTCGCCTTGATTGTCGGCACGATCTAACTTAGCTTCCGTCTCGGAATGGCTATCAGCACTATGGCTAACGCTCGCACTGGATGACTCAGAAGTCTCACAAAAGCCTGAGCGATCGCTCCCGACGGGTATTTGACCTTGAGCCGTAGAGTCCGCATAAATGAACATATCCGCGCCCAAGTAGCCTGCATATTTGCCAACGAACTTTTGAGCCAGGAATTTCTTCAATTGTTCACGAACCTGAAGCAAGAGCCATCCGTCAATGTATTTATCTGTAAGATAAGAGAATATAAAATCGTCACTCGCGAGAATATTGCCCTTGTAGATTCCGTTGTCATTGAAAAACATCGAATAACCCTCGAACCTGACCGAATCCGCAGACACCGAAAAGAGCATAGCGAAATCCCGCACAATCCTATGTCTCTTTTCCAACATCACGCTCCCTTGCCTCTCAATCACCTTACGACACCAGCCCAAATCGCTTGCTGAAAGCTCGCCAGCCCTCAACCACCGCAATCCTTTTCCGCTTCCCGACCAAGGCGACTTAGCCACGGCATCCCCGAAGCGCTCAACTGCAGTCTGCACGTCATCGATAGAGCGCAATTCCACAATCTCCGAATCCGGACGAAGTGCATCCGAAGCGATATGACTGTTGATATAGGCATTGGCCTCTGCGGCCACCCGGCGGTGAGACAAAGACCTTATATTATTGATTGCATCATCTGACGGGAGCTTATCATCCGGCACTCCGGATTTCTGAAGTCTGCGTTTAAGCACTGCATCCCACCCCCACGGAACTATCTCGCCATCAGGAACATCATCTATCCACGAAACAAGGGATGCACAATCCGCCGCAAATTTAAGAGCAGAAGCGGGCGGCACGAAGTTCGCGTCACCGTTTGCCATACACAGATCGTGTTCAGGATTAAAAATCGTCATTCAGACAATATTACGACTGGATACTGCCTTCCAAAGCTGCCTGCGTACCCTCTTCCGGAGCGACAGCGGCTACTTTCTTAGCATTCTTGAAATTCGTGAGGGCAGCCACCTCGTCTTCATCACGCAACGAAGATTTGTCTGGAGACAAATAGACATCCGCGAAATCTTTTCCCTGGTCGGACACCTTTCTGAAATACCTGAAAGCCATTTCTTTGTCTTTGGCCAGACCGCATCCCCAGTAATAGCATTTGCCCAATTCGCACAGACACCGGGAATTGGTTTCCGCTTCCCGCCAGATTTCCATCGCCTTCGGGATATTCATCTCGAATCCGGCTCCGCCATATCTGTAAGCCAAGCCTATCCAATAATAGCTTCCGCGCTCTTTCATCTCGTATGCGCGAAGGAAATATTCGTATGCTTTCTTTTCGTTGGCAAGGACGCCTTTGCCCTGTACATAGCACTCGCCCAAAAGCCTGATGCAGGTCGCATCGCCTTCATCAGCGCCTGCCTTGAACCATTTTGCCGCAATCCGATAATTCGGAATGATGCCTAGCCCGTAGAAATAAGCCTTGCCCAAGATGCGCATAGCCTTCACAAAACCTAGTTTAGCGGTACGTTCGCACCACAAATATGCTTCGTGATACCTTTCCTTGTTCTTGCAGTCCACATATATATTCCAGGCCGCTTCAGCTTTCTTTTCAGGCTCGGTTTCCTGTTCGTAAGCCATCTTGAAAAGCTGTAGGGCCAATTCATTCTGCCCCTTGGCAGATGCCTCCCACGCCATCCTCAGATACGTTTTTTTGACCGGAAGCTTTATCAGCATTTTTTTCAAGATTGACATAGAAACAGAAGATTGGTTACTAACTTGACAAATATACTGAATCCGGCGCTATATCAAAGATTTTTAGCGCCTAATTCGCAAAAGAGGTCACAAATGAAGCAGTTTCGGAAATAAAATTATTCTTTTCGGGAACTTTTTATGTAAATTTGATTAGAACTTCGGTTGCAGTAAGGAAACCCTTATGATTCCTATCTGGTTATTTGTCCGGAAAAACGGCACTTTTCGTGGACAAAATGCAGAAACAACAACGTTTGTCCGGAAAAACGGCACTTTTCGTGGACAAATCGCAGAAACAACAACGTTTGTCCGGAAAAACGGCACTTTTCGTGGACAAAATCAGAAACAACAACGTTTGTCCGGAAAAACAGCACTTTTCGTGGACAAATCGCAATTTTTCGGAATTAGCGCAAGAAAACCGCAAAACAACTTATTAACTAACAGACAATCACTTAAAATGAAATTCAGATTCAAAATAATAACACTAGGCGCAATCGCCACACTCGCAGGTAACATTACGGCATCAGCACAAGAGCCGCAGAACGTGAAAGACAGCTCGGTCCTTAAGAAATGGATTGACAATCTGGTCGAGAACGAAATGGATGAACACCTTGCCAATATGCCTAACATCGAGGTCGGCAAGGGCATCTCGTTCAGCCCGAAAGACAACTCATTCAAGACCACCATCAGATTCCGTATGCAGAATATGGCGGAAATGACATTCGGCGACAGAATGAGAATAAACGAGACCGACGGACAGGTCAAACGGCTGAGGCTGAGGTTCGACGGATATATTTTCTCACCGAAACTCATATATTCCATCCAGTTGGGATTCACCGGCAAAGACGCGAAACCGACGGCAAACGGTAAACAGAATCTGATTCTTGACGCGATAGCCTATTACAAACCTAACTCATCCTGGAACTTCGGATTCGGACAGACAAAAGTCAAACTCAACAGGTCCAAAATCAACTCATCCAGCGCATTGCAGTTCTGCGATAGAAGTATTGTAAACAGCGAATTCTCGGCCGACAGGGACTTCGGATTCTTCGGCGAATACCACTACGGCAGCATTGAGGACCTTGCAGTTTCTGCATTGGCAGCCATCACGACAGGAGAAGGACGCAACTGGGGCGCAACCCTGAACAGCGGACTTGCATATTCCGGCAGAGTCGAACTGTTCCCGTTCGGACGTTTCCACGCTAAAGGCGAATATATCGAAGGCGACACATATTTCGAAGAATCTCCAAAACTGATGATCGGCGGCGGATACTCCTTCAATGACAGGGCGCAAATAACAAAGGGATTCACAGGTTCAATGCTGCCGGATGGCTACACAAGAGACATCCACTCGTACTATGCTGACCTCAGTTTCAAATATCGCGGATTCGCTGTCAACGCGGACTATATGGGAAGGCATACCAGCAACCCGACTTTCGGCTATGACGCATATATCTTCAACGGCTCCGGAGTAAACCTTCAGGCCAGCTATATCTTCGACAGGAAATGGGAGGTTGCAATCAGAAATTCGTCAATGCTGCCGACATCGGAAGTGCGTCCATATACCGGATACAGGGTATGGAATCAGAGCACATTGTGCATCACTCGCTACATCATAGGTCACAGCCTCAAGCTTCAGCTCGACCTGTCATTCAACAAGTTCGCGGAGCCTATCTCCAATGATTATGACCGTCTCGCTGTCAGATTCCAGTTGGAGTTGGGACTATAACATCCTGGTATTCATCCCATTATTCACGCTGTTATTCATCCCGATATTTATCCCGTTGTTCACCCTGGTATTCACGCTGATATTCACCAAGTTATTTATCCAGTTATTCACCCAGATATTAACTCCAATATTCACCCAGATATTTATCCCGTTACTCATCCAGCCAACAAGCTCATCAATTGACTTATTAAGCTGAAACTCGTCAATTGTTATATTCCGTTGATATACGTGCAGTCGTGAGTGGGGCCAGCAGCAATGTCTTGAGCAACTTCGTAGGCAGTGGCCATTATGCTGTCTTAACTGTTCTTATTCCTTTGATACTCAGACGGAGAGACTCCGTAACGTGCCTTAAAGCATTTGGAGAAATAAGAGGCAGTCGTGAATCCGGACATATACATTATCTCCGACACGCTCAACTTACCCTGTTCGAGGAGAGATGCTGCATTCTGAAGCCTGATATCCCTGATGAACTCAACTGTACTCAGGCCCGTGAGCTGCTTAATCTTCCTGTATATCTGCTTCGCCGGCCAATGGGACTCCTCGCACAGCGCTGTAGCCGAAAACTCCGGGTCATCAAGATGCCGGTTCACTATTTCGACAATTTCCTTCATAAATTTAGCGTCAGGCGTTCCCGAATCTTCATCCTCCGATTCGCCATCCTTTGAAGCTAGCTGACGCGAGCCGAATATCACGCTGAGAGTCTCGCGGAATTCCTGCGTGCGGCTTACGGTCGAATTTGCAATAGACTGCGCCTTTTCTTTCTCGGCCCTCTCCACCTGCAACTGGTGCATCACCTCGCGGAAATAAAGCACGAATCTGAATATTCCCACGCAAAGGAAGAAGTAAATCAGACAAGCGTGCCAGGTCGAATACCACGGGCGTAAAATCCTGACTCCCAATGTTCTGGTCTCAGAATCCGGATTACCGGCAGGGCTCAGGTGACAAACCTCAAAAGTATATTTTCCCGCAGGGACATTGAGGAACACCGCTTTTGTACCGGCAGAACAGATCTGCCATTCGTCGTGGAACCCGGCAAGACGATATGCGAACCGCCCCGTTTTCGAAAGGAAATTCATCGAGGAGAATGACAATGCGAAGGAATTCTGATTCTTCCCCAGCACAATCCTGTCAGTGAGCGCAACATCCTTTTCCAATATTCTGCGTCTGCTGTAGGCTTTACCCGGAGACACCAGCACATTGTCAAGATATAATGCAGTGATTTCTATCTTGTCAAGTCTGGACTCCATCGGCTCAACGGATTTCGACATGACATAGAAGCCGTTTACAGAGCCTGCAAATATATTTTCCTCATTCGCCGCTATGCTGAGGAGCGAATTCTCGAACTTTCTCACTAGTTGCCAATCGGGCTCACCGGTACGGCATTTCCATATTTCGCTGCCGTCACACAGCCACAGGCAACCCCCGGAGTAAATCATTGACTGAGCGGATATCGCACGTCCGCTTATAGGCTTCAGACTCGTACCGTCCAACACATATACACCTGCTTCTGTCCCGACCCACAAATTGTTGCCGTCGGAGGCAAGAGACAGCGTACGTTTACTCTCCGGAATTGACAACCTGCTGATTCCGAACGTATTGCAATCGACGACATCCACGCCTTTATCGGTCACTACCGACATCTTGTCCCCGAAAGGACAAATCTTCAGAACCACATTGCCGGAAAGACCGGACGCCTCCGAAATGTGACGGTCGCAGACTATATCACCACCGGACGGAGTAAGCCTGGATTTTGAAACCACAAAAAGGCCACCGTCATAAGCACCGGTCCAAAGCCTCCCCCTGTCATCCTCCGAGACAGCATACATCCAGTCAGAAAGATATTTTCCGGAGCCTTCCTTAATATTATAATGTACGACCTTTCCTTTTGAGATACAGTCCAAGCCGCCGTCCGACGCCGACCAAACAGACTTGCCGTCATAATACAATGAACGTACTTTATTGTGTGCCAGCCTCTTGTCATAAGGTCCCACATCAGACTTGAATACATAAGAACTGCCGGCGGGAGAATAATCCAGCATGCCGTTCATCCCGGCGGCAAACACGTGCCCGTTATCCAGACATACGACAGAAGACACGTCAAGGCCGTCCGTCATACCATAATTCTCGACCGAGACGAAGTCATATTCATCATTTATATGCGCCAACGCCGGACCGTGATCAGTCCCGACCCACAAGTTGCCGTCGGCATCCAGCATTGTATCCCACACGACATTGTCCGGTATCGAACCGGTATTGCTCAATTCGTGCCGGTATGTTGTTATGGAGCCGTCAACTGAAATCAGCAGCAATCCGTTGTCAGTCCCGACCGCCAAACTTCCGTCCGGCAAATATCTGAAATTCTTGGCAGGACCGCCGTTCCACAAAGGCTTCATCTCGCCGGAATTGACATCCAACTTGAAAAGTCCTCTTTCGGAGCCGACGAAAAGTTCACTGCCGGATTGCTCCCCGCGCTCCAGAAAATCGTCCGAGACCTCAGTCAATGCCAGGACAAGATTGCCGGATGTGCCGCTTTGCCCCTTGATGTCGATTGTCCCGCGCACGCCGTTCACGACTCTCCAGACGCAGCCGTAACTGCCGAAATACTTGGTTTCACCCACCCGGCAGGAGCTGGCTATATGCACATCCGCCATTACGGATACAGTGGTATCAGATCTGTGGACAAAAAGCCCCTCCGTAGTGCCAATCCACACGCCGTCCTCAGAAACAAGTATCGACTTCACGTGCCTCGGCCCTATTGCGGCATCCTGGACAAAACCGCCCGCATTGTCATACGTACAGAAACCTTTGTCGGTACCTATATATAATATCCCGTCAGTCCTGTCATAAGACAGCACATTGATATGCTCGTTGCAAAGGCTGTTGGCGGAATTCGACTCCCAACCGAAATGTTGCCCATAAGTCCCGTCGTGACGGAAAAGTCCGGCATCCGTTCCGATCCACACGAAGCCGAGAGAATCCTGCACCAGAGAATAAACCGGAGTTATGGTCCGCTCCCCTACAACCACGGAGGTGAAACGTCCCGAAAGCGCATTATGTTTAGCGGATGAAGCCTCCGCGTTTTTCTGGACAAACGCGAATGACATCAGGCACACGACAATGAAAACGATATAATTCTTATTGCTCATAAATGAGTTATACAACAATGGCAGGGCTTCAAAGATAGGTAATTTGTCTGAATTGTTATACAATTTGTCTTATTTGAGGTAATACGCACACGCGACTAAAACGTATTTTTGCAACGTTAAAATTGTTTCAAAACTGTTTCAAATAACACTAAATTTCAGGATATATGAAAGATGTCTTTTCCAGAGCAGTCATATTTCTTGCAACGGCAGCAGGATTGCTTTTCGCCGGTCTGTCAGCACAGGCCCAGACGACAGGCAAGAATGTAACCGTAACAGGAACCGCGCTCGAAGAATCCGGGGAACCGGTCATCGGACTTACAGTATTAGTTAAAGGTACTTCCACAGGAACGACCACCGACTTTGACGGACACTACAGCATCAATGTCCCTTCAGACGCCACACTGGTATTCTCCTGCATCGGTTATGCGACCGAAGAAAGGACAGTTTCCGGACAGAGCGTCATCAATGTAGTGATGAAAGCGGACTCCAAGATTCTTGCGGACGCAGTGGTAATCGGTTATGGTACAACGACAAAGAAAGACCTTACCGGTTCTGTCTCCACAATGAAGAGCAAAGATTTCAACGGAGGTCTGATTTCCACACCGGAGCAGCTCATCAACGGTAAAGTTTCAGGTGTGCAGATTATGTCATCAAGCGGTTCTCCTACAGCAGGAAGCACAATCAGGATTCGTGGAGGCGCTTCACTGAATGCCTCAAATGACCCTCTTATAGTACTTGACGGCGTGCCTCTCGAAATCGGAGGTATCGCAGGTAATGACGGCAACTTCCTCTCGCTCATAAACCCTTCAGACATCGAGTCGATGACAGTCCTCAAGGACGCTTCCTCAACCGCAATCTACGGTTCCAGAGCATCCAACGGTGTCATCATCATTACCACAAAGAAAGGCGCAAGCGAGAAGATTCACGTGAATCTCACCTCAACACAGTCAGTTCAGTGGAAGAGCAAACTTGCAGATATGCTCTCTTATGACGAATTCGTAGGCGTTGCACAGAGTCTCGGAACAGACTACAGCCAATACCTCGGAACAGAGTATACAGACTGGAACAAAGAAATCTTCCAGGCCGCATTCGGCACGGACAACAACTTGAGCGTCAGCGGACAAGCCGCCAAGTGGCTGCCATTCAGGGCATCCGTCGGTTACTACAATCAGGACGGTATCCTCAAGACTGACAATGCGCAGAGAGTTTCCGGAAACATCAACCTGGCTCCGGCATTCTTCCACGATTATCTCAAATTCAACATAAGCGTCAAAGGCGCATACAACCGCAACCGTTTCGCTGACAGCGGAGCAATCTGGAATGCGGCCACATTCAACCCTACCGTACCGGTTTATTCCGGAAACGACACTCTCGGAGGCTATTATGAAATAGTTTCTTCATCTGGAGTGCCTGATATGTCAGCCGTAAAGAACCCTCTCGGACTGCTTATGCAGACAAAGGCCACCAGCGACGTTTACAGAATTGTAGGAAACATCGACGCGGACTACAAGATGCACTTCCTTCCGGAGCTCAAGCTCCACGTGACCGGAGGTTATGACTATGCGAGCGGTAAAGGACGTTCTTTCACTCCTGCCACTGCGGCTTCAGCATACGAGACCAAGGGATACCTCAGCGAATATGGCCCGGCAGAGAAGCACAACCGCCTCTTCACGGCATATCTCAACTACAGCAAGGAACTCGAATCCATCAAGTCTAAGATTGATGTGACAGCAGGTTATGACTACCAGTACTGGAAAGCCACCTATCCTGCAGGAGACAACTACAATGCTGCCGGAGAGAGTTTGAACCAGGCTTGGAAAGCCACTGACAACCGTCACGTGCTGCTTTCATACTACGCCAGACTCAACTATTCCTTCGACTCACGCTACCTTATCACGGCCACAGTACGTCGTGACGGAACTTCAAGATTCTCCAAGAACACCCGTTGGGGTACATTCCCTTCAGTCGCACTCGCCTGGAGACTTTCTGAAGAATCTTTCCTCAAGAACGCAAGAGGCGTTGACGACATCAAGATCAGAGCAAGCTACGGTGTTACGGGCCAGCAGGACGGCATCGGCAACTACAACTACCTTCCGTCTTATTGGTCAGGCACTTCCAACAGCCAGTACATCGGCTCTGACGGCAAGTATATCAACACTTATCTTCCTTCAGCTTACGTATCTGACCTGAAATGGGAAACCACGAAGTCATTCAACGTAGGTCTCGACTGGGCATTCCTCGACAACAGAATCCAGGGAAGCGTTGACTGGTACACAAGGAAGACAGAAGACCTTATCGCCACTGTACCGGCTCCTGCAGGCACCAACTTCAGCAAAATGATCACGACCAATGTCGGCAACGTATCAAGCTCAGGTGTCGAGGCAAACATCAACATCGTGCCTATCAAGACTAAGGACTGGACCTGGAACGTGGGATTCAATGCCACTTGGCAGAACGTGGAAATCACGAACCTCACACTCGTGAACAACGGAGAAGTAACCAAGACATTGAGCGGACCAACCGTTGACAGCAAATACGTGCAGGTTATGACTGAAGGCCAGGCTCCATATTCATTCTTCGTTTACAAACAGCTCTACGGAGAGGACGGCAAGCCAATTGAAGGCGCTTATGCAGACCTCAACGGCGACGGTGTAATCAATATCAATGACCGTTACTGCTATCACTCCCCTGCCCCTGACTGGATCTTCGGATTCAACACGTCATTGCGCTGGAGAAACCTCTCCGCATCCGCAACATTCAGAGCCAATGTCGGCAACTATGTTTACAATGCGATGGCAATGAACACCGGCGCGACCGAGACAATGAAGTACAGCGCTCCTCAGTTGAGCAATCTCTCGTCTTCTTATCTCAAGACAGGATTCACCACAAGACAGTTCTACTCAGACTATTACGTAGAGAACGCATCGTTCCTGAAACTGGACAACATCACCATCAGCTATGACTTCGGGCGCATCCGCGACGTACTCGGTCTCCAGCTCTCGCTTATGATGCAGAACGTATGCACCATCACCAAGTACACAGGCGTAGATCCTGAAATCTCCAACGGTTTCGACAGTTCGTTCTACCCGCGTCCGCGCATTGTTTCACTCAGTCTCGGCTTGAACTTCTAAAATATCAGGAAATATGAAAAATATATACAGATATATGACCATTGCAGCCCTCGGACTTGCATTGTGCGGTACGACAAGCTGCGTGAATGACCTGGACCAGTATCCTCACACGGACACGACCTCCAAGGATGTCTATACAACCGTAGAGAACTATGAATCAGTGCTCTCCGGCATATACACCTCAATGATTGTCAACCTCAGCGACATAGCTGACGACGACCGTTATCAGAATTACACCCGTTGCCTCACAATGTTCCAGGAGTGCTCTACAGACACAATGGACGACGTATGGCTCAGCGGTGAGACTATGACAGACGTAAGTTTCCAGCAGTGGAATGCAGGAGACCCTTGGGTATCCGCTATGTTCTATCATATCTATAATATCATCTCTCTCTCCAACGAGTTCATCCGCAACGCTTCAGAGAGCGCGATTTCTAAATTCTCTGATGCAGACAAGGAGAAGATCCGTTCCTGGAGGGAAGAAGCTAGAGGTTTGAGGGCACTTGCCTACTACCACGAGCTCGACTTCTTCAACGTGGCATCATTCGTAACTGAGAAGAACGAGGTCGGTTCATTCATCCCTGAGACCTACAGCCGCAAACAGCTTTTCGAATATATCGAAAGCGAATTGAAGGAATTGGGCGAATCTCTTCCGTCAAGGAATTACGGGCACTTTACGAAAAGCACAGCCAACGCATTGCTGGCCAGACTTTACCTCAACGCTGAAGTTTACACCGGCACAGCAAGATGGGACGACTGCATCAGCGCCTGCAACAAAGTGCTCGACGACGGTTACAGCGCACTTGCAACCAGCTACGCAAGCCTTTTCAATGCCGACAATGACAAGAGAACAGACGAAATCATCTTCGCTCTCGCCTGCAACGCTTCTTACACAGTGGCCTGGGGTGCCGGGACATATCTGGTATGCGCGACAAGATTCGACAACTACGATGGTATGGAGGAAGAATTCGGCGTGGCAACATACTGGAACTGCCTTCGCGTACGTCCTCAGCTCGTAGATTTGTTCACGACAGGCGACTCAAGGTCTATGTTCGGAAGCCGCGACAGGAAATATTATGCTGACGCTCCTGATGATTTCTATGAAGAAACGGGCGATACGAAATATAAATATCGTGACCGCGAAAAGGAAATCAGCAAACACGACGACGTGACCACCGGATGGCTGATGAACAAATGGACTAACCTGACAGACGCGGGAACAATCGCATCAGACACACGTGTGAACGGTGCAGAAACCGACTATCCGATGTTCCGACTCGCAGATGTCTACCTTATGATTGCCGAAGCATCCCTCCGCGGTGGCAACGGCGCAAGGAAAACAGCTGTGGAATATGTAAATCAGGTACGTGAGCGCGCTTTCGGAAGCACTGCCGGAGACATCACCGCTTCTGACCTCAACCTTGATTTCATTCTCGACGAGAGAGGCCGCGAGCTCTATTCAGAAGGCGTCCGCAGAACAGACCTCATCCGCTTCGGAAAATATACATCCGGCTACAACTGGAACTGGAAAGGCGGAACTCTTGAAGGCAAGGAGGTTGACTCGAAATATTGCGTACTGCCGATTCCTGAGGCCGAGCTTTCAGCAAATCCTGGATTCAAGACATATAACGCAGAATTGGGATACTAGAACATAATCCAACAACTATAAGGTATGAAAAAGACTTTACGATATATATTTGCAGGTATTGTGGCACTCGCTGCCATCTCCTGCGCGAAGGACGGAGAGACTCTTACAGTCTCGGCTCCTGAACCTGCGACCGGACTGGGGGTAGACCCTGTGGAGAAGACTCTCCTGCTGTCCGACAAGGACTATCTGGGAATGACTTTCTACTGGAAAAATGGTGCTGACGCTACTGTAAGCAATCCTTCCGTAGCATTGCCTGACGGCCTGGTTTCAGCCACACTCCAGTTCTCGACTTCAGAGACATTCGAGAATCCGTATTCCTACTCAGTAGATGCAGATGCGACTTCTGTACAATTCACAGTTGAAGCGCTCAACAACATCGTCCTGAGACTGGGAGTCACAGAAGAGACAGCTACGACAGTATATGTAAGGGTTGCCAAGACACTCGGAAAGAATTCATCTCTCAGCGACGCCATTTCAGTCAAATTGACTCCGTATATCGGCGACACTGGAGCTATGTCAATGAAAGACAAGGATTCAGGTGAAATCTTCGCGACACTGCACAACACGACTGAAAATCCTGACAGATATGAGGGATTCGCAGTAACGACTACCGGCTGGAAGAACTTCTACTTTGTCGCTTCAGACGGCACAGCCTGGGGTGAAGACAGCGCCTGGACCCCGTTCGTAGTCGAGAAACAGGGTGACGAATGGCGCAACTGCTGGTTCGCCGGCACAACAGGATGCCACTACGTATATCTTGACACCCAGCTCGGAGAATGGTGGCAGATTCATTTCCCTTCAGTTGCCATCACGGCGGAAGGCAATGAGACCAAGATGAAATTCTCCAACTCAGGCAAGACTTGGACAGGAACTTTCACCACCACTTCTGACAATGTAACCATAAGCGTAGGCGGGACAGGTGCAAAATACGACAAGACTGTCGGCACAGACGCATCCGCAACTCCTATCGACTGGCCATTCGCATTCGTCGTGAGCGGAGAAGAATTCTCACTGGTTGAAGGAAATTCAGCAAGCAACATCACTACGAGTGCGGCAGGCACATATACTCTCACATTCAACGTCGAGACCAAGGAATTCACAATGGTTTCCGGCGGCGATGTCCCTGAGCCTGAAACATATCCGGAGAGCCTCTACGCGTGGTACTATAAGAAAGAGGCCAGCGACAAACTTGATATGGCCACACTTCTCAACGGTACCGGAGACGAGGGCAATTATCAGGGCTTCCTGTACACCTCACCGGACTGGACAGACGAGCAGAGCGGATTCCGTTTCCTGACTTCCGACACAGATGACGCTACCGTTTACTACACGAACTCGGGCCAGTATGATCTCACCACCGATGAAGGCGGATGGAATTTCTGGAGCAGCAATCCGGGCCTCAACTACATCACCGTGGATCTTACCACAAAGACCTGGGCTGAAACTCAAGTCAAGCATATTGCCATAAGCGGAGACTTCAACGACTGGAAGATCGTGGAAGACAACTATATGACCTACGACACCAGCACCCGCAAATGGACTGCTACCTGCGAAATCAACAAGATTGAATGGGGAATCAAGTTCGTGCTCGAACTCGAAGACGGTGACTGGAAATGGCAGTACGGTGACCCTGAGAATGACGGAGTCCTCACTCTCGGAAAAGACGGATTCAAGCCATCCGAGACCGGAACATATAAGATTGAGCTGGACCTCAGCAGTTATGACGCTCCTGTATATACGATAACAAAGCAGTAATATGAAAAAGATGTTAATTATTCAGATATTGGCTACAGCCTTGATGGCGGCGAGCTGTTCCGAAGTAAATCCGGAATACACAGCACCTGAGAAGGTAGAACCGGTCGTGATAGATCGGACTGCCTTCGCAAAGGGTGCAGACATAAGTTGGGTGACCAAAATGGAAAGCGAAGGCATCAAGTTCTACAATGCGGCCGGCACAGAAACCGAATGCACGGAACTTATGCAGCAGATTGGAATGAATTCAATCAGACTTCGCGTATGGGTGAATCCTAAAGACGGATGGAACAGCAAGGGCGACGTGATTGTCAAGGCTATGCGTGCCCAGAAGCTCGGAATGAGAATTATGATTGACTTCCATTACAGCGACACTTGGGCTGACCCGGGCAGTCAGACAGTTC
Organism: Acutalibacteraceae bacterium; assembly: GCA_963636275.1. Classification (GTDB taxonomy): domain Bacteria; phylum Bacteroidota; class Bacteroidia; order Bacteroidales; family UBA932; genus Cryptobacteroides. The sequence goes on along the minus strand of CAVHJF010000045.1, from coordinate 3,639 downwards.
CTGAGGCCTGGAGCAGTTACGGCATCGAGGAATTGAAAAATGCCGTGGCAGAGCACACAAAGGATGTCCTCACAGCGTTGAAAGACTGCGGTGTGGAGGTCGAGTGGGTTCAGGTCGGCAACGAGACCACCGACGGAATGTTGTGGGAACTCGGACGCAGCACCAAAAATCCTAAGAACTATGCTGAACTGACAGCAGCAGGATATGATGCGGCAAAATCCGTATTCCCGGATTCCAAGGTCATCGTTCACCTCGACAGCGGAGACAGTTACAACAGGTACAACCGCATATTCAGCCTCCTCAACAGCTACGGCGGCAAATTCGATATGATCGGTATGTCACTGTACCCTTCATACAATGAATCCGGCTGGGAGACCCCTGCCAAGGCCTGCATAGAGAACATCAAGAAGGCGAACCAGGCTTTCGGATGCAATGTTATGATCTGCGAGGTCGGAATGCCTTGGGACGATGCCGAGACTGCGAAGAGTATGCTTTCATACCTTCTGACCAACGCCAAGGCAACAGGCTGCTGTGACGGTGTATTTTACTGGGAACCGGAGGCTCCCGCAGGATACAACAACGGATATGCTCTCGGAGCATTTGCAGACGGCAAGCCGACTGTAGCCCTTGACCCTTTTGCAGAATAATAATTGTTTGAATTCTGTTTAACTACAACAAGCTATTGATGGCGGCCTATGACCTGAAAGAACAGATCAGGCTGCCATTATTGTAGAATTGCATAATTTTATGAATAGAATTACGAATATTGCCAGAATCTTGGCGATAGCCGGCATACTATGCTGTCCTCAGATGTACGGGCAACAGAGAGTTGAAAAAACATTGAAAATCTGGGAATTCCGCAAGGACCACAATTCAGATGCAGCTTCCGGATGGGAACAGGTCAGTGTCCCGCACGACTGGGCCATATACGGTCCGTTCGACAAGGCGAATGACCTGCAGACTGTGGCTGTAACCCAGAATGGAGAAACTGTCCCGACCGAAAAGACGGGCCGCACCGGAGGTCTGCCATATATGGGCAAAGGGTGTTACAGGACGACTGTCAATGTCGAAGATACCAGCAACAGGCATTTCGACCTGCTGTTCGACGGAGCGATGAGCGAGGCACAGGTTTTCGTCAACGGCAATAAGGTCGGTGAATGGCCATATGGTTATAACTCATTCAGCTGCAACGTCTCAGACGCGATTCATAAGGGAGAGAACAGCATCGTCGTACTCCTGGAGAACCGGCCGTTCTCGGCAAGATGGTATCCCGGAGCAGGTCTTTTCCGCAAAGTCAGACTTATAGAGACCTCTGCGGTCCATATTCCGATTTGGGGCGTATGTGTCACCACACCTCACATTGAATCCGAATACGCCAGCATCCATATTTCCACGGAAATCTCCGGAGCGGACGAAAACGAGGTTTTCAATGTTGAGAATGAGATTTTTGACGGAAACGGCAAGCTTGTAGCAGAGAGAACCGATCTCAGGGCCGCATGCCACGGAGAGGCTGTGGGACAGAACATTACGCTGCACTCCCCTGAGCTCTGGTCACCGGAGACTCCGGCTCTATATACGGCAGTCACTCGGCTCAAGAAAGACGGCGTCACCATTGACAGCGTATCCACACGTTTCGGACTCAGGACAATAGAGTTCATCGCTGACAAAGGGTTCTTCCTCAACGGAGAACATCGTATAATCCACGGCGTCTGCCAGCATCATGACCTCGGTCCGTTGGGTGCGGCAATCAACAAGTCCGCTTTGAGGCATCAGATTGAAATGCTCAAGGAAATGGGCTGCGATGCCATCAGAACATCCCACAATATGCCTGCGGAGGAGCTTGTCGAGCTGTGCGACGAGATGGGTATAATGCTTATGGCGGAGACATTCGATGAATGGGATGTCGCAAAATGCGAAAACGGATATCACCGTTTCTTTGACGAGTGGGCCGAGAAGGACATTGTGAACCTCGTACGACATTTCCGCAACAACCCGTCAGTGATAATGTGGAGTATCGGTAACGAAGTCCCTACACAATGGACTGAAGGAGGATATAAGACTGCAGCCCGTCTGCAGGCAATCTGCCACCGGGAAGACCCTACAAGGCCTGTAACCTGCGGTATGGACCAGTTCGACGCAGTCGTGAACAACGGGTTCGCAGCTCAGCTGGACATTCCGGGCTTCAATTACAAGCCGCGTAGATATATCGAGGCCTACGGCAAATTGCCGCAGAACATAATTCTCGGCAGCGAGACCGCATCTACCGTAAGTTCTCGCGGAGTATATCATCTGCCTTCAGAATCAGGAGTTTCCGGTATCGACTCATTACGCGGTTACGGAAAACTGCACAAAGACAATCAGTCGTCCTCTTATGACATTGAGCATTGCTACTGGTCGAACATCCCGGATGTTGACTTTGCGGCTGACGAAGATTATCCGTGGATGCCGGGACAGTTCGTCTGGACTGGATTCGACTATCTCGGAGAGCCTTCTCCTTATGACACTGACGCCTGGCCTAACCATTCGTCCGTATTCGGAATCATTGACCTTGCGTCCATACCGAAGGACAGATATTGGCTCTACAGGAGCGTATGGAGGAAGGATGTTCCGACATTGCACCTGCTTCCGCACTGGACTTGGCCTGGACACGAAGGAGAGAATATTCCGGTGCTGGCATACACTTCATACGACAAAGCTGAACTTTTTGTAAACGGTGTGAGTCAGGGAGTTGCAGAAAAGGCTGAGGCGACGGGCGTATCTGATGACCCGACAAAGCCGCTTCCGATTGCTTCGGACAGCGTATTGATGAGACGATTCCGTCTGATATGGCCGGATGTCATTTACCAGCCGGGAGAAATCAGGGTCGTGGCTTATGACGACAACGGCAAGCCTGCGGCTGAAGAGATTATCCGCACGGCCGGAAAGCCTTATGCTCTCAAGCTAACTCCATATACCGGACCTGAATCCATCTGCGCCGGGTCACAGGTCATATTCTATGACGAGAAGTCCGGAGTACATTCAGAAGACGGAAAGGCTGTCCTCAAGGCTGACGGAGAGGAGCTCTGCTACATCAATGTGAGCGTGGTTGACCGCAACGGAAATCCTGTTCCTTGTGACAGCCGGACTGTAAATGTGAAAGTGGAGGGCGCGGGCTCGTTCAAGGCCATTGCCAACGGTGACCCTACTTGCCTGGAGATGTTCCATATCCCGAGTATGCACTTATTCAGCGGACAGTTGACGGCCATCGTCCAGAGCAGTACTAATCCCGGAAAGATAACAGTCAATGTATCAGCAAAGGGGCTTCGCCCAGCTTCTGCGGTAATCGAGACGAGGTAAGGACATTTCAATCAAAGCATCTGTGTCGGGCGCAAATTTTTTCTGAGCGCTAGACTCGGAGCGTTAACGCGACCCAAGGGGTTTGGGGAATGCGGTCCCCAATAAAACTTCAGTCGCACGAATGTGCGGGGAACTTTTCGAAACTGCATTGAAGCCGAAAATTGGAGTAGAGCAACAGGCTAGGACAATCAAAAATCAAAGCATCTGTGTCCGGCGTGATTTTTTCTGAGCGCAAGACTCGGAGCGGCAACGCGACCCAAGGGGTTTGGGGAATGCGGTCCCCAATAAAACTTCAGTCGCACG
>CAVHJF010000044.1:0-18526 GCA_963636275.1 Acutalibacteraceae bacterium | reverse complement strand
TTTTGCCACACACAATATTTTGATGGGATTTTGATAATTCCTATTGTCCAGGACCTACAGTTTGAGGTCCACGTCCTTTCCGAAAGGGGGCAGCGAGAGTCCGGCCATCTTGAAGTGCTGATTCACTTTCTGAGCAAGGAGGAGGGCTGAACGCCGTATTCGGTTTTGAAGGTTCTGGAAAAATGGGAGAAGCTCTCAAATCCCAGTTCGAAAATAAAGGATGACGGTTGACGGTTCTCCTGTGTCAGCAGACGGTATGATTCCTTCAATCGCCTCAACAGCAGCCATTTTCCCGGTGGCATACCAAATTCTTTGATAAAATCACGGCGAAAAGTGGAAAGGCTGCGGCCTGAAGCCAGAGCCAACTGATTGAGCGGCTCATTGTCCTTGTAATGATTTTCCATAAAATCACATAGATTCACCTTTCCAGCACGATTTTTCTTCGCCAGCCAACTATACAGTTCCGGACGTATTTGCGCAATGATATTGAGGCACTCCAATATCTTCAGATAAACCAGCGATTCGGAAGCACGATAATCATTTTCTATGCCCGCCTCTATGCCCGACACCAGACTGCGAATAAGCAGATGGTTCGGCAGTTTCTCCACATCCGCATCATCATCCGCTGCCTTGTAGTTCGCATCTGCAGATTTGGTGCCCGCATCCGCTGCCTTATTGTTAGCGTCCACAACCTTATTACCTGCCTCCTCAGCCTTGTTGCTTGCACCGGCGACCTTGTTATTTGTATTATCTGCCGCTTTACTACGAGCATAGACAGCATCATCTGCCATCGGCCGATACCGGAGGAGAAATTCTTTTACCGATTCTTCCGATATACGGATAATCACAACCTGCATAGATTCAGCCGTCTCAAACTGCAACTGCGCAAATCTGTTGACGAGAAAAGAAGAATCCTTACACAACGCATACTTGAGCCCACTTACCGTCATACGACCTGTTCCGGAATTGACATAGACGAAAGTGAAATCACTTATCGCCTTCTTCCTGATGGTCTCCTGCATCATATTCATCTTATACATCACAGGATATTCCGGCAATTCATATTTTCTCATCACGGATGGTTCTAGATGTTCAACAACTTTGTTTTAAAGACTTCACGTCGCAATAGAGCGTAGCAAAACTACAAATTATTATGATAATACTAGTCGTATATATCATATTTCCGATGCCGGTAACAGGCGAAATCGCGCCGCCGAAGACAAACATAATGAAGCCGAACAGAGCTGATGCCACGCCTGAGTTGTGGCGTTCCATATCGAGCGCGAGAGTTGTCGAAGTCGGCAGAATCATACCGAGGAAGAACATCAGCAAGAGCAATGCGGCTTCCACCAAGTAAATGGAGTTCGCAAATATCAACGCTGCAGCGACAACGATACTGGCGGCAGAGAAACAGATGCTGCCCAAGTGGAGTGCCTTTTTAGCATCCGGAGCCTTGCCCACAAGCAGACTGCCAATCATAATGGCAATGGCGTTCAGACCGAAACAAAGCCCGTAAACCTGTGGCGATGAGCCGAAATGAACCTGAAAGATAAAAGGCGAAGCCGAGATGTAAGCGAACATCACAGCCATTGCAAATGCCTGCACCAGTACATATCTCATAAAGAGCCTATTGGCAACAACTGGTTTGTAGAGTGCAAATGTGGATAATATACTCCCCTTCATCCTCTTGTCGCCGTCCAATGACTCCACAAAGAAAAGCAGACTGATTATCAATAATATACCTATCACCAACAACACCCAGAAAATTCCCTTCCAGTCCGTAACGGCCATCAGGAAACCGCCCAGAACAGGAGCGCAGATTGGCGCTATACCCTGTACGCAACTGAGCATAGAGTAGAACCCTGCCAGTTGCCTGCCTTCATACAGGTCAGTCGCAATACTTTTGGAAATAACGACACCTCCTGCGCCGGCAAGTCCCTGCAACAGGCGGAAGAAAATGAAGGTGTGGATATTACCGGAATACAGACACCCCAACGTTGACAGACAAAAAACCACCAGCGAGGCAATCAGCGGATTCTTTCTGCCATACTTGTCACTGAACGGCCCTATTATCAACTGCCCGACAGCCAGACCGATCATACTGAATGTAAGGCTCAACTGCACTCTTGATGCTGTCGTGCTGAAATACGTCATCAGCGAAGGAAACGACGGCAAGTAGAAATCCGTGACGAATGGTCCGAATGCTGAAACGATGCCCACCATCAGCAATATGTACAACTTTGAATTCTCTTTTCTCTTCATAATTTTTGCATTCATTTTGTCCGCGCCTGAAAAATTACCAACATTTAGTTGCAAGGCGATGCAAATGTACGGCTAACTGTTGGTCTCGATTAGCCTGAAAGAGTCATATTCATTTGCCTAACAAGGTCACAATGCGAATCTGCCAGACAAATTGAACTGGCATTTTCAGACAACTTCCACATATCCTCCGTAAGGCTGAATTTTTGAATTTATTTGCTAACTTTGCCTCCCACGAAAACAGTAATAAGATTATGTCTTTCTCTACCAAAACTGCGCTGTTGGCATTGTCGGTTGCCGGAGCGTCAAGCTTGTTCTGCTGCTGTGTCAACGGGGATTATGACCTGACCAAAAATTTCGACAAGAGCATAAACATCGAAGGTGACATCAGCGCTCCACTAGGAAATTCTGAACTCATCAAAATCTCAGACCTTCTGAGCATCAGCTCCGACAAAATGGGAATTCTGCTAGTGGCCCCGAACGGCGACTACTCATTGTCATTCGCCGGAAATACATCTGAAACGACATTCTCCATACCGGAGATTTCCATAACGAAAGACCTTGTGAACGAAGGCGGACTGCAGGCGAATATTGACCGCGACTTGTTTCTCGGCAAGATGGGCATAATATCATCCGACACGCCGATTCCTTCCGGATTGACAGCTACCCAGCATATAGGAGCATCCACGACGCCCATAAGCATAGACGAGTCGGTGTCGGAGGAAATAATTGACATAAAAAATGTTGCAGGAAAAGCGCTTGGAGCCATCACGTTCCAGACCAATATCAGAAAGGCCACTGTAACAGGGTTATCCATCGACTTTCCAGACTATCTCTCTATCAACATATCATCCGACGATACCGATCTCTGTTACTCATTTGACAAAGAAAAGAACGTTCTCTCATTTGAGCCGGTTGAGATAAGCAGGATACAAAGCATTGTCAATCTTGAGATTACAGATATAGATTTCGACAAAATCCCGGCCGGCCAGGGATTTCTTGCGGATGAGCAGAAAATCTATGTAAACGACGGAATCGACATATCAAGCGCAGACGTGACAATTCTCTCCGACGACCTGGGGACATCATATTCAGCAATTCCAGAAAACATCGAAATAGATTTAAACCTTAGCATCGGTTCTGTAGACATCTACAATGCCACAGTAAAAGTCAATCCGACAATTGACATCGAACCGGTGAGCGTCGATGTGGGAGACTACCCGAGCTTTATAAGCAAAGGAACAGTTCTCGACCTTTATGACCCTCACATAACTCTGACGGTAGGCAATGACAGCCCTATCGCATTCTCACTGAACGCAGATGTCAATTCATACAGCAACGGAGAAGAAACCTCCGTACATATCGGAAGCAAGGAGCACGCTACCGAGGAAATACACATCAATGCTGACGATGAGACTTCCATCTACCTTTCCCGAACAGGAAACGGAGTTCCAGACGGATACACCGGCATCAAAGTGGCCAATCTGTCGGAGATTGTCAAGAACGTCCCGGAACAGATGGGAATTGCCAATATTGATGCAGAAGCCACGGATGAATTCGTCACATTGCAGACTGGTAAGGACTATACTTTCGAATGCACATACAGCGTAGCCGCTCCCCTAGCGTTCGGAAAAGACCTGCAGCTCGCATACAGCACCGATTTCTCCGGCTGGGGCGAAATATTTGAATATGAGGACTCCGGTTTGAGTGTAGAGAATGCTGTCATCAATTTCAATTTGGTAAATACGATTCCTCTCGGCATCAACATCTTCGTATCTGCCATCAACAAAGATGGAGCGCCAATCTCTACAATAACGGTTACCAGCGAAGGAATCTCATCGGCCGGCACAATAGACAATCCAAGCAGAACCCCGATGAAGCTCACTTTTAAAGGCACGGCCGAAGATATGAGCAAAATGGACGGAATACGTATGTCCTTTTCAGCTACCGGAGCAGACAATGACGCTGAAGGAATATGTCTGAACGAAAATCAGGGACTCAAGCTGGAAGATATGAAACTGAGAATGCAGGGAGTCTACTATACCAACCTGTAAAATCTGACTTGAAACGACACATAAAATCGGACACAATGAAAAAAATCATCATATCAATACTGGCCGCTCTCACTCTGGCAGGAACAGTTCATGCACAGCAGGTTTTCCGTTCCACATATTTCTTGGAAGGGTACAATATGCGGCACCAGTTCAATCCGGCATTCGCATCAAACACGAGCTATTTCGCAATCTCCGGCCTAAGCGCTTTAGGAATTGAGACCCAAAGCAATCTCGGAGCCAACACATTTCTATATCCGGCAGACGGAGGACTTACGACATTTATGAATTCGGCAGTGCCCGCGGATAAATTCCTCAGCAAACTGAGCCAGGAAAATCAGATAAATGTCGATAACAATATTTCCCTGTTGTCCATAGGAATAAACAAAAGCAAATCATTCTATTCCTTTGACTTGAATGTCCGCACAGAAGCCGTGTTCAATCTCCCGTACAGCCTGTTTGACTTTATGAAGAATGCCGGCAAATCCCAGCGATATGACATATCCAGTCTGTCCGGAAACTGCAACAGCCGGTTAGAACTGGCATTCGGCTACAGCAGAAGCATAAACGAGCGACTCAGAGTCGGCGGAAGGCTTAAATTCCTGATAGGACTTGCTAACATAGATGCAGATATCGACGAAATGAAGATCCAGATGACTGAGGACAAATGGACTATCAAGTCGAAGGGTGTACTCAAATCATCATCTCCATTGTATTTTAAGACGAAAGGTGAAACCGGGGCCAAGATTAAAAAGCCTTCAGACGAGGACGTGATTGACTTCAAGAACGTTGGTATTTTCAAAGAAGCCCCGATAAACGGTTATGGCGCCGCAATCGATCTCGGTGCTGAGATGGAAGTCATAGACGGCTTGAAAATATCTCTGGCAGTCAACGACTTAGGATATATGTGCTGGACAGACGCGACTGTAGCTAAGACAAGCGGAGAGGACTGGTCCTTTGACGGATTCGATGACATTTCACTTAACGGCGGTAAAGACAATTCGCTCAGCAAACAGTTTAAGGCACTGCGCAATGACATTGTATCGATGTTTGATTTCAGAAGAACTGACACAGATGCAAAGAACGGAAAAATGCTCGCCGCCACAATCAACGCCGGAGCCGAATACACAATGCCGTTCTACCAGGGCATGTCCGTCGGCCTCCTGGGAACAAGCTACATCAATGGCAGCTACAGTTGGACAGAAGGACGTCTCTTTCTCAATCTCAAACCGGCAAAATGGTTCAGCGCAGGAGTTAACGGCGCCATATCAAAGTTCGGCCCGACTTTGGGCGCAGTGATAGGTTTTCACACTACAGGATTCAGCCTGTTCATCGGAACAGACCATCTGCCGTTCGATTACGCCAAGGCATCTAAGAACTTCCTCTATCCTTACGGCAAAGCCAACACCAGCTTCAACTTCGGCCTTTCGTTCAATCTCGGAAAAAAGAAGTAGCCTACCGCTCCAAATAACTGATATTGCTTACCAGGAATGCCTAATACAATAAAAACGGCTGATGCCCGGAGCGAATCTCCCATTTACTTTGAGCGGAGGGCACAGTCGCTTTGATTGTCGACCTAACTCTTTGATTGGCAATAATTTATTTCCAAGTTCTCAAAGTTAGAGGTACTGTAACAAAATAAAATCAAAGTGCTGAAGTTCGGAGCGAAATGCGATAAACACGAGCAACTGTTAAAAACAAGTAAAGCGTCTGATATCCGGAGCGAATCTCTCATTTATTCTGAGCGAAGGATACAGACGCTTTATTGAATTTCCTGCAAGCAATTACTTGCCGTTAACAAGCAAAGCAACTGATGCCCGGAGCGAATCTCCCATTGATTCTGAGCGAAGGATACAGACGCTTTGATTGTCACACAGTCGCTTTGATTGTCAATATTGGCGAGGACCGAAAATGTCGGTACCGATGCGGACCATCGTAGCGCCATATTCAATGGCAATTCTGTAATCCTCCGACATTCCTATCGAAAGCTCCCGGAAATCCCCAAGCTCCGGATGCAACGAATTGATTTGCCGCTTGAAACGCGAAATCCTTTCGAAATCACTGCGGATAACAGACTCATCATCAGTATTCGTCGCCATTCCCATAAGCCCGCAGAACCGGACGTGCGGAAACGCTGAAGCATCGGCGAGAATAGACAGAATCTCATCCTCCGACATTCCGTGCTTAGTCTCCTCAGCCCCCAAATGCGGCTCCAAAAGAACATTTATGACACGAGAATCCTGCGCCGCCCACCTCTCAATACTCTCGAGAAGATGCCTCGAATCCACCGACTGAATCATATAAGCATAAGGCAACACAAACTTAAGCTTATTAGTCTGAAGATGCCCGATGAAATGCCACTGGATATCTGACGGAAGAGCCTTGCACTTGGCCGAAAACTCCTGCGGACGATTCTCTCCGAACAGCCGCTGGCCGGCATTATACGCCTCCATCACACATTCGGCCGGGTGATATTTGGAAACTGCCACAAGTCTTACGTCCTGTGGCAGTTCATTATTTATCTCAATTATTTTAGATGCAATCGACATCTCTAACGTCTTGCTTTTTTCTGTTGCTCCTTGGCCATCTCACGCTGCATCTTCTGCGCCTCCTCAAGCCTCTGCTGCCATTTGCTCTTAGGCATCGGCTTACCCTCGGAAGCCCTGACCTTGGCAAGCACATCCTCCGGCCTTACAAAGAACTTCTTGATCACCCAAGTCTCAACCATCGTGATGAGGTTTGACAACAAATAATAATAAGTAAGACCTGCAGAAAGGCTGTTACAGATGAAGAACATCATTATAGGCATCATCCATACACTCATAAACCTCATCGAGGCAGTATTCGGATCATTGGATGACATCTGTCCCTGAGTCGTAATCTTCGAATAGAAGAACATCGAGACAGCCATCAGCAATGCAAACAAAGAAATATGATCTCCGAGCAATGGAATTCTCGTACCGAAATCAAGAAGCGGAATCGTATCATAAGCACTCAAGTCATCGGCCCACAAGAAAGACTGCTGACGAAGCTCGATAGATGCAGGGAAGAATCTGAACATCGCCCAAAGAATAGGCAACTGCAACAGCATCGGCAAACATCCTCCCATCGGATTGACGCCAGCCCTGCGGTAGAGATCCATAGTCGCCTGCTGCTTCTTGAGAGCATCCTCCTGCTTAGGATATTTCGCATTGAGCTTATCCATTTCAGGCTTGAGCGCCTGCATCTTAGCAGATGACGAATAAGACTTGTACGCGAACGGAAGCACCACAATCTTGATGAAAATCGTCATCAGCAGAATGATGATTCCGAAATTCGAGATGAACCTATGCAAGAAATCAAAAAGCGGAATAATCACCCACTTGGTGAACCAGCCGACAAGCCAGCCGCCGAGCGGAATAATCTTCTCATATTTCTGATTGTATGATTTCAAAGTCCTATAGTGGTTAGGACCGAAATAGAACTCGTTTTCAAGAACGACATTGCTTCCTGCCTTGAAGTCACCGCGCATCTTGGCTGAGCAGGACATCAGGTTGTGGGACATATCGTCCTCAGGAATGAAATCGATGGACAACTCTCCGGATGCGAACTGATCAACAGGACGCATAATCGCAGAGAAGAACTGCTGCTGGAATGCGAACCAGGTCATTCTGTTCTCTATTCGCTTGCTTGCACTGCGTCCGCGACCGATTTCAGAAGGCTTTTTGTCTCCACCGAAATAGTAATCAACTTTAGAATACTGCACCTCATTCTTGTATCCCTTCTCCATTCTAGGAATAGTCACATCCCAGTCGAAGTCATAATAAGATACGTTTCTAGGTATGATTCCTTCCATACCGACGAACGAAACCTCATTGTTTACAACGAAAGAGCCGCTCTGAAGTGAATATCTCTGCTGGATATAACCGCCGTTACGGAACGGAAGGCGCATAACTACGGACGTATCAGTAAGTTCCGCAAGAGTAAACACGAAATCCTTCGTATTTATGTTTTCACCGGCGTAGATGCCGTAACCCATTTCGCTCTCGCCAGCCTTGAACAGATACAAGTCCGTCGAATCATAATTTCTGTAATTCTTGATTCTGACAGAATACGGCTGTGCACCTTTTGTCGTGAACGCTACAGCAATCTTGTCATTTTCGATATTGAAGAATGACTCCTGCGCATTATGTGCAGACTCCAACAAAGAATCCTTATATATTGCAGAATAAGGTTTTTCAGCTACGGACGGCAACACCGCACCCGTTGTATCCTGAAATGGAAGAATCCCGGCAGCACTGTCGGCCTTCCACTGCGCCAATCTCTCCGCTCTTGCTATTGAATCAAGCTGATTCTGATACTCTACTTGTTTTTCGTACTGCTTTGACTGAAACCAGGTGAATCCGAAAAGGATGAGTCCGATCAGCACAAAGCCGATAATTGTATTCTTGTTCATTTATTTTGTCTCTGTCTCTTCTAGTGAATGAATCTGCTCTTCAAGTTTTTTCAGGTCATTCTTAACTTCCTCGATGCGGCTCTGCATCTGAGAGATAAGCGGTTGCGAGTTCTTGGACATTGCGAAGAAACCGATATTATTCTCGTAGGTATCCAAGTCCTGCTGAAGTTTGTTGTATTTCTGTATCAGACGGTCTTTCTCTGATTTGCCAGGGGCACTTGCACGCTGCTGAGTTCCACGTCCTGAACGAGGCTGGACATTAAACTTGGAGCTCATAGCATCATTGTAAGCCTTTGTAATCTTGTCTTTCTCCTTGAACGGAACAAAGCCTATCTCTTGCCATCTTGAAGCGAACTTCTGACGTGCCTCAGCATCGCTTGCACTGTCAACAGGCACATAAGCATTGATTTCTTCTATGAGTGCCTTCTTCAACCTCAGGTTCGCCGCATAATTGTTCTCAGGCGATGAATGTTTGTCTCTTTCAGCAAAGAATTCGTCACAGGCAGCACGGAAACGCTTCCACAACTGCTCCGATTTCTTTCTCGGCACAGCTCCGATTTCTTTCCACTGGCTCTGGAGATTTATGAACCTGTCAGTAGTCTTTTTCCATTCGGTGCTGACCTTGAGAGCCTCAGCCTCAGCGATAATCGCCAATTTCTTCTCCAGATTTTCGTTCATATTGTCCTTGAACTGGACATAGAACTCACGTTTGCGGCCGAAGAACTTGTCACAAGCGGCACGGAAACGGTCATATACTTTCTGGTTATCCTTCTTTGACGCGAAGCCGATCTTCTTCCATTCCTTCTGGATATCCTCAATCTCTTTAGACAGAGCATTCCATTCGTTTGAAGATTTTATGTCCTCTTTGGATGCAATCGCCTCTACTTTCTCGCACAGAGCTGTCTTTGCTGTCAGGTTCTCTGCCTGGTGAGCCTTCTGCTCCTCAAAGAATGCCTGATACCTCTTATTTATAACAGATGTCGCGGCCTTGAATCTGTCCCAAATCTGCTCTCTGAATTCTTTTGCTACAGGTCCGAACTCTTTCCACTGCTCGTGCAGCTTCTGAAGTTCATTGAACGCATCGACTACATTCTCATTCTCCGACAAACGCTCTGCAGCCTGGCAGAATTCCTCTTTAGCCTCAAGATTCTTCTTGAAATCAAGGTCACGGAGATCTCTGTTGATCTGCACTTTGTCATAGAACTGCTCAACATAGAACTGATATGTATCATTCAGATTTCTGAAATTCTGCACTGGAACAGGGCCTACGGCTCTCCATCTCGCCTGCAACTCTCTGAATGCAGGGAAAGCGGTGCCCAAGTCATCCTGCTTTTCGACCAACGCCTTAAGTTCATCAACAACAGCCTGTTTCTTCTTAAGGTTTTCCTCGCGCTCAGCCTCAACTTTCTTGTTATACTCCGCGCGCTCCTTCTTATATTTGATATATATGGCCTTGAAGCCATTTTCCAATATGGCGAATGGATTGGTTGACTGTGATTTGTCTTCAGCTTCTTGCTCCGGCTCCGCAACTTCTGCAGAGACCTCGGCATTTTCGTCTTCAGGGATTTCCTCAGATGCTCCCAGACCCGCTGCTGATTTTTCCTTTGAAAGCTTTTTATAGAACGCGGACTTTATAGCCTCAGCCTCTTTGGATTTGGACATTCTGTCTTCACTCTCAGCAAGTTGCTCGAACTGCTGTGAAAGTTCAGCCAACGACATCGAAGAATAATCCGGAGCCGGCTGCAACTCTGTTTGCTCCTCCCCTGCTTTTACATCCGCACATTCATTAACTTTCTCGCTCTCTACAGCTGGAGTTTCATTAACCTCAACAGGAGCATTTTCAAGTACATCTGGCTTTGGTTCTACGCCAGGATTCAATTCATCACTCATATTGGACAAGTGTTTCTATTAATAGATTAGTAATAATCAGCAAATATAAAAATTAAAATCGAAAGACATACCTGAAAGGCATAAAAAAGAGAATGGGACAGCATCACGCCGTCCCATCTAAAATTGCAATTATTCAGAGTGTTAATTATTGTTGGTTACAGCCTTTCGGCTAACGATTTAAAAAAATCTCGTTTAACGTTTGTTTAACGTTTTATTAAAACATTGCAAATATATATCAATTTTTCTATTTGACAAACTAAAACGTAAAAAATTTTGAAATTTTTCGGATTTGTCGACCAAAATATCAATATTCATCGAAGAATACCATCCTTTTGGCAATCGAGAGAGCAGGCTATTTCTGCTTTTTCTCCAGAAGATAAGGACGCAGCTTCTTTGTCCTTTCAATCGCCTGCTGCATCTGCCAGTCCTGAATCAGACGCGGATTTCCGCTTAACAGCACATCAGGCACTTTCCATCCGTTGAATTCCGCGGGACGGGTATATACAGGAGGGGAAACAAGATCATCCTGAAAGCTGTCGCTCAATGCCGATGTCTCATCGGTCAATGCGCCGGGAATCAGCCTGACAATCGAGTCGGCAAGCAGTGCTGCAGGGATTTCTCCGCCGCTGACCACATAATCCCCCACCGAAATCTCGCGTGTAATCAGGTGCTCTCGGATACGCTCGTCGATTCCCTTATAATGGCCACACAGAATCATTATGTTGCCTTTAAGAGACAATTCATTGGAGATGCTCTGCGTAAGATGCTCACCGTCCGGAGACATATATATTATCTCATCGTAGTCTCTCTCAGCCTTGAGTTCATTGATCATTTTGAAGACGGGCTCTACCATCATCACCATACCGGCGTCTCCGCCGTAGCAATAATCATCTACCGTATTCCTGGAGCCGATTCCGTATTTGCGGATGTTGTGGACATAAATTTCGACCAGGCCTTTCTTGCGAGCTCTGCCTACAATCGAATATCCCAAAGGGCTCTCCAGCAGCTCAGGGACCACTGTCAATATATCTATACGCATTGTTGCATCATTATCAATCCGGCGCAAAGGTAAGCAATTCCGTGCACATAAGACAAAAAAAAAGGCTGTATGCCGAAATGACATACAGCCGTCCTCTAATAAAAACTGATATAAATTAGGCCTCACGGCTTCGTTGCGAAGTTAATGAATCAAAATGAATATACCAAGCCTATCATAAAATTTATTGTTGCCTGAGGGTACAAACTTGTCCAAGATGTGGTCAAATTCTTCTCTTTCTCGAAATAGCACAGTTCTCCGGAAACGTCAGAATAATATTTCTGGTTGAAAAGGTTGTTCACATACCCACGAAGACCGAGTTTGCCTGTTCCGACGTTGAAATCGTGACTCAGAACAAGGTTTGACACGAAATATGCCGGAGCTTTGCGGTCAGCATTCTCCGTATTGTCCCAATACTGTGAGCCGATATATTTGCCATCCAACGAGATAGTTGTGGTCTTCAACGAACCCGTGGCAACTTTTTTGAACGGCGTGTAAGAAATTCTTGCCATTCCGATTACCGACGGAGACATTCTCATCGTCACCGTGCCATAATTCTGAGAGTAAGAACCTGTTTCTTCCCAAGTGTCCGCTGAATCATACTTGGTACAATAAAGTGTATAGTTATGAATCTGGTTCAGGCTGAATGTCGCATTTGCCTCGACTGAGAGCTCTTCAATCGGAGAGTATGCTGCGGCCAATTCGATACCGCGCCTCCACGCTCTCGGGATATTCTCCTTGATTGCATAGCCCACATTCGAAAGTTTTCCGGTCTCAAGCAGCATATCCCAATATTCCATAAGATACACGTTTGCAGAGGCGGCTACCTTCCTGCCGGTGTAGCTGTAGCCCAGTTCGATGTCAACCATCTGTTCAGGTCTCAATGTCACCTTTGCATCCTTCTTTCCCTGAGAATGTTCCGTATTCATAGTGAGAATCTGCTCCTGAAGGTCACTCTTTCCCGGCTCCCTGTTACCGAGAGAAGCCGAAATATATGCCTTGTGAGCATCATTCCAAGAGAAAGTCACACCAGCACGCGGATTGAAGAAGTTCCAGGTCGTATTGTAAGCGAGAGACTCGAAATAATCATCGTCAATACCCGACATTTTGAGAGATATGCCTCTGTACTGGAGGTCAACGTATGCTGTAAGCCAATCGAGCGGACGATATTCGGCCCTTGCGAAAGCATTGAGTTCCTGCTTCAATCCCCTGTGGGAATACCAGGCCCTGCTGTCATTGTATTTGCCGTAATCGAACGAATCCCCCATCACGCTGCTCCAAATCAATTTACCGAAATGGTCACCATCATACCTCGAAGCATAGATTCCGCCTGTAACATCAAGTTTGTCAGACTTGTATGTAAGGTTTGAGTTGAGCACATAATAATCATTTCCCATTGCCTTGCGGACGATGAAATCAGATTTCTTATAGACATTTCCGTCCGCATCCGTAAAATCAGGGAGACGGTATTTGCTGAATTTCTTGTCGGCCTTGTAATTCTCGTAATATCCGTCACCGCGGGTATAATTGAATGTGGTACTCCACGTAAGGTTATGCTCAAACTGATGTGTATAGTTCAGCTGAACGTGATGCTGGGTGTAGTTGTCGGTCTCATTGTCATAATAATGAACTCCGCCATAAGAATCGTAGAACTCTCCTGCCGAATTGTATTTTCGGTTCGTCTCATACATACCCGGCTCAATACCGTTCCAGGTAATGCCGGAATGCTGGTCACCCATCAGGTAGGTCAGTTTGAGGGAATTATTGCCTTTCAGCCATCCCAAAGCCGCGAATGCGGACTGAACTTTAGCCTTCGCGTTGCGGATATATCCGTCCGTATAGTTTCTGGAATATGCCGCACTGAAGTACAAGCCTGACTTGGTGAGTCCGGTACCTGCCGATGCCGTCATTGTCATAGTGTTGTATGAGCCGGCTGCGACATTTACATAACCGAACGGCTTGGTTCCTACAGATGCCGTGCTCATATTGATGCTGGCACCGAATGCGCCCGGACCGTTCGAGGATGTTCCAAGGCCTCTCTGGAACTGGACTGAATTGATAAGTGACGTCAGCGCAGGGATGTTTACCCAGAACACTTCCTGCGACTCCGCATCGTTAAGCGTAATTCCGTTAAGGGTGACATTGATTTGTGAACCTTTGACACCGCGGACTGTCATCTTGGAATAGCCCAGACCGGTACCGCCCTCGAGACTGGTAACTACAGAGGGCTGGAGATTAAGGGCCTGCACAAGCGAATTCATAGGATTCTCTTTGCGCAGCTCATCTTTATTGACATCGGTGAATGTGACAGGTGTGTTTTTCCCGGCACGGGAAGCAGAAACAATCACACTGTCAAGTTTCTCGACCTTTTCAGGGGTCTCATCTCCGGCGAAAACCGGAACAGAAGCGGCACACATAGCCGCAAAAAGCAAAAAACCTCGCATAAGTTTAATTTTATGCAAGGGGTGCGCACAAGCGCGTGAGATCAGCGTTCCCTACGTCGGCATTACCCGAATCAGGTTTATGGGTATAATCTCAACCGGAATCCGTCTCTGTTTTCATTTGGAAAACGTGACGTTGCCCAGTACCCCAAGCTATTGTTAATAATAGTATGTTTCCATAATACGTGGCCGGAAGCGTACTGCCTCATACCGCATACAATGAATTTATTTTTGTTCTGTCAATTCCACCTCAAACAGTCTGCACCAGTTCTTTCCTGTCAGGTAAAGCTTGCCAGTGGCGGGATTGTAAGCTATGCCGTTAAGCACATCTGTATCACCATAACGCAGATTTGAAGGCAAAAGCCCGGAGCAATCAACAACTCCCGTAACAGTTCCGGTATTCGGGTCTATGATGACAATCATATCCGTCATATAGACATTTGCCCAAATCTTACCGTCTATATATTCCAGTTCATTCAAGTCATACACCGGGCGACCGTTCAATTTCACCGGCAAAGTCTTGAGTGTCTTGAAATTATCATCCAGAAAATAGATATTTGCCGAACCGTCCGTGGCTATGAGATTCTTGCCGTCAGTCGTAAGTCCCCATCCGTCACGCGGATACGAATATGTCTTCAAATACTTGAGCGTCTTCGCATCGTAAACGAACGCCAGCCTGTTCTGCCAAGTCAAGATATAAATCTTGCCGTCCTTTTCCACAGAGCCCTCGACGAAATATTTTCGGTCGAAGTTCAATCTGTACAACGCGTTGCCCGTCGTTATATCTACTTTTCTGAATGTGGACTTTCCGTTCAGGCCGGTACTCTCATACATCTGGCCGTCATAGAAGAAAAGTCCCTGAGTATAAGATGTCCTGTCGTGAGGAAAAGATTTCACTGTCTTGATCTTGTAATATGTCACCTTTGCACCGGCACACGAAGGGCTTAATGCAAAGATTGCCACAAGCAACGACAACAAAATCTTTCCGTAGGACTTAGACATTCTTTAATCTGCTATAAATCGCACTCGACACCTCTTTGTCTGCGATATTCCATCGCCGCTTTCACAAAAGCGACAAAAATCGGCTGAGGCACCTCAGGTGTACTCTTAAGCTCCGGATGGAACTGCACACCGATGAAGAACGGATGTGTTGGAATCTCCACGATCTCCACGAGTCCGGTCTCAGGATTACGTCCGCTGGCCACGAGTCCGGCAGCCTCCATCTTAGGAAGGAAATCACTATTGAACTCATATCTGTGTCTGTGACGCTCGGAGATAACCTCCTGACCATAAATCCTGTATGCCAATGAATCCTTGCTCAGTTTGCACTCATAGGCACCGAGACGCATAGTGCCGCCCTTTATTGTAGTGCTCTTCTGGTCTTCCATCAAATCGATTACAGGATAAGGTGTTGACGGATTGACTTCGGTGGAAGCCGCTTCCTTGAATCCAAGAACATCTCTTGCGAATTCAACAACGCACATCTGCATACCGAGACAGATTCCGAAGAAAGGAATGTTGTGCTCGCGTGCATATTTTATGGCCTGCACCTTGCCTTCGAGTCCGCGCTCTCCAAATCCCGGAGCAACCAAAATGGCATCCATTCCGCCGATTTTCTCCTCGACATTGGAAGCGTCAACAAACTCGCTCTGCACAGTGTGAACATTCACCTTGCACTCGTTTGCCGCACCGGCGTGCACAAATGACTCGAGGATAGACTTGTAGGCATCCTGAAGTTCCACATATTTGCCGACAAGGGCGATATCCACTTTATGTTTAGGATGATAGAGCCTTCCGAGGAATGACTTGAGATTCGTAAAGTTAGGCTCAGGAATATCGGTCAAATGGAAATGGTCCAAGATCATCTTGTCCAGGCCTTCGCCTTCCATATTCAGAGGCACCTGATAAATGGACGGAGCGTCGATTGACTGGATTACGTGTCCCGGCTTCACATTGCAGAAAAGTGCGACTTTCCTTCTGATCTCAGGGGTGAGTTCTTTCTCCGTACGGCAGACAATGACATCCGGATGCACACCGGCCTGCTGCAACATCTGCACAGAGTGCTGTGTAGGCTTTGTCTTAAGCTCTTTTGCCGCGCTGAGATAAGGGACAAGCGTCAGGTGAATACTTGCAAGGTCCTCCTCAGGCAGTTCCCACTGCAGCTGGCGGATTGCCTCGAGGAACGGCTGTGACTCCATATCACCCACTGTTCCACCAACTTCCGTGATGATTACGTCAAACTTGCCGGTCTTGCCGAGAAGCAACATTCTCCTCTTGATTTCATCGGTGATATGCGGAATAATCTGTACGGTTTTTCCGAGGTACGCACCTTCGCGTTCCTTGTTAATCACTGTGTAATAAACCTTTCCGGTAGTGACATTGTTGGCTTTTGTCATATGGACACCCAAGAATCTCTCATAATGTCCAAGGTCCAGGTCCGTCTCCGCACCGTCGTCCGTCACATAACATTCGCCGTGCTCATAAGGATTGAGCGTACCCGGGTCGATGTTGATGTAAGGGTCGAATTTCTGGATGGTTACTCTAAGACCTCTGGCCTGAAGAATTTTGGCCAATGATGCAGCGATGATTCCTTTTCCAAGTGAGGAAGCTACACCTCCTGTTACAAAGACATATTTAGTATTCATTCTCGGTATGTTCTAACAGGGATGCAAATTTAGCCATTTTTTCGAAATTCAGAAACTCTTTTTACCTAAAACGATGTTCTGATGCGACAGAAAACGGCTCAATGCTCTGGCTCAGTAAGATACAGTATGGTCTCCTCAATAGCCCTGCGGCAGACCGGACAGAATTCCGGAGATTCGTTGGTTCTCATCCTGCAGTCCTCGCAAGGTCTCCAATATCCTTTCGGCTGATATGCTGCGCCTTCCACAAGTCCGACGACGCCGGCATCATACAGATCTTTCCACTTGCTTTCGAAATCCACTTTAGTTGTCACGTTCTTCTGCCAAGGCTCAACATCGAAAGTCTGGTCAGCTCCGGGAGTGCCGTCGTAGGCATATTCATCCGTGAGTCCTGCAAAGCTGTGTCCGAATTCGTGCACCACGACAGGGCCGAATTTTCCGTGGCCGGTAGATGCAATAGTATAAAGTCCATATATGCCACCACCACCGTAAACATCTGAGTTTGCGAGAATTATAATAGTTTCATAAGGCAGCCCAGCCAACTTGTCGTGCATCTTGAACTGATACAATGTCGTCAAATATCTGTCCGAATAGAAAGTGTCAAAATTGGAGTTCAGCGCAGTGTTTTTCCACACATTCTCACGGGGAACGCTCACACCGCTATCCTCCGAAACCGTCGCAACAGCGGTAATGTTGAACCTGTCCTGCATTGACTTGAAAGGCTCGTGCGCAAGAAGATTCGAAACCGCTACGCCGGCATCTTTGTAGAATTTGCCGATTTCCTTTTTCGTATATCCCTCGGCGATGATGGCGACATCGATTTTATCCTCGGAAGCACCGCTGTGAAGGAGTCGCCTGCATTCAGGAAGTTCAGAAGGCTTAACCTTACGTATAAGTATATCCGTCGGGTCAACAACGTGTGAATATTCCGCATCAACTGAATTCCTGCTGTTGAACAATTTGACATTTATGACAACAGTCTCTGACGGCATCGGCACCAGGAACACATTTTCAAAGGATTTGCGCACAGACTTGGCCTCGTCAGTTCCAAGCCACTCCTGAAATAATGTCGAGAATGAGAATCGGTACAATGTATCACCGGTAGCCTTGTCCGTCATAGTAAGCTGCCCCTCGCCTTGCACCGGCACTGTTTTCAGGTTGACTCTCCTTCCGTACCAGCCTTCTATACTCTCCGCGTCAGCTAGAGACAAGACGCTCTTTTCGCCATATTTACCGGAAAATATGTAATTCAGACGCAATGTCGCATTCTGCAGCCGTCCGTCCTCAAAAGGGCTTTCCGCCGTGGAAATCAGACACGACAATACGACAAAGGCGAAGACAAAAGCAAAAGACCGTCTCATATAGAAGTTGTTTTGAATTATTGCACTATACTGATATGGCTTTCCGGCCATTACATCCTCGCTAATTTAAGAATCTTTTTCAGAAGCCCTTCAATCTTTTCGGATGATATACGAATTTTATTACATTTGCGGTGTTTGAAACATCGGCGAACACCAACCGACGTTCCAAGAACCTTGAAGCGACGGTCGGCAGTAATAACTTCGAAGCGTAGCGCCACAAGGGGTTTGGGGAATACGGTCCCCAATAAAACTTCGGTTCGCTCCGCAGGAGCGAGAGTTTGCTCGAAATAGTCGAACAAATTTTCGAGACATAACGACAGCAAGGAGTTTTTGGAGCGAGGTTTCGCTCAAGACAAAATAGCGAAGATTTTAGAGAGCAGAATTTAATCTAACAGGAAAATGGACATTCAA
>CAVHJF010000043.1:0-19312 GCA_963636275.1 Acutalibacteraceae bacterium | reverse complement strand
AAAACATCTAAAGCAAGTGAGAATATGCAAGATAACCGGTTGACTTTTATTGACCTATTTGCTGGTGCCGGTGGACTTTCGGAAGGCTTCATCAAGGCAGGCTATACTCCGATAGCCCATGTCGAGATGAAGTTGGACGCGTGCAATACTCTCAAAACAAGGGCAGCATTTCATTACCTTGAACAAGAGAACAGACTAGATATATACGAAAATTACCTCCGCAACAAACGTGAAAAAACAGACGGTAGCGAATTGTGGAATCAGGTTCCGCCAGAAGTGACCGGAAAAATAATCCAAGCAGCGATCGGCGAAAAAACTATGCCTGGTCTGCTACAACGTATTGACGAGCTTAGTGGTACAAGTGGAATTGACATCATCATTGGCGGTCCACCATGTCAGGCATACTCTGTTGCAGGCAGGGCACGACTTGGAGAAAAAGTAAAAGTAGATCCAAGAAATTTCTTGTACATATACTATGTTCAATTCATTGAGCATTACCGGCCAAAGATGTTTGTCTTTGAGAATGTCGTCGGCATACAGACTGCACGAGGTGGTGAACCTTTCAGAGATTTACAAGAAAAGGTCAGAACTCTCGGATATGAGATAGAGGCCCGTGAGCAATTGGCGTCAAACTTTGATGTCCTTCAACACCGCAGGAGAATGATTATTGTCGGGTGGCGTCTTCAGGACGAAAACGGAAATCCAACAAAGTACCATTATCCGAACCTTGTTCCCCATCCTACTAAGTACCAAATTCGAAAAGATCTTCTATCTGACCTTCCAGAAAGAGTTTCTGGCGAGGGAAAACTAAGTGAAACTATTGCTTATACAAGGCCGGATTCTGAGATGGAATATCTTATAAACTCCGGAATCAGGGGGAAACTCGGATTTACCACACAACACGTGGCACGCAAGAACAATGTAAACGATAGGGAAATATACAAGATAGCCATCGAAAAATGGGAAAGAGGAGAGCGTCTTAACTACGCAACACTACCAGACAGGCTTCAACACCATAAGAATAAAAAATCATTTCTCAACCGGTTCAGTGTAGTAGATCCCAATGGATGTTGCCACACAGTCGTGGCGCACATCGCTATGGATGGACATTACTATATCTATCCCACCGAAAAGCCAACAATAGAAAACGCGAGGTCCATTACTGTAAGAGAAGCTGCACGAATTCAATCATTCCCCGATGATTACTATTTCGAAGGAAGCAGGACTTCAGCATTTATGCAGATTGGCAATGCTGTTCCTGTCATGATGGCATACAACATTGCTAAAGCGATGCGTCCTCTACTTGATGAAGAATAGCCTATGGATTACACAGCTTTACAAAAGGCATCAGCAGAGCCAAGGGCCTCATCGATGATTGAGACATTCAGAGCAATAGGCTACAGCCTAGGAACTGCGATCGCCGATATTATAGACAACTCCATTTCTGCTAATGCTAAGAACATCAGAATAGACAGGCATTGGCACGGAGGCAAGTCAATCATTACAATCAAGGATGATGGCCATGGAATGACAAGTGAGGAGATTGTCCAGGCTATGCGTCCAGGTTCTCAAAATCCGCTGACCTCTAGATCTGAAAAAGACCTAGGCCGCTTTGGACTTGGGCTGAAAACTGCCTCCTTCTCCCAATGCCGCAAGTTGACCGTTCTCAGCAAGAAATCCGATTACGCTTCTGTTTATTGGACTTGGGATCTGGATTATGTTGCAGAAACAAACAAGTGGGAACTCATCCGCTGGATTCCAGAAGGATATGAGCACGAACTTGATGATGTAAAATCCGGGACTATTGTCATCTGGTCCGACCTTGACAGGGTAATCAATCCCGATACCGCCGAGACTAATGAGAACGCTAAAATCAAATTTTCCGATGCGATGGACAGGGTGAAAAATCATATTGCGATGACTTTCCATAGATTCATCGAGGAAAAGGCTCTTACACTTTATTGGAGTTCTCACATAATAGAACCGTGGAATCCGTTCTGCATAACAGAAACTAAGACGCAGATGCTCCCTTTGGAAAATTTGTATGGAGGAGGGTATGTCAAAGGATATGTCCTCCCGCACCAAAACAATTTTTCCTCTGAATCCGCCTACAAAAGAGCAGAAGGAATGAACGGTTGGCCTGGGCATCAAGGCTTTTATGTATACCGTGGGAAGCGTCTACTTCTATCTGGGGACTGGTTAGGATTGTTCCGAAAAGAAGAGCACTACAAACTTGTACGTATTCAGGTTGACCTCCCCAACACACTTGATTCTGAATGGCAGATAGACATCAAAAAGTCCAGAGCTTTTCCGCCAACATCTTGCAGGGAACAGCTTGAAGCCTATGCAAAGGTTGTAAGAGGTAGAGGCGCAGAAGTTTACCGTCACCGTGGTAGAATTCTCAAGCAAAGGGCTGGCATGTCCTTTCAACCACTCTGGCTTGAGAAGAAAAAGGACAACAAGTGGTCATTTGTGGTCAATCGAGAAAATGCTATTGTGACTACAGCAAAAGATCTGGCCAAAACCAATCCCGACCAAGCAATTGAGACATTACTCCGTTATATAGAGGAAGCCATTCCTACGCCTTCAATTTTCATTAAGGAGGTCGAGGAAAAGGAAGTCCCGAAAGAACCGTTCTCCGATATCAATGAAGAGTTGATTAAATCTATGATTGTACCAATATTCAACAATAAAATTCAGGAAGGCTATTCTATAGATGAGGCGAAGAAATTTATCAGCAGCATAGAACCATTCAACCACTTTGAACCACTAATTGAAACACTTGGCTAATATGGAAGAGTCTTTACAAAAAGCATACAACGTAGCGGTTGCCATAATCGGCCACAAAGACGTTGTCAAAGACGAAGAAATCGGCGAAGCAATTGATAGTGTTGTTACCATTTATCATAGTATTGATAAGAACGCTCTCAGAAATGAGTTATTGGCTAACTACACAACAACCGTAGACATCCATCAGATTCTAGATGCAAAAGACCGGCGTAAACCATGGCTTAAACAATTTCGCGCAGACCAAAAGTCAACTTGGTCCTTCTGGAAACGATATGAATTATACTTGCAACTAACCAAAAATTTTCCGCAGGCTTCAGTCGACCAGATAGACCATCTCACTGAAGACGTCCTTGACCGTTTGTTCAATCCTCAGTCGAAGAATATAGAGATTGACAAAAAGGGTATGGTCGTCGGACAAGTGCAATCAGGAAAAACTGCCAACTATACTGGACTTATCTGCAAAGCAGCGGATGCGGGATTCAATTTCATTGTTGTCCTTGCAGGTATTCACAATAACTTGAGAAGCCAAACCCAAACTCGTCTGGACGAAGGGTTTCTCGGGTTTGATACTATGTTTGGGAGGAAAGCGGAATCCGGAAAATCCACAAAAGTGGGTGTTGGTCTTATTCCTGGGTTCAAGGATGCAGTAGCCAACTCTATTACAACAAGCGCAGAGAAGGGAGATTTCACGAAAAAAGGTGCAGATTCATTGGGGATCAATTTTGAAACACCTACACCGATACTGTTGGTTATCAAAAAAAACGTATCCGTACTCAACCGGGTTCTTACTTGGCTGCAGACCGTAAGCCCTGATAAGAAAATTGATTCTAAAGCTCTTCTAATGGTCGATGATGAGGCTGATAATGCCTCAATCAATACAAACAAAAGAGAAGACGACCCAACAAAAATCAATGACGGAATCAGACATATTCTCGGAAAATTCTCGCGTTCCGCATATGTTGGATATACAGCTACTCCTTTTGCGAATATTTTCATTCCGCTTAAGTCTGACGACTTGTTCCCACGCGATTTTATCATAAACATTCCGGCTCCTAACAACTATATCGGTCCGGAAAAAGTCTTTGGTACATCAGTTATTCCTGATGACCAGAACGAGGATTTATTGCCGATAGTCAACACTATTGATGACTATGAACATTTTGTCCCTACCGGCCACAAAAAAGATGCGTCCAAGCCTACCTTTGACGATATTCCTGATTCCCTTAAAACTGCAATGAAATGCTTCATCTTGACTTGTGCCATTAGAATTGCACGAGGACAGGAGAAAAAGCACAATTCTATGCTGATTCATGTCACACGTTTCCAAGTCTGGCAAAATGCAATAAAAGAGCTTGTTGAAAAGCTGTTCAAATACTATAAAAGCGAAATTGAAGCTGATGATCCAAATATAATTGAGGAATTTAGGCAGACTTTTGAAGTAGACGGAGAGAACTATCATTCCTACTGCACTGTTACTGATGATATTCTTAAATCATCATTCAAGGATATAGACCACAAAATCCGCAAGCACACTTGGGATGAAATCAAACCCCTTCTATTCAAGGCGGTCGAAAAGATAGAGGTCAAATCAATAAATGGCAGCTCTGCAGATGCCCTTACATATTATGAGAACGAAGAAAACGGAATTTCTGTCATCGCAATCGGCGGGGACAAACTGTCTCGAGGCCTGACACTCGAGGGACTTTCTGTCAGCTATTTCCTGCGAGCATCCAAGATGTACGACACTTTAATGCAAATGGGGAGATGGTTTGGATATCGTCCTGGTTATGTCGACTTATGCCGATTATTTACCAGTCCAGAACTCAATGACTGGTTCCGTCATATAACTCTTGCTAGTGAAGAACTTAGGGCAGAATTCAATTATCTTTTTGAATCCGGCGGCACCCCGGACAACTATGCGCTGAAAGTTCGCACACATCCAGGATGCCTGCAGATAACTTCATTGTCGAAACGCCGCTACACTAAGGACATTCAGGTTTCCTGGTCCGGCAGACTTGTTGAGACATATCAGCTCCAGATAGACAAAGAGGTCTGCAAGTCAAATCTTTATGCAACAGATGATCTTATCAGCAGTCTTGGAAAGGCTGAACGGCCTTTGGGGCACAAAGAGTGTTACTTATGGCGAGATGTATCTCCCGAGTCCGTCTGTGAATATCTTAACAAGTTCAAGGTCGGAAAAAATCTTGTCAAAGTCAATCTAGACTATATCTGCAACTATATCAGAAACCTTAACAGGTACGGCGAACTTACTTCATGGCGAGTTGCCTTGATGTCAAAGGTCTGCCCGCAGAATGGAGCTGAATATGAATTCAGCAATGGGATCAAGGTATATAGTTTCCTGCGTTCATGCGCAAAAGACACCCCTAAAGACGAGTATTTCATCCGCAAGAACCATATTGTAGGCAACCAGCAGGACGAATTTATAGATATAGACAAGGAAGTTCTGGACGCAGCTCTAGCTGAAACCATAAAAGTCAAGAAGGAAAAAGGCAAAGATTGGAAGCAGAACTACCCTGCCCCTGAGATAGTCAGAAGCAGATATAGAAAGGCAACTAATCCTCTGCTTATGATTTATCCACTTGATGCAGCTGGCGGAAGCGAGAACAACAAGCACACGGATGACCCAATTATCGGTTTGGTAATGTCATTTCCTAGTACCAGCAGGAAAGATGACGCCATATCTTACACAATAAGCCAGATAGCAGAATTTAAAGAGGACGAGGACAATTTCGATAACGAAAATGACAACACCTATGAAGATGAGTAGTCACATTCTAGAGCTCTGGGACATAATGGAGGCCCAGAATCAGGAAGGTCTTGTCAAGAGACTTTATGACAGTTCTTTCCCCTACCATATTTTCGCCACATACACAAGCGGAGACAGATTCTACGGTATTGGCTTCAGTTTCAACAAGAATATCAAGATTGATATTGCGGCATTTGAAAACCTGAAAGAAATGCGCGTATCTCTTTATGATGATCCGTATTATGTTGACTGCAGATTACTCTTCATTGAACTTCTCACACCATCACGCAGAGAGGTGTTTTCGTGCTTGTGTGAGAATCTCATTGCTTCCGTTAAAGAATCGCCCACTGAAAAGGTACTTATCCAATCTGTTGTCAATCAATTGGAGAAATGGCGCAATCTTTTTGACAGAGCTAAGACTGACGGATTATCCGTTGAAGAGCAGCAGGGATTGTATGGAGAACTCTCATTCTTATATAAATTTCTATCTAGGAATATAGTCCCGAATTCGAAAGTGCTTGAATACTGGGTCGGCATAGACTCTGCGCTTCGTGACTTCCAAGGCACAGAATGGGCAGTTGAAGCAAAAACCACTGCAACTAATAATCCTCAGAAAGTGACTATCAATGGCGAGAGGCAATTGGATGATACACTTCTGACTAAACTTTACCTTTATCATTGCTCCGTTGAAGTTTCAAAATTCAACGGGGAAACACTGCCTGAAAAAGTAGAGAAGGTTA
Source organism: Acutalibacteraceae bacterium (assembly GCA_963636275.1). Taxonomy (GTDB): domain Bacteria; phylum Bacteroidota; class Bacteroidia; order Bacteroidales; family UBA932; genus Cryptobacteroides. The sequence continues at coordinate 13,015 of CAVHJF010000043.1, read as the reverse complement.
GAGAGAAGCTGCAGGATGACAGCCCAGCCCTTTCGGTATTTAATGAGAAGATATTTACAGCAGGTTACCTTGACAATCAGGCTGAGTTGTACACGAACCGCTGTTATAAAATCCGCAACGAACATTACTACAGAGTCAGCGGCGAATTTCCCCGCATAAGAGAAGAAGAATTGCAGGATGGCGTCTGTGAGGTCAAATATTCTATAGTGCTTGCAATGTGCAGCGACTACAGCATACCGGAGAACAAACTATTCAATGAAATAAAGAGTTATGAATGACATAGAAAAATACTACCAGTCTCTCTCTCAGGAAGTCGTAGCAAGACAGCTAGCCAATGAGGACGGCGATACTCAGGAGCAGGCATTTACCCGCCTATTCCTAGATCTTCTTTCAGATGCCGGCGAAACTGAAAACACTTCTATCGCCTTTGATGAAAAGGACTTAGGAACCAGAAAACAGCACAAGATAAACGGCTATGCAATATCGGACAATTACGAGACGGTAGATCTCTTCATCACATTGTATCAACCAAGTGAAAAAATCACCTCGATTCCTAAAGCTGATATTGACCAAGCCTCGACCCGAATCACAAACTTCTTCAGAAAGGCAGTTTACAACAACTATGAGAATGATGTTGCAGAATCTTCACCTATTTTCGAGTTTTCTCATACTCTCGGTTCATTCCAAGAACTCCGAGACAACCTTATTCGCGTAAATGTATTTATCCTGACCAATAGAGAGTATAAGGGGGAAATTCCCGCATCGACAGAGCTCAGCGGTTATAAAATATACTATAGGGTTCTTGATATCCATTATCTCTATCGGATTTCTGAAGAATCCAGAGTCCCTATTGAAATAGATTTTGTCGAGGATAATTTCAAAATTCCTTGTCTTGCTGCCAGTTCCGAGAATGATGATTATGAAGCATATGTTGCAATTCTCCCTGGAGAATGCTTGTATAACCTATATGAACGCTTCGGAGCAAGACTCCTTGAACAGAATGTCCGTTCTTTCCTGCAGTTTACCGGAAAAATCAATAAGGGTATCCGGGAGACCATCAGGACTGAGCCTCATATGTTCTTTGCATATAATAATGGTATTGCAGCGACTGCCGACCATATCGATCTGGATGAAACCGGTCGTTACATAACAAAAATCAACAACCTTCAAATTGTGAATGGTGGCCAAACAACTGCATCCATCTACCATACTCACAAAAAAGACCGGGCTGACATCTCGAATATCTATGTACAAATCAAGATTTCGGTAATTAAGAAACAGGAACAATTCAGTGAAATAGTATCTCGTATATCCAAGTATGCAAACACCCAGAATAAGGTCAACGATGCCGACTTTACTGCAAACAATCCTTATCTTGTTGAGTTTGAGAAGATGTCGCATATGATTCTAACACCATTGTCTTCTGAAAGTCCTTTGCAGACCACATGGTTTTTTGAAAGGGCAAGAGGACAGTACAAGAGTTTGCGGCAGAAGGATGGATTTACAAAATCACGTCAGAAGGCTTTTGACCAGAAATTCCCGAGCCGTCAAGTCATAACAAAGGTCGAATTGGCGAAGTATATAAATGCCTACACTGAAGTATATGACGGCAAGAAACTGGTTATCGGTCCTCATATCGTAGCAAGAGGAAATGAGAAAAACTTTGCACGTTTCATAAACAATAATCTTCCTGAAAGCATCAAGAAGATAAATAATGTTTATTTTGAAGATGCAATCGCCAAGGCTATTTTGTTCAAGACAGCTGACAAACGCTACGGGACCAAAGCCAATGACTATAACATCGGAGATTTCAAGCAGATTGTAGTCCCTTACACCATTGCCTTGCTGACACACATTACAGAAGGGAAACTCGATTTGTATAAAATCTGGAAAAATCAGCAGCTCTCTCCTGCTCTGTCGGACTTCATTTACGACTTGATGAAACAAGTGAATGCCTTCATGTTGAAAGAGTCTCCGAGTACATATTATACCGAATGGGCAAAAAAGGAAGAATGTTGGGAGAAAATCAAGGAATACCATTTCGGATATGATTTAAACGACATTAAAGACGACCTGATTAGTCCAGAGAATCCTCCTCAACGGAAAGTAATTTCTGACTCAGAAACGAAAACCGGTACATACGAATATGAAATGGGGATAATACGGTCAATTCCTGTTTCCCTGTGGAATAAGATAGCTGAATGGGGGCAGCAGTCGGGCTTTCTGGCAATAACATATCAAACTGCCGCACGTGACATTGCACACAAATTGAAATATAATCATTTAATAGCGGAACCAGACCGCCGCAGGGCTATCGCTATTTACGAAATCGTCTGCAGGCACAATATTGAGTTGCTTGACGAAGCCGATGAACTTACCGAAAAAGACAAGGAAGATAAGATGGTGTGCAGGTCTGAGAGCAATCCTTCAAGCGGAAAGCCTATAGAGGATATCACACTTGACCTTGTTTCAGAAATGGTTGAATGGGACCGTCGCAAACGTATCCTAGAAGATTGGAAGTGGAAAGTAATGGAGGATGTTGTTAAAGGTAAAAAAAAGTTGACAGATCGATACAAATACACATTTAGTCTAAATCTAGAGATTTTAAGAAAGAAGGGTTTTCCTAAATAACTAAACTCAGAATATGCTTTCAGCAACAGTTATAAAATATTCATACCTTATTTTAAAAACTCAATATTATGAAAAATATCATCAAGCACCTATCGATCACATTATTATCAATACTTATCATCGCCTGTAGCAAAGACGGAAGTGTAGATGACACGAATAATAAAATGGACAGAACATCTCAGAACAATAACTACTACATCCATTATATCATCACCTCTGACAGATCCAATCCAGCTACGATTACAATAAACACAGAGAATGGCGTAAAGACATACAGTAGTTTTCCTTTGGATGAAATTTTCGGTCCTGTAGAGAAAGGATTCAAGGCGAGCGCAAGCATCAAAACCGAAGACCACTATCCAAAAGTAAGCATTAAAATCTATGCAAGCGTAAACGATGAACCGTTCGCGCTAAAGGCAGAAGCTTCAGACTATCAGACAGTCTCAACTGAGTACATAATTGACTTCTGATTCGTCAGATTGGAATTCACATATAATGTTAAGAGTCTTGACATTAGATACTATTACATCCTAAAAAGGGAAATTTTAGGGAAGGCTACAAAAGCATCAGAGTAAATCTCGATCTCCGGATAGCCATTCTGAAATTTCAGACTCACTACGGCCGGTCATTTGAGCAAATTTCTTCTGAGAGATACCTTTCGCCTGCAATGTGTCGGCAATCTTGACGGCAACAAGCATACGATCCCTTGTACGACGGAGTTTGTCCTCGTCAATGTTGTTCAATATCCTTGTCAGGCTTGCTGATGGTTTTCTTCTTGTTGTCATATTTCCAATTCAATAAATTCAGGTAAATCAGGTGTTCCGACCCACGTTCGAATACGTGTACGACACCCCTAAAGTTTGAAATACTTTTCGACTATTTTTGACAATTCGTCCGTCGGGATATTCGACAAGCCGGTCTTTTTAATCCGCGAAAATTCATCTTTATTCTTGCCGATGACAAACTTGCGTTCCACGCCATCTATGTCAGCATACAGGTGGTAATTTCCTTTGTAGGTTTCCTCTATACGGATATTCTTGACAATATGACCATTTATCACAGCGGATGACGACGGCCGACTGCTGTCACATTCTCCCCAATCTTCCAGATGTTTGTTGATAGTGGTCTCTACTCTGCCTATCCATTCTTCTTTTACGCCATATTTCAATGCTGTCTGACGAAAATTCCTCAACGCAGCTACTACATCGCGAATAATGGCATCCGGACGGCGTATGCCATTGTCACGGGCAAAGTCAATCACATCATCGCGAGTGATGCCATAAAGTTTTGCGCGTATGAACATGCAATGTTCCTCGTTAGGCTGGTAGCCGCCCCTGTTTATTATATACGTTACGTCATAGGCAGGCGCCAAATGCCAAGAACCATCTTCATTCATAATAAACGAGAAATTCTTGTTATGGTCATCAGTATTGTTTGACAGCACATTGAAAACCATACGGCGGAACACCTCCTGACAGTCGCTCTCAGGAAGGTGAAGCTTGCGGCAAACCGCTATCAGCTGCTCATAACTGTCGGCATCAGGATATATGGCGGCCAATGTCTGGGTGTGCATCTTCTTTGTTCCTTTGCGGTCAAAGCGTTTGGTCATAAAATGATTGTTACCCTCGACAGTGTACAGTTCTGATGTCATCATACTGATTCCTGCACGTGTAGCCAATTCGTAATATGTCATTTCCAATTCCGATGAGCAATAGTCTGAATTACCGAATTTCAGCAGATAATAATCAAAATCTTCCAAACCGGATATTTGTCCGCTGCGTATCTCACCCGTCTTGCGGTTAATGGCAATAATTGCCTTCGGCTGGCGGCCCCCGGCAGAAGTGCCTACCGTCAACAAGGATTGCATAGTTATAGACTCTTCGGGCGCGATACAGGCATTTTCCCTTTCCACGAAAATACGTTCCGCCAAATCTGTCAATGATTTCAAGTCTATCTTATCAGACTTGCGTCCGTGATTTATTTCCGGCAGAAATTCCAATGCTCCCATACCACGTCTACCTATGAACGACAGTTTGTCAAGCGGATTGATATCCGCACTCGAAAGGTGATTTTGCCTGCGCCAAAGGTCAAACAGCTGATTGCCCCACGAATCGGGTAAAGAGTCAGCCAGAAATGCAGGAAGACCCTGGTATATCTTCTCGCTCTCGCCCCAGACAGGCATCAGCGCCCGTGACTCTGCAATTGGAGCTGATAATGGAGATATGTTCAACCCTTTTTTCGCAAACTCCGGGTTATATGTAAAATACGAAAGTCTGCGACGTTCGTCCCACGCAAGCCGGCCGATTTCCTCCTCCCAAAGTATGACCCTCAGTGACTTTATCATATATGTATGTTATTTAGAGTGGCGGATACGTTGTGCTTTCTTCTCGTCCTTACGCACCAGATAAGGAGATTCCGGCAATTCCGGCAGCAGGTCGTCCAATGCGTTTATCCGCCCCACGACTTTCAGCAGGAGAATGAATGTTGACAACGACACATTGCCGGCTGTCCCGTTCTCAAATTTGTGTATTGTCGTCAAACCAACGCCTGACTGCTGGGCAACTTCTTTTTGAGTGAGGTTGCAGCGCATTCTATATTCCTTGAAGCGTGCACCAAGCAAACGTACAAGTTCGGGGATTGAATATTCGTATAAGTCCATCATTTTAGCACAACTTTAGTATCGTTATAATGATAGTTATCTATTTATTTTCATTTAATCTTCAACATAACGAAGATTATAAACACAAAGATATATAGAAATATCGAATCTTCAGTTAAGCAGGCTGACTTTTTGGAGACTATCACATTCTCAATCCCTTTGGGATACCACAAATAATTAAATAAACATACCGGCGGAGTCGAAAGGCAATAACTCGTACTGTCTTTGTTCCCACGCAGATTATGCGTAACTTTATGGGGATTGTTTTGCGATGATTCCCGGAGTTGACTTTGCGGGACATTCGGGACAATTTCGGCTTTGGAAGAAGGAGTGCATATATGAAGAAAGGAAAGATTCTCGTCGTTGACGACAACAAGGGCATCAGGGATACGCTGAAGATTCTGCTTGCAGGGAGTTTCGAACAAATCGAGATTCTTAGCAGTCCCGTAACTCTCATCAGATCAATTGAATCGTCCAGGCCGGATGTCGTATTGCTTGATATGAATTTCAGTGCGGAGACCAACACCGGCAATGAAGGACTTTTTTGGCTGTCGGAAATCAAATCCAGATGGCCGGACATTCCTGTGGTCCTTTTCACCGCTTATGCGGACATATCTCTCGCCGTGGAGGGAATGAAACGCGGCGCTGCAGACTTCATAGTCAAGCCGTGGGACAACGCCAAACTCATAGAGACATTGACCGGAGTGAGAGACCGCTCCGCCGGCAGCAACAGGAGAACCGCTTCCACCGGTACAGATACGCCGATGTTCTACGGCAACAGTCCTGAGATGCAGACTCTCAAGCATAATGTGGAGAGAATCGCATCCACGGAAGCCACGGTGCTGATAACCGGAGAGAACGGAACCGGAAAGGACGTCTTGGCACACGAAATTCACAGACTGTCAGGTAGAGCATCCAGGCAACTCGTATGCGTGGACGCGGGCGCAATAACCGACACGCTTTTCGAGAGCGAACTTTTCGGACACGTCAAAGGCGCATTTACCGATGCGAAATCAGACCACGCCGGCAAATTCGAGCAGGCCAATGGAGGAACGCTTTTCCTAGATGAAATAGCGAACATTCCGCTCCGCTCTCAGGCAAAACTTCTCCGGGCACTCCAGAGCAGAAGCATCACCCGCGTGGGCGACACCAGAAACATTCCTGTGGACATCAGGCTTATTTGCGCCACGAACGCGGACATACCGGCAATGATACGAGACGGGCTGTTCCGTGAAGACCTTTACTACCGGCTCAACACCATCAGCTTGGAACTCCCCGCATTGAGAAAAAGACGCGACACCATCGAGCCGCTTGCACTGCAGTTCATACGAGAATTTGCGGAGAAATACGGAAGAAATGTGCGTGGGCTCTCCCCTGCCGCCAAGGCTGAACTTGAGATGTATGCCTGGCCCGGAAATATCAGAGAACTCAGAAACTGCATCGAGAAGGCGGTCATACTTTCTGACGGCAGCACCATCGAAAGTTTCGGCCTGGATTTGGGTGTCAGTCCTGCAGACGACCCTGTAATCACAGGTGAGGAAACTATCGAGAGTGTGGAAGAGAAAACCATACGCGCCGCCATAGCCAAATTCGGCGGAAACATATCTATGGTAGCCAAGTCTCTGAATATCAGCAGGCCTACGCTGTACGCAAAACTAAAAAAATACAATATATGACACCCTCCTGGACATTGGTCGCCTGCTGTGCCGGCTGCGTCTTGGTTACATATATTGTGACTAGAGCAGCTACCAAGAACAAAATCATCGACAAGATAAATTTCATGTCCGATGCCCTGTGCAGCGGAGAGTCAGCGTTCAGATACTCGACCGGCAACAGCACCAACAGGAGACTCAACAAGGCGCTCAACAGGCTGAGAAGCATATTTGAAGCAGAGAGTAATGATTTCAAAGAGCGGGAGAAGTATTTCGGGACTATGCTTGACCACGTGCAGAGCGGCGTCATCGTTCTCGACGGAGAAAACGTGGAATATTGCAACATAATCGCAAAGGAATTGCTCGGAATGTCGGAAATCTCCACTTTGAAACAGATTGAGAGACTCTCCCCTGACCTCGCAAACGCTTTTTTCAATGCCAATGAGAACGAATCTCACGCAAAGTTCGAATCCGAACGCGGAGAGATGCAACTATCCGTAAGCAGCTGCCTCGCGGAAATCAAGTCCAAGCAGGTGAAAATCATCACTTTCAATGATGTCACCCGCGAGATGGAGAACAATGAGAACGAGTCCTGGAGCAGACTTATCAGGGTACTCACACACGAGATTATGAACACAGTCACCCCTATCGCCAGCCTCAGTTCAGCATTGTCCCAGAACATAGGCGACTACAGTTCCGAAGACATAAGTTCGGCTCTCGGCACGATTTCCTCGTCATCTGAGGGTCTCATCAGTTTCGTCCAGTCTTACAGGTCACTCACACATCTTACCACACCTGTTCGCAAAGCATTCTATTTCAAGGACATTGCAGCAGATACAATCAATATTGCCCATACCAACTGGCCGGGCATCACTGTTACATACAAGGAGCAGCCGGAAGACATCATCCTGTATGCTGATTCGGGACAGATATCACAGGTCATCAACAATCTGGTGAAGAATGCGGCCCAGGCAGGCGCAAGCGAAATAAACATAACTGCGGAAATCGACAAACGCGACCAGACTGTCATCAATGTCTGCAACAACGGCGAACCTATCAGCAAGGCAAGCCAGGAACAGATTTTCGTACCTTTCTACACAACCAAAGGCGCATCCGGAACCGGCGTCGGGCTTAGTCTGTCACGCCAGATGGTACGCCTCAACGGCGGCACGATAAAATTAACCTCCAGCACTGAGGCCGGAGGCACAATCTTCACATTGATTTTCTAAAAGAACGCTGCTCTTTCTTGAAGAGCGCTGCAAGTTTCAATGAAGCATTACTCATCTTTCAGCACCTCAACAGGATTGCGTTTTGCCGAATGGTCTGTCTGATACCAGATTGACAGGAACGCAACAAGCAATATCACCACCGCCGTTACAGGCAGCACCAGCCACGGGAACGGAATTGCATTGTAGAAGTCAGCCAGATAATATTTCATTGCCCACACTGCCAACGGCATCGACAACACGACTGCAATAGCAGACAATACCATAAAGGCCTTTGCCAATTTCCAGGCAGATTCTTTCACTCCTGCCCCGAATATCTTCTGAAGCGCGATTTTGCGTGACTGCTGTTGTGTGAAATAGATTGACATCGCCAGAAGTCCCAGCGCAGATATAATGATGGACATCAACGTAAACAAGAGCACGAGCATCATCGTATTTCGCGTCCCGGACAAAGAATCATTCAGGAGATCATCCACATAAGACATACCAGCTTCCTTTGGGACACCTAGGTATTCCTTTGCGACTTCAGTCCACGCGTTACGCACTGATTCCGCAGCAGTCTTGCGGTCTCCGGACACCTTCACAATCATCTGAGAGCAAGCATCATTCCTGTTGGTCACGGCGTTATGGCTGTCAGGCATAGGTTTGTCCAAAGCATCGTTCGCCCTGAAATCCGCTATGACTCCGCAACATTCATACTGGTTGGCCCCCTCGTCACCTATATTTCTGTTGTCCTCAGAGACGCCGTATCTGGATTTTGCATCCTCGGTCAGCCAAGTCGTACCGGGTACAGGATCTGCCCATCGCTCAAGCACCTTGAATCCCAATATCCTGAATGCGACACTGTCTATATAGGAAACCTTCATCCAGGACATTTTCTCGTCCTTGATATGCACACCGTTTGAGCCGCAGCCGAACGGCATAGCCATACCTTTTCCCACCGCTTCCACCTGCGGGCACGCGCTGATTCTGTCCGCCAGTGCATTCTGCGCATCCATATTACGGAATCCAAGGCTCCAGGTAGAAAGACTTATGATGCCATCCGTATTATAGCCTGTCGGCAGCGTATTCAGATGGTGCATCTGCAATGTCATTGTCAATGCAAGCGCCACCAGCAGAGTGCTGAAGCCATTCTGGCAGAAAATGAAAATCTTGCTGAAAATCATCTTGCTCCTGAATCTGAACTCTCCCTTCACGACATCTATCGGCTTGAATCTGGAAATCATTACGGCCGGCAAGGCTCCGGAAATCAGTGATACAAGTGAAAGGAAGGCTATTACGGCAATCACCCATTGCCAATCCGGAAGCAGGACTATATCCGCGCTCAAAATGCCGTTCATCCAGTTCTTGAACAGGACTGCAATGACACAGCCGACAGCAAAGCATCCGAATGTAAACAAGAACGATTCAGCGAGATAACGCTTGACAATAGAGCCGGAAGATTCCCCCAGCAGCCTTCTCGTGGCCATCTCCTTTGCCCGTTTGCCGGTCATGGCAACCGTAAGATTGACATAATTGAACACTGCGCTGAGCAACAGAATCAGCACTACTGCAAGCAGCATTTTCACAGTCTTCTTGTCTCCTTTTCGGAATGGCGGATAAGACTCGATTTCCGAGAAATATATTTTGTCAAATCTCGTCAACGTTGACCCCCAAAGGAAATTTCCGTTAGAACCGTCTCTCGAATAGAAGCTCCAATATTCCACATATTTGTCCAAAAGTTTCTCCGCAACCGATTCAGGAGTCGCACCGTCCGACAACGTCACAAGCGACTGCACCATTCCGAAATTATCCATCGGCTGAAGCATCCCGTCCATCCAGGACATACTGAGGAAGATGTCCGCATATCTGAGTTCATCGAAAGGCCCGAAATCCTGAATAACCCCGACTATCGTCAGTTTATTTTTTGAGAATTCAATCGTGCGGCCTATAGGGTCATCACTTCCGAATGCCTTGGAAGCGAACTTTTTGGACACAATAACCTCGTTTTTGTCTGTCAGAATCTTCTCTCGCGCGCAGCCTGTCAGTCTATAATCAAAAAACTGCAGAAAGTTGGTGTCTACCGCATCCGCTCTCACCTCATAATAATCATCACCAACAACAATATCCGCTTTTCCGTAAGGGGCAATTCGAGTCCAAGAGGTTATTTCCGGAATGGAAGGGAAAAAGTGCTCTGCGGTGGCTAGTGTCATTCCCAAACTGTTTCCCATACCGGCAGCATAAAGTTGCTTTGACATAGGCTGCTTTTTCCCCACAGACAATTCAGTCCGGGCATACGAGCCGACGAGAATAATGAAGCCGAACGCTATTGACAATCCGAAGATTTCAATCAGCGTATAGAGTCTGTTCCTGAAGAGAAATTTGAAATAGGTATTCATTGTATTGTCCCGATTTAGGGTGACTTTGGATTTTCAGCCACGTATTTTTAAGGTCGTTTCATATAGGGGCCTGCATATATAAGAGCCCGCATTCCTGGGTGTCAAACTATTTCCTTATGTCCAGCTCGTCTTTGTCTCCGAATGATTCGTACGATGAAATAATGACTTTTTCGCCAGGTTCGAGGCCGTCCAGCACTTCATAATACTGAGGATTCTGACGTCCTATCCTGATACTGCGCTTTACAGCCTTTGAACCGTCTGCTGACATGACGTAAATCCATTTTCCTCCGGTGCTCTGGTAGAATGAGCCACGAGGAATCAGTATGGACTCCGTCGGCTGGCCGAGCTGCAGATTAAGGTAATAGGTCTGTCCTGTACGGATATTTTCAGGTTGAGCACCGACAAACTTGAAATCAGCCTTGAATTTGCCGTCTCGGACCTCAGGATAGACCTTTCTGATAGATGCGGAGAATTTTTCATTCTGTCGTTCGAACGTGGCATCAAGTCCCGGAGAAACCTTGTCGATATAGTGTTCATCTATCTGAGCCTGAATCTTATAGGAATTAAGGTCATTTATCTGACCAATCTTTGCGCCGGCAGCTACCGACTGTCCCAATTCCACATCAAGCAGACCGAGTTCACCGCTGATTGGAGCTTTGACGGAAAGATTCTCCTTGCGTTTGCGTATCATATTCATGTTTATACGCATATTCTCCAGGCTTTCGTGCATCTGGGATATCTGTGTGGAACGATAGAGGCTGTCCTGCTGTTCACGGTTAATCACGAGGTCCAACTTGTCTTTCGCCAATTCGTAATCCTCCTGAGATTTGAGATAATCTTCACGGGCAATGAGTTTTTCCTCATACAGTGCCTTGTTCTGCTCGTATGCCCTCTTAGCCCTCTTGACTTCAATCTGGAGCGACAATCTGTCCTGACGCACCGAAAGTTTCTGCTGCTCCATCGAAATCAAAGTATTACGCAGAATATTCTCCTTCTCCGCCAGCTCTGCTTCCGAATTAAGTATCTGCATATCAAGGCTTTCGTTTGACAGAACGACAATCACGTCGCCGGCATTCACGTGCGAGCCTTCTTCTGCTACAATACGCTGGACATTTCCGCCTTCGGTCGGACTAATCTGGACCGTTGTCATTGGCTGCACCTGACCGCTCAGACGGATATAATCATTGAATTCGCCGTCGATTGCGGTTCCGGTAACGATTGTGCTGCCGTCAACCCTCAACACTGATTTCTTACCAGTCAGAATCATCACCGCTATCAATACGACGAACGCCGCCCCGATCCAATACTTCAGCGCTCTCTTCGTGAACGCCGCCGCAATTCCCTTCTTCTTTTCAATTATCTTATCCATAATTATATTGTTTTCAATCTTAGTAATCCTTAACGCTTACTTAATTCTCCACTTAATGTCAATTCTCTTTTCATCTTGCGGTGAATGACGACGCTCTCCGCTACTGAAAAAATTCGCTTCGAGCATTCGATATTCATCGCTACAGCTCCTGATTCGTCTAAACAGGAATCTCTGTCATTTCTTCGCTACTGATCCAAATAACTCGTTCCATTATAATATTCTACGACGCGTCGTTTCAACTGGAACTTCAGTCTCGCATTCAGGGCCTCCGCCTTAGCCTTCAGATAATTCGAAGACGCCGTATTATACTCGATCGACGATATTAGTCCCTGCTCAAACTTCCTGGTATTCAGGCGATAAGCCTCGCTCTGAGCCTCAGCCCTTCTTTCAGCCTGTTCCAAAGCGACTTCCGCGCCTTCCTTATCCTGAATCGCACGTCGCACCTCCGACTCTACATCGCGCATAGACTTGTCGTATTCCATACTTGCGCGAGAATACTCGTTCTTATATTTTGCGACCTTGGTATGTTGCTGCAGACGACTGTAAATCGGTATTGTGACGGACAACTGAAGATACTCGCCTCCATTATTCTTAAACTGACGGCCGTATGGTACAGGCACATAACCGGACTGTCCGGGATAGGTATAATAGCTTGTGGACCAACCGCCATACAGCCCGACCGTCGGAAGATAACGCCATTTCTCGGTCCTCAGGCTAAGCAGCGCATTATCCATCGTCCCCTTTGCTATCAAGACTGACGGCATCATCGTCTGCGCATTGTATATCACGTCTTCAACCGAATTGTCATTCGACGCAGACAGTTCCACAGAACTCAAATCTTCGTCAATCACAAGTTCCTGTCCCACAGGCCAGAACATAACATCCTGCAAGGTAATCATCGCATCGTTTCTGCTGTTGACGGCCGATATCAAGTCATACTCTTTGTCTGCCAAATCAGCCTTCATCTGCACGACATCTGCGTGTCCTTTTGTACCCAACTCTTCCTGACGGGTGGCCAGGGTGACAGAGGCGCGCGCATTCTCCGCCTGCTCTTTCAATATTTCCGCAAGTTTGCTGTAATAAATCACGTTGCAGTACGC
>CAVHJF010000042.1:0-21446 GCA_963636275.1 Acutalibacteraceae bacterium | reverse complement strand
GTGTGATTACATCATTCCGCCGTCATTCATTGCAGGAGCTGCAGGAGTAGGCTCCGGGATGTCAACGATACCGCACTCGGTGGTGAGGAACATACCTGCTACAGATGCCGCGTTCTCAAGAGCGACACGGCTTACCTTGGTAGGGTCGATGACGCCGGCCTCGAACATATTCATATATTCGCCTGTACGTGCATTGTAGCCGAAATCGCCCTTGCCTTCGCTGATCTTCTGGATGATGATACTGCCGTCAACACCGGCATTTCTTGCTATCTGACGGATAGGCTCCTCGATTGCATTCGCAATGATGCGGATACCTGTATTCTGGTCCTCATTCTCACCCTTGAGATCCTTCAAAGCCTCAACCGCACGGATGTAAGCGACACCGCCACCTGGAAGATAACCTTCCTCAACCGCAGCACGGGTAGCGTTCAAAGCATCCTCTACACGGTCCTTCTTCTCTTTCATCTCAACCTCGGTCGTAGCGCCCACGAAGAGTACAGCTACACCGCCTGCGAGTTTGCCGAGACGCTCTTTGAGTTTCTCTTTGTCATACTCTGATGTAGAAACCGCAATCTGTTTCCTGATGCTCTCAACTCTTTCAGCGATATCCTCTTTATTGCCTGCACCGCCTACGATAGTTGTATTCTCCTTGGTAATAGTGACTTTCTCAGCCTTACCGAGCATCTCAGGAGTTGCATTCTCAAGAGTAAATCCTCTTTCTTCTGAAATAAGTGTCGCGCCTGTAAGAGTTGCGATATCCTGAAGCATCTCCTTACGACGGTCGCCGAAACCAGGAGCTTTAACAGCGGCAACTTTGAGTGTGCCACGGAGTCTGTTTACAACCAATGTTGTAAGAGCCTCGCCGTCAACGTCTTCAGCTATGATAAGAAGTGATTTTCCTTCTCTTGCGATTGGCTCGAGAACAGGCATCAGGTCCTTCATTGTAGAGATTTTCTTGTCTGTAACAAGGATGAGCGGGCTGTCGAGCCTTGCCTCCATCTTGTCAGAATCTGTCATAAAGTATGGAGAAATGTAACCTCTGTCGAACTGCATTCCCTCTACGACTTTAACCTCTGTCTCAGTACCTTTAGCCTCTTCAACAGTAATAACGCCGTCGGTCTTCACCTTTGACATTGCGTCAGCGATAAGTTTACCGATCTTTGCATCGTTGTTGGCTGATACAGTACCGACCTGCTCAATCTTTGAGTAATCATCACCTACTGACTGGCTGTGAGCCTTGAGGTCCTCAACGACAGCTGCAACGGCTTTGTCAATACCCTTCTTGAGGTCAACAGGGCTTGCGCCTGATGTAACACTCTTCAAGCCGGCGTTGATGATTGCCTGGGCAAGAACTGTAGCGGTAGTGGTACCGTCACCTGCCTGCTCGTTTGTCTTGGATGCAACTTCCTTGACCATCTGTGCACCCATATTGGCGAACCTGTCTTTGAGTTCAACCTCTTTAGCGACAGTAACACCGTCCTTGGTAACCTGAGGCGCACCGAATTTCTTGTCAATCACAACATTGCGTCCTTTAGGACCAAGTGTAACCTTCACTGCATCAGCAAGAATGTCAACGCCCTGTTTCATTCTTGAGCGTACATCCGCATCAAATCTGATATCTTTTGCCATAATTCCAATCTCCTATAATTATAATATTGCCATAATGTCTGACTGACGGACGATAAGATATTTCTTGTCATCTACAGTAACTTCAGTGCCTGCATACTTGCCGTAAAGAACCTCGTCACCTAACTTAACCTCCATAGGTTCATCCTTTTTACCAGGACCGCAGGCAACAACTTTTCCCTGCTGAGGTTTCTCTTTAGCTGTATCCGGGATATAAAGTCCCGCTGCCGTCTTGGTCTCAGCCTCTTTTGGCTCGAGAACCACTCTATCTGCCAATGGTTTAATCATAATTCTATAATTTTTAATGTTAATATACTTTTTACGGTTCTCCTATCCGGGAACCGGTGACGTACAAATCAAGTGCTGTGCCATCTTCCGGAAGGTGACAAATTGACATATCACAAAAACGGCAGAAATATGTATCTTTACGGAACATTTCTAATAACTGATGCTATGCGCAACAATCTAATACTAAGGTTATTCCTGCTGGCGGGCATTTCCGCCGCCATTTTCTCAGGATGCGGACAGAACAATTACAAAGAACCTGACAACATTTTCGCAGAATACATCGAAGCCTATACCGGAGGAATCGTTACCGGAAACAGCAGCATTGTCATAGAATTGAAGACACCTGCAGAGGGAATAGAAGGTACGGAAACGGAAATATCCAAAGCGGCATCTTCGCTTTTCAAGTTCTCTCCAGCAATCAAGGGCGCAGCGAAATGGATTAACAGTCAGCGCATTGAATTCATTCCTGATGAAGGGGAACTGAAACCAGGCAAGACATACAAGGGAACATTCAGTCTCGGCGAGGTTGTAAAAACGGACAAGGCGCACAGAACATTCAAGTTCAGCTTCACGACAGCGCGGAAAGAAGCGTACTTCGAAGAACCGTTCATTGTCATAACCGAATCCGACAGGGGGCACGCAACAGTATCAGGCACACTGGCATTGAGTGAAGACATAAATTGCGACGACCCGGCATCATTGATTGAATTCGTATGGAAAGGCGGAAAAGATGCGGTCGGAAGCGATGTCACAGCAAAAAACTGCAGATTGTCATTCAGCATCTCCGGACTGGACAGAGCAGACAATGAGCAGAACCTTACTGTCAGATTCAAGCCGGGCAGCACCAATTTCTCGAAATGCGAAGACCTGGAAGTGAAAATCCCGGCAAAAGACGGATTCAAAGTCTTGTCCGCCAATATGTTCGGAAATGAGGACAAATATCTGGACATACAGTTTTCACAGCCTCTGGACAAAGAGCAGAACCTCAACGGTTTAGTAACATTGAGCAACTCAAGCGCCAATGTCGCCGACGACAATTCCGGGCTGAAGACCACGACCAGGATAACCGACAATAATCTGAGAATATACTACGAGGGCAGCGGAAACGGCAATCTGACATTGACCGTAGATGCAGGAATCAAGAATGTTGACGGCAACCGTCTAGGAGAAAACTGGCAGAAGACATTCAAAAGCGAGAGTCCTAATCCGAAAGTCGCTTTCTGCCAGGAGGGAAACATTCTTCCTGACTCCAAGATGCTGGTCATCCCGTTTCTCGCCACGAACCTGAAAGCCGTGGATGTCAGCGTGATAGAGATATTCCCAAGCAACATATTGACATATCTCCAGGAGAATGGACTGAACGGAGATTCTGCAATAAGGCGTTGCGGAAGAATGATCTACCGGAATACTCTGCGTCTTGATACGGACCAGAGCAATGATCTGACAACCCAGCAGGTATATACTATGGACCTTTCAGGTCTCTTCAGGAAAGACCCGAATGCGATTTACCGTCTGAAGCTGTCATTCAAACCGGAATACTATATATATTGGAAAGGAAACGGAATCAAAGGCAGCAGCGACGGCATCATAAGCACATCAACCGGAAGCCTTACCGAGGAGGATGAACTTGTATGGGATCAGCCATATCCGTACTACTATGAAAGCAATTACGATTGGAGCGAATATAACTGGAGCGACCGGGACAATCCGATGACTCCTACATATTATATGATATATGATTACCCGTCCAAGAATTTCCTTTCGTCAGACATCGGAGTCATCGCGAAATGCGCGGAGTCAACCGGCAAGAAGGGAAAGGTATGGGTTGCAGCAAGCAATCTTCTAAGCGCAGAACCCGTATCCGGAGCTGACATCAGAATATTGAATTACCAGTTGCAGCAAATCGGTGCGGGCAAAAGTTCATCCGGAGGACTTGCGGAAATCGACGTCACGGGAAAGCCGTTCATAGTTGTCGTAAAGAAAGGTGATTCAACATCTTACCTGAAGATTTCCGACGCAAATGTGAAATCGCTGAGCAGATTCGACACGGGCGGTGAGAAGTTGCAGAAAGGTATCAAGGGATTCATCTATGGAGAAAGAGGAGTCTGGAGACCGGGCGACACTCTGCATCTGACAATGATGGTCCACAGCGCTGAAAAAATGCCGGATACACACCCTGCGACAGTGGATCTCTATACTCCTCAGGGACAGTTCTTTACCAGAAAAGTCTGCGGGACATCCGCCAACGGATTCTACACATTCGAGCTCGCGACTACTCAGGACAGCCCTACCGGACTGTGGAACGCATACTTCAAGATAGGAGGCGCGACATTCCACAAGCCGTTAAGAATTGAGACGGTAAAGCCTAACAGGCTCAAAGTAAACATCAAAATAAACGACAAGATTCTGCAGGGTGGCACAGGCATTTCGGCAGGAATAGCCTCAACCTGGCTTACAGGACCTGTCGCATCCGGGCTCAAGTCGAAATTGTCAATGACATTGACTCCGGGCAGCAAAACCTTCACGGGATACGACGGATACATATTCTCAGATCCTGCAAGCAGTTTCACCTCGACAGACATAGACCTCATAGATTCAAGGCTCGACAAAGACGGCACTGTCTCAGCGAGGGTGAATCTGCCGAAGATACCGCAGGCGCCGGGAATGCTTAAGGCCAGTGTGCTCGGCTCGGTCGTGGAGGAAGGCGGAGACGAAAGCTACAGCACTCTGACATTGCCTTATTCTCCATTCAGCGCATACGTGGGAGCAAAGATGCCTTCATCGGACAGTTATCTGGAGACAAGCAAGGCATACAGCATTCCTGTGGCAGTGGTGGACTGCAACGGAAAACGGGTCGCAGGTCATAATATCGAATGGCGTATTTTCAAGCTGAAATGGAGCTGGTGGTGGGAATCCAGACAGGACCCGCTTGATTCATACGTCAACGGCTC
The DNA here is from genome assembly GCA_963636275.1 of Acutalibacteraceae bacterium. Classification (GTDB taxonomy): domain Bacteria; phylum Bacteroidota; class Bacteroidia; order Bacteroidales; family UBA932; genus Cryptobacteroides. Next base: position 16,581 of record CAVHJF010000042.1, on the reverse strand, counting down.
CGGAGCAGAGGCAACCATTTCAGGCAAAACCGTTTCAGGAAACGGAGACATTATCGTTCCGTTCACTGTTCCGGATGACGAGTGGGGACGATACCTTATATATATAAAGGACCTTGACAGCGGACACGCTACCGGAGGCACAGTGTATGTCGATTGGCCGGCATATAGAGGCCGTTCTGACAGAAACGATCCTGACGCACCGGCTATGCTCAGTTTCTCATTGGACAAGAGGAGTTACAAAGCAGGAGAGACTGCGACCGTATATATCCCTTCTGCTGAAAACGGAAGGGCGCTGGTTTCCATCGAGAACGGAAGTCAGGTAATGTCCAGCGAATGGGTCAAGACATCCGGCACCGACACGCCGTACAAAATACGGATAACTGACGATATGGCTCCTAATTTCTATGTTCATATCACCCTTGTCCAGCCATATAGAAATTCGTCCAACGACCTGCCTGTCAGGATGTATGGAGTCCAGCCGGTGATGGTTGAGAACCCGGATTCGCATCTCGAGCCGGTGATTGCGATGGTGGACAAAGTCCATCCTGAGGAGCCGTTCACGATAAAAGTAAGCGAGAAAAACGGCAAGCCGATGACTTACACGCTTGCAATCGTGGATGAAGGACTTCTGGATCTCACTGCATTCAGGACTCCGGATCCGTGGAACGCAATGTACAAGAGAGAGGCCCTGGGCATAAGCACTTGGGACATTTATGACGATGTATTCTGCAACACGGGCGGAGCAATGGCCGCGATGTTCAGTATCGGAGGCGATATGGCTATGCTGAAGGCTTCGCGCAAGGAAAACAGATTCAACCCTGTCGTGAAATTTATGGGGCCTTTCCGCCTGGGGACTGGTGCTGACGCTCACAACGCCTCTGGACCATATACCTTGAAACGCGGAGCAATCACTCATACGATAACTCTTCCGATGTATGTGGGAAGCGTAAGAGTAATGGTTGTAGCCGGCAATGAAGGAGCTTACGGAAATGCGGAAAAGACTGTTCCTGTGACATCTCCTGTTATGATTCTGCCGACTTTGCCGAGAGTTGCAGGCACTGGGGAGAAGATTACTCTGCCGGTAAATGTCTTCGTGATGGAAGAAGGCATAAACAAGGTGAACCTTTCCGTGAAATGCGAGGGTCCTATCGCCGTGGACGGCACTGACAGACAGAGTGTTGACTTCAACGGCAAAGGTGACCGGATTGTCAGGTTCGCTCTCAAGGCTGCCGGTGAGGGACAGGCAAAAGTAACTGTATCAGCAGACGGAAACGGACACCGTATGACGGAATCCGTGAATATCGAGGTACGGAATCCTTCGCCTGACATTGTCGCCACACAGGAAGTCCTGCTCGGAAAGGGTGAAAGCAAGTCATTCACTTTCAATCCTTTCACTACAGAAGGAAACCGATATGCGAAGATTGATGCGTGCAGTTATCCGTCCATTGACTGGGACGCGCTGTTCAGTTTTATGACTAATTATCAGCATTATTGTACGGAACAGCTTACCGCGAAAGGATTGAGCCTGCTTTATGCGATGCCGATGCTGTCGCAGGAGAATGCGGAGAAGGCCAAGTCTATGGTTCCTGCAATTCTTACGGAACTTTATTCGCGTCAGATGTCTGACGGAGGCTTTGTGTATTGGCCTGGAAACACTCATTCAGACGAATGGATTACTTCAATGGCCGGTGAATTCTTCGCAGTTGCCAAGGCCTACGGATATGATGTCAACGCCGGAGTCATCTCATCCTGGCTCAAATTCCAGAAACAGTGCGTAAGGAATTACAAGACGGCGAAGGTATATGAGTTGAGCGACCTCACGCAGGCATACAGGCTTTATTCTATGGCGGTTGCGGACAAAGCGGATGAAGCCGCGATGAACAGAATGAAGGAGAGCGGCAACTTGTCTTGGCAGGCGTCAATGATGCTGTCATCGGCTTACGCGGTATGCGGCAAGAAGAATGTCGGAAGCGATATCCTCAACTCCTCATCCGAAAATCCGTCAGAATGGAAGGACAATCTGGCTACATACGGCACTCCTCTGAGAGACAGGGCTATTGCCATCGAGGCGCTGGTGCGCACCGGAAACATCTCATCAGCAATAGTATATGCTAGCGGAAGCGGCAATGAGGATAGACTTTCACCGTGGTCTATGTCAACTCAGGAATCCGCATTCACCAGCAAAGCGATGAGTCTTCTTGCAAAGGACGTCACCGGCACGAATATAAGCATCGATGTCAACGATGGAAGTGAAAGCAAGTCTCTGACAGCCAAGCCTTCTGACAACAGTAGGATTTCGGCCCGGATAAATTCCGCGTCAGGTAGCGCAACTGTACAGAATGAATCTGACGGCTCTGTCTATGTTCGGCTTACGACTGTTTCACGAGGCGATGCTGGAAAAGACGTATCGGCGGCATCATCCGGATTGGGGCTTAATGTCAGATATCTGGCCAACGACGGAAGCACAGTCAATCCTGCTTCTCTGCGTCAGGGTAGTGAATTTTCTGCGGTAATCCGAGTTTCCAATCCTAGTGCGGTATCTGATTATTACAATCTTGCATTGACGGAAATCATTCCTTCCGGCTGGGAAATCATAAACGGAAGAATGACCGGACAGGATGTTCCTTCTACTGGAAAATACGATTACCTGGACATACGGGATGACCGCAACGTGTTCTATTTCAGTCTGCCGCGAAACACTTACAAGGAGTTCCGCGTACGGCTCAGAGCAGCGTATGAAGGTGAGTTCATTCTACCGTCCGTGACTTGCGAAGCGATGTATAATCCAAGCATATCCGCCCGCACGGCATCCGGCATCGCCAGCGTCACAAGGTAATCCCTCCCGTAGCGGGTTATCAGTCAGCTGATTGCTAACTATAGCATAATTAAAGCGTCCAAGTCCTGAGCTCAGAAAATCCGCTCTCGACCCGGGCGCTTTAATTGTGAGCGCGAAACAAGAATTACTGAAGTTCGTCGCGGAGATAACCGGTTTTATCGGCGGGGGTCAATGCTCTAAGAACTTTGCAGGGATTGCCGGCGGCGAGTACTCCGGAAGGGATATCGCGGGTGACGACGCTTCCCGCTCCGATAACTGTATCGTCCCCTATGGTAACGCCAGGAGTCACAGTAACATTGCCGCACAGCCACACACGGTTGCCGATGGTGATGGGCTTGGGTATCAATCCTCCTGCGGCACGTTCTTCCGGATTCAGAGTGTGATTACCGGAGAAAAGCCCGACATTTGGGCCTATCAGCGTACCGTTACCGATGCGAATCTGTCCGCAATCCAGCATTATGCAGCCGAAATTGATATACACGTCATCCCCTATCGAGATGTTCTTGCCGAATTCGCAACGAAACTCCGGCTCTATCCAGACATTCTTTCCGACAGCGCGGAAAAGACGCCGCATAATATCATCTCGCTTCTCCACCTCATTATCTTCGAGTCTATTGTAGACTCTGAAGAGTTTCTTCGCTTCCACTCTTCTGTCAAAAAGGTCACGGTCGAAATCATTGTAGATCTCACCGGCCTGCATTTTCTCCCAATCTGTCATTGTCATATTTTTTTCACTGTTGAGATATAATTGATTTTGCATATTGCTGCGGAGACATCCCTATCTCCCGGCGGAACAGCCTGGAGAAATACTGAGGAGAGGAGAATCCGCAGGCAAAACAGATTTCAGTTACGGACTGGCTTCCGTTTTTCAGAAGATGACAAGCATACTCCAATCTCCTGGCATTCAGGTATTCCACAAAAGTCTGCCCGTATTGTTTCTTGAAAAAGACGCAGAAAGCAGATTCATTCATTCCGACGTAGGAGGCGATTTCTTTAAGTGTGACCGGCCGCGAAATATTGCACGAGACAAAAGTGCGAACCTTCATCTTACGCTTTTCATCTGAACATATCTTCAAGAAGTCCTCCGACTGTCTGGCTTCTGGGGTATCACCAAGGATGTTAAGTATTTTCAGGAATGACGCCGGGCGCTCCGAAGCATCTTCATCCTCCATCGCCCGCATCTGGGAAGCCAACCGCTTCAGAGTGCCGCCTACGTATGATATTGCCGAATTTCTCCGATCGCGTATATAGCTGATGCTCTTAATCAAATCCGGAAAAATGCTCAGAACGGAATCCAGGAACAGGTCGTCAAAGGTGAGAGTTATATTGGCAATATTTCCGCCTGAATCCGTATAGTCGGGGTCAAATTCCCAGCAATGCGGAATCCCGGGAGGGACAAGCACCACTTCACCCTCACGGAAAGATTCTCTCTTGTTCCCGATGGTGCGCACTCCGCGTCCCGTGAGTATATAGTCAAGTTCCCACGAGTCTTGAGAATGCGGGCCTATCTGCCTGTCCGGCGGCAGTTTCACGAAATCGTAGCGGAAATATCCTCTTTTCGAGCGTTCAATCATTTTGTAAAGATAGGATAAATATTTATAAAAATAAATCAAGTCATATTCCAAAATAAGGACTACATTCGTCACATTGTCCAAGAAGTTGATTTGAACTGCTTCTAATACATCACATACAAAACACAAGACTATGGCAAAAGAAAACGTGTATCTGGAATCGAAGCCAAGATATGAGATTTTGGACGGACTGCGCGGCGTAGCAGCACTTATGGTGATATTTTTCCACCTTTTCGAGGTCTATTGCCCGCACGGAGCGCAACAACATATAAACCACGGCTATCTCGCAGTGGACTTTTTCTTCGTTCTGTCCGGTTTCGTCATCGGCTACGCCTACGATGACAGATGGGGAAAAATGACCACTTGGGGCTTCTTCAAACGCCGTCTTGCACGTCTTCATCCGATGGTGATTGCCGGCACAGTGATCGGCTTCGCAATGTTCTATTTAGGAGCCACAGCCTTCCCTGGAATACTTCAGGCACCTGCCTGGAAAGTGTTTGTCTGCTTTGTGATGGCCTTGTTCATGATACCTGCAGGACCTAAGATGGACATCAGAGGCTGGGTAGAGACCAATTCATTCAACGGTCCGAACTGGTCGCTCACGCTTGAATATATAGGCAATATTCTCTACGCTTTTCTTTTCCGCAGACTTCCTACAGTTATACTTTGTGTACTCACTGTACTCGCGGGCGTGCTCACACTGGACCTCACTTTGGGATGGGACATCTTCGGATTCTTCCCTGTGCACGAGTTCACCACGCCGGACGGCAACACTGTAAGTTTCGGGGGTCCGCAATATTCCGTCAACGGAGGATGGAGTCTTACCGCACAGCAGATTTACATCGGCCTTGCTCGACTGCTGTATCCTTTCCTCTGCGGATTAATCATCTCTCGACTTCTCCCGAAATACCGCTCTGAGAGCAATCCGAGCGGAAGCCCGGTTCACGCTAAAGGAGGATTCTGGTGGGCATCACTCCTGCTGATTGTCATATTCAGCATCCCTTGCATCACAGGCAAGCCTGGCATCGCAAACGGCATATATCAAGCAGTCGCAATCCTCGTGCTGTTCCCATTCATTGTCCTTCTCGGAGCAGGAAGCAAGACCACTCACGCATTCAGCACCAAGGTGTGCAAATTCCTCGGTGATATCTCATACCCTATTTACATTACGCACTTCCCGCTCATCTACGCGCAGATGTCTTTTGCAAAGGCTCACGCAGACGCTCCGGCCTGGATTCATTGGCTTTCCTCTTTCGGAGTCATAATTCTGTCCATAATCCTGGCTTGGTGCCTACTGAAGGTTTTTGATGAGCCTGTCCGCGAGTGGCTGAAAAAGACTTGGCTGAAAGGCGAACAGCGCCTGCCTTTATGGATGAAGATTTCAGGTGGGGTCTTGATAGTAGCGGCCGTAGCAGTTTGGATAATAGCTCATTAGACCCGAAAGCAAAACTGCTGAATATGGCTTCTACGCAAAAGGGCCAAATTATGCAACACTAGGCATTCAGCAACCGCTCTGCATTGGCGACTGCTTCCGGAGTGACCTCGGCGCCGCTGAGAAGTCTTGCGAGCTCGAGAACTCTGTCTTTTCCGGATATTTTCCTGATAGTAGTGATTGCCCTCTCGCCCTCAAAAGACTTGGAGACTATGTAATGGGCATTGCCTTTTGCCGCAACCTGCGGAAGATGAGTGATTGCAAAAACCTGCATATACTCACCCATTGAGCAAATCATCGCACCCATCTTGTCGGCAACGCTTCCTGATACGCCCGTGTCGATTTCATCGAAAATCATCGCCGGCATATTCGTAAACTTAGCCATCATAGCCTTGAGACACAGCATAATACGCGACATCTCACCGCCAGAGGCGCATTTTGCGACGTCGACCGGAGACTTACCTGTTGATGAAAATAGGAACTGGATTTCATCCGCACCGGACGGGCCGTTCTCGGCAGGAGTAAGTTCCACCTCGAAAACAGACCTCTCGAGCTCAAGCGAACGGATGGAAGTGTAGATTGACTCAGAGAATGACTTCAGGACATTCGCCCTTGCATTATGAAGAGCCTGGCAGCAATCGTCCAGTTCTTTTTCCGCAACATCAAGTTGCTCAGACAGTTGCTGTTTCTTTTCATCCAAAGACAATGTGTCGGACAATGCCGACTCGAATTTATCCCTGATTTCTGAAAGCTCCTCCAATGTCTGGCAGGAATATTTCTTCAGCAAGCCGTAAAGCAATGAAAGCCTGTCCTCAACTTCGGAAAGACGCTCATTGGAAACATCTGTAGAAGACTCAAGTTCAGACACTTCCGACAATATGTCATCCAATTCCAAACGCGCGGACTCCACTCTTTCCGACAATGCGGATGCGGATGGAACATAAGAGGCTATCTTGCTGAGAATCTTTACAGAATCCTTCAGTACCGAGTCAACCGACATCCCGTCCGCAGACTCAGAGGAGAACATATTCTCAACCTGGTATAACGAAGATTTTATCTCTTCCGCATTCGCCAGGCGTTTCTGTTCAGCCTCAAGTTCCTGCAATTCGCCCGGAACAATTTTGGCGGAGTCCAATTGCTCGAATTGAGCCTGATTATACTCCTGCTCGGCTTTGAGTTCCTTGATCCTTGCAGTTACTGATGTCAGCTCATTTTTAAGGGACGTCACTTTATGCCACGAGTCGGCACATTGCGAAAGCAATTCCTTATTGCCTGCATAATGGTCCAGCATAGACATCTGGAACTTCTTATCTCTCAGCAACATTGTCTCGTGCTGGGAATGGATGTCCACCAATCTGGAAGACAACGCCGACAGCACCTTAACAGATGCAGGGCAATCGTTCACGAACGAACGCGAACGCCCGTTTGCATTCAAGACTCTCCTGATTATCAGCACATTCTCATCGAAATCAATCCCGTTTTCATCCAGAAATGACTTGATTGTGCCATCGTCCTCAACCGTAAATTCAGCCTCGACAACACAATTGTCACCGGAATTTCCGATGACCGAAGCGTCGGCCTTTCCGCCGAGAACCAATGACAACGCGCCTAAAATTATGGACTTTCCGGCACCGGTCTGTCCCGTAATAATGACAAGACCCGCCGGGAACTCAATATCCAGCGAGTCTATCAATACATAATTCTTTATGTGAAGAGTCTTCAGCATTGTCAGTACTGCAACTTTTTACAAGTCAGGCAATTTCTTATTCTGCAACCGGAGTCTGCTTTGGTGCAGGAGCTGCGGTCTCAGACGCCTCATTCGCCTCACTCTTCGCCATTCTGTAGGTCAGTTCATTGTTCTGAAACTCAGAAACTGCAACCAGCACAGGCTTAGGCTGTCTTTCGTAATATTTTGAAATTTCAATCTGCTCGCGGTTCTCGAACACCTCGTCCATAGAGTCGCGGTCATTTTTGAAATCCTCAAGCTTCTTGTTAAGTTCCTTCTTCTCCGCAAGAGCAATCTGGTTAGCTCTCTTGTACAGAATCACCACTGACTCATAAATATTCCCTGTAGGGGCAGCCAAATCTTTCACATCCCTTGTGATGGTGTTCTGAGGTACGTTTTTCTTATCCATTTTATGTTTAAATTTTATCGGAAGCGTCAACCGCTTCATAATCCCGGAAGGCCATTCTACGGCCTCTGATTATATATACTTCAGCGTTTTCAGTAAAGTTTCAAAATTTTTCAAACCCATCCCGGAGATTTCCTGTCGAATTCTGAAACCGCGCCGCTGTGGCTTCAAATCACTTGATCTTGCCTGACTTTTTGGTTTCCTTCTCGATAGCCTTGATTTCCTTGTCCTCAGCCTTGTTTATCTTGGCGTTCTCTTTCTTTGAGACATTGTCACTGCCGGAGAACTGTCCGAGACTTCTCTGCGCCTTTGCGTACAAAGTCTTGAGTTCCTTAGTGTAATGAGACTCAGGAATTTCACCTATGAAGTTAAGATAATCGTCCACGAATGTCAGATAACGCTCTTTCTGCTTTGATGCGACACTGAGCTGGGCATATTTATAAGAGGACTTCGCGATGTAGTAGAGAATATCCTCCCTATACATATTGTCCGCATTGTCTTTAAGAATGTTCCTGAAAGCGACTCTCGCCGCCTTGTAGTCCTCCATATTGAAATACAGACGTGCGGCCTCGAACGCTTTCCTGTCCAATCGGCCGTTAAGGTCTTTCAGCATTTCGTCACAAGCATCCTTATGCTCGTTAGTGCCATAGTCCTTCCTGTATTCGGCAATGGATGAAATGGCCAGTCTCGTAGGATTCTGGTCCAGCTCATACCTGTAGGTGGATTTATACAGACAGTCGATTCTGAGGAATCTTGCCTCCTCCGCGAACGGACTGCGCGGGAAATTGTTCACAAAACGGGAAAAATTTGCCTCGGCGGTCACGTAATCCTTGAATTTGTAGTTACTCAAGCCCCAGTAATACTGCACTGTATCATCACGTTCCGTTCCGTCGGTGAGCACTGCCATTGACTCAAACAAGGACGCCGCCTTCTGGTACTTGCCTTTATTGAACAATTCAAATGCGGCCTTGTATTTCGCGTCCACATCATTGCTGGAAAGCAGTGTTTCAAACTGCGATTTGCAGGAGACTGCCGCCAGCATAGCGACCGCGCCCCAAATTAGTTTACCGGATAATTTCATTTTTCCTATTTATGTGCATTAAGGAATCTTTCCACATCAAGAGCCGCCCTGCAGCCTGAAGCCGCAGCGGTAATTGCCTGTCTGTACAACGGGTCTTGGACATCGCCTGCCGCGAAAACGCCTTCCACATTAGTCTCGGAAGTCTTGCCCTCCGTCACTATATAGCCGTTTTCATCTGTCTTAATCCAGTCTTTGAACAAGTCCGAATTCGGGTGGTGTCCAATGCCAAGAAAGAAGCCGTCCACCTTGATATCAAAAACCTTACCATCTTTCTGAAGAAGACGTGCTCCGGTCACTCCACTCTCGTCTCCGAGCACTTCCTGTGTGTTGCAGTTCCAGAGAATTTCAATGTTAGGAGTATTCATAACGCGCTCCTGCATAGCTTTGGAAGCCCTGAAAACATCCCTTCTCACTATCATATAAACCTTGCGGCAAAGTCCTGCAAGATATGTCGCCTCTTCGCACGCTGTATCTCCTCCGCCGACCACGGCAACATCTTTCTTCCTATAGAAAAATCCGTCGCAAGTGGCACAGGCTGAAACGCCCAAGCCTTTGAATTTCTGCTCGGAAGGGAGTCCGAGATATTTTGCAGTCGCGCCAGTCGCGATCACGACAGTTTCCGCACTCAACTCGTTTCCGGCATCATCTTTAAGTCTGAACGGACGTGAGGACAAATCCGCCTCGGCTATTCTGCCTGCGCGAATCTCAGCACCGAAGCGTAAAGCCTGGGCACGCATTGAATTCACGAGAGCATTTGCATCAACTCCATTCTCAAATCCGGGATAATTCTCCACCATAGTGGTAGTCGTCAACTGACCGCCAGGCTCCATACCCTCATAAAGCACAGTCTGTATTCCTGCGCGTCCTGCATATATCGCTGTAGTATAACCTGCTGGCCCTGAGCCGATTATCAGGCATTTCACATTTTCCATAATTCTACCTTGAAAAAATATATCAGAAAAATTTCTGACAAACCGCAAATATAATGAAAATCTCCCGTTTTCAGATTTCAACACGTTCACGGGTGATAACTTTTCCGAAACGAAATATAAGATATTTTGAAATGTGCTTATATTTGTAGAAGATAACTGACTTTGTAGACATCGAAAAAACGCAATGACACCACAGGTACATAAAGCCCCGAACCTTGACGAGTTTAAGAAAATTCTGAAAAAACACAATCTGAGAGCGACCAAACAACGGCTTGCAGTTCACGATGCTATGCTGACCATAGGACACGCATCTGCCGATATGGTCACCGAAGAGATTGAAAAGCACGGGACGGCCAATGTCACTGTAGCATCTGTTTACAATATACTTTCCCAGTTGGCGCTGCTCGGCATTTACCACCACAGAATGAGCGCGAACAACAAAATGTATTTCGACGTGAACACGTTCAGGCATATTCATCTTTATGACTATGTGAACAACACATACAGAGATGTCATTGATGACGACATCACGAATTACATAGATTCAACACTCGGGAAGCGCAAGTTCAGAGGCTACAAGGTAGAAAGCGTTGATATCCAGATAGTTTGCAGACCCAGCAGAAACAGAACCAAAACTGACAATACCGATGAAAGCTCTTTATAACCTATTGGCCGGCTTAACTTTAGCCGCAATTTTCGCCACATCCTGCACAAAGGACGCAAAAACCATAGGAAGCGACAGCACAATGGCATTCTTCCAGGGCGACAATGAACTTTATACTGATACCGGACTGACATACAACATCATATCCGCGCCATCAGAATTAAAAGCAGAGTTCGGCACCAGGGTCTGGATCGAATGCGAACTTGAAGATTGTCTGGACGAAGAGAAAGGAATTTTCAATGTAAATGTCACCAATTGGCAGATTCCTATATGCCACGCCACTGTGGACACATCTGCGATACCATTTGACATTGACTTGTTCAAAGATGCCATACACGTCAATAACGCTTGGATTTCAGGCGGTTATCTCAATATGTACTGCGCCTGGTTCGCTCATAAGAATTCAGGAGTCAAGCAGGAGACCGCTCTGCTGTATTGCGGAGCCGATAAAGACACATTGAATTTCTCTGTCGTACACAACTGCAATGGAGACGGATACCGCAGAAATACAGACACATCGACTCTGCAGTTCGTAAATAAAATGACCACATTCCCGATTCAGGATTTCATTCCTGATGGAAATGCAGTCATAAAATTATCTTGGCTGTGGCACCGCCGCAACGATGACGGACTATATGTTCCAGAGACCGAAGAGATCAGCGCCACTTACACCCTTACTCAGCAGAAGTAGTCTTTTCTTCAGATTCAGCTGCTTTCGCATCGGCCGCGCCTTCCACGAACGCAACAATCTCACCTTTGGCTACCTTGTTGCCGTGCTTTCCGGTCACAGCCACTATACGGCCGTCAACCGCAGGCACGATTTCCTCTATGCCATAATAAGTCTGCACATAGCCTACAGCCTTTCCTGCCTTGACTTCAGTACCTGCAACCGGTGCAGATGAATCGTCGTCAACATCCAACTGCCACATCAGCTGGCCTTTTGCCGGAACCTGAACAGGAACTGCGTGAGGATATCTCTTAGCATATTCTTCAACATCGAACGCAGGCATTTCAACAACAGGGCGAACCACATTTATCGGAGCGCCGGCCTTTGCCTTGAGGTCTTTGAGTTCAGCATTGAACCTTTCCTTGGCAACGCCGCTCTTGTAGTCGCGGTACTGTCTCTCGTGCATTGCAAATTCGAACAGTTCCTCCTGGTCCTGTCCCTCATCCCAGCCTTCTTCTTTCATCATCTGCTGGAACTTAGGCAGTTCGTTCGGATACATATCCTGAGGGTTGCCGGTATAGAATTCAAGATTCTTTGACTTGGCGAGTTCGACAATCTCCGGTGCAAGTGCCCCAGGAAGCTGTCCCATCTTGCCAAGAATCATATTCCAGGTATCCTTGTCGATGGTAGTCCATCTCGGCTTGCCGTTGAGCACATTCATAAGGTTCATAAGTGAAGTGTTCTTCACATACTGGCTGAACGGAGTGACAAGTGGAGGATAGCCGAGTCTTGGCCATACATACTGAACCTCATCGAACAGCTTGACCATCAATGTGTCAAGGCTGATTTCAGGACGTCCGTGCGCACGCTCTGTCGCATTGATTGCGCTCTGGAAACCTTTCAGGTCGGACATCATCGAACCCATCATTCCTCCAGGAAGACCGCAGCCTACGAGGAGCGAAGTCATCAGGTGATTTGAAGGGTTGATCCAATATCCGAGGAAATCGTCGATGAATTTCTGGGTCAGACGGCGAACCTCCATATAGGCATCCATATTGAGATCCTTGACGAGGAATCCGTCCGCACGCATCATCTCCCTGATTGTGATTACGTCCGGATGAATCTTGCCCCAAGAAAGAGGTTCAACTGCAACATCCAGATAATCAGCACCTGCGCGTGCAACTTCAAGCATTGAAGCCGGAGAAAATCCAGGGCCTGTGTGTCCGTGATACTGGACAATAAGATGAGGATATTTCTTCTTGATGCAGGTAGTAAGCTCAGCGAGGAATGTAGGTCTTCCGACACCTGCCATATCCTTGAGACAGATTTCGTCGCAACCGTACTCGACAACCTTATCTACAACTCCCATATAGTACTCGACAGTGTGCACCGGCGAGTTTGTGATTGAGAGCGCAACTTGTGACACCATTCCGGCTTTCTTGGCGTATTCCACTGAAAGTCTGAGGTTTCTATGATCATTAAGACCGCAGAATGACCTCGCGATGTCAGTACCCTGCGCTTTTTTCACCTTGAACATAAGTTCGCGGACGTCGGCAGGAACCGGATTCATACGGAGAGCATTCAATCCCCTTTCAAGCATATGAGTCTGGATTCCGACCTTATGGAAAGGTGCAGTCCATCTGCGTACTGCCACGTTAGGGTTCTCACCGAACAGAAGATTCACCTGCTCGAAAGCACCTCCGTTTGTCTCAACTCTGTCGAAGCACCCCATATCGATAATCGCCGGAGCAACTTCTTCAAGCTGATCGACCCTCGGCACATATTTGCCTGAGGACTGCCACATATCCCTGTAAACCAGAGAAAACTTTATTTCTCTTGCCATTATATTTATTATTATATGTTATAACTTCAGCAAAACGTGCAAATATAATAAAATTAAACAGTTTCTGAATGTTTTTGATGACGGCCGACCAGATGCCCGACTAGGAAAATTATGTTTTTTATCATCAAAAACCGCTCAAGCCCTTGCAATCTCAAAAATTATTAATACCTTTGCGTTCTCAACACGGTGAGCGTAGTTCAGTTGGTAGAGCGCCAGATTGTGGTTCTGGTTGTCGTGGGTTCGAGTCCCACCGTTCACCCTCAAGCAAGCGGATGACTGAAAAGTCGTCCGCTTTTGTTTTATATCAGAGCGTTCCGCGACGGGGCACTTGGTCCACCACTTCAAGTTTTGAAATACAAATTTATTATGCGAAATTTCTGAGATTTTGCCAGGAGGTGGGCGGAGTCTGGCACGAGACACGAGACACGAGACACGAGACTCAAGGCACAAGACCAAAGCTAAGACTAAGGCTCTAGTGGTAAGATAACAGATTGAGCCATAATACTATATGAAGCAAGATACCAGACATACAGGCAGAAGATGGAGTACCGGCAAGAAATGCCTTCTTGCCATACTGTTCGCGTTGCTGTGCTGGTATGCCTGCTGCCTGCCGAAAGAACTGTTCCCGGACTGCAAATGGTCAACCGTAGTGGTTGACAGAAACGGAGAGTTGCTCGGAGCCCGCATTGCCGAGGACGGGCAATGGAGATTCCCTGCTCAGGCTTATGACAAGACCGAGCCCGACGGCGTAGAAAAGTACAAAACCGCAGTCATCGAGTTCGAGGACAGATGGTTCAGATGGCATTGGGGCGTAAATCCCGTGGCGATTTGCAGGGCTATGATCTCCAATGCGAAAGCAGGACACATCGTGAGCGGAGGGAGCACCCTGACTATGCAGGTGGTAAGGATGTCAAGGGGAAAAGAACGGACTTTACGGCAGAAATTCATCGAGGGAATCGTTGCCACCAGGTTGGAATTCAGATATTCAAAAGACGAGATTCTGGAACTTTATGCGGCACACGCGCCCTTCGGAGGCAATGTCGTGGGACTGGAGGCAGCATCTTGGAGATATTTCGGGAGGTCAGCATCCGACCTGTCCTGGGGTGAAGCCGCAACATTGGCTGTCCTGCCGAACGCCCCCTCAAACATAAGATTAAGCAAGAACCGCGAAAGATTGGAAGCAAAACGCAACAGGCTCTTGTACAAGCTGAAAGACAGAGGCTTAATCGGAGAATCCGAATGTACTCTCGCCTGCTCCGAACCTTTGCCGGAGGCGCCTGAAGCATTGCCGTCTTACGCCTCTCAACTTGTTGATGACATAGCGGCTGGGAATTGGAATGTGAACGGGAGCGGGAAATATACCCGGACGACTCTGGACATTCATCTGCAAAGGGAAGTCGAGAAAATCCTCAACAGGAAGAATGACGAACTGTCCCGGGAAGGCATAAATGACTTGGCGGCTGTCGTGATAGATGTAAAGTCCGGGGACATTCTCGCTTATGTCGGCAATGCCAATCCTGACAGGAAACGGCTGGGAGCCAATGTGAATATAGCCAGAGCGCCAAGAAGTTCCGGAAGCATACTTAAGCCATTCCTGTACTGCGACGCGCTGTCGGACGGGACGATTCTTCCATATTCTCTGCTTGCGGACACGCCGGTGAATATCAACGGGTTCACACCGCAGAATTACGATATGACATACGAGGGCGCAGTGCCGGCCGCGGAAGCGCTCAGCAGGTCATTGAATATTCCGTCCGTGCACTTGTTGAAGATGTACGGAGTCCAGAAATTTCTTGAGAGGCTGAAGGAACGCGCTCTGACTACTTTCGGCCGCAGCGCTTCCGACTATGGGCTTTCGCTTATTCTGGGCGGCGGAGAATGTCGGCTCGATGAGGTGACGGCGGCGTATGCTACGATGGCAAGGGAATATCTTGCCGCGAGCGGAAATGTCAACTCCAATATGGAGCCTGGCTCTTTCAACGGCGTAAATCTCATAAAGCAGGACTCCAACCGGAGCACAAGAGCGGGCAAAAATTCAAACCGCAAAGAACTGAGTTCCGGCAGTGAAGTAAACTTCAATGAAGCGGAATCGTCGAGAGAGGCAAGGGGTGAAGCGTGGAAGCAGGAGGATGACCCTGTGGCGCTGTTCTATACATTCGATGCTTTGAAGGAGGTAAGCCGGCCGGATGAGATCGACTGGCACATCATCAGGTCAGTCAAGAAGGTAGCGTGGAAAACCGGCACCAGCTATGGGTACAGGGATGCCTGGGCAGTCGGTGCGACTCCGACCCTCGCGGTCGGAGTGTGGGCGGGCAACGCCTCCGGCGTTGGCGCCCCGGGGCTCCTCGGAGCCCGCACCGCCGGCCCCGTGATGTTCGAGATTTTCAACATTCTCCCCGCAGACGGTCCTGCCTGGTTTCCCTCTTTGGATGACCTCGCATCCTCTGATATACACCTCAATTGCGCCGAAATTTGCCACGAGTCCGGTTTTCTTGCCGGGCCGTATTGCATTGACATTGACACTCTTGACATTCCGGCAGCCGGCCTTCACGGAAAGCCCTGCCCATATCACCGAAGAGTTGACGGGGAGAGCCGATTCCAGTTGACGCCTGCTATGGAGTGGTTCTATCGCCAAAAACATCCGGAATACAATTCCGATTCGTCCGAGAAAGATACAGATACCCAGGAAATGGAATTCATTTATCCGGAAAGCGGCAGCAGGATTACGCTGCCACGCCAGCTTGACGGCTCTGCCGGGGAAATCGTGCTCAACCTTGCGCACCACAACCGCGACGCCACTGTTTATTGGCACATTGATCAAGACTACCTGGGAGAAACCCGCTTCGTGCATCAGATGCGCATACATCCGACGCCCGGCGACCACATCATCACCGTAGTGGACAATCTCGGCAACACCCTGTCTATCAAGATAATCATCGAATAATATCGGAAACTCTGTTCATCACCGATAAAACAACGGACAGCAGCGCATAACTGGGACGTCGCCGGTTTTGCATCTTTTCGGTGCGGATTTCGGAGGAAGTTGCACCGATTCCGTGCAACTTCCTCTCATTTTTGCACTTTTTTCGTGCAGATTTTCCACATTTCTGCATCTTTTTCGTGCAAGTTTGCTATTTTTGCGAAAAACCAATGTGCTTCTTGACGCGCCAAACGCAACCGCTAATCCATAAAAATATAGGTTAGAAAAATTTGGCCGCATTTTCGGGAATAGAGTTTTTTCGAAGATGGAGTTTAGCGGTACTAAATAACTGATAAAAGACATTAAATAAAGGCCATCAGATATGGAACAGCTGTACGCAACATTCAATAAGAAACTCAAAGAAATATCCACTGACTTCATCAGATATAAGTATTTTGACATCAAATGGGAAAGCCGGGCGTTCGGTCTTGTCGGGCCGCGTG
>CAVHJF010000041.1:0-22146 GCA_963636275.1 Acutalibacteraceae bacterium | reverse complement strand
GCGGCGTGCGAACCTGTGAATTTGTAAGTGTTGCCGTCAACAGGGCTGGTTGCCTTGAGATCGTACTCTATGCTTGTATCTGTGAATGTCACGGAGCCACCGCTGATTGGCATCTTTGTCCCGGTATAACCGTTCTGGACATAGCAATAACAATTTCCTAAATATTTTGCAGGCAGGATAGTATCGTCGGCTGCCGTTGATGAGAAATTGAATGTGCCTGTGTGGAACGGAGTATTGCAATATCTGCTTTGGTAGTTCTTCTCGTATGTCCAGTCACCCTTGACATTGAGCGTAAGATATACAATATAATTGCTGTTTACGTATTGGAAAGCTAACACAAATACGTTGTTGCTAGTGTTGAAAGCATCCCCGAACCACATTGATACATAATTTGCTGACAAAACGCTGTTGAAAACTGCATCACCGTCAGGAATAGGAGCATAAGAACCGTCAGAAACTTTGGCATATACATCGGCGAATTCACCGTTGTAGTCAAATGTGCTTACGACAGTCCTTGTCTCATTCCCATCTTCATCATATTCACTCTTGACTTCATTGAATTTGCCGGTCAGAGTGATATCGTACAAGCCGTTTCCTTTGCTTGTTATCTTGAGCTCAGGAGTGCTGCCCTCAGCTACTTCTATAGATGAATCCTCAAGGTCGGTATAGCCGTATGAAATGAAGAATGTGCCCGGTTTGGCGTTGGTTATGCCGCTGGCGTAAGTCTGGCTTGCGTCCTCTTCAGGATATTCGTAAGTGAATGTTCCTTCAGGAAGCGAAGTCTTGTCGACATCTCCTGCCTGAGTGTACAAAGTGACATTGAGATAACGCAGATAAGCCTGTCCGTCTGCTGCGGCCTTGCTTACATAAATGATAAAGTCGTAAGCATTGGCTTTTGTCGTGAAATAGGTATTGTAGATTCCTGCGTACTCGGCACCGGATATCTGTGCGCCGAAAGTCTTGTCCTCAAACGAGAGTGGTCCCTGATACATATAAGAGTGGATGTTCTCTGCGGCATCGGACAACTTGGCGATGATGGTATATTCGCCGTCAGAAGCCTCGACGCTGATGACGCCGTCGTAAACAGCTGTTTCAGCGCCGGATGAGACGATGCTGGTGTAATATTTCTCGTTGCCGTCAGTTGATTTCAGCGAGAATGTATATGACAGGCGCGCACCTGTAGCATCTGTTGTATATTCTCCTGGCTCAATGCCTGTGGCTGTATCCGGCTCGTTCAATACAAGAGTCACTGTTGTCGTCTCATCTGAAAGAACTACAGCAAACTGGTTGTCGGTTGTGTATTCGCTGGTTTCCGTATTGTAGATGCGCTGTACTCGTCCGAGATGATAGCCTGCGGCGGAAGTAAGAACCTGATATTCAGTTGACTGGGTTACAACATATTTCTGCGAATATTTGCCGTCTGTGGTGTAAACTTCGAAATAGCCTGAGCGGGATTCGACAGTGTTGTTCTCGTCAACGTGAATCACGATGCTTCCTTCTTCAGGGGCGCTCTTGGTCTTTACGACTGTAAGCCAGTCATCTGCACAAGATACTGAGTATTCAACATTCGAAACGGTTGCGATGGTGATGTCCTGGGCCTCGTGGCTGACATTGAGAGTCACAGTCGCGCCGAATTCGACTTTGCCGGTCTGGCTGACATTTATGGATGAAACCTTCTTGCCGGCAGAGAATGTTACGGTAGCAGTTCTAGTGTCGTAGGTCTCATTTTCGTCGACGGTCATAACAACAGAGCAGTCTCCGGATTCACCGCTGGTAGCATTGAAAGTGACCCAGTCTTTGTCGGAAGATACTGTCCAACTGTTGTTTGTCTGGAAACGGATTGTCTGAGAAGCACCTTCAGACGTTACAAAGAAAGATGAAGACGAGAGTTCAAGGGTGTCTTCCTTTTCCTCCTTTTGGCAAGCCGCAACACAGACCAGTGCCGCAACAATTGCATAAAAGTAATGTTTCATAAGCGTGTATTTATTAAGTTCTTTATTCGGTCAAACTGCCGTGCAGATGCCAATATAATAATTTTTTCTCTTATTTTGTTCCGAGGCTGTAATCTATTACCTGAATCAGATAAGCCATTTTTCCCGCGGTATATGAGTCAGAAGCCTTGGCCTTGCCGTTCACAAACGTTTTTCTGGCCTTTTTAAGGTATTTTACGGCCAACCATCCCAGGTCTTCGGTGTCTGTCTCGTCCGCTGAGTCCAACGGCGTGGTGTAATCTTCGGTGAACGTGAGGCCTTTGACTCTCATCGCCTCGTTCAGATTAGCAGACAACACGGGAGAGAAATGTATCAGCCTTGAGAGGTATATGCCGAGCATTGTGTCCTCCTGCTTCTCCAGTTTGCCTTTTGCGACATTTCTCAGTACAATGTCCTGGACATCTGACAAAAGGTTGTCGGCAGTGTATGTGCTTCCGGCAAGCCTGCAGGCCCTGCAAACGAAACCGAGTCTGTACAGCACGCGGCTTTGCTGGATGGCGTTGTAGAAGTTCATACTTTTATATGTGCTGTAGGCTCCTGACAAGTGCATCAGGTCCTTGTTGCTGTCAAGCCAGCTTGTGTCGAACAGCGTTTCCAGCATTTTCTTGACGGCGGCGCGCTGAATGTTTTCCGGGACTGCGGTGAATCTGACCGCATCGTCTCCCGCCCTGACATCTTCGGACATTATTCCGCCTACGTAAGGGTACATCATATAGACGTTGTTCAACATCTGAAGCCATATCCACTCAACGTAGAGATTGCGGATTTCTTCTTCGGGAATTTCCGGAGAGCACAGCCATTTGTCGGAATTGGAAGCGGCATAGTACAAATGCGACATCGCCGCGTCGAATGTTGCCATCGGGTCGCTTCCCAAGTCGTATTGGTTAGCCCTCGGGTCCGGCTCGTTCGACTGGGCCGGGACATACAGATATCCGCGTTCTCCGGCTTTGCTTCTAATCAGGCTGTCGAGAGCCTGTTTCTCGTCGATGCCTTCAGGGAATGTGCTGTAGAGCCATTCAATGGCGTATTCGTCATAAGGTCCAATCCTGTCAACAATAGTGACGACTCCGCGCTCCTTGTCGCCAGGTTTCGCGAGTGTGTTGAAAAGCACATTGTCAAGTACGGAGCCTGTGAGCCCGTGCTCCTGCGTAAACGATGGGCTGCGCAGCTCTTCCGGAGTGTACGCCAGCGAACCGGCATAGTTGGAAGTAAGGCCCAGACATTTTCCGAACAGTTTCATAATGTCGGCACGGAGAACTTCGCATACGGCATCATCAGGAAACCCGTATCTGAAATATCTCTGGTCAACATCCCCGATAAGATAAGGACATTTGAACTGAAGGTATTTGAGATAGTCCCGCGGTATGAAGATGGAGGTGCTCAGAATCTCGCCTGTGCGGTAGTCGCTGAAGAATCGTCCGCCAGGTTCCTGCATATTCTGCGCTCTTCCGTTGCAGAATGATACAGTGCTGAACTTCGGATTATATGCCGAGAAGGAACTGTCTGACGGATAAGGCATTGCGGATATGACATCGCCGAGTCCAATTCTTCTGAAAGCCGGATTCCAGGCTTCGAGACCTTCTTTGATTGCCTTTTGCCAGGATGCCGGAAGGAGAGTGTCGATATATACCGTGATTTTCTTCCCGTCCCTCAGGTCCCATCTGTTGACGATCTTCCTCGTTTTCAGTCCATAATGGGAATCGTAAGACTGGACGGAAGTCGTTCTTGCTCCTATTCGGCTGTCGGCTTCCCTTGTAGGAATGGTCGTGTCGCCTAGAATGGTGAGTGTGGTGACGACTGTCGCCGTGAGCTGCTTCTCGTAATTCGTCAGCAGGTGTACACTGAAAGTAGCGTCCTGCACTACTGCCGCGCTGCCTGAGAATGACATCACTTTCCGGATTTCGGAAAGATCGCTTTCAAAGGTGCTTTCGTAGATCTGAGTGTCGTCGAAATAGGCTCCTTTCAAACTGAATGTCTTGTCCTCGGACAGGTCGAACAGTGAATTAGCCTTGACGACATAACTGCTGTCCGAAGTGCTGCGGTATTTGATTGGAAATGAGAAGATTACCGATGCTGAGCGGGAGAGTGACAATGCTCTCGCGATTGTCGAGTCCGTTGTCGTGAACACTGGGGCTACTGATGTGAACAATATGAGGGAATCAGTCTTGCGGATGTTGCAGAACGTGTTCCTTCCGGACACTTCAGCGCCCTGATTCAGAGACAGATTGCTGCTTGATTCGATGTAACTGTTTATGCTGATGTCCTTTCCGACAAGCGAATCCGGAATCTCCAGGAAGATGTCCTCTCCATCCTTATAGAGCGTGAGCGAACCCTTTGCAGTGACAAGTCCCTTTTTCCCGAGAAATTTCTCGTATGGGGTCTTCTTTTTAGCGACGGCGGAAGTGTCCGCGGCTGCAGTTGACTTCTTCCTGAACAGTTTGAAGGGTGCAGCACCACAGATTGCAGGCTCAAAACATAGCACGGTGGCCAGAATGAGCGGAACTAATGCTTTCTTTCTCATTTTTTCGCTCCGTTTTTGAGACTGTAACTGATGGTGGACATAAGGTAATCATAGTGCGCCTTGTCCTCCTCCGATGCGGAAGACTTGAGCGACTGCATCCTGTTGTATGCCTTCATAAGTACGGCATATACGGTGCCGGCAGTGAAGTTTCCCTGATTGAAAATCATTCTCGGAGTCCATTCGAATCCGCTTACCGGATCATAGTCGAGAGAGCCTGTCGGAATCGAGTCGTCCCAGCATCCTGTGTGGATATGCAGATTCTCCAGGACAGATTCGTCTGATTCATCCGCAAGCGCATTCTTGCTGCCCGGGGTTGCAAATCCGGCCATATTCATATAGGTCATCACAAAATTCCTCTGCAAAGCCTTTTTGTCCGATGTCAGTTTCCCGGAGGATTTCCATACGAAATCGAACACCTTGTCCAGACATTCGGTAGAACTGTATTCTGAGGTTGAGATGCCGTCAGCCATACCTGCGAGATACGGAGCTATGAACAAATTGGAAGCAATCGACTTGCGCACTGCGGAAGAAGGTTTTCCGATGATAGGCAATTTGGAGAGGACTTCTTTGGAATCCAGCCAGTCGAGGTCATTGTACTGTGCAATGACGAAGTCCATTATCTTCTTCTGCTTTTCTCTCGGGACATTGGCGAAACGCGGGTAAGGGGAGCCTGCGATCACTTCATTCTTGTAGAGCCCTCCCACGTTCATCATAAGATGTCCTATGTATCTCAGGTACTGGTTCAGGATCGCAGAGTAGATTGAGGTGCGGAATTCGTACTCGGTGTCAGTGCTGTCCGCAACCCAGTCCATAAAGTGGGCGGTTATGTATTTCAAGTTGGAAATGCCCAGTTCTGATGCCCTCAGCACGTCATCGCTCAGGTCCTCGGTCTGGCAACTCGGGTCGAACAGAACCATATCCATCTGCTGTTTTCCATAACGGTAGAACGGAGCGGCCTCGAGCGAGTCGCTTATCATTTTCGTCGTGTATTCTGTCTCGGCCTCGAATGACGGCATATCGAACACCGGCTTGTATCCCCAGCGGATTGCCCACCTGTCGTATGAGCCGAAATTCGGCGGGGTGAGTTTGACACCGCGTTCGGCATCGCCAGGCTGTGCCACGTAGTTGAATCTGGCATAATCCATAATCGACGTCGTGGTGCCGTTCTTCTGTGTGAATGACGGGCTGCGCAATGAATCCACAGGAATTACGCTTGAGCCGCTCATATTGTGCATAAGGCCGAGCGTATGTCCGACCTCGTGTTTGATTACATACATCAGGGCGTCACCGAGCAGGTCTTCAGGAATGTCCCTGGCTCTCACGCGGCTGTCTGCCTGCGCAGTCTGCACGAACATCCATCCCGTAAGCAGCTTGATTACATCGTGATAGACATAAACGGAGGCATTGATGATTTCGCCGCTTCTCGGATCTGTCCAAGATGGTCCCATCGCGTTCTGGATGCCTATTGGAGCATAGCGTATGCAGCTGTATTTGATGTTCTCCGGGTCGAATTCCGGGTCGTCGGCAGGGAAGTCCTTCGCTACTATTGCGTTCTTGAATCCAATCTCCTCGAATACCTCGTTCCATTGCTCAACTGCCTGTCTGATATATGGTTTCCACCACTCAGGGAAGTCTGAATCAATGTAATACGTGATTGGCTTCACCGGCTTTACAAGTTCGCCTCTGCGGTATGCGGCGGTGTCGGACGGTTCAAGCCTCCACCTGTTGACGAAATATGTCGGGGCTGAAATGCTGTTGATGCCGGCGAACTTTGTCCTTTCCGTGAAGAAAAATCCGATTCTCGGGTCTGCGGTTCTCGGATGATAAATATTCTTCGGAAGCATAATGATGGACCTGTTCACCTCGGCGGTAAGGTACGCATTCTTCCGGACGGTTTTCTGCGTCGTCGCATTTGTCAGGCTGTATGTGTATGACAGACTTGATGTTACGGAGAGGTTGTCGTCAAATGCCTTTACGTCTGTGATGAATGAAAGGTCCTTGTTGAACGTGTCGCTTCTGTTGTATCTGGCGTATGCCGCATAGCTTGAGAACGGGCTGAGTTCCTTGTTGTCTGACAGGAATATGCTTGTCACGTCGATGACGGAAGCGGTGCTGTTGACATTGTAAGCCTTTACAGGGAACTTCTTCATAATGTATGAGGTCCGGCTGTGCGAAAGCGCCCTCTCGATGTTCTCGTCGTCTGTAATGAATTCTGAATCAAGCCTGCGCATATATACGGTGCTGTCAGTCTTGACGAATGTGAAATGGATGAGGTTTTCCTTCGAGCCCACGATGCCGTTTGCATTGTCACTGATTGACTTGACGGTGGAGCCCATCAGCAAATCTCGTCCGAATACGGAATCGGGAATCTCGAAATACACCTTGCCTTCTTTGAGATGCACGGTGATGAATCCCTCGTCTTTCTTCTGCTCCTTTTTGAACAGCTTTTCGTATTTGCTTGGAGTTTTTACGGTGTCAACCTTCTCTGTATCAACCTTTTTCTTCTTGAACGGCCAGATAGCCATCTCGGAAGCACTTGCGGATGTCTGCGTAAGCAGTGCAAGCGCAAGAATGAACCATATAGTGTTGTGTTGTCTCATAGTCTGTTACTTGAATGTCGGGGCGATTGCGGTGATTTCACCGAAGCCGGACAGCGTGCCGTTGCTTACCATCGTGAAACGTCCGGTGCTGATGTTGAAAGGCCTCATATAGATTTTGCCCTCTCCGGTCTTCTCGTTATATGTCGTGATCAGGATTTGAAGCCTGTTGTATGGCAGCTGGAATTCGTAAGAATCCAGGTAGTATTGGTGTGTGCCGTACCAGCCCTGCGTGTATTGGCGTATTCCGGTTATTTTCTCGTCTGCTGAGTCCGGTTTCCAGGAAAGTGCTGAGACATTGGCCTTTCCGCCGGTGATGAGCACCGAGTAAATCTTGTCAGGAGTTGCATAATACATCAAGTCCGCGTTGTCGCAGAATGCTACGCTGACAAGGTTGTCCAAGTCTGTTCCGTCCACTGTATATTCTTCTGCGAAGATATCGCTGCTAGTGGGATCGAATGCGCAGATGACCCATTCACCTGAGGCGGTCTTGATGAAAAGTGAAGGCTTTTTGCCTTTGAGGCAGCCTCCGCCGTAAGCTGTGGCTCCGGTGTAACTTTTCGTGAAATCACCGGTGTATTCTGTCAACGCTCCATTCATCAGCGCCCATCCGTAAACATAGTAGAACTTGCTGTCATATTCGTTGAGCACGATTGCAAATCCTTGATCCAATGCGTAATAGCCGAAATTGCGCGTTGTAAAGATTGATGACGGGGTTTTTGCGTAAGCAACCCTTGAATAGACGTTGTCGATGATATCCACTATTCCGTAAAGCGTTCCGTTCACTACTGCGCAGGAACTGTAGCTTCCGAAATTGAACTGGGCAGTTGTCTTGAACGATGTCTCGTTTACGCTGTTGAACAACTCCCTGTCCTCTGCGGTTTTCTTGAATGTCAGCGGGTCAATCGAGAGTATGTGCGAGTCGGTGCCAACGATAATCTTGTTCTCGTTGAGGGCGCCGCCGTTGGAGCAGGCTATTTCAGAGAGTGACAGGACTTTGCCGTCGAGAGAACTGCCGCTGTTCGCAAGCGAATACAACTCGCGTGTATATCTTGTGGAACCGGTATATCCGTATGTGAGCACCGGGTCTGCAACAATGTCGAACTCGGAAGTTTTGCCGCCGTCACGGGTATAAGCCACCAGCAGCCCCTCACCCAGAGAGGAACTTACATAAACTTTTGCCCACGATATTGCGGACAGACCTGTAGTGTTGTCTGTAACTTTCAGGGACAAGTTGTACGGCTTGTCGGAAGGTGTGTTGGATACCTTGTAAATCAGCTCCGGAGTATCGGACAGTTCAAGTCTGTTGTCCGGGTTGTCTGTTTGGAAATCAATCTCCCACAAATAAGAGAAATCTTCTTCGGTCCTTCCTTCCTGGGTCACTTCAGCTTTTAATGAAAGCTCCTGACCGTAAACTACGTTGATGTTGTCGTCAAGTCCGGTTACCTTGATTTCGGGAATCGAGAATGACGCCTCCGTGCTTTTGTCCTTGTAGCACGAGACTGCGACGAGTCCGGTCAATGTGATGAGAGTCAGATATTTGATATACTTGTTCATCTTACATATTTTTCAGCGTTTCGAGAATTGTAGGAATCTTGTCAGGCTTTGTGCCTTCTCCTACAGGGACATAATAGGTATCATAAGACTCATAGTCGGCACTGTGCATATACGGCGAGTCCGGATTGGCGGCATCGTGTGCCCTGACCATTTCCCTGAATTCACGTGACGCAGAGTACCACCAGGTCGGCAGTTTGAAGATGAGTTCAGGATCAGCGGCCGCGTAACCCTTGCTGTTTGTATATAGTTCTATGTCAGTGCCGAACTGCTCGACCATAAGTTTGTGATAGTTCTTGCTGTATCCGCTGCTGAAGAACAGATGCCAATAGCGCCATACGGTCTGTCTTGGACGCGTATATGATGCGGACCATCCGATGACGGCGGACTTTCTCACAGAATATGTTTCGGGAAAATACTCGTTGGGGTTGATGGTGAACCGGGTGAACAGTTCATCCACGTCATCGGCAAGTTGCTTTACTGCAATTACGATGCTTCCGGATGTGCTCCCGGCGTCCACCTGCGACTTCACTATCCTGTAATCTTTTCCCTCTACTGCCGTGGAATCTTTGATGGTGAAAGCTATCGCCCTGTCATAATTCTCCACTGTTCCTACGAGATTTACCGGAATCGTAAGTTCGACCTCGTCTCCGCTCTTGCCGATCAGGGAGAACGCGTTGAAGGATGCGTTGAAATATACTGTAGCACTGTCCTTGCTGAATTCCTTTACAGGATCTTTGGCGCAAGATATGAGCGATGCCAGTATGAATGAGGCTGTTATATAATGTATTATTTTCATAATCTATTTCTCCTGTATATGTCCGTATGATGTTTCAGATGTCGGATACGGATAAATCAACGTGGCATCTTCTCGATTGAGTGGCATTGAAAGCATGCTGAAGATATCAAGTCTGCAGAAAATCTTGTCCCAATAGAACAACTGGCCTTCACCGATAAATTCTCTGGTGATTTCATTTGTGAGCGCCACTTGAGCCCAAGACTTACTAAGTGATTCCGGAATAAGTTCCGATGTGTATCCCCTATGCTTCATTACGGCGAAAAGATGGTTCTGCATTGCCGTGTAATCATTGTCAATGTATGCTTTCAAAGCGAGTATGTAATACATTTCCGAGATTCTTATCATAGGAATACGGTTCTTGTATGCGGCTGAAGACGAACTGTAGAATTTGAATGAACTGTATCCGCTTCCACCGTATTTGAGCAGCAGGGCATATCCGCGGATGTCCTCTGCACCGTCATAACCGTCTTCTCCGTCATTTCTAATGAAAAGCGCGCTTTCAACGTCATCTTGCTGAAGATACATATGCTGGGAGGTGCCTCCGAAGCAATAACTGCTTGTGAGAGAATATAAGTCGGTGACTTCCAGGGAGAAGAGATGCTCGCAGGAGAAAGTCCAGTCTCTGCTGTCGTTGCTGCTGTACTTCACCTGTTCGTCCGCATCAATCCATTCTACGGCTTGCTGTTTGTCCAGAGCATTGTCTATGACCTCTTGAGCGTATTCCGCTGCCTTGCCGTAATCCTCGGACCAAAGCGCGACTCGTGCAGCCAGAGCCTTCACGGCGTAATAATTCAGATGTCTGGTCCGGTTGTCCCAGAATCCGTCAGTGTTGACGTTGTCGTTGAAATTCTCCGGCGCGTTGCCTGTGACAGGGTCCTGCTCCAGGCATACGAGTGCATCGTCAATGTCTTTCTGGAGCAACTCAAGCGTCTGTGCATAAGTGCGTTGAGGAGTTGTCTCGGAAGTGTATGACGTGACGTAAGGAATTGTCTTCTTGCCGGCGTTGTCTCCGGTCCAGGAACTGAGACCGAACATCTTGAGCAGGTCGAAGTGTACGTACGCGCGGGCGGCAAGCATTTCACCTTTTATAAGGTTATATTCCGTGTCGTCGGTGATGACATTTCTCCGCTTGTCCAGCTCGACAAGGATTTTGTTCGCGTTTGCGATGATATAGTATCCGCTCTGCCACATACTGTTGATATAGGCCATCGCAGTGCTGCTGGTATATGTATGATTTTGCCAGTCTTGGAATGTGATGATATTGATGGGAGAGTAGTTTACGCCTACAAGTTCATTGATGAAGAATGTGTAGTTGCGTCCGTAGCAGTCGGATGATCCCATCGCGATATAGACGCCGGACACAGCCTCGTGAAATCCGTTCCTTGTGGAGAACATCTTGGTGTCGGAGACCTGGGATGATGATGACGCTTCAAGCCACTTGTCGCAAGACTGTGTAAGAATGGCGACAGAGGCGATTGCCGATAGTATATATATTGCCCGTTTCATAGTTTCAAATAAATTTCCTGCAGTCATATTCATCAGAATGTTGCTGTGAGTGAGAATGAGAATGACCTTGCAAAAGGATATGATGTACCTCTCTCGATATCGATTGAGGAGAATGTGTACAGGTCGTTCGCGTAAAGAGAAAGACGCAGACGCTCAAGCTTTGCCTTGCGTATCAGATTGCTCGGGAATTCGTAATAAAGTGACACGGAGGACAGGTCCATCACATTGTTGCGCTGTACAAACCTTGTCGTGGCTTTTGTCATCGCGGTCCCTTCGCTGCTGAATGACTTTTTGTACAATGCGTTCTGGCCTGCATAATACCATCTTCCGGTGAAGATTCTTCTGTCCACATTTACTGACAGGTTAGTGCCTTCAACTTTGTTGAGCAAGGTGCTGTTATACAGGTAGGCCCCTCCTTTCCAAGTCAGTACGACATTGAATCCGAAGCCTTTAACCTCTCCGCTCAATCCGTAGTTTCCGTTGAATTTAGGATCGGACGAACCGCAGTTCACCAAGTCGGACGCGGACCATTCGCTTGTCAGGGTGCCGTTTTTCTTGACAAAAATCTCGTTACCCGTGATAGGGTCTATGCCTTTTGAGCGTACCGCCCAGATGGAATTCAATGGCATTCCGTTATAGTATTGAATTACTGTAGTGGCCCCGCTGGCGCTGTTTGCCTCAGCTCTCTGCTGCTTGTTGTAATTCTCCAATGCCTTGGAAATCTTGAGAACTCTGTTGTCGTTGTAAGCTACTTTTCCGAACAGGCTGACGAATGAACTGCCTTTCTGCCATACGGTCCAGCTCAAGCTCGCTTCTACGCCCTTGTTCCTCACTTTTCCCATATTGTCGCTCACAGTTGAGAATCCTGTGGACGGGAGAATGCTTCTGGCGAATACTAGATTCCTTGTGTCAGCTATATAGAAATCAAGAGTTGCGCTTATGCTGTTGGTTCTGAAATCAATTCCGGCATCGTAGTCCATCTTCTGTTCCCATCCGAGAGTCCTGTTCTCCATATTGTTGAGGGTTGCTCCGGAGAATCCGTTGTAGTAATTTGAACTGGAGTAGATGTACACCGGAAGAGACGAATTGGATGCGAAGTTCTGGTTTCCGGATGAACCGACGGAACCGCGTACTTTCAACTGTCTCAGCCAACTGGATGTGCTCTTGAGGAACTGTTCATTGTGCAGGTTCCAGGCAAGTCCGAAACTCCAGAATGTGCCCCATTTGTTGTCCGTGCCGAATACTGACGATGCGCTGGCCTTTACAGTCGCGTCAGCCATATATCTGTTGTCATAGCTGTAACCGGCTGTAAGGAGTGCTCCGATGTTTCTGTTGATGCTGTCGGAACCGGTCGGCGTCTTGTCTGAAGCATACTGTCTTGCGAAAGTGATGCTTGTCATATTGCTGTTCGGGAAGCCTTCCGTGTAGTTCTGCACTTCGCTGTACTTTGTCTGTGAAACAGTGTATTGCGCAGTAGCGAAAATGTCGTGCACCTTATTGAAGGTGTGATTGAACTGTGCGGAAATGTCTCCGGAAACGGTTGTATATCTTCCGTTTGAGATGTCGTAAGAACCTCTTCTCAGCTTATCATCATCGCTTTTTTCATAAGAGGATTGCACGAAGTCTGTATGGTCGGCCGGCTTGAAATCTTCAGACTGCGACCTCTGGGTGTCAATGCCGAATCTGGCGACAATCTTCAAAGGCCGGAATACCTGATATTCAGCATACAGATTGTCGGAGAAATCCAGATAGTCGCTTGAATATCTGGTGCCGATGTTTGCGTTCCAAAGTGGATTCGTAACAGGCTCGGAGTTATATTTTTCCTCGCCTTCACCGTAAATGCCGGAGAACAGAATCTTCTTCAATGCTCCGGATTCATCGTACGGAGAATAGTACGGGTTTATTGACGCATACTCATCAAATGTTCCGTAAGGGGAGTCTTCGCTTTTCTTGTATGCGATGCTCATAATGTTGCGGAATGTCCATTTGTTCTTGCGGTACGACAGGTTGATGTCGCCTGACAGGACATTTCTGTATGAGCCTTTCATAGCGCCTTCCACATTGTTGTAGGCAAATGTCGCAAGTGCTTTCAATTCCTTGCTGCCCAACTCGATGCTGAGCGAGTGCTTTTGACCGATTCCGACCCTGAGCGGTTTGGACAGCCAGTATGTGCTTTCGCCCTCCAATGCTCTCTTCAGCCTCTCGTTGTAGAGCCTTTGAGCCCAGAGAGATGTTTCCTCGTTTATCTGATCTACATAATAGCCCTCCCTGTTCTCTATGTCCAGTTTCTCAAGAGCGTTGCAGAGGTTGTAACTGGTAAGGTCCGGTGCTTCGAGAGTGACACTTCCGGTGTAGGTTACACGTGTCTTGTCGTTTGTAAGCGCCTTTGTTTCAATGACTATTACACCGTTGGCTCCTTTGGAACCGTATATGGCTTTGGCGGAGGCGTCCTTCAGGATTGTGATGCTCTGTACTCTGTTCATATCCATATCCTGGATTTTTGTCAGAGTGGTCTCGAAACCGTCCAAAATGAATAGGGGAGTGTTGCCTCCGGATACATAATCGCTTTTAAGTGAAGATGTTGTGGAAGACAATGTCGAGGCGCCGCGAATCTGCATACTTGCCACGGCGTTCGGGTTGGAACCCTGTGAAAGGTTGTCAAGCACCAGCAGGGACGGATCGAGATTCTTGAGCGATTCTATGACGTTCGCGTTGCCGACTCTTTTCAGCTCGTCGGAAGTTATCGACTGTACTGCTCCGGTGAAGCTGTCTTTCTTTCTGGTGAATATACCTGTCACGACCGTTTCCTGTATGCTCTGGGCATCTGGTGTCAGTTTGATTTTGGCAATCTTGCTGACCGGAATTTCTTCCGTGAGGTAGCCC
This sequence comes from Acutalibacteraceae bacterium, assembly GCA_963636275.1. Taxonomy (GTDB): domain Bacteria; phylum Bacteroidota; class Bacteroidia; order Bacteroidales; family UBA932; genus Cryptobacteroides. The sequence continues at coordinate 8,295 of CAVHJF010000041.1, read as the reverse complement.
ATACAGGAAACCGTCAGGCCGGTGCAATCTCCTGATACTGTGATGGAGAAGTGTCCTTCGGAGTCGGTCATTACACCGCCTTTCAGATTGGAGGCCTCATAGACGGCAACTCCGGGCATCGGTTCACCGTTCTCGTCGGTCACCTTTCCGGCGAGAACTTTTGATTTGGTCGTGTTGTCCTGAATGATTGGACTTTCTGTTTCTGAGTAGCCATAAGCGTGGAGTCCGCTTTGGAAAGTGATCAGAATTGCAGGAAGAAGGCATTTTATGAATTTCATTCCGTTCGTTTTTCCTCTTGTTGTCTAATGTCGCGCAATATATGAATAATTATAGATATTAAATGAGTTTCAAATCGTAAGCGTTTCCGCATCCTGGCTTAATTTTCTAACGAAATGAGTGGTGAAAGTGGCGAGAAAGGTTGATTTTTGCGTGAAAGTTTGATGGTATTGTAAGTTGTGACGGAAATTAAAAAATACGAATTTCGTTTCGAAACTTCGGCGGAAAGTTCTATCTTTACATCAATATCAACCAACAATTTCATTACAATGAATCGAAAGGATTTTCTTAAGAGTCTCGGACTGTTGACAGCCGGGGCTACATTCCTCGGAACAGGAGAGACGATGAAAGCGGCCGGCAAAGCTATGGGCATTGATTCCGACAATTCTCTGTTTACTGATCCTGAAGTTGATTTCCCTGTAAAAAGCTTGAAGGCGGGAGTGAAGAACGGTCCAGTTAAAGTCATAATCATCGGTGCGGGCAACCGTGGTCGTACATACGCGACTTACGCCAAGAAATTCCCTGAATGTATGCAGATTGTTGGAGTTTCCGATATCCGCGAGAGCCGCAAGAATGATATGGGAGACAAATACAATATTCCTGAAGAACATAGGTTTGGAGATTGGAGCGAGGTGTTCAATGTTCCCAAGTTCGCTGATGCGGTCGTAATCTCGACTCCGGACGACACCCATTATCACCCGTGTATGAAGGCTCTGGAGATGGGCTACGACTGTCTTCTCGAAAAGCCTGTAGCTCAGACAGAAAAAGAATGTACCGACATCGCCAAGCAGGCGCATAAATACGGCAGAATTGTAGCGGTATGCCACGTGCTCCGTTACAGCCCGTATTTCAGGGCAATGTATGAGGCCATCCAGTCCGGAATGATCGGCAAACTTATCAGTATCCAGCACATGGAGCCTATCGAGTGCCGTCATATGGCGCATTCTTATGTCCGTGGAAACTGGCGCGACTCGAAGGCGACAACTCCTATAATCCTTGCAAAGAGCTGTCACGACCTCGATATCCTGCGCTGGTTCGTCGGCAAGCCTTGCAAGACGATTGTGGCGGACGGCTCTCTGACCTGGTTCAAGGCGGAAAATGCTCCGGAGGGTGCTCCTCTGCGTTGTACGGACGGATGCCCGCACGAAAGCACCTGCCCGTTCTCTGCTATTGACGTGTATGTGCACAGAAAACAGCATCTGGGTGTATTCGATCTGAAGAATCCTAAGGATGAGAATGAGATAATGAGCAAAATCTCAGACCCTAACAATGAGTGGGGACGTTGCGTATATCACTGTGACAATAACCAGCCTGACCATTTCGTCAGCGAGATGGTGTTCGAGGATGGAACGACAGCGGCATTCTCAATGGAAGCATTCACTCCGTACGGCGGAAGGCGTACCCGCGTGATGGGAACTACCGGCTACATTGAAGGAAACGGCAGCGAGTTCACAATCTATGAATTCCGCAGCAACAAGAAGATTTTGTGGAACAAGAAGTTGTCCGACATTCCTGAATACAAGGGTTCCGGACACGGCGGCGGAGATATGGCGCTCGTCTGCGATTTCGTTGAGGCCGTCTCCTGGCAGGATGCCGACAAACTCACTAGCACAATCGATGCTTCAATCGAGAGCCACGTGATGGGCTTCCGCGCCGAGAAGAGCCGTCTGTCGCACAAGAAAGTTGACGTCACGAAGTAAGTCCGTGAAAATCAGCCTTTTCTCTCGATTTTTGCTCCGAGCGCATTGAGACGCGTATCTATATCCTCATAGCCACGGTCTATCTGGCTGACATTGCTGATGACACTGGTGCCCTTAGCAGACATTGCGGCCAGCAGCAGGGCGATACCTGCACGTATGTCCGGGGAAAGAAGATTTCCGGCTTTCAACCTGAACCTGTGGTCGTGACCGATTACAACGGCGCGGTGCGGGTCGCAAAGAATGATCTGCGCACCCATCTCGATGAGCTTGTCCACGAAGAACAGCCTGCTCTCGAACATTTTCTGATGAATCAGCACGCTGCCTTTGCACTGTGTGGCTACGACCAGCATAACACTCAGCAGGTCTGGCGTAAGCCCCGGCCAAGGCGCGTCCGAAATAGTCATTATCGAGCCGTCCATAAAGGAGTCGATTGTATATGAATCCTGCTCCGGTATGAAAATGTCATCGCCCCTCTGCTCAAGATGGACGCCTAGCCTTCTGAAACTCTCAGGAATGATTCCCAGATTCTGCCACGAAACATTCTTGATGGTTATCGAACTGCGGTTCAATGCCGCCATTCCGATGAAACTGCCCACCTCAATCATATCCGGCAGAATCGTGTGCGAAGTCCCGTGCAGTGACTCTACTCCGGTGATAGTCAGGAGATTTGAGCCTATTCCTTCAATCGACGCCCCCATTGATACCAGCATCTTGCACAACTGCTGCAGATAAGGCTCGCAGGCCGCATTGTATATGACAGTCTTTCCTTCCGCGAGCACGGATGCCATCAGAATATTCGCAGTTCCGGTGATTGATGCCTCGTCAAGAAGCATATAGCATCCTTTAAGACGTTCGCCTTCAGCGATATTCAGGAGGAATGCTTTCTTGTCTTCATCGTACCGGTGTGACGCGCCGAGATTGATCATTCCCTGAATGTGGGTGTCCACCCTGCGTCTGCCTATGCGGTCTCCTCCCGGTTTTGGAAACCAGGCGTGGCCGAACCTTGTAAGCAGCGGGCCTACGACCATCACGGAACCTCTCAGCGAAGCGCATTTCTTCACGAAATCATCACTTTCAATATATTCTGTATCAATATCGTCCGCCTTGAAACTGTATTTGCCTTTCTCCAGCCGTTTCACCTTCACGCCCATCCCTTCCAGAAGAAGAATGAGATTTTTCACGTCCAGGATTTCAGGAATATTGTCTATTATTACTTCTTCGGATGTGAGCAGGACAGCGCTGATGACCTCAAGTGCCTCATTTTTTGCGCCTTGAGGTGTGATTGAACCGCTCAGTTTGTGTCCCCCTTCAACTATGAATGTGTTGTTTTCCATTGTGATTATATGATTTCTGCTTCTGGCTGAAGCGTGATGCCGAACTTCTCTCGCACGGATTCTATAATGTTGTCTTTCAGTGAGATAATCTCCTGAGGTGAGGCCTTGCCGGTTGCATTTATGATGACCAGAGGCTGTTTGCTGTAAACACCTGCATTTCCGAAAGTCTTGCCCTTCCAACCGCATTGCTCAATCAGCCACGCAGCGGGAATCTTCACGCCGTTATCCGTGATGTAATGCGGAATGTCCGGATATGAGCTGGCAACGCGCTGGAATTCAGATGTCTGCACTACGGGATTCTTGAAAAAGCTTCCCGCGCTTCCGATTTCGGACACCTCGGGCAATTTCTCTTTTCTTATGCCGATGACAGTGTTCCTGACAAGCATAGGCGTAGGCTCGGACAGTCCGGCCTCTGCAGTGGCTTTCTCAACTGCTTCCCGTACGTGCCCGTAGTCCAGTTTCGGGGAAAATTCGCGCGTCAGCCGGAATATGACATTTGTAACTATATATCTGTCACGGATTTCCTTGGATTTGAAAATGGAATCGCGATAGCCGTATCCGCATTCGTCCGCGTTGAAATGCACGAATTCTTCTTCCTCAGTGTCGTAGCAATAAACTTGAAGAATTGATTCGGAAACCTCCGAGCCATAAGCTCCAATGTTCTGGACCGCTGCCGCTCCTGTTTCGCCAGGAATATAAGACAGATTCTCGACGCCCCACAGTCCGTTCTCTGCCGCCCATTTGCAGAAATCGTCGAACACCACGCCGCTCCCGACCGAGACAATCACTTCATTATCAGAATTATACAGGCGGTCATCCTGCGGCAATGTGTAAATGAATTTGACTGCCGAATGCAGAATGGTTCCCTTGAAATCTCCGCAGAAAAGGAGGTTGCTTCCGCCCCCGATGTGCTTCACCGGCTTCGGCAGGCTGTCGAAATCGATGTTTATCAGATCCGCAATAGCATCATATTCAATGAATCGGTTGCATTTTACATTCATCCTGAACGTGTTGAATGTTGACAGGTTTTGAGATTTCTTATCGGTTATCATTGATGATATATTGGAAGTGATAGACGATACAAACTTACATAAAAAAAGTGTAAATTTGAGCAACACTGAATTTATATAATAACTAACTATAGAATGAAAAATCTGAATTCCACTTCATTGAAAGCGTTTGTTCTCGCATTGGCATCTATGTTCATTGCAGGCTGCGGAAGCAAATCGACACCCGAACTGATAGACCCGGCCAATTTCTCTGATACTGTTGATGGCAAGCCAGTTGCCCTATATACGCTGAAGGGCGGTAATGTGGTGTTGCAAGTGACTAATTTCGGCGGCAGGGTAGTGTCCATATTCACTCCGGACAAGAATGGAAAATATGAGGACATTGTTGTGGGCAGCAATAACTTGAAGGACTATGTGACGCCTCCGGGTGAGCGTTTTCTGGGCGCGTGCGTGGGTCCTGTCGCGAACAGGATAGGCGGGGCCTCATTCTCTGTTGACGGACAGACGTATTCCGTACCGGCTAACGACAATAAAGTCAATACTTTGCACGGCGGACTCAAAGGCCTGGACAATGTTGTGTGGGATGTCGTGAACGTGACTGATTCCACGATTACGCTGCATTATCTTCACGCTGACGGTCAGGAAGGGTTCCCGGGAAACAAAGACATTACGATGACTTATGCTCTTGACAGTCAGAATGAATTCAGAATCGACTATAAAGCTACGACAGATAAACCAACTCCTATAAACATCTCCAATCATCCGTTCTTCTGTCTGCGCGGAGAGGGTAACGGCAGCGTTGAGGATTATGTGATGAGCATAATGGCAAGTCATTATACACCAATCGATTCGCTGAGTATTCCAAGCGGTGAGGTAGCAGACGTTACCGGTACTCCATTCGATTTCCGCAAGCCTCACAGGATAGGTGAAATGATTGGCGAAGATAATGAACAGCTGAAAAACGCACGCGGATATGACCACAACTGGTGCATTGACAGGGAGTCGGAGAATGACGTTGAGATGATGTGCTCAGTCTATGATCCGGTTTCCGGACGTCAGGTGGATGTGTTTTCTGATCAGCCCGGACTTCAGTTCTATAGCGGCAATTTCTTTGACGGGACATCTGTAGGCAAATACGGCAGACCTCTTGGATTCCGCAGCTCTCTCGCGCTGGAAACCCAGCATTACCCTGACTCACCAAATCAGTCAGCCTTCCCGTCCATTATCGTCCGTCCCGGCGAGACTTACACCCACGTATGTATCTATAAATTCTCCGCTGCGGAGCGGTAGTATATAGAACTAGAAAGTTCCTGAATAGCGGGGGTGGCCATAGATCTAATTGCTACGGAGCGCAACCGATACGTATTCTTAGAAATGTCGGCAACTGTCAAAAATGTCAATGACGGTTGCCGATTATTTTGTTGTCAGCAGTAAACGCTTGGATTATATATGGTTATGAATGCTTATAGACGGCGTTTTCATTACCTATTACGTATTAAATAGGTAAAAATACCTATTTGACCGGCTTCTCGTGTGCTTTATCTTTGACATCGTGTGAACTTCCCGTTTTTTTAGGGATGGCTGCACTGGTAAATAAACTGAAAAATTATTTTTAAAAGACTAAAAACTATGAAAAAGAAATTTATGACTGCATTGGCAGTGTTGGCTGCGGGGATTGTGCTCCTGCCTAGTTGCAAGAAAGACAATACTAAGCCCGAACCGGAGCCGGAGCCGGAGAACGTTGCTGTTGAAAGCGTGAAAATTGACTATGAGGGAGAAGAAATCAAACTCTTTACATCTACCTCATACTCCCTTTCGGCTACAGTTGAGCCGCAGAATGCTACGGACAAGACTCTGACTTGGTCTGTTGATGATCCGGAGGTGGCGGCGATTGATAAATACGGCAATATCTCGGCACTCAAGGAGGGAAATGCTGTCATTACGGTAAGTGCCGGAGAAAAGAACGCAACCTTGAAAATCTGTGTATATCAGGCGGAGTTTTCTCTGTCGTCTTTGACAATGTTTGTGGAACAGGAACAGGCTATAGAGAGTTATTATGTTGGTAGTCCATATCCATTTGATAACTTTGACCTGTATTCCAGCGATCCGTCAGTTGTGTCGGTGAATTCAAAAAAATTAGTCGCTGTGTCTGAAGGAAGCGCAGTCATAACGGCAAAGTTCAACAGCGGAGTCAGTGGACCTAAAGTCCAGACCGAACCGAATATGAGTATTGAGGTTACAGTGAAAGATCCTTTCGTTGCGGATGTGACGGATTTCTTCTCGATAACTGATAAAGGACAAGTGCTAACTGTCAGCATTACAAGTGGAACAGTACACGTGGGCGACAAGGTTAGACTTCTTCAGCCGACAGATGCGAACGGAAATTACATTGTGAATGTCAATCAGATGGAAATGTACAGAAAGTCTATCGAATCTGCGACCAAAGGAGATGAACCTTCTATCCGCATAGGTGATCAAGTCGATAAAAGTAAACTCCAAAAGGGTGCTGTGCTGATGGCGGAAGATGCGGCAGATTTCATCGTACCTGCGACAAAAATCTATGGTTCAGCCCACGTGACAAAGAGAACAGCATTGAACGCCAGTGCTCAATTCGTGTCTCACGGTTATGATGTGACAGGAACGTTTACGTATATGGACGAATATTCAGAATTGACCCCATCTCAGACATATACCTCGGTTGAGGTGACCATTGCTGAAGGTTATAAACTTATCTGCAACAAAGGCCAGAAAATAGTATTCAGAGATGGCGGTACAGAAATCGGTTGGATTATAGTTAAAGACTATGACGTGGCCGATGTGAAGTACGAGGACGTAAGCCAGTAGATAAGCGTCCGCATTGAAGCGGTCTTTTCAATACATTAGCCCAAAGGCCCAAAGCGGGATGATATTGGCAAAGCCGGTCTCTATATCGTCTTTCACAATGTATCCTTCGGCTGCATCTTCAATCTGCTTCTGCCCCTTTTTCCGGCCTCCGATTTCAAAGGTTTTTCCATCAATCTCGAAATCTGAGGTCGGAGAACTTATGACATCGTGGCGGACTCTCGTCTGATTCATAAAGAAAGTTTCCCGTATGTTGCCGATTTCCGCATTGTCTGGAGCCAGGGCATATATGAGGTTGGTGTTGTCGAGGTAAACCTTTTCGATTTTTCCCAATCCGCGTATTCCTCCTGTCTTGTCCCGAAGCTGAGAAATCATTCCGGCCTTCTCAATATATATCATATAATCGGAGACGTCATTACGGCTTATGCCTGTAACTTGGGCGATTTTTGTCAACACCGGTTTGAACGGTACACTGCGCGCGATGACCATCAAAAGCGATTTCAGACGCCGTCCTACTGCGACATTCGTATTCATATACTGCGGAATGTCAACTTCCATTGTCTGGTTTATCACCTGCTGCAGTTCTATCTCGAATTCCGGATCCATTCCATAAGGATAATATCCATTTTTCAGATAACTATGGAAGAGTGGCAGAGGGTGGTCAACTCCTGGAATCTCGGCTTTTCCGCCGAGGATATCGTCAAGCGCGAATGTCGGGACAGTGATCTTATGAAACAGGCTGAGATATTCACGGAATGAAAGGCCTTGCATCTGATATATGGGGACTCTACGGCTCAGGTCTGCCATTCCCTTGTAAATATCGAGTATCGACGAGCCTGAAATTACTGTCTGCAATTCTCCGTAGTCATCTATAATCTGTTTGAGTTCCCTTGACCAACCTTCGTATTTATGGATTTCATCGATGAAAAGATGCTTGCCCCCCATTTTAACGAATGAGTCCGCCAGATCTACAAGCCGATGCTCTGAGAAATAAATATTGTCAGCTGAAACATAAAGAGTGTCATTGGTGTTGAGGTTCTTTCGGATATATTGTAGAAGCATATATGATTTCCCTACACCACGCGGCCCGACAAGACCGAACGCCCGGCTTTCCCATTTGATGTCAAAATACTT
>CAVHJF010000040.1:0-22283 GCA_963636275.1 Acutalibacteraceae bacterium | reverse complement strand
GTATATATGAATCAGTCCGGGGCGAATAAGCCGTTTGATATATCAGATTTGGATTTTGTCTCTACTGCGGGCCCTGTGCTTGACCGCTACAACAGTGTCCTGGTGGACCTTGGAGTCGGCGTTACCTGGTACGGCGGTTATATGAAGACGAATGTCGGAAATGTCTATGTTACACCGAGATATGTATTCAAGAAAGACCGTTGGAACGTCTCTGCCGGAGTGAGGTTGAATTTCAATATCAGCGACAAGAAAAGCGGTGATGCCTTGAACAAGAATCACGGGACGTTGATCTATCCTGACGTGCATATTGCTTTTGCACCGATAAAGAACAATATGAATATTTATTTCAATGTCAAAGGCGGAGATTATCGGAATCCTTATTTCGACTTGAAGCAGAGAAACCATTTCTTTATGCCATATTCAGGAATGTCGGAGAATTCTGCAGCTCATTTTGATTTCAACCTTGGACTTGAAGGCAGTGTATGGAGTCGTCTGCGTTATGATTTAAATGTAGGGTTCACAAGTTTCGAGAAGATGCCGTTCGATATGGCGACAGCTGTAGTTACGGGAGATAATCAGGTGTGGACCAGCAGGTTGAACTATCTTGCAGGCTCATCGATGTATTCGGAATTGAAACTTCAGTGGGAGTCCAGGAATGTCAGCATCGATTCTCGCTTCAGGTTCAACAACCAGGATGTAAAGAAGAATAACAGGGATACGGAACTGTACTTCAAGCCTTCCGTATTCACCGGATATATAGATGCTACATATAACTGGAAGAAGAGAGTGTTTGCGGGCGTTTCTGCGGAGTCGGCTTCAAGAAGAAAAGGGCGTGGATGCCTATATGCGATCGCTCCGGACGCGACTTCTGTCGATACGGAGGTGCTGCGCGATATGTGGATTCCGGCGTGGGTTAATCTCGGTGTGCACGTAGAGTATGCTTTTACCCGGAAAATGTCTTTCTGGGTGCGTGGCGAGAATCTGCTCAATGCGGATATCCAGAGGACTCCGTTCTATACTGAAGGGGGTATCGGCTTCACCGCCGGCATTTGCCTCAATCTTTAAAATTTGTTATATTTGTAGGCTTATACGCGTCGTTGAAAGTGGGATTGGCATCCATAAATGTTGATTAGTAAACTTGCGCGAAGCGCGTAGCGGCCGAAGGGGTTTTGGGGGAGTGAAAGAGCGTTGTGCGGATGAAAGATGTGGGGAGGTTTTTAGAACGTAATAAGTAAGATAAGTCTGATATAGACAATAAGTTGTTGATAATTTAACAGTAAATATAGATGGAAGAAAACGAAAAGATGCGTGAGGCCGAAGAGCAATATTCGGCAGGCAGTATCCAGGTCCTCGAGGGACTGGAGGCTGTTCGAAAGAGACCATCAATGTATATCGGTGATGTAGGCGTAAGAGGTCTTCATCACCTTGTATATGAGGTAGTTGACAACAGTATTGACGAAGCTATGGCAGGCTTCTGCAATCATATCGAAGTCACTATCAACGAAGACAACTCAATCAGAGTTCAGGATAACGGACGAGGAATCCCTACCGGTATGCATCCGAAGGAGCACAAATCAGCTCTCGAGGTGGTTTTGACGGTACTTCACGCCGGCGGTAAGTTCAACAAGGACAGTTACAAAGTGTCCGGAGGTTTGCACGGTGTCGGTGTATCCTGCGTCAACGCATTGTCTGACAGCCTTATTGCCGAGGTTCACAGAGAGGGCAAGATTTATCTGCAGAAATATTCGAAAGGAAAGCCGCTTACACAGGTTGAGGTGGTCGGAGAATGTGAGGATACCGGAACAACCATCACTTTCCATCCGGATCCGGAGATATTCACAGTAACGACGATTTACGACTACAATACGCTTGCAAACAGAATGCGTGAGCTTGCGTTCCTTAACAAGGGCATCAAAATCACGTTGACGGACAAGCGTACTCTGGAGGACGAATATAAAGTTGACGAGAACGGAAATTACAGTCCGACAGGCAATAAGGTCAACAAGAGCGACGTGTTCTATTCTCAGGAAGGCCTTAAGGAATTCATAAAATATCTCGACGCAAGTCAGGAGGAATTGATCCCTGAGCCGGTGTGTGTTGCATCCGACAAGATTATTCCAATCGACATCGCTCTTCAGTACAACAACGGCTACAAGGAGACTATCCTCTCGTATGTCAACAATATCCATACGATTGAAGGCGGTACCCATCTCCAGGGCTTCAGAATGGGTCTTTCCCGTTCATTGAGAAACTATGCAGACAAGAACAAACTTCTCGAGAAAGTCAAGGTTGAACTTACCCAGGAAGACTTCAGAGAGGGTCTTACAGCTGTCGTTTCAGTCAAGGTAGCTGAGCCTCAGTTCGAAGGACAGACAAAGACTAAGCTCGGTAACAGCGAGGTGACCTCTGTAGTGTCTCAGGCAACGTCTGCAGCTATGGATCAGTACCTTGAGGAGAATCCGAAATTTGCGAAAATCATCATTGAGAAAGTTGTCCTCGCGGCTACTGCAAGAACGGCTGCCCGCAAGGCGCGCGAGATGGTTCAGCGCAAGAGCGTTATGTCAGGTGCCGGTATGCCTGGTAAATTGGCTGACTGCTCCGAAAGGAATCCGGAGAAATGCGAGCTTTTCCTTGTCGAGGGAGATTCCGCAGGTGGAACCGCTAAGTCAGGACGTGACCGCCGTATCCAAGCTATTCTTCCTTTGAGAGGTAAGATCCTCAATGTGGAGAAGGCTACTGAAGGCAGGGCATTCGACAGTGAGGAAATCCGCAACATCTATACTGCACTCGGCGTCACAGTTGCCCAGGAGGATGAGAACGGCGAGAAGAGAATGGACCTCAGTAAACTCCGTTACCACAAAGTCATAATAATGACCGATGCCGATGTCGATGGAAGCCATATCGCTACTTTGATTTTGACATTCTTCTTCAGATATATGCTTGACCTTATCCGAAACGGATATGTATATCTGGCGACTCCGCCGCTTTATCTGGTCAAGAAAGGCAAGGAAGAAGTATATTGCTGGACTGACGCACAGCGCTCGGAGGCGACTGCGAGATTGGGTAAAGGCTCGGACAAGGGTGTTACCGTACAGCGTTACAAAGGTCTCGGTGAGATGTCAGACGCTCAGCTTTGGGATACGACAATGGACCCGGCCAAGAGACGTCTGCGCAAGATTACCATTGACAACGCGGCTGAAGCGGAAAGAACATTCTCTATGCTGATGGGTGACGACGTCCCGCCACGCAGACAGTTCATCGAAGAGAACGCGCATTACGCAAATATAGACGCATAACTAAAGATTGCTGTCCGGGATTTCACAAGTCCTGGCAGCATTTTGAATATCAGAGTATAACAAAAACAAAAATAACTGAATATGTTAGACATTTTTGACAGAATCGAAAGAGACTCAGGCGGTCCTATCGGCCAGTACTTCAACCAGGCTTACGGCTACTATATGTATCCTAGACTTGAGGGCGAGCTCGGACCTCATATGAAGTTCAACGGACAGGATGTACTGAACTGGAGTCTTAACAACTACCTCGGACTTGCAAACCATCCTGAGGTGCGCAAAGCTGATGCTGAAGCTGCCGCACAGTGGGGTCTTGCATATCCTATGGGTGCAAGAATGTTGTCAGGAAATACAAGATATCACGAGAAGCTTGAGAAGATGTTCGCCGAATTCGAGAAGAAGGAGGACGCATTCCTTTACAACTTCGGATATCAGGGAATTGTTTCCACAATCGATGCTCTTACGGCTCGCCACGATGTCATTGTATATGACGCAGAATGTCACGCGTGTCTTCTTGACGGTATCCGTCTCCATATCGGAAGCAAATACAAATACCGTCACAACAATATGGAAGATTGCGAGAAGGTGCTTGCGAAGGCTTGCGCTGAGGCTGATGCCAACGGTGGCGGAGTTCTTCTGATTACTGAGGGTGTTTACGGTATGACAGGCGCACTCGGCAAACTGGACAAGATTGCCGCTTTCAAGAAGAAATACAACTTCCGTATCCTCATCGACGATGCTCACGGCTTCGGCCTTCTCGGAGAGCACGGACGCGGAACTTCTGAAGCTCTGCACTGTATGGATGAAGTTGACCTCTACATCGGAGCGTTCGCCAAGTCTATGGCTTCCATCGGCGGTTTCGTGGCAGGTCCGCACAAGATCATAAACTATCTGCGTGCGAATATGCGTTCTCAGATGTATGCGAAGTCTCTTCCTATGCCTCTGGTACTCGGAAACACAAAGCGTCTTGAAATCATTATGTCCCCTGAAGGAGACGAACTCCGCAAGAAATGCTGGGCAATCACCCACGCAATTCAGGACGGTTTCAAGAAAGAAGGCTTCGATATCGGCGAGGCTGAGGCGTGCGTAACTCCGGTTCACATCAAGGGCGGTGTCGCACAGGCTACCAAGATGGCAAAGGACCTTCGTGAGAATTATCACATATTCTGCTCAATGGTCATCTATCCTGTCATTCCTAAGGGTATGGTCATTTTCCGTATCGTATGTACTGCGGCACATACTATGGAAGACGTCGAATATACTCTCAACGCGTTCAAGGAAATCAAGGCAAAACTTGATGCCGGCGCTTATGACGGAGATGATATTGCGGCAATGACTGTAGAATAGTCTTCCGGCTATTCCACGATTTTCTTACATAAACTTTGTTCGATATGGACAAAACTTACTTTAAGAATAAAGTAATAATCATAACAGGAGCCAGCTCGGGAATCGGGTTGGCTTCTGCCAGATTATTCGGCAGCTTGGGCGCTAAGGTGGTTATGGCCGCAAGACGGCTCGAAAAACTTGAGGCAGAGGCCTCGTCGGTCAGCCCTGACGCTTCAAACGTGCTGTGCGTAAAAGCGGACGTGTCCAAAGAAGAAGATTGCAAAAATCTGATAGGCAGGACCATAGAAAAGTTCGGGCAGATAGATATTCTGGTGAACAATGCCGGCATATCGATGCGCGCGATGTTCAAGGACTTGGATCTTTCTGTCATTCACTCTCTTATGGATGTGAACTTCTGGGGTACGGTGAACTGCACGAAGTATGCGCTGCCGTGGCTTCTGAAGACAAAAGGCTCTGTCGTAGGCGTGATATCCATAGCTGGTTATTCCGCACTTCCTGCAAGGACAGGCTATTCCGCATCCAAATATGCGATAAGAGGCTTCCTTGACACAATCCGAATCGAGCATCTGAAGGACGGATTGAATGTGCTAGTGTTCGCTCCGGGTTATACCGCATCCAACGTGCGCAATGCCGCGTTGACCGCTGACGGGTCCGCGCAGGGTGAAACGCCGTTGGATGAAGGCAAACTGATGAGTGCGGAGAAATGTGCCGAGTATCTGGCTAAAGCTTTGGCTAAAAGGAAGTCAGAGATGATTCTGACCGGATTGGGCAAGGCTACCGTATTCGCCCACAGATTCTTCCCTAGACTTACGGACAAGTTGACATACGGATATATATCCAAAGAAAAAGACAGTCCGTTCAAATAGTCTGTAAGATTTGGCGAGGTTAAGAGTATATATTACAAAACATCTTCTATAATTCAGTCGTATGGCAAAAACCGGTATTCCACGGGAACCGAAGATATATTTTTCGCTCTTCCTTCTTTTTCTGCTCTTGATGTTCATGATGCCGAGAACAGGAAAGTTTAACTATGACTACAAGAAAGGTTCGCCCTGGATGTATGAGACTCTGGTTTCCCAGATAGATTTTCCTATTCTGAAGACTAATGAGCAGATTCAGGCGGAGCGCGAGGCGGCCGGGCAGAGGATAATTCCTTATTACAAATTCTCGGACGAGACTGCCAGGACATATATCAGGGCGGCTGAAGAACTGAATTATGGAGAATGCTCTTATATCCGTTCGAAGGTTCTGGAATCGCTGACAAACATCTATGAAAGGGGAGTGATGTCTGACGATTCTTCAGTAAAGGAATCTGATGCGTCGGCTTCTGATGATGTTATCTTTGTCCAGAAGGATAAGAGAGCGATTAAGATGCCGGCATCTGACGTATATACAATCAGTACGGCAAGAGCGAAGCTGAAATCAGAAGTCAAACAGGCTTATCCGTCAGTGAATGCTGATTCCGTGTTTACGGCGGCAGGCGTGAATGATGTGCTTGTGCCTAATCTTTTTTATGACAAGGAAACCACCAATCTGGTGCACGCGGCGAGTGCTGACGACATTTCTCCGACTGACGGCTTTGTCAATGCCGGTCAGCTTATTGTAACAAAAGGTGAGATTGTTACCGCCGAGATTGAGCAACTGCTTGATTCATACAAGGCTGAATATGCCACAAGTCTCGGATACAGCCGTCCGCGCGTATTCCTGTGGGTCGGAAACGGTCTCATATCGTTGGCGCTGGTGCTTATCCTGTTCTTGTCCATCTTCTATACGGCTCCGGACGTGTTCAAGCAGGCGAACAGATATCTGTACCTGCTGTTCATATTCACGTTGGCGGCATTCACGGCATTTGCGGTTGACACTTTGAACCCGTCGCTTCTGTATATGATGCCGTTCTCGCTTACGGCGCTTTACCTGCTGGCATTCTTCAGAAAGCGCGTGGTGCTTCCGGTTTATGTGATTTCGTTGATGCCGCTGCTGATTTATGCGCATAACGGAGTCGAACTTTTCCTTCTGTATTTGGTGTCCGGCGTGGTGACAATGTTCGTGTTCCAGTTCTTCAACAAAGGCTGGCGGCAGTTCGTTATGGCGATGATATGCTTTGTCTGCCAGTTCCTGACCTTTGTCGGATTCCGACTTATCAATGACGGCAGCACCTTGGATGACCCGTGGCTTGTCGCCTATATTTTCTTCGGTTCTATGCTTTCAGTTGCGGGATATCCGATTATCTATCTGTTGGAAAAGATTTTCGGTCTGGTGTCGTCGTCGCGTCTGCAGGAACTTTGTGACCCTAACAACAAACTTCTTCGTGAGCTGGCACAGAAAGCTCCTGGTACATTCCAGCACTCTCTCCAGGTTATGAATCTGGCCGATGCCGCCGCGAGGAGCATTGACGCAGACGTGATGCTGGTGCGTGCCGGGGCGATGTATCACGACATAGGCAAGATGGTGAACCCGCAGTGCTTTGTGGAGAATGAAAGTCTCGGGACAAAATATCACGAGGGACTTTCTCCTGAGGAGAGCGCGGAGCAGATAATCAGGCACGTGTCTGACGGCCTTGCCATTGCGGAGCGCAACAATATCCCTAAAGTGGTCAGGGATTTTATTCTCACACATCACGGAACTACCTGTACGGCATATTTCTACAACAAGTTCATTAACGATGGCGGAGACCCTGCGGATACAGGTGTTTTCTTCTACAAAGGCGAGCGTCCGTGGACCAAGGAACAGGTCATCCTTATGATTTGCGATACGTTGGAGGCTGCTTCCAGGACCTTGAAAGACAACAGTCCGGAGACATTCGATAAGTTTGTCGAGAATATTGTGGCGTCAAAAATCGGTGCGGGACAATTGGATAATGCCGATATTTCTCTCAAGGAAATCGGAATCATCAAGTCTGTGCTGAAATCATATTTGGGACAGATATACCACGAGAGGATAGTCTATCCGAAGCAAGTGAGGTAAGATGAGACTTTCGGGATTGGAAATTGACTGAAAATTCACTAATTTTGCAGGCTATGTTATCCGCGAAGGATACGTTTAATTGAAAATATAAATATTACATAGAAAATGAATATCGTAAAAAATCAGATTGATGAGTTGAATCTTCAGCTCACAGTCACTGTAGCACACGATGACTACGCTGAGATCGAGAGGAAGGAACTTCAGAAGTGCAAACGTACAGCTGAGTTCAAAGGATTCAGAAAAGGTATGGTTCCGATGTCTCTCATTCAGAGAGTTTATGGCGAGCGCGTGCTTGGCGAAGCTGTAAATCAGGTTCTTTCGGAGTCTATCAATAACTTTATCAAGGAGAACAATATCAAGATGGTGGGCGAGGCTCTTCCAAGCGAGGATCAGCCGGAGATCGAGTGGAAGTCAGGAAACGACTTTACGTTCAAGTTTGACATCGCCACCACATCAGAGGTAAACTTCGAGCTTACCAAGGATGACAAGGTAAAATACTACAAGATTGAAGTTTCTGACGCTGCCAAGAAAGAGATGAAGGACAATCTTCTCCGTCAGTTCGGTTCACTTGCTGACACCGCAGAGGCAAAAGAGGAGGACTTCGTAATCGTTGATTTCTCACAGGAAGGCAAGACTGTAGAAGGCTCATACGTAGGCGTGAAGAACGTTGAAGGTGACGCCAAGTCTAAATTCCTCGGCGCAAAGGTTGGCGACCAGTTCGATGTAAATGTGAATGAAGCATTTACCAACGAGTCTGACCGTGCTTATATGCTCAAAGTCAAGAAAGAGGATCTCGAGGGACTCAATCCTGAATTCCACGTTACTGTAAAGGAAGTGAAGACATTCGCTCCGGCAGAGGAAAATCAGGAGACCTACAACAAGATCTTCGGCGAGGACAAGGTTCACAATGCAGAGGAATTCGACAAGGCTGTAGCAGAGCGTCTTGAAGAGAACTACAAGCAGGAGTCTGACTACAAGTTCTCCAAGGATCTGCAGGACTATCTTGTAAAGAAAGCAGACATCAAACTTCCTGAGGAATTCCTCAAGAGATGGCTTCTCCATATCAACGAAGGCAAGTTCAGTAAAGAGGAGATCGAGAAAGAGTCTCCTGCATTCTTCGCTGACTTCCGTTGGCAGATGGTTCGCGGCTATCTGATGCAGAAGTTCGGTCTCAAGATTGAGGAGAAGGACGTAAAAGAGGCTGCAGAGGCTTACGTGGCTTATCAGTATGCCGCTTACGGAATGGGCAATGTGCCTGATTCAATCCTTAAGGACAGCGCAAACCGCGTTCTCCAGGACGAGAATACAAGCCGTCGCATCATCGAGAATGTAGAGGCTACAAAGGTTGTTGAAGCAGCTAAGGCAGCAGTTTCTCTCAAGAATGAGAAAGTGTCTGTTGACAAATTCCGTGAATTGTAATTTATGAGTAAAATCAGCGAATTCAATAAATTTGCGAATATGGGTCGTGGAATCAGTTCCATGACCCTTAGTCGTTATGCGTCAGCGGTTGATTCATATATCAATCCGACTATTATCGAAGAGCGCAAACTGAACGTCGCGTCTATGGACGTGTTCAGCCGTCTTATGATGGACAGGATTATTTTCCTGGGCGTGCCTATTGACGATGACGTTGCCAATATCATACAGGCGCAGTTGCTGTTTTTGGCATCTACTGACGCGACTGCCGACATTTCTTTGTATCTGAATACTCCGGGAGGTCAGGTGACTTCAGGTCTGGCGATTTATGATACAATGCAGTTGGTTGAGCCGGATGTCGCCACTATCTGTACAGGAATGGCGGCTTCAATGGGTTCTGTGCTTTTGTGCGCAGGCGCTGTCGGCAAAAGATCTATCCTGCCTCACGGCCGTGTGCTGATTCATCAGCCGCTCGGAGGTGCTCAGGGACAGGCTTCGGATATCATAATAGCTGCGAAAGAGATTGAAAAGACCAGGACAGAACTATGCGGCATTATCGCCGAGCACAGCGGACAGTCTTTTGAAAAGGTTCTTGCGGATGCGGACAGAGATTTCTGGATGACATCCCAGGAGGCCAAGGACTACGGTATGGTCGATGAAATCTTGTCCAGCAAGAAAAAAGTGAAATAACGTGGCAGGCAAGAAACCTACTAAATATTGTATGTTCTGCGGGAGGCCGGAGTCGGAAGTGCCGATTCTGCTTTCCGGCATAGACGGAACGCATATATGCAGCGACTGCGTCAAAATGGCCGCAGATTATCTGAAGGATTTTGAGAAGCAGAATAATCAGTCATCTTCAAGCCAGCGCATAGACAAACTCCAGAAACCTAAGGAAATCAAGGAGTTCCTGGACCAGTATGTGATCGGGCAGGACAGGGCGAAGAAACTGTTGTCTGTCGCTGTGTACAATCACTACAAGCGAATAAACCATAATCTGGCTGACAAACCGGATGATGGAGTTGAACTGGAGAAATCCAATATCCTGCTTGTCGGCCCTACGGGAACAGGAAAAACGTTGTTGGCAAAGTCGATTGCACGTCTTCTGAACGTTCCGTTCACGATTGTGGATGCTACCGTGCTGACTCAGGCAGGTTATGTCGGAGAAGATGTGGAAAGTCTGCTTTCCCGTCTGCTTCAGGAGGCTGATTATGATTTGGCTAAGGCAGAGAGGGGAATTGTATTCATTGACGAAATCGACAAAATCGCCAGAAAGGGTGATAATCCGTCCATTACTAGAGATGTGTCCGGTGAAGGTGTTCAGCAGGCTTTGTTGAAGCTACTTGAGGGAAGTGTTGTGAATGTTCCGCCTCAGGGTGGCAGAAAGCATCCGGAGCAGGAATTCATTCACGTGAATACGCAGAATATTCTGTTCATCTGCGGAGGTGCATTCGAAGGCATAGAGAGACGCATCGCCCAGAGATTAAATACTCAAGTAATCGGTTTCGGTGCTTCGAATCAGCATAAAATAGACAAGGAGAATCTCTTGAGCTATGTGGCTGCGGAAGATTTGAAGGCTTATGGCCTTATTCCTGAGATTATCGGACGACTTCCGATTGTGTCCTATCTGGATAATCTTGACAGGGATGCCTTGCTGAGAATCCTTACAGAGCCGAAGAACGCGATTCTCAAGCAGTACGCAAAGATGTTCGAGTTGGACGGTATCAAACTGGAAATCGAGGATGGCGTCAAGGAGCTGATTGCGGACACTGCCATCAAGAGAAAGCTCGGTGCCAGGGGACTCCGTTCCATCTGCGAGAAGATCTTTGATGACGCGATGTTTGAGGCTCCGTCATCCCGCAAGAAGACATTCAAGGTCTCTCTGGAATACGCGAAGCAGCATCTCGAGGACGAAATCTAGCTCTTGAGTTCGCGATGTAATGGTTTCAAGCTAAATTACTTTGCTTGAGGCTAAAGGAGCTGGGGAATATCCCCAATGATATATAAAAAGATGCAACTGGCAGAAATATCTGCTTTAGTTGCATCTTCTTTTTTGTTATAGTGCCTGAAAGCTATGGCTAAAAATCAGCCTGCCTTCTTTTGTATTAGTTAAATTCTGGCAGTGGCTTCAGCGGCGCGACCTGCGGCCTCTGCGAAATCTTCTCCGTTTGAAGCGTAGATTATGCCTCGGGAAGAATTTATCAGCAGACCGCCCTGCGCATTGGCTCCGTGTGCGATGACTTCTTCAGCGGATCCGCCCTGCGCTCCCACTCCGGGGACAAGGAAGAAATTGTCAGGACAGAACTTTCTGATTTCAGCAAGTTTGTCCGCTTTGGTCGCGCCTACCACGAACATCATATTGTCCGGATTGGAGATGGACATCATCTTCTCCATCACGACCTGATACAACTCTTTACCGTCCTGTCTTGCCATCTGGAAATCTGCAGACGATTTGTTTGAGGACAAAGCCACTACAATAGCGAATTTGCCTGGATATTCAAGGAACGGAGTGACCGTTTCAGTGCCCATATAAGGGGAGATTGTCACTGCATCGAAGTCCATTGTCTCGAAAAATGTTTTTGCATACATTTTGGCTGTGTTTCCGATGTCACCGCGTTTTGCATCCGCAATCAGAAACTGCTCAGGGTAGTTGCTTCGGAGGTAATCGACAGTCTTCTCGAGCGCCAGCATTCCGTCGCGTCCGTAGCATTCGTAGAATGCAAGATTCGGTTTATAGGCGATGCAATGATCTGCTGTGGCATTGATTATCGCCTTGTTGAATTCGAACAGCGATCTTGCCGTACCGCCTACCAATTCGCCTTTAACTGCTATTTCGCTTTCCGAGGCAAGTTTCTGTATATGGGCCGGCAGTTTGTTGAAATCCGTGTCCAGCCCTACGCAAAGCATTGATTTCTTTGCCTGTATCTGTGCGTATAAATCCTTTGTAGTCATTATGTTGTTGGCTTTTAAAATCTGTGTGTTGCTACAGGTAATCTTCAAAATACATTGTAACCTTGTCCATAAGATGTATCCGGTCTTTGCCGAAGACATTGTGTTCGGCGCAAGGATAAGGGAAATAATCCACCTGTATATTATTCTTGATACATTCGCGTATGAAGCTCAAACTGTGCTCCCAGACAACCGTGTTGTCGATTGCTCCCTGGCAGATCAGCAACTTTCCCGTAAGGTCTTTTGCCTTCTTGATAAGGCTTGTGGCTGCGAATCCGTCTGGGTTTGTATCTTGCGTGTCCATATAGCGCTCGCCATACATAACCTCATACCATTTCCAGTCTATGACAGGGCCTCCGGCAACTCCGACTTTGAATACATCCGGATAGGTGGTCTTCAGGGAGATGGTCATAAATCCGCCGTAGCTCCATCCGTGTACTCCGATTCTGTCCTTGTCAACGTATGGCAGGGTCATAAGCTCGCTGATTCCGACCATCTGATCGGCCATTTCGGCTTGTCCACAGTAGTCGTGGATGGCCTTCTCGTACTCTGCACCTCTGTTTTCGGTGCCCCTGTTGTCCTGTACATATACGATATAGCCGCGCTGTGCCATATACATTTCCCACAGCCTTATCTGTCCTAGCCAGCTGTCATTCACAAGCTGCGAATGCGGACCGCCATAGACATACAATATTACAGGATATTTCTTGGAAGGGTCAAAATTAACAGGGAGATACATTCTGTACCAGTTGTCATATTTTCCGTCGGCGCTCTTGACAGTTCCCAATGTCATTTCTCCGGTCGCATAATCCTTAAGCGGATTGGCTGCAGTAAACATTGTCCGGCTTTCTTTGCCGTCTGTGGAGGTGAATTTCACGACTTTAGGAACATTGAAACTGCTGTAGATGTCGATGAACCAGCTTCCGTTTTCATTGACGCTCACATTGTGCCATCCTTCATCTGCAGTAAGCCGGACAGGGGTGCCGATTTTCACAGCCCCTTTCTTGGTGACATCAACTTTAACCGAGAAGAGATGCTGCTCGACGGGGGAAACCTCCGCGCTTGTGTAGAATACTTTCTCACCGTTCTCCGCTACAAACTTCACGTCAGCATCCACTTTCGTGAGTCTGTTGACATTGCCGAGCGTGTCGCACAAGTAAAGATTCTTATATCCGTCGCGGTTGTCCGTACGGTATATGAATTTTCCGGTGAATCCGAACCAATGCAGAGGATCCTGCGGCTCAACCCATTTGTCGTTGTCTTCAGTCAGAATCGTTTTCTCGAATTTGCCGTCGCTGGCGCGGTACATATTGAGTTTCAAATGTTTCTGGCTGCGGTCGAGCACCTGAATCAGTATATGCTTGCAATCTGGAGACCAAGTAATGTTAGTCAGATATTGGTCATAGCCGAATTCGTCAGCCTGGACATACACGGTTGTGTTCTCTGATAAGTTGAAAATTCCCAGTCGGACATTCTCCGAACTCATACCGTTCATAGGGTATTTGATGCTCTTCAATGAGCCAGTCCTCGTGGTGATGTCCAGGAGAGGGAAGTCTGATACAAGTGATTCGTCTTTTCTGTAGAACGCAATGCTTCTGCTGTCAGGTGACCAGAAAATTCCTCCGTTGATGCCGAACTCATTGCGGCTTACTGTCTGGCCGTATGTGATGTTCTCGTTTTCGCTTTCGGCAACAGTGTATATATGCTTGCGACGGTCTATGTAGTAGAGACTCTTACCTACGGTGTAGGCTATCGCAGGGGCATTCCCTATGGCCCGGTTGCCTTCCATTGCGACATCGTGTGACAGCGCTGCCGGGTTTGGAGTTATATTCTCTGCGCCTTCAGGAAGCGATGCACGGAGATAATCTCCCGCTGTAGCGGAATATGCTCCGAGTATTTCATCTTTGTCAACATCTTTTCCGAGTGTGACGTCGTACAGCTGAGCCTTGCCGTCTTTAAGATAGACGACAGTGTTTTCGCCGTACCAGGCGCACGAAAATCTTTCCGGTATCAGGTCTCTGGAATAGACTGCCTGCTCCATCGTCATCATTTTGCCGGAATCATTGGCCGGATGCGTGGCGAAAATTTTCATCCCTTCCGCCTTCGGGTAATCTTCACCATTTACAGATACAGCGGCCAAAAAAGTGACCGCCGTAACTGCCAATGTAAGTATATGTTTGCTTTCCATTGTTATTTAACTGATATTATCTGATCTACGATATATTTCTGCTGACCGCGCCAAGGCAAAGCCCCCAGGTACTCCTTGTAGTGAAGTTCGACAGTTCTACCGCTGCACCTCATCAACGAGTCCGCGACAGCTGCATCATCCACGGAGAACTCAAATACGTATGATTCCATTCCGTTGGTCCCTTTGCCTCTGAGTCCGGCCTGAATCAGTCTGCCTTCGTAAGTCTTGAACACATAGCCTTTGTACATTACTTGGTTCAAGTCGCCGGCCTTGACTCCTTCTCCGAACACGAAATAGAATTTGAAGAAAACAAATCCGGCCAAGGCCAAGATCACCACAAATGTGGAGATGCTGATAATTTTGGATTTAACTGACATATTCTTAATGTATTATCCAAGGAATCCCAACAATATGCCCGCAGCGACAGCAGAGCCGATTACGCCTGCGACGTTAGGTCCCATAGCGTGCATCAGAAGGTGATTGCCAGGGTCAGTCTCACGTCCCACCATTTCGGATACACGTGCGCTGTCAGGCACTGCTGACACTCCGGCATTTCCGATGAGAGGATTGATCTTGTGACCCTCCCTGCAGAACAGGTTCATGAATTTTACGAACAGAACTCCGCAAGCAGTGGCGATCACGAATGAAAGAAGACCCAGAGCGAATATCTTTACAGATGTTGAAGTCAGGAATTTGTCCGCCTGTGTAGAGCAACCTACTGTGAGACCGATCAATGTTGTGACAACGTCGATGAGCGGACCTCTGGCGGTCTCTGCAAGACGTCTTGTCACGCCGCTTTCCTTAAGCAGATTGCCGAAGAACAGCATTCCAAGAAGCGGAAGGCCTGACGGAACGATGAACGCAGTTGTCAGAAATCCGACGATAGGGAAAATGATTTTCTCTTTCTGGCTTACTTGACGTGGTGCGGCCATCTTGATCTGTCTCTCTTTCTTGCTTGTGAGAAGCAGCATTATAGGCTTCTGAATCACTGGTACCAACGCCATATAAGAGTATGCCGATACGGCAATGGCGCCCATCAGATCCGGTGCGAGTTTGGATGAAAGGAAGATTGCCGTAGGACCGTCTGCTCCTCCGATGATGCCGATGGCTCCCGCCTCGTTAGGAAGGAATCCCATTGACAATGCGAGCAGATAAGCTCCGAAAATTCCCATCTGGGCCGCTGCACCGATGAGTATAAGCCTTGGCTGGGAAATCAGTGCGGAAAAGTCAGTCATCGCACCTATGCCCAGGAAAATCAGAGGAGGATACCATCCCTGTTTCACGCCCTGGTACAAGATGTTAAGAACCGAACCGTCTTCGTAAACGCCGATATTAAGTCCCGGGAACATAGGGATGTTTCCTATGATCATACCGAATCCGATAGGGACTAGCAGCAATGGCTCCCACTCTTTTACTATCGCAAGTGTAATGAATACAATGCCGATGGCAATCATCACGAGATGCTGCCAAGTCATATTGCAGAATCCCGTGAATTCCCAGAATTGTTGAAGGCTGCTGATTATCTGATCCATACAGCGTTTATGCTATGGTTACAATCGCTGCGCCTTCAAGCACAGAGTCGCCTTTGCTTACATTCACTTTAGTTACGACTCCCGCTCTGTCAGCCTGGATTTCATTCTCCATCTTCATAGCTTCAAGAACGGCTACTTTCTGTCCTGCGCTTACTGAATCACCCTCTTTCACAGAGACTTCGATGATGACTCCCGGAAGCGGAGATGTGACAGGTTTGCCTTCGCCAGAAGGTTTTGCGGCAGGTGCTGCAACTTTGGCAGGTTCAGCGGCTGCAGGAGCGTTTGAAACAGGAGCGGCAGGCTGAACAGGTGCTGATGCAGGTACGCTGTTTTCCATTTCTACCTGATAAGCTACGCCATTGACAGTAACCTCTGCGATATTTGCGTTTGTTGAATTGATGGCTACATTATAATCGTTGCCATTGATCTTGAATTTATATTCTTTCATGTCTTTATTTTTTTTGCTCTGTTAAAAATCCGGAGTCTCGTATCTGGCCGATACTCTCACTCCAATGTCTGACCGGTTTCCGTTATGCTGGAACCAAATCGTCTTATCTTGGCAATTGTCTGAAATTGAATTCCTTATTGTTCCAGTTGCTCTCTTTGTGCCTGATGGTTATGACAAAACTTTCCTTGTCGTGGACAGAATCTTCCATATAAAGGTGCAGTGCCGTGGAAATTGCGGCGTAAACTTCGCCGTTCATTTCCTGGTCAAGCGCAAGGCTTATCGCAGCCGCAACTTCAGGAGTGAGTTTTCCGGAGTTTCCGCCTTTTGGACTGCCTTTTGACGCGCATTTGCAACCGTTATTTTTTGTGGAAGCCTTTCCGAGCAGGCTGAACAGCCACCAGAGAACAATAAGCGCGGCGAATACTACAGAAACAGACACGAGAGTAAGCACGAAACCGTGTTTGTCTTCTCTTGCCATCTTCTGGCTGCCCGTCTCGGATGTCTGACTGCCGTTGACGGAGCCTGGTGTAGGGATTGCCGGTTCTGCCACTGCTTTGAAATCCATCTGTTTGTTGTCTTCGGCGAGCTTTATGACTGATTTCCCTGCAGGAAGTGTTGACGGAACTTCAAGCGAATCAATGATTGTGCGTCCGTCGTTGCTTACAAGGTAGATTGTAGCACCTTTTTTGACCTTGAAGTCAGCGTAGAAAGTGCCTTCTGTTCCGTTTCCGCTGGCATAGAACAGTGCAACCTGCCTAGGGCCAAGTTTTGTCCTGTTGTCGGACTTCGGTATCAGACTCTTCTGCAGATTGTTCCTGTCGTCAGAAAGGAAGCAGCCCGCATAATTGACTGTACCTTGAGATTTATTGAATATTTCAATCCATCCGTTGCGGTGACCGTAATCATCAACAATGCTGGAACTGTCAGGCTCTGCCATTACCTCTGAAATGATGAGGTCGCTGACATTCTGCGCTTGCATCGAGATTAGTCCTCCGCAAAGTAATGCACTGAATGTTAATAGAATACGTTTCATTGGCAAAGTGCTTTAGAGAGGGAGGTTGTCGTGTTTCTTTGCCGGAAGAGTCTGCTTCTTGCCTGCAAGCTGCTCCAATGCCCTGATGACACGGAATCTGGTGTTTCTCGGTTCGATGATGTCGTCGATATAACCCATCTTGGCTGCCTGATAAGGATTGCTGAAGAGGTCGTTGTACTCTTTCTTCTTCTCCTCGGCAAGCTTAGCTTTCTCTTCTGGATCTTCCACAGCCTTAAGTTCCTTGCCGTAGAGAATCTGGACTGCACCGTCAGCACCCATTACGGCTATGTTGGCAGAAGGCCAGGCGTAGTTGATGTCTCCGCGTATCTGTTTGCAGCTCATAACGATGTGTGCACCGCCATAAGACTTTCTCAATGTTACGGTAACCTTAGGCACGGTAGCTTCTCCATAAGCGTAAAGCAGTTTTGCACCGTTTGCGATGATTGCACCGTACTCCTGCTGTGTTCCGCAAAGGAATCCGGGAACGTCAACCAATGTTACGAGCGGAATGTTGAATGCGTCGCAGAATCGGACGAATCTTGCGGCTTTACGTGAAGCGTTGATGTCAAGCACTCCGGCGAGATATTTCGGCTGGTTAGCCACGATACCGACGCTGCGGCCGTTCATGTGGGCGAAGCCTACTATGATATTCTTTGCATAAGCCTGATGTACTTCGAAGAACTTGCCGTCATCGACAATGCTCTTGATAACGTAGTACATATCGTATGCTTTGTTCGGGTTGTCAGGGATAATCTCGTTGAGGGCATCGTCAACTCGGCTAACAGGGTCATTTGTAGGAACAACAGGCGCTTCCTCCATATTGTTCTGAGGAATGTAGCTGAGCAGTTCCTTGATGATTCTGATACCGTCCTCGTCATTCTCTGCCGCGAAATGAGCCACACCGCTCTTTGTCGCGTGTACGCTGGCACCTCCGAGGTCTTCAGATGTTACTGTTTCGCCTGTGACACTTTTGACGACTGCCGGACCTGTCAGGAACATATAAGAGGTATTCTTGACCATAATCGTGAAGTCGGTCAATGCCGGAGAATATACTGCACCGCCGGCGCAAGGTCCGAATATACCTGAAATCTGAGGTACGACTCCAGATGAAAGAATGTTTCTCTCGAAAATCTCTCCGAATCCTGCCAGAGAATTGATGCCTTCCTGAATACGTGCTCCGCCTGAGTCATTCAGTCCTATGCAAGGAACACCGTTCCTTGTTGCCATATCCATAACTTTGCAGATTTTCTGTGCCATCGCTTCTCCGAGAGAACCTCCTGACACTGTGAAATCCTGTGCAAAAACATATACAAGTCTTCCGTCTATGGTACCCTGACCGGTTACGACTCCGTCTCCGTCGAACACCTGTTTTTCCATACCGAAGTTTGTGCAACGGTGTTGAACAAACATATCGAATTCCTCGAAACTTCCTTCATCGAGAAGCAGTGAAATTCTCTCACGTGCAGTGAGTTTGCCTTTCTGGTGCTGTGCGTCTATACGTTTCTGGCCTCCACCCATTTCGGCTTTGGCTCTGCGCTCTACCAGATTCTTGATATTATCCTGTTGGATACTCATTTCTGTAATGTATATTTATATGTTATACTCTATATTTTTAACTCGCAAATATAACCAAAAATCACGTACAATCAAAAATGGCAGGTTGGCCGCAATTTCAGGCTTTAGTCTCGGCCGCAGTCTCGTACACGGCGTCCGTAAGTGCCATAAGGGAGACTCGACGACTTGGAATTCCGGAATGTCATATAAACGGGCGATTATACAAAATAAACCGACCCGATGTGGGGCCGGTTTGTCGATTCATTATTCATTGAGGCTTAGAAGCCGTTTTGCTTCTTGCTTAAAGAGGGTATAAGCTGCTTCTTAGTATCTCAACAGATTATTCCTCTGAAGGTTTCATCGTAGAATATACGTTGGTCACGTCGTCATCGTTCTCAAGCAGGTCAGTGAGCTTGTTGAGGGTCTCGCGCTGCTCCGGTGTGACATCTTTCAGGTCAACGTTAGGAATTCTCTCGAATCCTCCGGATACAAGTTCATATCCGTTTTCCTCGAGGAATTTCTGAATTCCGCCATAAGACTCATAAGCGCCATAGATGACAACATTCTTGGTGATGTTCTCATTCTCGTCCTCCTGCTCCTCTACGAAAACCTCAGGGTCGTCGTCGAAATCGCAAAGTGAAAGCTGAAGTTCATCTACATCAAGACCTTCCTTGTCCTTTACACGGAAAACGCACTTGTGATCGAACATAAAGCTTACGCTTCCGCTGGTGCCGAGCGAACCGCCGCATTTTGTGAAGTAGCTGCGGACATTGGCAACAGTTCTGGTATTGTTGTCGGTAGCTGTCTCAACAAGAAAAGCGATACCGAAAGGACCGTATCCTTCGAATGTCACTTCCTTGAAATCACCGAGGCTCTTGTCGGTGGCTTTCTTTATAGCTCTTTCGATATTGTCCTTAGGCATATTCTCGTTGCGTGCCTCTGCGATAAGGGCGCGGAGACGTGGGTTGCCGATTACATCAGGACCGCCCTGCTTTACGGCGATAGTGATTTCTTTTCCGATCTTAGTGAACGTTTTGGCCATGTGACCCCAACGCTTCATCTTTCTCTCTTTTCTGAACTCAAAAGCTCTTCCCATATTATGTATCTTATTATATTAAACCTAAAAAGCCGGCCTGAGATTCAGTCCGGCTAATATTATATTTGTATGATTACTTTGCTGGAGCGTTTTCGATACGGCTGATATATTTGTCGATGTCGTATCCTTCCATTGACTGCTGATACTGGTCCTTGATCTTCTTGTAGAATGTAAGGGCCTTTGCAGAATCTCCGAGCTCTTCGCAAGCGATACCCGCTTTGAGAAGGTATGAAGCCGCGAACATATCGTCAACTACATTTGCCGCTTTTTCGTAGCAAGCAACAGCCTCTTTGTATTTCTCAAGTCCTTCATAAGCGTCACCCTTTGCGCCGAGAGCCTTAGCTTTCAGAATCGCATCTTTGCCGTTGTACTTTGAAAGATAAGAAACAGCCTCTTCGTAGTTGCCGAGCTGAAGCTCGCATACACCTGCATAGAAGAATGCCGCAGCACCTGCGTGTGAACCGTACTGGTCGATAATCTGGCTGAATCCGAGTACATTGCCGTCACCGTTGAGGGCGACATCATAATTCTGGGCGCGGAAACTTGCCTCTGCAGGGAACATCTGCTCTGCAGCCTCGGCTTTCTGCGGCTGTGCGTAGAATTTGTGATAGCACAGAACTCCAAGTCCGACAATAACTATAACGCCAAGAACACTCCAGATGATCTTTTTGTTTTCATTGAAAAAATTCTCTACAGAAGAAACCTTTTCTGCAACCTGCTCATCGTGCAGTCTCTCCTGATCTTTAAGAGTTTGGTTTGCCATATATGTGTATGTTTTATAATCTGTTTTGAAATAAATTCACTGGTATCAGCGAAAATGCCTGCAAATGTAAACAAAATTGCGTAATCGTGCAATAATTAGCTTTTGCTTATTGACTTACTTTTTGAACATTCCGACTTTGGCGGCGTATCTGACAAGTTCCACGGTGCTTGAAAGGTTTAGCTTTTTGAAGATATTTCCCTTGTGGGCGTCAATGGTGCGCACCGATACGTTCAATTTGTCGGCAATCTCCTTGGAGGAAAGACCTTCGCAGCACCATTTGATGACATCCATCTCTCTGCTGGTGATTTTCGGGACGTCCTCCATAGTGTCTATGTCGTTGATGATTTTCTTGAGCGTGTTTGAATCATTCTTATTGTCAAGCACTTGCACCATAGACAGCAACTGGCTCTTCACTTCGATGTTTTTGGTGAGTATGCTTGCTTGCCTGCGACGTATGCGAAGCATCTTCCAGCATATCGAAAGCAGAGTTATCAGCAGAATGCACAATAGTCCCAGTCCGATCATTCCCAAAAGCCTGGTCTTGGACATCTTTTTCTCAAGCGCCAGCGCATCCTCTTTTTCCTTTGTCTCGTACCTGATCTTGAAGTCTTCCACAGCAGAATCGGCCCTGTCGTCCGCAATCTTTTCCGAAAGCTGTGTATAATCCTCCAGAGTCTTGAGCGCATCTTCGAGTTTGCCGAGATGTTTCTGGCATAACCACAGCCCGCTCAGCGACTTCTTCTTGACGTAGTCGCTTCCCGCTTGGGTAGCATACTCGTTTGCAATCCGGTAAGTCTTCTCCGCCTGCTTATAAAGTCCTTCCTTGCAATAAAGCTGGCCCAACTGATTGTGGCAGATGGCAAGCGAAGTGATGTTGTTGTTCTGTTCCAGGATAGGAATCGCTTCTGTAAGACATACTTCAGCTTCAATGTCTTTCTCCATAGCTATCAGTACTGAAGCCTTCTGTGACAGTCTGATTGCGGCCTTGCTTTCCCTGTGGTCTTCCTTGTCCAGTCGATATGCTTCTTCCACGCAGCTCAGCGCATTCTCCAGATGCCCCATTTCTAGCCAGATGTCTGACGCCAGCCCCAGACGTACAGCCAATCTCTGCCTGTCTCCTCTGTCCCTTTCAATGTCAATTGCAGGCAGAACATAACCGAGCGCGGTTTCCGGCTGGTCTGTCGCAAGATAAAGTGTGGCGAGATTGTTCATCGTCGAACTCATTCCGTACTTGTCGTTCGATGCGAGGTCAAGCCTGTATACGCGTTCCATATAAGTTATGGCCTGTCCGAAGAACCCCTTTCTCTGATAAACGATGCCTATCATATTTATACATTCGGCAAGCAGCTCGTTGTCGCTGGTCTTCTCGCAGAGCGGCAGGGCCATCAGTGCTGTTGAGAGGGCATCATCGAATTTGTCGCTTGCGTAGTAGCGGTACGACATCATATAATATATGTAGGCTTCAGATTCTATTGTCTGTGTCCGCTTGAACGACAGTCCTTCCTGTATCAGTCCCTGGTCCGCCCCGATTTTTAGAAGGGTGTTCCCCAGACTTATGCGTTCGTTGCCGGATTTGTTTTGCCATATCACATATAGAGAGTCAATATCAGCCCCAAGCAAAGTCAAGGAGGAAAGAATTGTGAGGAACAGGACATTCAATGTTTTTATCATAGTCGAGGGGTGTTACTGTTGACTTCACAAAT
>CAVHJF010000039.1:0-22513 GCA_963636275.1 Acutalibacteraceae bacterium | reverse complement strand
TGGACGGGACTGTAAGGGGATTCAACTGTTGAATCATACGCCCGTCAATCATTCCTCCGGGGGAATATACCTCCCTCTCTTCCAGCATTATAGCGGTTGAAGTTCGGAGCGAATTTTTTCTGAGCGGAGAACTCAACTGCTTAATGCGTAAACCTAAGCGGCAATTAGCGGGATTCTTGGTTCGATGAGCCGAATTTGAGAGGTACTCAAAGATTCTCCTGGAGCTCGAGCCAACGCATCTCTTTTTCGTCCAGAAGCGACGTGAGTTCCTCAAACCTTTTTGAGGCCTCCTGCACCTTTCCATAATCCAGATTCCCGGAAGACAGACTCTGTTCCAATTCGGATTTCTCCTTTCCGAGAGCCTCCAGATCCTTCTCCAACTGCTCAAGCTCCCTCTGCTCCTTCCAAGTCAGTTTCTTCTTTTCAGGTTTTGGTTTTCCGTCATTAGCCTGCGTAACAGAAGCCTTGTTTGCCTTTTCTTCAGCCCTGGCAAGCGACTTCTGCTGAGATTCATACTCTTTAATATATTCGTGATATTCGCTGTACGATCCGATGAAATCCTTTATGACTCCATTTCCGCAGAATATGAACAGATGCTCCACAAGCCTGTCCAAAAAATGCCTGTCGTGAGATACGATTATCAGCGAACCTTTGAAATCCTTAAGATATTCCTCCAAGACATCCAAGGTGACGATATCCAGGTCATTCGTAGGCTCGTCAAGTATCAGCAGATTAGGGTTCTGCATCAGAATCGTCAGCAGATAGAGACGTCTCCTCTCGCCTCCGGACAACTTTGCCACACGCGTGGTGAACATATCGTGACTGAACAGAAACTGATTGAGCAGATGCGTATCGTTCACGATTTCCATAACAGTCTCATCCTCATTGAATTTCATTCCGCTTTGCCGATAGTAGCCTATCTTGAGCGAATCTCCTCTTTCAATGATTCCGCTGAACTCTCCGTTTGCAGGTATGTTGCCGGTCAGGAGATTGATGAAGGTGGATTTGCCTGTGCCGTTCTTGCCTACGATACCGATTTTCTCAAATCGCTGGAAATTATATGAGAAATGGTCCAGATATACGTCCGAGCCGTATCTGAAGCTGACATCTTTGCAGTCAATGATTTTGCTGCCGAGTCTGGAGCCTTTTCCCATCGAGTCAAGATTGACCTTCCCGCTCGTATAGACCTGCTCTGACCTTTCCTTGAGGTCGTAGAACGCATTGATTCGATATCTGGCCTTGCCGGTTCTAGCGCAAGGAGAACTCCTTATCCATTCAAGCTCGCGTCGGAGTATGTTGTTGACTTTGGCAGTTTCTGCATTGTAATTGTCTATGCGCTCCTGGCGTTTCTCCAGATAATTCTCATAATTGCCTCTGTACGTGTATATTGCCCCGTGGTCGAGTTCCATGACCGTATTGCAGACGTGGTCCAGGAAGTATCTGTCGTGGGTCACCATCAGAAGCGTGCTCCTGGAATGTCCCAGATAATTTTCAAGAAATTCAATGGCGTCAATGTCAAGATGGTTGGTCGGCTCGTCCATTATGAAAAAGTCGGCTTCGGAAGCAAGCATAACCGTCAATGCGACACGCTTTACCTCGCCACCAGAGAGATTCTTCATTATGCTGGAAGTGTCCAGACCGAAATTCGATGCGAACTTCTTGATTCTCAATTCGTATGCGAACAACCCATTGTCATCCAGACCCTCAGTGAAAGGTTTGCTGGACTCCATTGCTTGTGTAAATACATCATTATCAGGGTTGAATGCGAATTCCTGTTCAAGAAAAGCGATCCGGATGTGACGCAGGAATGTGATTTTTCCGCCGGAGTCCGACTTGTCATTCCCTGCAAGTATTCTCAACAACGTCGATTTTCCCGTTCCGTTAGGCGCGATGAGCGCAATCTTGTCACCTTCATTTATGTTGAATCCTATATGCTCAAAAAGCACTTTCGGACCATAGCTTTTGCTGATATTCTCAATCTGTAGAAATGATGCCACTTCCTGATTCTTTTAATGTCTGTAATTTGCCTTCAAAACAGCTTCCTGGTCTATCTGAACATTCGGTCAACATCCTTGACGGCGTTAGGCAGTGCAAATACCACTACTCTGTCATAACCTTCAATCAGAGTGTCACCGAC
The DNA here is from genome assembly GCA_963636275.1 of Acutalibacteraceae bacterium. GTDB lineage: Bacteria > Bacteroidota > Bacteroidia > Bacteroidales > UBA932 > Cryptobacteroides. The sequence goes on along the minus strand of CAVHJF010000039.1, from coordinate 20,376 downwards.
GGCGATAAAGTAATCGTTGCCTCTGATGATGCCGCCGATAATGGCGTCCGTAGGAAAATCTATGTCTTTCAGGGCTTTATGGGTAATGGCGCTGTCCGGAGCAACGATATATTCCAATATCTCCGCCTCTGTTCCGCTCATATATTTGACAAAGCGGACTTTGTTGCTGAGGGTCATCTTGAAGATCTTACCGGCAGTAATCAGTTTCTTGTTGATTACCGCGTCAACTCCCATCTCTTCGGCGAGTCGAATGTACTCGATGTTCTCGACTTCCGCGATTGTGCGTTCCACACCGAAGCGCTTGGCGACTACGCAGGCGAGGATGTTTGCCTCATCATTCTCCGTAACTGCCACGAACGCGTCATAGTCGCGTATGTTTTCTTCCAGAAGGAAATCGGAATTTCGGCCGTCTCCATTGACTACCTGGACATTGTTGTCAGTGCTTTCGCTGAGGTCTATGCACAGTTTCTTGTCGGAATCGATGACCTTTACTGCTTCAACCAATTTGGCGATATTTCCCGCAAGCATACCTCCGATTGCTCCGGCTCCGAGAATCATCACTTTGTTGATTTCGATGCTGCCTTTGCCGAGGAAATTCATCATCGGAGTAATGCCCTCCCTTGTGGTTATGATATAGACGAGGTCGTGATACTTGAACTTGGTGTCACGTTGCGGCATTATGGTTTTGTTGTCGCGTGAGAGGGCTACGACTCGGAACTGTACGTTTATGGCTGCCGCGAGCTCGGATATTTTCATATCTATGATAGGGGAGTCGTCCTCCAGTTTGAATACTGCCAACTGCAGTTTCCCCCTGGCGAAATCCATCGTTTCCGTGGATGTCGTGCGCTTGAGCAGACTTGCTATTTCTCCTGCGGCGATTTTCTCCGGATAGAACATAAGGTCTATTCCGAGTTCCGTGAACAGGTGCTTGTTCTCGTAAGATAAGTACTCTTCATTGTTGATTCTGGCGCAGACCTTGGCGCAACCCAACTTCTTGGCCAGCAATGCGCTGACTATATTCACGTCTTGGGACGAACTTGGATTTACGGCGATGAATAGGTCCGCGTTCTCGACCCCGGCATCTTTGAGAACTTTGATGCAGGACAGGTCTCCTGTTATTGTGACTACGTCAGCCGTGCTGTTGAGTTTGGACAGACGTTCCTCATCACAGTCTATGATAGTGATGTCATTTGATTCGCTGCTCAGCATCTTGGCCAGGTGAGAACCTACTTCTCCGGCACCTTCAATGATTATAACCATTGCCTTCTATCTTATTATCTTTCAGTATCTTTCGGCCTTGCCACCATACGCGCGTCATATAAATATATGTGCCTCTAATGATGTCTCCGATATTTGACGATTTAGGGAGCTTGACTTTTATTGGCTTAATACCTTGCATCTGTTTCGTCTGCATCTTTTTTGGAATCTGCCAACAAAACGGATTCAAATTCGGCTAATTCGCGCTGCTCTCAAACCGTCTGCGAATATAGCCAAATGTCTTGTCTTTTAACAATATTGCCCTTGGAATTATCCAATGCGGATAGATTCCTGTCACGGTCGGTATTGCCTGACTGTCAATGGCAACGTCGCGTCCGTTTATGGCAACGTTGAGCCCGTCAGCGTCACTGCGTTTTTCGGCAGCCCTGCGTCCTTCAGCAGGGGACCATCTTGAAAGATATTGCTTTATACTTTCTTTGTCTATATTTCTGGACTTTGCCCTGAATTCACTGTGCGCCTCAATGACCGCCTTGAAATATTGCCATTTTAACATCCCCAAATAGGCGAGCCCTGTGAGCCCGTCAACCAGCATTCTTGAGAAAATCTTCCGGTTCGCTTTGCGGCAGGCTTTGCGTGACAATCTCTCCAAGTCGCTCCCGTTGAGCACTTTGCCGGCTTCAATTGCGGCTTTCAGTGCTCCGATGCCGTATGTCCTGGCGAGGTTGTTCTGAAGCAGCATCAGATTGTTCCGGTAGTTCAGTTTGAGCTTCCACGGCGAATTCTGAGGGAGTGTCCCTCCTCCCAGATGGTAAACGACGGATTCGGGTACAATGCGGACTCTGTAGCCTTCAAGCTGCATCCTCCAGCACAGGTCGATTTCTTCCATGTGCGCGAAGAATCTGTCGTCAAGCCCTCCCAGCTTATGGAACAGCGAACTGCGGACCATAAGGCAGGCTCCGGTAGCCCACAGCACATCTTTCGCAACGTCGTATTGCCCGTTGTCCTTTTCGACCATCTTCATTATCCTGCCACGGCAGAAAGGAAATCCCAGGCTGTCAATATATCCGCCGGCTGCTCCTGCATATTCGAAATTGTCTCTGTCATACCAGGAATGCAGTTTAGGCGCGCAGGCACCGATGTCCGGATTATTGTCCATAACATCGAGCAATGGCTTGAGCCAGCATTCCGTCACTTCTATGTCGGAATTGAGCAGGACGTAATATTCTGCGTCAATCTCCTTGAGCGCCCTGTTGTAACCGCCTGTAAATCCGTAATTTTCGTTTAACGGTATTCTTCGGACCTCAGGAAATGAAGTGGCAATCATATCCAATGAACCGTCTGTCGATGCGCTGTCTGCCACGACAAGTTCAGCATCCAATCCTTCGAGAGAATGCAGAATGCCGGGAATGAATTTTTCAAGATAACCGACAGTGTTCCAATTCAATATGACAACTGAAACCTTCATTAGTTTTCTTCGGACTTAGAACCTCCGCAATGACATTCGTGTTCTTCGTGGCCGTCGCAGCAGCCGTGACCATCTTCGTGTCCGCCACAGCACTCGTGCTCGCCGTCGTGATGACCGCAACAGCCGTGCTCCTCATCGTGTCCACCGCAACACTCGTGTCCGTCGTCGTGGTGACCTCCGCAACAGCCGCCTTCGCCTTTGCCGTCCTTATGACAGCATCCGCCTCCATTGCCGTGATGACAGCACCCGCCGGACGGAGGAAGAAATTCCCCGTGCAGGCCTTCTGTCAGTTCCTTCTCGGTAGCATCCCTGACAGTGAGCACCTTGCCCTTGAAATTCAAGGTTTTGCCCGCCATAGGATGGTTGAAATCCATAGTCACCTTATCCTCTGATATGGCATCTATCTTTCCCTGAACTACGGCTCCTGCACTGTTGAGAAGCGGTATTATCTTGCCGATCTGAAGCAAATCCTCTCTCAGCACTCCGTCCACTTCAAAAGACGACTTCGGAATGTCGAACTTCCTTTTCGGGTCATATTCGCCGTATCCTTCCTCTGCGGATAATGTGAATGCGAATTCGGCGCCTGGCTCGAGACCTTCAAGTTCGCTTTCGAATTTAGGCAGAAGCATATGCTCACCGTGTATATAATCAAGCGGACCAGTCATCTCAGTTGTCTTGTCCACCACTTTGCCGTCAACCGTAAGTTCGTATTCGAGTTCAACGACTTTGTCTTTCTGTATATTCATATTCAAAAAATTATTTCAAACTAGTTCTTATGCTTATGCGCTGAAATTGACATCGCGGAATGCCAGGGTAGGGACCTGTCTGCTCAATCCGTCTTTAGGGTCGGCACCTGCAATTTCAAGATTTTTCCACAATTCGACAATGTTGCCGGTAATCAGCATACTTGTTATCGGCGAAGTGACCTTTCCGTTCTCGAACAGAAATCCTTCAACTCCGTATGAGAAATCTCCTGTTGCGGAATTGCAGTTTCCTCCGTTGAGATCGGTGATGAGAATGCCGTTTCCGCACAACTCAACTATCTCTTTTTCAGTGAGTTTATTCGGATTGATACCTTCCGGACAGGTAATGCTTTCACTTAAGAATGGCATTACGGTAGGGCGTATTGAACATTCGGATGTGGCTTCCATTCCAAGTTTCTCCGACATATATGTGCTGATGAAATACTCTTTCACTATGCCGTCCGCGATGATTTCCCTGGTGATGCAAGCCCTGCCGTCAGATTCGAAGAATGTGGCGCCGCATTTTCCTTTCTCTCTAGGCAAATCTATTATATTCAATCCTTTACCGAAGATTTGCTTCCCGAGAGAATCCATAAGGAATGATGCTTTCTGTTGGATTGAACGTCCTCCCAAAGCTCTAAGAATCGGTTGCAGAAGGCGTCCTGATATCTTGTTGGACACTACCATTGCACGTCGTCCGCTGTCGGCGTTGACCGGATTTATCTTGCTTGCCGCCTCTTGGATAGCCTTATGACCGCAATCTGATGTCGCCGCCTTATCGGGAGAGATTCCGTAATCCCAAGACATTCCGCTGTATTTGTTCCCTTCAGAATCGACAATAGTCACTTGGCTGCATACCTCAAATGACGTTTCCATACGTCTGCAATTGAGCCCGTCGGAATTGATGAGATAGATGTCAGTCAGCGTATTGTTGTATTCGACTTCTTCAGAGACGAGTTTCCATCCGCGCTCCTTGTCCTCTTTGGAGAATTCTTCATAGATGGAAATTCTTTTTGCCATTTCCAGTTTGTCCTCCTGCGGGACAGAATCATATCCGTACCAGCAAAGTCCTGTTTCGTCTCCGCGTACGGCGTCTTTTGCCGTGTCTTTAGGGTCCGGAAGCTTTCTGCAAGGGTCCTCTGCGAGCATCAGTACATTCTGCACAGCTTTCTCCAGAAATGTCTTAAGGCTGGCCAACTCAAGTCTGTTGGTCGAGAATGAGCCGTATCTTCCTCCTGCGTAAATGTTGAAACTCAATGACCTGTCTCCTGTCTGACGTATATTGTCGATATCACCGTCAAGCAAGGCGTAAATCTCGGTTTTGACCTTGTCCAGAGTTACCTGAACGGCAGATGCTCCGGCTTCCAGGGCCAGGCTTATGCTTTTGTCCGCTATAGCTTTTTCCTCCTCTGATATGGCGGATTGCAAAATATCTTTGATTTCGTATGTCTTATTCATCTTTGTTTCCTCCAACCAGAAGATTATTTACCAGAATTGTAGGAATTCCGCAGGATACTTCCACTGACTGTCCTTTGCCGCAGGTCCAGGCTCCGTTGTCTATTATGCAGTCATTGCCGACTGCAACTATGTCTTTCAATGCCTGAGGTCCGTTTCCGATGACGTTGATGTCATTCACCGGCATTGTAAGTTTGCCGTTTTCAATCAGGAATCCGCTCTTGACGAAAAATGTAAAGTCGCCTTCTCCGATTTTGACCTGTCCGTTGGAGAATTCATTCACATATATGCCTTTCTTGACTGAAGAAATTATTCCTTCCGGTTCAGCATTTCCGCTTTCCATATATGTAGCACGCATCCTAGGTATCGGACTGGAACGGAAATTCTCACGTCTGCCGTTGCCGGTAGGTGCGACTCCATAGAATTTTGCACTGATCCGGTCGTGCAGATATGATGTGAGGATTCCGTCTTCGACCATCATAGTCCTTTGGCCCGGAACGCCTTCGTCATCGAAATTCAGGGAACCACGATTCCCGCGAATGGTTGCGTCATCTACAATGTTGATACCTTCAGGGCATACCCTCTGGCCCATTTTGTCGGAGAAAATAGACTGCCCCTTTCTGTTGAAATCCGCCTCGAAAGCGTGTCCCATCGCCTCGTGGAGCAATATGCCGGATGCGCCTGCCCCCATGACAACCTGCATTTTTCCGCCTTTCGGTCTCGATGCCTCGAACGCGCTGTCAATTCCGTCTATAATATCGTGCGTCAATTCGGTAATTATTTCATCAGTAAGCATTTCTGCTCCCATTCTGAAACTTCTTGACGCGTTTCTCTGGATTTTCCGTTTGCCGTTGTCCGCCACTACGAGCACGCTGACAGTCGTCAAAGGCCTGGTCTCATACTTCAGTTCACCGAATGAGTTGAACATAAGATAGTCTCTTGTCTCGCTTGACAGATGGCATATAATGCTTGTGATGCGGTTATCCCCAGCCTTTATGGAGCTCTCGAGCCTCCCGAGATATTCGACTGCTATTGACGGACTTGCCTCTCTCCAATCTTGAAATATCGGATATCTGTCCGCCGCCGGATTAGGTTTCCCCGGGTACAGTCTCCTGACCAGTCGTCCGCCGTTATTTTCCTGGCGGGTGTATGTTGCTCCCGTGCTTCTGGTGTCCCTTGGCTTGACTGCGGTACCTTGAGCTATTGCGGATGCGGCAGTCGCTGCTGACAGCATATCCTGCATTTCGGTGCTTTCCGAGTATGCATATCCGGTCTTTTCTCCGCTCAAGACTCTGATTCCCACGCCGTAATCTTCATTCAAGCTGCTAGATGTGACTTTTCCGTCAATTAGCTGATGCACCTGCAATATTGAATTTTCAAAATACAGGTCGCTGTAATCGCCTCCGTGGCACAGAGCGCTTTCAGTGAGTTTCCGCAGGGTCTCTTCAGTAACCCTGAATGTATTCAGATAGTATTCTTTACTCTGTATCATCTTGTCGTGTAGTGTCTCTATTCAATGAATATTCCGCCTTCTCGGCCATCTCGCTGATGATGTTGTATGTTTCTTCGTCCTTGATGGTAAGAAGATCTTTCTGACCCTCCGCAACTACTTTGAAAGGTATCTGGGAGTTGTCGGCAAGAATCCATCTGTCAGCCATCTGCCTATAGACATTGAAGAAATAATGGAGCCCCGCCATATATCTGCGCCTTACGACTTCATCAGGTATGTTGTGTCCTCCGGAAGCGACTCTGGCACGCACTCTTTCGATTGCCAGTTCTGGTGAATTCAGCCAGAAATACAGAATCGTGACGCTGTATCCCTGTGCCCTGGACTTGACGATCATCCTTTTAAGGCTTCTGGTGGCCAATGTAGTTTCGATTGCGAAATCCTCTTTTCTGGCGAAAAGATAATTCATCTTCAGAAGCATCAACTTGCTGGCCTGGATTGATGCGGCATCCGGGCTGAAAGGGGAGAGGCTCTTGGCGAATTCATCAGAATTTACAAACTGACTGCATCCGAGCATTTCAGGAAGTAGCGCGTATGACGCAGTGGTTTTACCTGCGCCATTGCAACCTGAGATTACATATAGTTGAGGCATATTAGTTCCGATTTGGTTATTTGTTCTGATTCATTACTCCATATCCGAAAAGGGCGAAGTCTCCTTTGCAAGGGTCTCCGGGGAAGATTTCCTTGAAATTGTCCGTGAGCTCGATCACAGTTTTCAAATCTTTCTGCTTCCTGGAGGTGAGCCCCAGGGCTGCCGCTTCCTGATAGACGTGTACGTCAAGAGGAATCAGGAGGCTTTCCGGCCCGGTGTTTTTCCATAGACCAAGGTCAACTTTGCCGTCATTGCGGACCATCCATCGGCGCATCATATTGATTTTCTTGTTCGGCGCGGATGAATCTTCTTTCTGCCCGAATATTTTTGTCCGTATTTCCTCTATTGTCAGGGATTCTATGCTTGACCTGCTTTCATATATGGATTTCAATCTGGCGCAAATGCCGGCGACTTCGCTCCATTTCACTGTCCTGTGTATGCTGGCATTGTCATTTCTCCAGTTTCCTTTCATTACGTAGTCGTACGGCCTCCAGTCCATTTCGTCGAACAGTCTGGTGCAGTCCCTTACGATCATAGCCCTCCTTCCCCAGGCGAAATGCGCGGCAAATAGGGCTGATATTTCCACGTCTTTGGGAGACCTGACGCCTTCTCTCATCATTTCTGCGAAGCGTGTCGGGAATGCAATCGGGTCTTCCTGAAAATACTGTGGATCATTATATGTGTCGGCCCAATTGATGAGCAGCGATCTTGTCTTTTCGTCCATATATATACAAAAGTACAAAATATCGTCCAAGTAGCCAGCCTTCGGTCTGAAAAATAGTCGTTTCTCATTTCTCCGTTTAAAGGGTACTTCTCTGAGGTAGTATCGATATTTCCTATATTAGTATCCTGTAAATTGGGCGCTTTGTCACCATATCGTTTTTGTTTCTGGTCGCTAATTTATCCAAGGAGAAACGCTTAATCAATACGCTCACGCCTCCATCAATCTCTGAGACTACGGGCTTTGGATATTCATCGGCCTCGAAGCTCCCCGTCCGTGCCAGGTGTGGACACGCCTTTCAGAGTCAGACCGATTTGTTGCGCAGAATGTGTTTCCCGTTTGCAGTCGAGGATGATTCCCCGAATGATACAGAATTATTTCAGGAAAGAACTGCAAGGTCAGAAATCTGCCCCGTAAGCAAAGCTAAAAGCGAAAGCAGAACTGGCAGAGAAAGGTATTCTCTGAACTCTCCGCGGAATACTTTAAGCGCTTTCTGGATTTCCGTATTTACCCGTCTGATCGTGATGCCGAACTTTTCGGCTATCTCTTTGTGCGACAATCCTGTCAGGCGACTTGCCAAAAATACATTGAAACATAGCGGAGAAAGCCGTTTCCTGCACACGTTGAGCCTGTCGTTCATCTCGGACATCAGTGCCATTCTGTCACCGTTACGCCCTGAATTGATAGCTACAGTCTCAAATTCCAATATCGTCTCACGGATACTTTCACGTATCTCGTCCTGTCTGCGACATTTACTCAGATGATTGAGACAACGGCTTATGATTATTCTCAAAAAATATGATTTGACGCTCTGAATTTCAAGTTTTCCTCTGTTCTCCAGAAAGAAAAGAATGCTGTCCTGAAAAATATCCTCCGCTACTGCATCATTGCGCACATAAGAACGCGCTATCAGCAAGTAGCGCGGACGGTCTATGTATATTGACCTGATTTCTTCAGTGGTTAGCAGATGAGTTTCCATAGCAACAGTATTCTGCGAAATCCGTGGCATCATCAAGTGCCAAAATTAAGAGTGCTATTCCGATTTTCCAAATAAAGTGTAAATTTTCGTGTCAATGTCCGCTTCTCATTTGTCATATATGCGTAAGTCCTTGGAAAGCATAAGGCAAAGTCCCTCCTTGTGAAAAAAAAATACCTGGACGACAGAAACAGATGACAAACGACAGATTATATAAATATTTCAGAGGAGACGCCTCTCAACAGGAAATCGATGACATTGAAAGGTGGCTTAGTGAATCGCCCGTAAACAAGACGAAGTTCAACGAAACACACGCTTTGTTTGCAGCAATGGTAATGGAGGCCTCTCCGGATGTTCTTGAGTTAAAACCGAAGAAAGCTGAAAAATCTGCCGGACGCAGAATAACAGCCTGGACAGCAACGGTTTCAGCGGCCGCTATTTTGGCAATATTGGTGCTTACCTCCGTTCAGGTCACCAGGACAGTTATAGACAACAGGCTTGCCAAGACGATGACTACGATTTCAGCGCCGTCGGGCCAACGCGTCAGCCTGAAGCTTCAGGACGGCACTCTCGTATGGCTTAATTCCGGTGCATCCCTCTCGTATCCTTCCAAATTCGGCAGGTCTCGTGAAGTCAAGGTTGACGGAGAGGCATTGTTCGATGTGGTACACGACGAAGAGCATCCATTCATAGTAAAGACTTACGCTTGTGATGTCAAAGTATTGGGAACAAGATTCAATGTGCTTGCGGACGAAGCCGGCAAGACGTTCTGTACTTCCCTGCTTCGTGGTAAAGTGCAGGTCGTGAATACCAGAACAGGCCAAAGTGTAGTTCTTACATCAGATCAGTCTGTGGAACTTCGTGACGGACATCTGGTTCGCTCGATGATTGAAAATCACGATGGTCTTATGTGGAATGAGGGTATCATCAGCTTGTATGGAAATACTTTCAGGACGCTGATGCATCGGTTTGAGAATGCTTTCGGAGTGAAAATCAATGTTGAAGGAACGTCAGATCCTCAGATGAAAACAAGGGGAAAAGTACGCGTGACAGAAGGCGTCACTCACGCGCTCGATATCCTTAAGAGCTACCTGGATTTCAGTTATGACTACGACATTGACAGAAATATCATTACAATCACATTAAACTGAACAATAACACAAAATATATATGCCTATGCAAGAATAAAGAATCATAAATAAAAAAGCAGGACCGCCGATGTTGGAGCACCAGCAGTCCGAAGATCACAGAATATTCGCTTATATTACTAATGACCCATTATTTTATAAATTTATGAATAAAAAAGTATTCAGCAAAATTTTCAGCTGGCTACCGATTTTTCTGATTCTGTTTTTAATATATCCCGACACTGCCAAGGCGCAGGAGAATACAATAACACTGGATGTCAAGGACACTCCGATAAAGATTGTAATGTCGCAGATTGAAAAACAGACAAAGTATTTATTCGTCTATACGGACGAAGTTGAAGTCAATATCCCAGTCTCAGTCAGTGTCAAGTCAGCCTCTCTTGACCGCGCACTCAAAGCTGTGTTCGGAAATACCGGTATTGCCTATAGAATTTCCGGAACCAATATCATTCTTTCCGCGAAAGCCACTGAAAATCAAGAGAAACCGATAAAAATCAGCGGCGTAGTCATCGATGCATACGGACAGCCTATAATAGGTGCCGGTGTTATTCTGAGAGGTACTTCCTCTGGCACTGTAACAGACATTGACGGAAAATTTTCGATGGAACTCCCGGCCGGTTCAAAGGATGGAGTGCTTCAGTTTACTTGTCTCGGATATACGACTGTGGAAATGGCGGCCGACAGAGGCCCTGTTTTCAATGTTACGCTTTCGGACGATGCGCAGCTCCTCGATGGAACAGTGGTTACTGCGCTCGGTATCAGAAGATCCGAAAAAGCATTGGCATACAATGTACAGCAGGTGAATCCTGACGCTATCCTTACCAACAAAGATGCAAACTTCGTAAACTCTCTGAACGGAAAAGTAGCAGGTCTTGTAATCAATGCCTCATCCTCCGGAGTAGGTGGAGCCTCAAAAGTAGTGATGCGCGGAAGCAAGTCAATTGCCAAGTCATCCAATGCACTCTACGTGGTGGACGGTGTGCCAATGTACACGTCTCCGCGTGATGCCGGAACAGAATTCGACTCCAGAGGCGCTACTGACCCTATCGCGGACCTGAACCCCGAGGACATCGAGTCCATGTCTGTTCTTACAGGTGCGGCTGCGGCTGCTCTGTATGGTTCAGAAGCCGCAAACGGAGCCATAGTCATCACGACGCGAAAAGGTGTTGCCGGGAAGACATCCATTACTGTCACAAGCAATACTGAAGTTTCGAGTCCGTTCGTCCTGCCACGTTTTCAGAGCAGCTACGGGACTGGAGACCTGAATCAGGCGGAAGGTTCTACAGTCAGAAGCTGGGGACATAAACTCGGCGCACACGACTATATGGGGTACAAACCGTCTTCTGACTATTTCAAGGAAGGAGTCACCGCTACAGAGAGCGTTTCTCTCTCCACAGGTACAGAACATAATCAGACCTATCTTTCCGCCGCAGCGGTGAATTCTACCGGCAATGTTCCCAATACGAAATACGACAGATATAACTTCACAGGGCGCAACACCTCAAGTTTTTTCAAAGACAAGGTTACATTGGACCTTTCTGCGAGTCTTGTCCGACAGGATGACCAGAATATGGCCAATCAGGGACTATACAACAATCCACTAGTCGGAGCCTATCTTTTTCCTCGCGGAAATGACTGGAACGCCATCCGAATGTTCGAACGCTACAATCCGGAACGCAATATAAGCGAGCAGTATTGGCCGGTAGGCGACGCCGGCATTACGATGCAGAATCCATATTGGATCAACTACCGTAACCTCCGCAACAATGTGAAGTACCGCTATAAGTTCGGTGCCGGACTCAGCTGGAAAATCGCAGACTGGATTACTTTGTCCGGTAGGATAAACTATGACGGTTCTTCGAACACTTATAAAGAGCGTTTCTATGCGTCCACTAATCAGCAACTTACGGAATCGTCTGCGAACGGTCTCTTCGGAATGGAAAAAGCGGAGGACAGACAGATATATGCAGATGCACTTCTTGATATCAATAAGACTTGGAAAGACTGGAGCCTGCACGCGAATATAGGTGCTTCAATTTCCGATATGTCGTACGATCAGTTCAGCATACGCGGTCCTATTGCCGACGGTTCTGTCGAAGGCGAGGCAACAAATCTTCCTAATGTATTCAACGTGTTCACGCTCAGCCAGTCCCGCACACAGAAGAAGCAGAGCGGTTGGAATGATCAGACACAATCTGTTTACGCTTCCGCTGAGATCGGCTATAAGAGTACATACTATCTTACATTGACCGGAAGAAACGATTGGGCGTCCCAGTTGGCTGGACCCCAGTCCGGAGCAAAGTCGTTCTTCTACCCTTCGGTCGGCGCTTCCGTCGTAATCTCTCAGATTATCGGGAATATGCCTGAAAATCTTGAATATTTGAAAATCAGGACATCTTATGCTTCGGTTGGCTCTGCATTCGACCGTTTTATCGCCAATCCTCTCTACACCTGGCCGGACAAAGGCTCCGGATGGAACACCCAGACTTCGTATCCGATAGAAAACCTCAGGCCGGAGAAAACAAACTCCTGGGAAGTCGGTCTGGAAATGAGATTCTTAAAGTGGTTCAATCTAAATGCGACTTGGTATAGTACTCATACTTTGAATCAGACCATTTATCCGAACATCTCCACAGGGTCGGGATATTCTTCCATTCCTATACAGTCAGGAGACGTTAAGAATACGGGTTTCGAACTTTCAGTCGGCTTCGACAAAGAATGGGGAATATTCGGATGGAACAGCAGCTATACATTCTCCGCTAACAGGAATAAGATTGTTTCGCTTGCGGACAATGCAGTAAACCCTGTAACCGGAGAACAGTTGAACATCTCTTCTCTTAATATGGGCGGTCTCGGAAATGCCAGATTCATCCTTAGAGAAGGCGGTTCGCTAGGAGATCTTTATTCTAGAGCAGCTCTCAAGAGAGACTCGGAAGGATATATCCTTGTGGATGAGAATGGGGGAGTTTCGTCAGAAACTATAACCAATGTTGATGAATACATTCACCTGGGCAGTGTGCTTCCTAAATCCAATATGGCGTGGCGTAACGACTTCAATATCGGAAACTTGAACTTCGGATTTATGCTGACAGCCAGAATCGGTGGCGTCGTATATTCCCGCACTCAGGCAATGCTCGACTATTACGGAGTTTCAGAAGCGACAGCCACTGCAAGAGACAATGGAGGTGTTCCAGTGGACGGCTGTGGCTTCGTGGATGCCAATAAATGGTATTCAACCATAGCCGGCGGAGATACAGTCCCTCAATACTACACCTATTCAGCCACCAATGTACGCCTTCAGGAAGCAAGCATAGGATATGACTTTCCCCGCAAATGGTTCAGGAATGTGTGCGAAATCACGGCTCAGCTTGTCGGAAGAAATCTTTGGATGATTTACAACAAGGCTCCGTTCGATCCTGAAGCAATCGCCACTACGGGAAACTATTATCAGGGTATTGACTATTTTATGACTCCGAATACGAGAAATTTCGGATTCAACTTGAGAATCAGATTCTAAGGAGGATGCATATATGACAAAGCTAATAAACATAATAACGATTATCGTCTCGATAATTTCATTGACCGCTTGCACCGAAGGATTCCTGAAGAAGAACAGTGACCCGTATGCAGTCGATGGCAAGGAACTATCCCGCGACGGTTATGCAATCCGTCTGGCTCTGACAGGAATTGCCGACGGTGTGATATCACCTGACGTGAACACAACCCAGTTCACGGAGTGCCTTCTCGGCGGCACTATGGCAGGCTATCTGGCCGATGCCAACGCCGGATGGGCCAACACTATCTCAAACTATAATCCTACCGACAACTGGACCAATGTGTTCATGCAGTCGGACCGTATCATTCCGATGGTGTATACAAACTACGCTATGCTTTACAGAATTACCGACAATCCGGTTCTCCTCGCGGTGGGTGATGTGATGAAGGTCGCTGCAATGCACAGAGTGGTGGATACTTACGGGCCTGTCCCTTATTCAAAAATTGGTGTGGGCGGAAAACTTCAGGTGGAATACGATTCTCAGGCTGACGCTTATAAGACAATGATAGAGGAACTCGATGCGGCTGCAGAGGTTCTGATGAACTACAGAACTACAAATTTTGCCTCTAACTCCGACATTATCTATGGGGGCGTCACCGAAAAGTGGGCGAAATTCGCAAATTCATTGAGGCTCAGACTGGCGATGCGCATTTCATACGCAGACCCGGAACTCTCGAAAAAAACAGCCGAGGCTGCCGTGAACAATGAGGTCGGAGTCATCATTTCAAACGATGACAATGCTCAGCGCACAACGTTCGGAGTAGATGGCAACCCTATCAATGTGGCTGTCAAATACAATATGGCACAGCATACTCCCGCCTGTGTCACGGGTGGAGACTCACACGCTGCAGCAGACATAGTCACATATATGAACGGCTATGAAGACCCGAGGCGTGGCGTATTCTTCACTGCATCAGAATGGAGCAATTCTTATGAGGGGCTCAGGCGAGGTATCATAATTCCCGACCATGCCACAACTGGACACAAATATTCAGGAGTAAACATAGACGCAACTTCTTCTGTAGTATGGATGAATGCCGCTGAAGTCGCTTTTCTGAGAGCTGAAGCCGTCGCTGTGTTCGGATTCGATATGGGCGGTGAAGCGAAGGATTTTTACGAGGACGGTATCCGTCTGTCTTTCGAGCAGTGGAGCGCCGGTTCGGCTGACGCCTATATCGCCGACAACAGCAGAACTCCGTCGGCTTATGTGGATCCTGCAGGAACCAATACATACGGAGGTGCACTGTCTTCCATAACAGTCGCTTGGGATGATGCGGCCACTGTCGAGCAAAAGCAGGAACGTATAATCACTCAGAAATGGATTGCTAACTGGCTTCTTGGTAACGAGTCCTGGGCAGATTGGAGAAGGACCGGATATCCTGTGCTTATTCCGGCCACTGAAACCGGAAACAAAAGCAATGGTATCGTAGATTCTGCAAAAGGAGCAAGGAGGATGCCGTATCCGAGCGACGAGTATGTGAACAATGCTTCCAATATCGCTGAGGCCGTATCCACAAAGCTCCGTGGCGCCGACAATATGAGTACAAGGCTTTGGTTCGACTGCAAGCCGAATAATCCGTCATACATTGAATAACACTGATTACTATGAACAATATAATTGAAAGAATATTACTGGCAGTTTTCGTAATAGGCATTGTCTGCTCGTGCGCCGAGTGGACCGTGCCGGAAAGCAAGGAACTGGTATATCCTATGGCGAAAGACAGCAATCCCGAATTATGGGGCAATTATCTGAAATCGCTCAGGACTTATAGACAGACTGAACATAAGACGGTCATCGCCGGTTTTGACAACAAAGAAGTCGTGCCGTCCGGGAGAGCGGAACTTCTGTCCGGACTGCCTGACAGCGTTGATTTCGTAGTGCTTGCAAACCCTGCCTTGCTCTCGGATGCGATTGTTTCCGATATGAAGACAATCCGCGAAGAGAAAGGAACTCGGACACTCTTTACCATAAGTTACGAGAATACGGTGGCTGCTTATGAGACATATAAGTCAGAATGGGAAGCCTCGCATCAGCCGTCAGAGCCTGAAGATGGGGATGTCGTCTCTGATGGTGTCGATGCTTCTGCCGACGATTCCGGAGCTTCCGACAACAGTACAGGCAGCACTTCGGATGAAGAGCAGATGCTGTCCCGCGGAGACTTTATGAAAGCCTCGTTGTCTGACACTCTCGGCCTGTATGAGAAATATGGCTATGACGGCATTGTGGTTTCTTTTACCGGAGCTTCGACATTGAAAATGACTGAAGATGAGAAGATTGCTGAAAGAACTTTGCAGGACGAATTCTTCGCTCCAGTAAAGGAATGGAGTGCGGCACATAAGGATGCCGTCGTTATGTTCAGCGGAAAACCTCAGAATCTTCTTTCTGAAGAATTTCTCCAGCTCTGCCGCAACATCATCATTCCATCTGAAAGCGCAGGCTCCGCTGATAAGCTCTCTTTTCTCGTGAGGTCCGCAATGGGCAATGATGTCCCTTCAGACAGATTTATTGTCTGTGTGTCAGCTCCGTATGAAAAGTTCGGATTCTTTGCTAATAACACTACTGCAGTTGAGGGGGCGGCCGACTGGGTTATAGCGGAAGACAATACGTATTCCCGCGAAGGCATTATGGTCACACATTCACAGAAAGACTATTTCAATGCTACGGCTTACTGTCATATCCGCAGAGCCATCGCCATCATGAACCCTTCACCAAAATTCTGATTCAGATGAAAATGAACAAGTTATATATAATATTGTCTGCAACCGCCATTCTGGCTGGGTGCGACAGTCTGAAATATTCATATCCGGGAGACGATAACAGACTCTTCATTTCCGCCGATAATTTCGCGGAAGAACAGCTCGTGAGAATCGGAGATTCCGTTTCAGTGCGGACTCTGGAACTCGCAATCGCTCAACCTCTGTCCCACGATGTGACGGCTGAAGTTATTGCCGCTCCGGAACTGTTTGACGTTTATAAAGAAGTTTACCACGATGCCGATATTGCCCTTCTCCCTACGGATAACTATGAAGTTCTCAACTCATCGGCGGTCATTCCGGCAGGCAATGTCAAGAGTGTTCCTGTTGAGGTGAAAGCCAAAGGACTTGATACTTTGAATATGGATGTAAGATATGTCCTTCCAGTTATGGTGAAATCAGCCGAAGGTATTGATGTATTGGAAAGTGCGAGAAGGATGTATTTCACCTTCAAAGGAGCTTCGCTTATCAATGTCGTCGCTGATCTTAACGAGAATAGGGCTTGGCCTGACTGGAAGGATCCTGCACAGTTCAAGAATATGCAGACATTCACTTTGGAAGCGCTTATCTATCCGAACGAGTTCGGCAAGCAGATTTCCACTATTATGGGCATAGAGGGCAAGTTCCTTGTGCGCGTTGGTGACTCCGGGGTCCCGAACAATCAAGTGCAGATAGCGACTTCTAACGGTAATAAGACATCTTCGGCACTCCAGCTTCAAACAGGCAAATGGACACATTTGGCCGTTGTATATGATTATGGGCAAATTGATATCTACCTTGACGGGGAAAGGAAACTGTCAAGTTCCATATATCTCTCTAATGGAGTGGATTTCAGTCCGGCACACTCCGATGAGGAGGATGGCAAGCCAAGATGCTTTTGGATTGGCTATTCCTACGATAACAACCGATACTTCAACGGGCGCTTCTCTGAAGTGCGTATCTGGAATAAGGCGTTGAAGTCCGATGATATCAATGCCGAGAATCACTTCTATACTGTAGAACCGTCTTCTTCAGGACTTATTGCATACTGGAAATTCGATGACGGAGCAGGTAACCGCATAAAAGACTGGTCAATAAACGGCAATGACCTCACAGCGGAGACGGCGCCGAAATGGATTTCAGTTTCACTACCATCTAAAAATAAATGACAATTATGAGATATAGATATGTTTTTGTGGCAGCTTTGGCAACGGCAGTTTTTATGTGCGGTTGTGACGATGATGCTATTCAGCTGAAGAAGGATGCTGACGAAGCTAAATATAGGACGGATTTGTCAGGTCTGCTCATCGATGCCCAGACTAACAGACAGGAAAAAGTCCTGGAAATGTTCGAGGATAACTGCAGTGTCACTGCTGTATTTCATCTCAATTCCGTGCCTGCAAAAGGTGTGGATATCAAAATGGAATATGATGCGGCATGGCTGGATTCATATAACGCATTGCATAACACTTCTTTTGAGCTATTTCCTGAGAATCTGGTAACTCTTCCGTCAGACGGAATCGTGCTGTCTCCGGACGAGACAGTTTCCAAAAAACTGGAAATAGTACTGAAGGCAGACGAGAGCATAGTCGAGGATAAGACTTATGTGCTTCCTTTGAAAGCGGTGAGCCTTACTGACGGGGTTATTATTCCGGAAAAATCTCAACATCTTGTCTATCTGGTGAAAGATATGAGAAGTCGTGGATATTCTTATAAAGGAGATGGGGCTGTTGAAATGGTCGAATATATGGAAGTCAATGATTCCAACCCTCTGAACCTTCTTCAACTTAAGATTAAAGGGACAGACAAACTTCTGTATGATCAACTGGTGATTTTCTCTGCGAATATAAATCTGAACTCGGAGAAAATTCCTTACGTCTACTGCAATCCGAATGTGCAGGCACTTTTAGACAACAACGAATCGCTTCTGCAACCTCTTCGCCGTCAGGGAATAAAGGTTATTCTCAGCATTCTCGGAAACCACGACTCTGCTGGCGTTGCGCAACTTTCTGAACTCGGAGCTCAGACATTCGCTACGGAACTTGCGAACTATGTATATTCCTACAATCTGGACGGAGTGTCTTTCGATGATGAGTGGTCTCTTGCTCCCGGCGTGAATCCTTTCCTTGACTATCGCAGTACGGACGCGGCAGCCCGGCTGTGCTGGTGGTGCAAGATGACAATGCCTGATAAAATCGTATCATTTTACATCCAAGGATGTATGAACTCAAACATCCCTGCATATAATGGTTATAAACCGTCCGAATTCGTGGATTATATCGTAGGAGATTATGGTACAACTCCGAGTCCGGTGCAGGGAGCCACAAATAGAAATGTTTCCGGATATTCTGTCCCTTTGGCCATGAGTTCGATGCTGGCCCCGCTAGAGGATAAGTCTCGTGAGATCAAGGGTAAGGGATATGGTTATTTTATGACGTATAACCTCAATCCTCTGAAATACAGCACAAGTCTTACTCAATTGAATGAGATTTCTCTCGGACTTTATGACAGAGAAGTAGAGACTCCGAAATACTATTATAAGAAGACAGGCGAGGGTAAATATGACTCTACACCTTATCCTCTGAATCTTCAGTAACAGATTATCTAACATATTAAGACAATGAAGATGAACATTATAAAATCATTAGCCTCCATGGCGTTGACGATGTCGGTTATCACTGCTGTTTCCTGTGAGAAATCCGAAGAAAACGCTCAGGGCTCCGACAGTATTGTCCTGTCTGCGGAGAAATATTCAGTCGGTTCTGAATCTGCGGAAACAAGTATCAGCGTGACAAGTTCGTCCGACTGGCGAGCTTCAAACAACAACAGTTGGATTCATCTTTCAGCGCTTGCCGGAAAATCTGGAGAAAGCGTGAAGGTGAGTATTGATGCCAATGAGACTGGAGAGGAGCGTACCGGCGTGGTAAAATTCTTTACAGGTTCTGCGGTAAAGAACTTCGAGGTTGTATGCGAATCTGGTTACAGTGTGGATGTCATTTCCAAAACATCTGTTGAACTTGAGTCTCATTCCCAGCTTCTGGAAGTTCAACTCCGGACCAATGTCGATGCTTCTGATTTCGAATACTCTTTCACCGATGCGGAAGGAAACCCCGCTTCGTGGATTACATTTGAGAATTTCGGCACACGTGTGGGCGGTATTTCTCTTGTCACTTTTCAAGTGGAGGAAAATCCTTCAGCGTTAGAACGTTCCGGTGTGCTGATGATCAGCGGTAAGGGCATAACCCGTCAACTGAATGTGCTCCAATATTTGAAGAAGTACATCAACATCTCTGTCGGCGGAGAGACCGTTTTCGACATAGTGGAATCTTATCTGCCTGTCAGGATAGATGCAAGCATCCCCTATGAACTCTCAATGAGTGAATGGATAAGTATCAAGTCTGATGACGGTGACGGTAATTATGTTTTTGCCATCGCGGCAGGAGAGAAGACGCGTTCAGGGTTTATCACTGTGTATAACCCTGATATGCCACCTTATACGCAGACCGTGAATGTAAAGCAGGTGAATTCCAACTTGCCGGAAATAGAGGTTCCGGACGATGTATTCCGCCAATATCTGCTGGATAATGAATGGATAACTCCTTCTGAAGACAAGTACATCATGACAGATGAGGGATTAGCTCTCGAATCGATGAAATATGTAGGCGGAGGCGCGAATTCATTTAAAGGAATCGAGATGTTTACCAATCTGGAAACCATACATCTTGAGTCAAAGCGAGGGTATCATGCAAGCGACTATTTCTCAGCGGAGGAGTTGGATCTGAGCGCATTGACTAATGTGAAAACACTAGAATTATCAGATATACCATTTTCTGTTATAAAACTTGGAGACAATCCTATAGACAGGCTGTATATCAGATATCTAAGCGGATGGAATGCCGATAGTTTTGAAAGCTACACACCGACATCTTTCACCGTCAGCGGTTCGAAAATAAAGAAGGTGGAACTTCCTCTTCCTTACTCTGGAGGTCCAGACAATAAGCTGGAAACCATAGATGTCTCAGGGTGCCCGGCATTGGAATATCTGGACATCAGGAGGCGATTTACCGCTAGACTGGGTTACAAGTTGCAGAAACTTGTAATCTCTGCTGATCAGTACAAAAACTGGACGTCGGGAACGCTTAATATCGCCGTTTACTCTGATGTTGTACTTGAAGATGTTATCGAGGTGGTTGATTAAATCTGTAGAGAACAACATCCAAACAAATAAGGTGACTAATGGTCGAAAGACCGGTTAGTCACCT
>CAVHJF010000038.1:0-23753 GCA_963636275.1 Acutalibacteraceae bacterium | reverse complement strand
ACGGCGAGAAAGTCTCGAGAACATACGTGAATGGTCTGCTTATTTTTGGCGATGAGGCTATGCGGGCGGTCAATGCGCTTAAAGCCGATGAAGTTACACAGGTCAAGGTTTACGATGAGCAATCAGCAGTTGACAAACACAGGGGGCTCAAAAACTCCCGCAAAGAGAGAGTGCTTGATGTCGTCACCAAAGAGAAATTCCTGTCATTGACTCAATTTGGGTTGGCGGCTTACGGAGGTGCTGACGACACTGGGCAGGGACGATATGGTGGCGCGGCTGCAACAGCTTTTGATTCGCAGATGTTCAATATGGATGTTGACGTCAAAGGAAACAATCTGGAAGTATCACACATATATGCAGCAGATAATATCGAAAATTTCGTGAGCATAAATTGCAGGAATCCCCTAAAGGAATACACAGAGAGCATAAACAGCGATCTATTTTTCTTGAAGCATTGGAAGGACCGTAATTTCGGAAACTCTTTAGGCGTTGAGTACAGTTTTGATCATACATATACCAAGAGCGTATCTAAGGCACTTACAGAATATTTCGGCTCGGAATCCAGCCCGGCAATGACGCAACTCGACACTGCTCTGACAAACGGCTCTCAGTATAAACACGAATTCGGGCTTTATCTGAATATGCTTGACTCCCCTATCAAATCATTAAGTATCAATCTTAACGGTATGCTCTCCGGAAACAAGGACTTCAATCAGAGCATATCAAATAAAGAGATTGACGGATTACAGAGCTATTCGAGAAACGAGCGCAATTCAGACAAAGTCCGCTCCTGGTCATTAAGCGGGAGTGCCAATTGGACAAATAACGACGTGGTCAGATGGAAACCGGAGGCTTACGTATCATTCCGTTATGACAAGAATACCACATTGTCCTGGACGGTGGATACTCTGGAAACATCATTTCTGAGGCGACAGCTTAGCAGCGACGGCTATGGGCATAATGTAAACGTTTACTCAAAAGCCGGAGTGTCTGCAAATCTGATAAATACAGTAGCACGAACGTTTTCGCTCTCGCTCTTTGCGAATGCGGATTATACTCATACAAAGAACCGTCAAATGTCTTTGAACGAATGGGATGTACCATCTCCCGTCACCGATCTCGCCAATTCGTACGATTATACGCATAATGAAATTACGTCTGGCGGCACAGCTGGATTCAACTATGCCAATTCAAGGAATCTAAGCATCAATGGGGACGTATCGCTAAACAACAAGACGCTTCTTGATAACGAGTTTTATCCAACGGATTTCAATAATCGCAAAAGATTTCTGTATCCGGAATACAATCTTGGCATTAAACTTCCGAAATTTCTCATTACGTCTTCGTTGAAAGCCATCACACCGTCGATCGAGCAGATAAGAAACAGGATAAGCGACACAAATCCACTCGTCCTTACCGGCGGAAATCCGGACCTAAGGCAGGCTTTCAATTGGAAGGGAGGATTCAATTATCGTCCGGAGGTGACATCTAAGAAAAATGGCACGGTCCGATCTCTGGCTTTGAGTTCATCGTCATACTGCACGTTTAATCCGATTGCAAGTAGTACGCGGTATTTTGATTCTAACACGGTCTTGGACAAGTGGGACGGGTACGAAGCTCAGGCCGGCTCAATGTTGAACACCTATAGCAATGCCTCCAGGCCGTCCTGGAGTGTAGGAGCTATAGGAGATTACGCTGTATCAATGCGATACAGAATCTATGATTTGCGTTTTATGTTATCATCGAATTATTCGCAAACCAGCCAGTTATACGGTGAAAATCAGATATGGGTTGGAGATT
Source organism: Acutalibacteraceae bacterium (assembly GCA_963636275.1). Taxonomy (GTDB): domain Bacteria; phylum Bacteroidota; class Bacteroidia; order Bacteroidales; family UBA932; genus Cryptobacteroides. The sequence continues at coordinate 21,953 of CAVHJF010000038.1, read as the reverse complement.
GGACAAACAAACTTAACGTATCGTTCATATACAACCCATCCAGAAGACTGCGCATTTCTTCTAATCCGAGCATTTCATATTTGCAATCAAATGACAATAAAGGAGTTAATCTATCGTCGAGAATCATACTTTCAAATTCCTTATTCCTTAATTGGAATATTGTTCCAAAGATATTCTGGCTCGATGCTATACATAGTTTCGCATATTTCAATTACTTGAGAGGTTTGGGTGAAAACCATTTCAGTCAGACGCTCAATGCGGAACTGAAGTTGAAACTTCTTAAGGACCGCTCGCTTATATTGTCCCTGCAGGCTTTGGATATTCTGAATTCCGGCTCGATATATACTTCAAGTGTAAACGCATCATATATGCGGCAGGACTGGAATCCTACCTATGGCAGATATTTTCTCTTCAATATCGCGTATATTTTCAGGAAGAAATCATAGTTTTTTAATAACCTATAAGCTCAACTCGGATTCCACATTCGAAATGTAGCAGAAGGGCGGAAATACAAAAGAGAAAGGGGACGACTAAAAGCAATTAGTCGTCCCCTTTTCGTTTCAGCATTCAGAAGATGCGGGATGCAAACTTCTGAATTTTATGTGTTCAGTAATTCTTACTTGGTGATCTTGATGTTGTCGATATGCCAACGGTGAGCTCCGGAAACCTTGAAGTTATAATCACCGGTTTCTTTGTTAACGGCATCAGTATATACAATCACAAATCTTGTATTTCCATCAACACCAAGAGCTTTTACTCCAGCATGTGTCCAGAACATCTGTCCCTGTTCCTGAGTGGTTGATAACGGATCACTATATTTCGTACCATTCTCGAACGTTCCGTTACCAAAGATAATTACTGTCAAAGTTACAGGATCTATAATACCCGTACCCTGTACGTGACGACACCAATCAAAGTTAAGCTCAACATCTGAAGCACCAACAAGAGCAGAAAGAACAGGAAGTTTAAGTGCTGTATGAACACTAGTCTTACCGAGTTTCAGATATGTATCTTGAGGGTAAATTACTTTTCCAGCTGAATTCAAGTCTTCATAACCTGCTGCTGCAAGTGCAGATGGGAACTTAGTGCTGAATGGTGCAGCTGTGTATGCGTTAGGTGCGTTTGCTGCACTTGCCGCAGCGTAATCGTCAGGATAGCCTGTAACAGCATTACCAATAGGTGTATTTCCTGCAGTAGCATTATATTCTTCAATCATCGGGCTAAGCCAACCGAAGTCATCGTAGAATACGACATTTGAAGCAGCCTGGGCGATAGACATTGTTACAGAGTAACTGTATTCGTCGTTTTTCAAGACAATCTCGCCTGTCCTGGCGTCACCGGTATTCGCTTCAAATTCGATCGGCAACGAGTAGGTACCGGCAGTAGGAATCTCCGTAGCCGGAATCTTGACCCAAGATGGTGCAGTTACTGTGAATGGAACATTAGATACTATCGAAACATTCCTTGATTCACCTATACCTGCAATAGTACTTAAACCCTGCATCTGAATCGTAATACTAGGCTCAAATTTATCCTGCGTCACTTTGAGAATAGCCTCGATATTGTCCTTATAGAAACGGATGGTACCGGTTCTTGCCACGCCAGTAAGGTTTGGAGTCGCCTTGAACTTGAGCGTCTTGGTCTCAACAATAGCAGCAGGAGATGCCTCCGGAACAACTGTGAGCCAATCGGCACCGATTTCCGTCTCGTAAACAACATTAGACTGCACCTTCACATCGAATTCTTCGCCCTGTCCAAGAACAGTAACTGAATTGCCGCCTGAAATGCTGATAAGCGGATCAAGTTCTCCGCCTGCTGCAGACTGCACTACATAGACTGTCTTCTTGGAATCCCCGGACTTGATGGTGATTTCTGCCTGACGCAGAGTAGCCAGTGTACTAGGTTCGCAAGTAACGGTGATTTCTTTTTCCTCTTTAGCTGAACCTGAAGTTACGTCAAGTGAAACCCAGCTCTCAGAAGGAGTAAGAGTGAAGTCATAGTCTGAAGTCACAGTAAACTTGACAGGAGCTGTAGGAGTTCCCTCAAATGCAATCACATCCCTTGAAGACACGATTGTCGCATAAACTGGATCTGTATCAGGAATTTCCACACCGTCACCTTCTTTTACCATAAGCACCTTAGGCTGATATTCATCAGACTCAGTGTCTGTTACAGAAAGACGGCCGGAACCACCATTTCTTGTGGCAAGAGCACCTGCGCCACCGGCCTGCCAGTTTGAAACGCATCTGAAACGGAACTGACAGTTGTCCATATTCTTCTTGATGGTAACTGTCGCATCTACCTGCACATTAGTTTGACCGTCAGCATTCATTGCGTGCGTATAAACGCAATCTTTCACATCTGTTGCTGTCTTTGTGTCCTGTGCCGGCTTCCAAGTTTCGCCGTCAAGATATTCGATGATCCAGTATTTATGTCCTGTTGCTGAGACTCTTGCCTCAAATACGATTCTCATCTCTGAGCCGGCCTTTACCGCACCATAGCAGTAGAACAGCCAATAGTCTCCAGGCCAAGGTCCGATTACACGAGGGCTGGCGTCACTTACATCCAACTTATATTTGTTCGCGTCGTTTGTATTGGCCAAGTCGAAAGGCACATACTGGATATATCCAAGGCCTTCCAGAGGTTCAATCTTGCCTTCTGCAGAGAAAGTCTCCGTGGTGAAATTGACTGGAGTCTTCCTGATCTGATATTTTACAGGATAGAATGACAACTCTTCATCCATTCCGTTATCATCGAACTTCACAGGAACAAGGTAAACTGTCTGACCTGTACCGAGAATGGCATAACCATAAGCAACGACCTTATGCATATTGACTACATCGATATCAACGCCAGGATTATACATAGTGACTGCGTTCAGAGTCGAGCCTACACGAAGTCCCTTGTTGATAAGAGTGCCCTCAACCTTTACATATTCGATTGCTTCCGGCTTATAACCTGCGGCTGAAGAAGTGATATCCTTCACTTCAGGATAAACGACGTCAGAATTCGAGAGCACTGTCACTTCGTCGGAAGTGAATGTCTTGACTCCTGATGTCACGCTGGCAACACCGTTCATCGTAATCTTGTCACCGACTTTCACATTGCCTGCATTGCCGAGAATATACATACTCTGAGATGCGTCAGTAGCAATGAAACCGTCAGAAGCAAGAGCTACGACCTGTGTCTCCTTCACCTTCGCGCGGGTATCGGCGTCAAGTGCCGCAATTCCTGCGAGATCATATTCGTCCACACCTAGGTAGGTATCACCTTTCTGATAGATGACGCAAGTTACTTTATAACCGCGTTTGTTGGCAATAGTAACAGTACCCTGTCGTGGAGCGGCAAGAGCACCGTTCTTGACATTGTCGTCAACGGAAACGTTCACCTTTACAGTGTTAGTTCCGCTCATCGGATCCACGAGAATCCAATCTGAATCAACATCAACCATCCAATAAGCGTCAGATGCGATCGTAAGAGTCTGAGTCTCCGCATCCTTGGCTTCGAATGTCAAGCTTGATTCAGTTATCAATGCGCTTGGTTTCACATAGTCCTCTTCCTTGCATCCCGTGAAAGGAGACGCCAGAAGGGCCACAGCGCAAAGTTTCAATATGTTGTTAAAAAGTTTCATAGAATCTTTGTTTTTCGTGTTCTATTTTATTCAAATGGATATTGAAATTGACAGAACATTAATCGATACCGTCATTCCAGCCAGGATTCTGAGCCAGATTTCTATTGAGAGCACGGTCACCGCTAGGGATAGGATAAAGATAGTCTCTATTCTCGTCAAATGCCCTCTTGGCCTGCTTCGTCCTGTACATCTCAACAAAGCCTTTAGTCTCTTCGCTGAGCACGATACCGTTTGAATATGGAACGTAGTTGCCGTCAATCGTTATTTCCTGAATCTGAAGATAGGTGAAATCATTCCCGTAAGTACTCTTCACATCATCAGGCACTTTTGCAGTATTGTAGAGATAAACGTCAGCTTTTCCGTCTCCGGTCAAGTCATAAGCGCCAGGACCGCTGAAATACATACCGCGAAGCGGCTGCTCCCAAGCTTTACCTTCTTTCCATCTGATAATGTCATTCCAACGTCTTCCCTCAAGAACCATCTCGATTGTACGTTCGCGACGGATTTCAAGAAGCTGGGCGAGGTTGACAGGATTGCTCTTGACCAGATTAGGATAACCATACTCGTCAGAAGCAAGGAACTCGTCAACTGTGAGACCTGCCAAGGTAAGATGAGGCATACCTACGCGGTCACGGAGTTTATTGATGGAATTGTCAACATCTTCTTGAGTGAGGATATTAAGCTCTGCTTTAGCCTCAGCGAAAATCAAGTATGCTTCACCGAGACGATATACAGGGATGTCATTGAACGACATAGAAGCACGCTCTGCGGTGGTGTATGAAGCATCCATAACGAACTTCTCAAGCTGGAATCCGGTAGCTGTCATAGCGATATCCGGTCCGTATGATGTCGTTTTCGCAGAAACTCTGACAAAATCAGGAAGTCTCATAACCATTCCGAGACGAGGGTCACGGTCAGCAACCTCCTCTACGAAAGGCTTGGTCTCCCAACCTTCCTGGTCAGAATATCTTGAACCGTCCTTCATAAGGAAGCTGTCGACGAACTTCTTGGAATATCCAGGGTTACCTCCGGTATTCATTATGACATAACCGGTTGCGTTATGATAGCAGATGGACTCCTCGAATCTGAGCGCAAGGATATACTCGTTAGGGTCAGCATCAGCCTCTCTGAAGAGTTCGTGATAATCTGAAGCAAGGGAGTACTTGCCGCTGTTCATAACCTGCTCTGCAGCCTGATATGCGTATGTGAGATACTCGTTAGGAGTATGCCCGTCAAGATCAAGTCCGTGATACTTTCTATAAGTTCCTTCATAGAGGCAGAACTGAGCTTTCAGCATAAGTGCGGCCCATTTGTTCACTCTGTAAGTACTTACATCAGAAGGAAGATACTCGATTGCATAATCGATATCATTCAGCATATTGGACATAACCAATTCCCTGGAGTCTCTAGCCTTATAAAGAGATGAATCCTGTGAGCCGAGCTCCTTGTCATACCAAGGCACGTCACCGAATCTCATAACCTTGCTGAAATAGAACTGCGCACGGAAGAACTTGGCTAGTCCCTCATACTGTCTTGCCACATCTTCATCAGTACACTGATTGATATGGGCGAGCATCGTATTGATCTTACGGAGCTGACTCCAAGACCATCCGCTTGTACCTGCCGTCTGAGGCACCTCACGTGCAGTTCCGCCAAGCAATTCATCTGAAATTGTTCCTTTTTCAAAGACAATGTCAGATTGCTCGTCATACGGAGTTTTGTCAAACAGATTGTCATAGAAAGAGTTCGAAAACAGTTTCAAATCTGTTTCTGTACGGAAATATGTTTCCGGAACCAGCTTGTCCTTAGGGGTTTTCTCGAGGAAGCTATCGCAGGATGTAACTCCAAGGGCAATCGCCATTATAGGTAATATATATCTTTTCATTATTGTCTCCCTGTATTAGAATGTAATGTCAATACCGAACATCAGAGTTTTCTGCCAAGGATATGCGACAGCATCTGAAGCATCGCTGTTCTTGTAAATACCGTTGCTTGATGTTGAAGTATCTCTTCGATAAGAGGACTCCGGATCCAGGTACTTTGTGTACTTCTTGATTGGAGACCAGTACGCCAGGTTCTCACCGGAGAAATAGAAACGTACTTTCTCAAGACAGATCTTCTTCGTCAGATGCTGAGGAATTGTGTAACCTACAGTCAAGTTCTTGAATCTGAGATATCTGACATTCTGAATATAACGGCTGTTCACAGGAGCAAGCTCACCACCTGTTGAAGAGTAGCAGCGCGCTCTAGGGAAATATGTGTTAGGATTCTCTTCAGACCATACAGTCTTGAGGAAATCTCTCGGCATGAATGCCGTGTAGTAAGAATATGCGTAAGAGCCCCAGAATGCGACGTTCATACCTGAAGGATACCAGTAGTGTGTACCTGTTCCTTGGAAGAATGCGTTCACATCGAAGCCCATCCAGTCGAATGCAAGAGTAAATCCGTACTGCATGCTTGGGAGTGAGTTTCCGAGGATTTTACGGTCACCAGGCTTGTCTGCAGTGTTATCACCAAGAGTAATCTTGTTGATACCGTTTGCTCCAGAGCCGTCATTGTCGAGATCGACATAACGCAAGTCACCGGCAAGGAAACCGCCCTGCATACGTGAAGTTCCGATATATGTCAAAGCATCGCAGACATTCTCCTGATAATATTTAGCTTCTTCATCTGTAGCGAAGAGTCCGTCAACGACGAATCCCCAGATGTCACCGATACGCTGTCCTACGTAGTAGTCAGCAAGGTTCTTTGTAGGGTTGTTGGCATATCTTGTAATGTGAGAATCATAATCACTGAGAGATGCGCGGACGCTGTAGTTGAACGGCTTGCCGGCAAGTTTGAATGAATCTCTCCAGCCCAATGAAAGCTCATATCCGCGAGTTCTCAAGTCAGCCGAGTTCTCCTTAGGAGAATCTGCACCGTAAACGCTTGGAAGAGCATTTCCCTGAACGAGCATATTCTTTGTGTCACGGATGTAACCTTCAGCAGTAAACTCGAGTCTGCTGTTGAGAAGAGAAGCATCAATACCGATGTTATACTGCTGAGTAGTCTCCCAAGTCAATTCAGATGAGTTAGGGGCTGAAATTGCAGAGTATTTTGCATTGGTAGAGCCTTCACCGAATGTGAATGCGCTGAATGTCTTCTGAGAGATTGTTCTCATATATGCGTAGTCAGATACATTCTGGTTTCCAAGAGAACCGAATGAAGCACGCAGTTTGAGGTTGTTGACAATGTCTTTCGCAGGCTTGAAGAAATTCTCCTCAGAGATACGCCAACCGGCTGAAACTGAAGGGAACAAGCCCCAACGATGACCTTTCGCGAAACGTGATGAACCGTCATAACGTCCGGATGCCTCGAAGAGATAGCGTCCTTTGTAGTCGTAGTTCAAACGGGCAAAGAAACCGGCAAGAGCATATTCGCTCTGTCCTCCGGCAAGTTCTGTAATGATTGCACCTTCATCGTTTGTAGCGATGAGGCTAAAGTCGTTCAGATCCTCATCTGAGATATTCTGGGCAGTTGCGGTAACGTTCTTGTAATGGTATGTCTCCACATTGAAACCGGCCATAACTTTCACATTATGAGCATCGTTGAAGGTATTCTCATAAGTACCGAACACGTTGCCGGTATAATAGTCATAACGTCTTGTACGCTCCTCCAGCTGATTCAAACCCGCACCGGTCGTATATGCTCCTGTAACGCCAGGACGCACACCGTAAGGGATGTTGACAGTCCTGTGCATTTCGTTGCGGTTCACGCGTCTGTATGTAAAGTTGGCGGTGAGGTTGAAATGGTCAACAGGACGGATTACGAGTTCTGTTGTGTTGGTGAAGTTGAACTTCTTGTCATAGTTCTTGTGCTTGCCCATCGCGAACACGATCTGACGGCCGTTTGCCACGTTGTAGCTACCGCCGACAATCAACGGGTTGTTGTAAAGACCTGTTCCGTCAGGGTTGAACAGAGGGAAAGACGCAGGAGTATGACGAAGATTTCTGAACACGTCCTGAATATCGCCTGAACCGATCCAAGAATAATTTGAGTTGTAGAATGCGGTATTGTTGGACAATGACATCCACTTGTTTAATTTGGCATCAATCTTAGAACGCAGGTTGTATTTGTAATAGACATCCGGTTCCACACTCTTCATAATACCTGTCTGACGGTCATAACCGCCGGATACGAAGTATTTGATGTTCTTGCTACCGCCGCTGATGGAGATGCTGTGCTGCTGAACAGGGTGTCTGTCGCGGAACATCTCGTGATACCAGTCTGTGTTGCAATAGTAAATCCACTGCTCTTTTCCGTTACGGATATCGGTCACAACCCAAGGACGGTCAGGATTCTCGGTCTTGTCATTGACGCGGGCGAGAAGCTCCATCATATCGTGCTCGGTGTATCCTGTATATGGAGTACCGGCAGCCTGGGTTTTCCAGAATGTATCCAATGTGAGAACTGACCAGTAACCTCTGTCCTCATAATCAGTAGAGGTTGTAGGCTCTTCCCAACCGAATTTTCCGCTGTAACGGATTTTTGCCTTTCCGTCATCGGAACTTCCGCTCTTAGTCGTGACGAGAATGACACCGTAAGCGGCACGTGCACCATAAACCGCAGCTGCAGCAGCGTCCTTGATGACTGAGATACTTGCGACATCGTTAGGATTGACATCCTCCAAATCACCGATAGCACCGTCGATGAGGACGATAGGGTCTGATTCATTGATAGATGTAAATCCTCGGATATTCAGTTTTCCAGAGCTTCCAGGGTTACCTGATTGTGTTGTAATGTTAAGTCCCGGGACTGAACCCTGCAACATCGTGACAAGGTTGTGAGAAGAACGGTCCTTGAGGGCTTTGTCATCGACAACTGAGATGGCTCCTGTCAGGTTCACCTTCTTCTGAGTACCGTAACCTACAACGACTGTCTCGTTCAAGGTCATATTGTCCTCCTCAAGTGAAACATTTACAGTAGCCTTAGCTGCCGGCACATTCACCTTTCTGGTCAAATAACCCAAAGATGACACCTCCAGGACAACATCTCCTGAAGGAACCGACAGTGAGAAATTACCGTTCACGTCTGTAGTCGTTCCGACGGTCGTGCCGGAAATCATTACAGCCGCTCCGATAAGAGGTTGCTGCTGGTTATCCAGGACTTTTCCTGAAACCGTCCTATTCTGAGCAAATGCAGCCACGTTGGTCAGCAGTGCTATCAGAAGAGTCACAGCAAGTGTTTTAAAGACTCTCATAAAATTGGTTTTTTGGTTTGTATTAAAAATGGTATGATTTTCAGTCAGTATTGCCGCGTGTTTTTATTGTTTCCGTTAAAATTCTTACAAATCAAGCGTTTTATAATTTCACGGCAATCTCAAATCTATTACAATATTGTTAAGCAGTGCCAGTATCGAATCAATATGTGGCGAGCTGGGCATCAGTCAGCGTATTGAATTGTTTAGGTCTTTCCATTTTCTCCGTATAGACATTTCCGAATTCATCGGTCACTTTGATGGTAAGATCGACATACGCATTATCGGCTGTCACCGTAAAGAAGTGAGGCATACTGTTTTCCGTGATGAATGACGGAGTGCTGCTCAGACCGTCCTTGTTGAATCTCTTCACTGACAATGCTTTGATATGAAGCGGGTCATAAGCTACGCCTTTCGTATAGGTCAGTTCTTTTCCGGACTCGTCAGTGACGGACAATTTCCAGTTGGAGTTCCAGTTCCAGATGTTGATAAGGACCTTATTGCTTGTACTGCTCGGATATGCCGCAGTATATCTTGCAAAACTTGCAAGCAGAGAGGCTTTCGTCGCATCCGTTATTGCCCTTGAATCATTGTACAACTTTGAAATGTCATCGAACGAGAATGATACGTTGTTCAAGTCATAAGAGCGGAACTGATAATCTTCGGACTTGGCAGTAGCCTTATATTTCCATTTAATGTCAGTGCCGGTTATGTTCCAGATGCTGTATCCGCCCGGAGCTCCGTCAAGACTGACATACACGTTGCTGGTCAACGAACCTGACCACCACCAGGAAGCGCAGACAGAACCCGCATTGTGTTCATATATGTTTGAGCTGCCGGTAAGGCTCTTGGTCTCAGACGGATTGGCATTGAATATTGTATGGGTATGTCCGGTAACGAAGTTTACCTTGTAATCCTTGATGAGATTGACAACCGACATTCTGGTTGATTCGCTGTTGTCCCATTTGAAGGTATCTGTACCGTTCGGATAGAAAATCTGCGCGTGGGTTATAATAATAAGAGGTGTAGTCTTGGCAACATACGAAAGGTCCTTCTGAAGCCAGTCAATCTGTTCCTGAGTAAACCTTTTCACATAATTTCTGCTCTTGCCATCGTATTCGCTGCAGTCAATGTCGTCAAGGACAATATAATGAATCTTGCCGATATTGAAAGAATAGTAGTTAGGAGCGATATCGGTCGTGTATTCGAATTTCGCATCGAAATTACTCTTGACAGCCAGCATATCGTTGTCGTGGTTACCCATCGTATGGTAAATCAGGATGCCTGATACGCGGTCATTAATATCCTGAAGATATTGCGGGAATTCATAATTGTTTGAACGCCAATACAAATCCCAAGTCATATCACCCAATGTAATCGCATACATCTTCTGAGACTTGTGACTGTCCATATAGGTATTGAGGTCATTCGTGAAAGCGGTGAACTGGGTCCTGTCATCGGTTCTGTTCGCCAAGTGCATATCCCCGAGGAAGAAGACAGTGTAATTGTCCTGATTCTCGACTTTCTTGAGAGTGAAATCAACTCTTTCCGCTACAGCGGCAGCCTTTTTCAAAGCAGAATGGATCACAGGAAGAACTCCGTTGTTCAACGGCTCATAACCTGACGGCACAGTCATAAACACATAGCCGTTCTTTTTCTGAGATTTCAGCTGATATACGCCCTTGCTGTCTGTTTTCACAACCTCATATCCGTCTGAAATGATGACTCCGCTGACAGCCTCACCATCACAAGACACTTTGCCATAAACGGTACTTCCTGATTCAGGTTCAACCCCACCGCCGGTAATCGTAACCGAAGTGGAACCCATCAACTTGCTTTTGCTGCCTCTCTGGATATATATATCATAAGAACCGGAGGTCAGTCCGCTGAACAGTTCCACCGTGAAAGACTTTGTTCCATTAAGCGACAGGATATTGCAGGAATGCTGCGCTTTGGACACATCCTCGAATATCACTTTATCCGACACTTTCGGTGCTTTGTTGAACTGGATTCTGAAATCCAATGTCGTAGCACCATCTTCGATACTGAGTTCCTCCGGAACGCTGAACATCACATCAAGGTTTCCGGTGTCTTCTTTGCTATCCTTCTTGCAAGAAACAGATAAAAGGCTGCCTGCCATTAAGGCTACGGACAGCAATATTGTTAGTCTTTTTAACCCTAAAACGTTTTTCATTTTATGACAAGTTTCGTTTCGAAAGCAAAATTAACAATAACCTTTCAAAAACAAAATTATTTTTGAACCAAAAAGATTAAATAATCTTAGATTTCTTCAAAACGACCTGTCGAAAAGCAGGCTGAATAACTTAGAAGCCCGGCAAAAAGAGGCTCAGGGCCGTAACGAAAACTAATGAGAAGAACGCTCCAACCGTTTATACGTTGCTTTTACGTGAGCGGAAAACGGGGTTCGAACCCGCGACCTTCGGCTTGGGAAGCCAACGCTCTACCAACTGAGCTATTTCCGCATTACATCACCTGCCAAAGCAGAAATGTCTTGCAAATATAATTATTTCCCGTCAGTTCACAAAAACTGTTTAATTTTTTATTCTCGAATGGGAGATTTCGCATTGATCTGAACTTTTATCCTGACAATTCATATAAGAATCGTAAACATTACCACCTACAATTCTTATATAAAAATCTTTCGCAAAATGTTTACGATTTCGATATTATCGTCTCGATATTACAATTTATATTCGCGGCAAACCTCAAAAACTAACGACTATGAATACGAATTTTCAAAGTTTCAGCTCAAACTCTCAGAGGGAGCAGTCTGAAAAGCACAAACTTTCAGCGCACAAAGCTACAGGAATTAAACTATTCAACTCATCCGTGAGAGCCGTTGCTGTCGCCTGCGTTCTACTGACTGCAGTTCCATCCTGCAATCGGATCGGTCCGGAAAGCGGGCAGGAAACAGTAACTGGAACACTTAGGATTCATTTTTCGGAGAACTCATACAAACAAACGCGCGCAAACGATGAAGCATTCCCAGACACGTCCGCGTTCATCCTTAACGTGACTGATTCGAAAGGAAAAGAAATATATAACGGTACCTTCGGAGACTCTCCCGAGAATCTGATTGTTTCTCAAGGCACCTATAACATATCAGTCAGGTCAGGTAAATTCTCCGCACCGGCATTCGCTTCTCCATTATATGGCGATGACCAATGCGTCACAGTAGCATCAAACGGTACCGCAGACGTTTATCTCGTCTGTGAACAGATAAATTCAGGGATAGCTCTTAAGGTAGCCTCTAATTTCCTGACATCATACCCTAACGGAGTACTGTTCCTCAAATCGGCGGACGGCAAGTTGATGTATGCGTTCAAGGAGAAGCGCACGGCATATTTCAATCCGGGCAATGTATCTCTTATACTTAATGACAACGGCGCGGACAAGACGCTTTTCACCAGAACGTTGAAAGCCAGACAGATACTGACCGTCAGCATTTCCGCGCCGTCAAGTCAGACAGGAGCAAAAGGCGGAGGCATTCACATTGACGTGGACACATCCAGAATATGGTTGAATGAAGACTTCGTAATAAACGGAGGTTCAAGTTCTGACGGAGGCTCGTCTTCCGGAGACTCATACAAGAACGCGCTGAGCGTATCTCAAGCCAAATCAGAAATCGGCGCCGAGGATGTCTGGGTTTATGGATATATCGTGGGCGGAGATATGACATCTTCGTCCATATCGTTCGACGAGCCGTTTTCTTCCAACACTAACATCGCCATTGCGGGACGAACAACCGTATCGGAAAAAGAGTCTTGTCTGTCAGTCAACTTGCCTAAAGGTGACATACGCGACGCGCTCAATCTGGCGGACAATCCTGAAAACCTCAAGAAGAAAGTTTATCTCAAAGGCGATATCGTTGAAGCTTATTTCGGGATACCGGGGATTAAGAATGTAAGTGACTACGTTCTCGAGTGACGCTTGCCGTCGTTTATTCCTGAATTTTCCGTCTTCTTTTGCGAGCAATTCCTCGCTCCTCCGGAGCGAACCGAAGTTTTATTGGGGAGCGTACTCCCCAAACCCCTTGAGTCGCTATGCTCCGAAAGATCGCGTTTTGGATCCGAAATTTATATAAGCAACCTGTTAGTTATGAATAGTCGACAATTCTATTCGACAACTCGTATTTTGGCGTATTTAAGTAGAAGGATTTTCTCGCCGGCGCCATCGAAAAGGATTTTAGCCTTCAAGTCAGCATTGCCGCCTGAAATCTCCTTGACCACGCCATAGCCGAATCGGTTGTGCTCAACACGTTGTCCTGCTTTGATATCCAGAACTGACGTTGCCGGGAATTCGGAGTCAGGAGTCCTAGGCGTGAATGACCTCGGAGAAGCTGTTCCCTGTTGTGAAGCGACTGGCTTCAAAGGCCTGCCAGTGACACTGGATTTAGGAACAGTTCTTTCAACCTTGACTTCACCTGATGTCCCGTAATGATTGGAAGAGCCGGCACCTCGATTCGACTGATAACCTGAAGATCTGCCATATTCTCGAGAGCCGTTACCGGATTCATTTCTGTTACCGCCGTATCCGGACAAACTCTGCCTGCCGAATTTGAATCCGAATCTGCTGAAGACGTTTTCAGGCTCACTGACTTCATCGTCGCGCAAAGGATTGTCAATATATTGGGAATCAATTTCTTTGACAAATCGGCTCGGAGAATTCTGCTCGTGCTTGCCATTGCGCATTCTTGTTGTCGCAAACGACAGATTGACAGCAACTTTCGCTCTGGTCAGCGCCACGTAAAACAAGCGTCTTTCCTCCTCTATCTGTGACGGATCTGAAAACATACCGCCAGACGGGAAGATATTCTCCTCCATTCCGGCGACATAGACATACGGGAATTCCAGTCCCTTTGAAGAATGCACAGTCATCAGAGTAATCTTGTTGGAAGCATCTTCATCAGCCATATCCACGGCACTCAGCAATGATATATCCTCCAGGAAATCACTCAGCGTGACAACCGGCAGTTCACTTTCTGCAATTGAATCGACATCGTCTATATCGCTGTCAGCCAGGAGTTCCTCCCTATACTGATTCTGCCTGTCTTCCACAAAGCCTTTCACACTGTTGAGCAATTCCTCGACATTGGCCGCACGCGACTGGCTCTCGACAGAATTGTCCAGCTTGAACATTGCAAGCAGACCGCATCGTGCAGACAGATGGTTTGCAACCGAGAAAGCATCTTCCTTTTCGAGAACAGCATTGCATTCCGCTATCATATTATGGAAGTCCATAATCTTGCCCAGAGTGCCGGACTTGATGCCGGACGCCTCCAGAATTTCCGGAGTACAGGCCGCAAACAAAGACACTCCCCTGTCGTGCGCGGCATTGACAAGCAAACCCTCGGAAGTCGCTCCGATCCCTCTTGCAGGCACATTCAGCACGCGTCTGAAAGATTCGTCATCATTAGGATTGACAGCGAGTTTGAGATACGCCATCATATCCTTGACCTCGGCCCTGTCGAAGAATGAATTGCCCGAATAAATACAATAAGGCAGATTTCTCTTCCTTAACGCCTCCTCAAGCGCCCTGGACTGGGAATTAGTCCTGTATAATATCGCAAAGTCCTGATACTGACAATGTTCCTTACCCATTATACTAACAATGGATGAAGCAATAAGCACTGCCTCCTCCTGCTCCGTATAGGCTTTTATCAGATGTATTTTATCTCCCTCGGGCCCCTTCGAGAAACAAGTTTTCGGGATTCTGGATGAATTCTTCTCAATCACGGAATTTGCCGCATCGACAATCGTCTGAGTTGACCTGTAATTCTGCTCCAGGCGGAAAATCTTGCATTCCGGATAATCCTTCCTGAAATTCAGGATATTCTCGATTTTCGCCCCGCGGAACGCATAGATGGACTGCGAATCATCGCCCACCACGCATATATTCTTGTGGAACTGACTCAACCTCCTGAGTATGAGATACTGGGAAAGGTTGGTATCCTGATACTCATCCACCATTATGTAGTCAAATCTCGAAGCTATTGACGTCAAGGCATCCGGTGAAGAATGGAGCAAGATATTCATATTCAACAGAATATCATCGAAATCCATCACTCCGGCCTGCTTACATTTCTCGGCATACAGCGCATAAATGTTGCAGATTTCCGGCTTCTTGGCGTGAGTATCGTTTATGATTGCCTGGTCATTGCGTTTATATGCTTCCGGAGTTACCAGATTATTCTTCGCCTTCGAAATCCGGTCAAGCACATCCTTCGGCTTATATACCTTGTCATCAAGCTTCATTTCCTTGAGACAAGTCTTGATTGCACTTATTGAATCGCTTGTATCATATATCGTAAATCCTGAAGGATACCCCAACTGCTCTGCAAACTCTCTGAGAAATCTTATGAAAACCGAATGGAAAGTGCCCATATACAGTCTGCGGGCCTTTCTTTCCCCCACCATCGCGGCAATTCTTTCTTTCATTTCAGCCGCCGCTTTCTTGGTGAATGTCAACGCCAGAATCCTGTCCGGTTCGCCACCGTTTTCCAAGATATAGGCAATCCTGCCCGTCAGCACTCTCGTTTTCCCAGCTCCTGCGCCAGCCACAATCAACACCGGTCCCTCTGTCTGGCTCACAGCAGCCTTCTGCTGCACATCAAGCCCCTCTAGTATAGCACTTTTGTTTTCCATAATAAGGCGAAATTACGAAAAAAATCAGTATATTCGCGCCGGAAATCCGAAATACTATTAAAGGTTACCTATAATGTCAAACAACATCGATTTGAAAGAAGGGCTGAACATTCCTATTTCAGGAGCTGCGGCCCAGAAGACTAGAAAGACGATCGTACCTGACGTTATCGCTGTTAAACCTACTGACTTCAAGGGCCTTACACCAAGGCTTCTCGTCAAGGAAGGCGATAAGGTACTGGCAGGATCACCTGTTCTAGCCGACAAAAAGAATCCTGACATTCTTTTCACATCTCCAGTCAGTGGAACAGTGACCGAAATCGTCAGGGGAGAGAAGAGGAAGTTGCTTGAGGTAAGAATCAAGGCGGACGCCCAGCAGGAGTTCGTTGATTTCGGCACAAAGAAGCCTTCAGAGATGACGGCAGCCGAGATTAAGGAAACCCTCCTCAAGAGTGGTCTCTGGCCTTCACTTATCCAAAGGCCTTACGGCATACTCGCCGACCCTAATTTAACTCCAAAAGCCATTTTCGTATCTGCATTCGCTACGGCACCGCTTGCAGCTGTTCCTGAATTCGCATTCAAGGACGAGATTGCAAACATCCAGACCGGCGTTAATGCACTTGCTAAACTTACAGAGGGAGGAATTCATTTTTCTCTCAACAGCGACAACTACTCAGGCACTCCGCTGCACAAGATTGAGAACGTCATTCAGCACGTTTTCAGCGGAAAGCACCCTGCAGGAAATGTCGGCGTACAGATCAGCCACATCTCCCCTATCGCCAAGGGCGACACAGTGTGGACTGTTTCACTGCTTATGCTTGCAGCCATCGGCAAATTGTTCAACACAGGCAAATACAATATGGCCCGCAAGGTTGCCGTAACCGGCCCTGTAGCCATCGAGCCTGCTTATGTTGACGCACTTCCCGGAATCTGCATGAAAGACCTCAAAGAGTTCTATGACAACTCTGCAAAGGACGTCAGATTCGTCAGCGGAGATGTCCTTACAGGTGAAAACGTCGGAGAGAACGGATTCCTCGGATTCTTCGACAATCAGGTTTCACTTCTTCACGAAGGAACTGAAAGAGAGGTTCTCGGATGGGCCAAGCCGTTCAGATTCGGCAAGTTCAGCTCAACCCGCACATACTTCTCCTGGCTTTGTCCGAACAAGACATACAATATGGACACGAACACCAACGGCGGTCCGCGTGCATTCGTCATGTCAGATGTTTATAAGAAAGTGCTTCCTATGGACCTCTTCCCTGTCTATCTCATCAAGGCTTGCCTTGCAGGAGACATCGACAAGATGGAACAGTTCGGAATCTATGAAGTGCTTCCTGAAGATTTTGCTCTTTGCGAATATGTAGATCCGTCAAAGAACGACATCCAGGCCATCATTGAGAAAGGCATTGACCTTATGATTAAGGAAATGGCATAAACTAATGGAAGTTATGGAAGAAAAAAATACACAGCAGCCAGGCCTTTTCGAAAGGGGTGGCAAATTGGGATTCCTTCACTCCAGCGTTGATGCTTTCGACACATTCCTCCGTGTCCCCGGAACGGTGACAAAAAGAGGAGCTCACGTCAGAGACATCGTTGACTTGAAGAGAATTATGATTATTGTGGTCGTAGCGCTCATTCCTGCCGCACTCTTCGGAATGTGGAACGTAGGATATCAGCACTGCCTCGCCACAGGACAGACCTGGGGACTTTTCCAGAATTTCTGGTATGGTTTCCTCAAAGTTCTGCCTTTGTATATTGTAGCATACGTAGTCGGTCTGGGCATCGAGTTCGCATCCGCACAGATCAGAAACGAAGAAGTGAATGAGGGCTATCTGGTTTCAGGTATGCTTATTCCTCTTATAGTTCCTGTTGACGTTCCTCTCTGGATTCTTGCGATTGCAGTCGCATTTGCAGTTCTTTTCGGAAAGGAGGTTTTCGGCGGTACAGGTATGAACTTCTTGAATCCGGCACTCCTTTGCCGCGCATTCCTGTTCTTCGCTTATCCTAGCAAGATGTCAGGTTCAAGCGTATGGGTGTCATTGAAACACGGCGAAAGCCTTATCGACGGTGCAACAGGAGCAACTCCGCTTTCATTTGCATCTGAAGGTCTTGACGCAATGAACAATGCAGGCGTACAGTATGGAATGTCTGCTTGGGATATGTTCGCCGGTATCATTCCGGGGTCAGTAGGTGAAACTTCAGTAATAGCAATCCTCATCGGCGCAGTCATTCTGCTTTGGACAGGCGTTGCCAGCTGGAAGATCATGGTATCTTCAGTTGCAGGCGCACTCTTCGTAGGCTGGCTCGGCAACGTATTCGGAGCTACAGATGTTCCTGCTTACTATCAGCTTCTTATGGGCGGTTTCGCATTCGGTACAGTCTTTATGGCTACTGACCCTGTTACATCTGCTCAGACAGAATGCGGCAAGTGGATTTACGGATTCCTCATCGGCGCGCTCTGCGTAGTTGTAAGATTGTTCAACCCTGGTTACGCCGAGGGTATGATGCTCGCAATTCTGCTGATGAACACATTCGCTCCGCTGATTGACCACTATGTCACCGACATCACTATCTCCAGAAGAGCCAAGAAAGTTAAAATCGCATAATATATATAATAGGTATGAATACTAACGGAAATATATATACAGTCATCTACACGACAATCGTCGTAGTGGTGGTAGCTGCGGTTCTTGCATTCGCCTCTGAGGCTCTCAAGCCGATCCAGGACGCAAATGTAAAGGCTGATGCGATAAGCCAGATGCTTACAGCAGCTCATTTCTATGACAGAAGCGAACTTGAAAATATGAGCAACGATGAGATCATCGCCGCTTATAAAGCAAATATCAAAGAGTCCGTCATCGTCAATGCCGAAGGCAAAACTGTTGGAAATCTTGATGTTGACAAAGCTGAAATCTACACCACATCTCAGCTTAAGGCTCAAGACAGCTATGCAAAGAAGGGAAATCTCGACAAACTTGAGCTTCCCGTATTCGTTTTCGGTAAAGATGGTAAGGACGTTACCGTGATTCCGTGCTATGGTGCAGGTCTTTGGGGCGCAATCTGGGGATATGTCGCACTTGACAGTGATTTGAAGACTATCATCGGCGCATATTTCGACCACGCGAGCGAGACTCCTGGTCTTGGTGCAAAGATCAAGGATGACCCTAGCTTCAGAGCAAAATTCGAAGGCAAGCAGATCGATTACAATGATGATGCAGCATTTGAAGTTGTAAAAGGCGGTGCCGATCCTGATGACGTAAACGCAGTTGACGCTATCACTGGCGCATCCATCACAAGTAAAAAACTCGGCCAATCAATGGCCAACTGGTTTATGTCTTACAAGGCATATCTGACATCATCCGCACCTGAGGCTGTGGAGAATGTTCCAGTTGCAGCAGATTCACTTTCAACAGTTTGTGATTCACTTGCAGTTGCCGCTGAACCAACAGTTAAATAACGAGGAGGATTATAATGAACGCTAAATTGAAAGAAACGATATTGAATCCGATTTTCAAGGGCAATCCAGTAACCGTCCTTGTCCTCGGTATCTGTTCATCATTGGCCGTAACAGTGCAGTTGAAAGGCGCATTCGTAATGGGTCTTTCCGTAATGATTGTCACCGGTCTGTCAAGCTTTGTAGTCTCATTGATGAGAAACTCCATTCCGAACCGTGTACGTATCATCGTACAGCTCGTGGTGGTGTCACTTATGGTTATTCTCATCGACCAGTTCCTCAAAGCTTATGCTTACAGCATTGAAACACAACTTTCCGTTTATGTGGGACTTATCATCACAAACTGTATTGTGATGGGGCGTATCGAGGCATTCGGATTGGGCAACAAACCAATTCCGTCCCTTCTCGACGGTCTTGCAAACGGCGCAGGATATGCTATGATACTTCTTATCGTGGCATTTTTCCGTGAGTTGTTCGGTTCAGGAACACTCTTCGGATTCAGAATCATCCCTGAGAGTTTCTACGCTGCCGGCTATATGAACAATGGTCTTGTGATTTTGCCTCCAATGGCATTGATTCTCCTCGGTTGCATCGTATGGATTCAGAGAAGCATCCAGAAAGAGCTTCAGGAGAAATAACAACTAACACGCAAGCAATATGGAATATATAAGCTTATTCGTAAAGTCAATATTTGTTGACAACATGATTTTTGCATACTTCCTCGGTATGTGTTCATACCTGGCAGTATCGAAAAACGTGAAGACAGCTTCCGGACTTGGTGTGGCTGTTATCTTTGTGCTCCTGGTCACATTGCCTATCAACTACCTGTTGAACACATACGTGCTCAACCCTGGCGCATTGGCTTGGCTCAGCCCTAGCCTGGCAAACGTTGACCTGAGCTTCCTCAGTTTCATCACATTCATCGCAGTCATTGCTGCCATAACACAGCTGGTCGAGATGATTGTCGAGAAATTCACTCCAGCATTGTACTCCGAACTCGGTATTTTCCTTCCACTTATAGCCGTAAACTGCGCTATTCTTGGAGGTTCACTGTTCATGCAGCAGAAAGATTTCGTCAACTTCGGTGAAGCTACAGTTTATGCACTCGGTTCCGGTATCGGCTGGTTCCTTGCAATCGTCACACTCGCCGCAATCAGAGAGAAAATGTCATATTCGAATGTTCCTGCGCCTCTCAAAGGCATTGGCATAACATTCATCACTGTCGGTCTTATGGCCCTTGCATTCATGACATTTATGGGTATTGAACTTTAATTGAGGAGACTGAAAGATGAATGAAATTTTACTTACAATCATAGCCTCAGCGGTAACAATTACTGTTGTGACACTGATTCTGGTTGTACTTCTGCTTTGGGTTAAGACTAAACTTACCCCTAGCGGCACAGTACAGATAGACATCAATGGCGGCAAGACGACTTTGGACGTAACTCCTGGCAATTCACTTATGGCTTCACTTGCAGAACAGAAGATTTTCCTTCCTTCTGCCTGCGGCGGTAAAGCGAACTGCGGACAGTGCAAAGTAAGAGTACTTGAAGGCGGCGGAAACATCCTGCCTACAGAGACAGGTTTCTTCAACAAGAAACAGATCAAGGACAACTGGAGACTCGGTTGCCAGGTCAAGGTTAAGGAAAACATCAAAATCGAAGTTCCTGAGTCTGTACTCAGCGTCAAGAAAGTCGAGTGCGAGGTTATCTCCAACCACAATGTCGCAACCTTCATCAAAGAATTCACTGTCAAACTGCCTGCCGGCGTACATCTTGATTTCAAATCAGGAGAATATATTCAGATCGACATTCCTGAGGGAACTTTCAACTTCAGCGATATTGATGTAGATCCTGAGTACAAGGCAGACTGGGAGAGATACAAGTTCTTCGACCTCAAGTGCGTCAACCCTGTTGCGACGATGAGAGCATACTCTATGGCCTCTTATCCTGCAGAAGGTGACATCATCAAACTGAATGTCCGTATCGCGACACCTCCGTTTGACAGAACAGCACCTAAGGGAAGCAACATTCTCCTCCCTGTTAACCCTGGTATCGGTTCTTCATATATCTATACCCGTCATCCTGGTGACAAGGTTATGATTTCAGGCCCATTCGGAGAATTCCTTCTTCCGGAGAACGACCCGGATTCACAGGAATACATTTTCGTCGGTGGTGGTGCAGGTATGGCTCCTCTCAGAAGTCACATTATGCACTTGTTCAAGACTCTCAAGACAAAGAAACAGGTCAACTTCTTCTACGGTGCGCGTAGCTTGAAGGAAGCTTTCTATCTTGAGGACTATGCAGAAATCGAGAAAGAGTTCCCTAACTTCCACTTCCATCTTGCACTTGACCGTCCTGATCCGGCTGCAGATGAAGCAGGAGTCAAGTATGTTGCAGGTTTCGTTCACAACGTAATGTACGAGACATACCTCAAGGCTCACGAGACACCGGAGGATATCAAGTACTTTATGTGCGGACCTCCAATGATGGTCAAGTCTGTAAACACATTGCTTGACAGCCTTGGAGTACCTGTTGAGAACGTTCTTTACGATAACTTCGGTGGTTAATAGAAAGTAAAGATATAATAGTGATGGCGACTGAAAATTATTCAGCCGCCATTTTTTTTTGCATTAAACTCTTTCTGTCGTTACTCTGCAAATCCTCGATCTAGTATTCGTGTAATTTCTCGCTCCTCCGGAGCGAACCGAAGTTTTATTGGGGACCGGATTCCCCAAACCCCTTGGGTCGCTGCGCGCGAGGTAAAGGTGTTACCGAAAACGCCTTACGGGCGTTTGTTCCGAAATCTTGATTCTACCAGTTCTAGCAAATTCTCGCTCCTCCGGAGCGAACCGAAGTCTGATTGGGGACCGGATTCCCCAAACCCCTTGGGTCGCTACGCGCGAGGTAAAGGTATTACCGAAAACGCCTTACGGGCGTTTGTTCCGAAATCTTGATTCTACCAGTTCTA
>CAVHJF010000037.1:0-24541 GCA_963636275.1 Acutalibacteraceae bacterium | reverse complement strand
AGGACATTCAATGTTTTTATCATAGTCGAGGGGTGTTACTGTTGACTTCACAAATATATACACATTTTTTCTGATTTATGCTATCCTATACCGTAGAAAAATCGCGTCCGGCATCTCTGAAATCGCGTTTTTTCATCGCTACAGATTACTTACGTAATGAAAATAAGTATAATTACCTATTTGCACGAATATCCAACTCTGATACATTTGCAATCAGTCATTACGAGTTTTTTGCTCTATCGGGCATTTGTACCATATAACAACTGATATTATGTTTTCTTCATTCAAACTCCGTCCAATAATAATCTTTGTGATATCTGCTTTATGCGCCTTATGTTCGTGCAGCAAGGAGAAAAAGGATTCATCTCTGAAGGAACTGATCATAACGGATCCGAAATCGGGAAATTTGACTTTGGCGCAAGGCGAGACGTACAATGTGCGCTATTCCACCGTGCCGGAAAGCGCGATTTCTACGGCCATTGTAGAATGGTCAGTTGATGACCCTGATGTGGCCGAAGTACATAATGGCAGGGTGACGGCCATTGCTCCGGGAGACGCGGTGTTGACCGCAAAAAGTGGCGGTTTGACAGCCTTCGTGAATATTCACGTCAATCCTGTCGAGGCTACAAGTTTCTCTTTGCCGGAGAGTGTTCTTGCATTTGTCGGCAAGGACGTTGTGCTGGATGTGAAAGTTGAACCGGAAAACGCAAGCGCGGCATCATTGGAGTGGGAATCGGAGAATCCGGAGACGGCTGAAGTCAGTGTTGTCAAAGGCAATGCTGTCATTGTCGGCAAATCGGAGGGCATAACAAAAGTGAAGGCTACTGCAAATAATCTCGGAAAGACTAAAACTGTGGAGGTCGCGGTCGCCGATAATTATTTCCGGGTCACCAGGAATTCTATTTCACTCTCGGATTACTGTACCATTGTGAATGACGGGGATACCTTTGATATGGATGATGCCGCATTGAGCGGAACCAGGACGTTGAGCGTATCGCGCGGTCCGTCGGAAATGCACTTTCCTATTGATGCGGACAAATTGACAGTCACCTCATCAAATCCTGAGTCGGTGAAATGCGAGGTCTATGTTGACAACGAGTATTATGTCTACATATACCTCAAAGAAGGCGAGAAAGAGGGGGCTTCTGAAATATCACTGTCATATTCTGTTTCCGAATCGGAAGTGCAGACTATGCGGTTTACGGTCACTCACGCTCTCAAACCGTTTACGGCAGAAACTGCAATTTATCAATGCGGTCACAGCGAGCCGGTCGCGTCGGAAGTTAAATTGAACAGAAACGCAGTCTATTGTGTGGAGTTGTTGCCGGAGGTCAGTGCGCGTTGGACGAGCAGCAATGAGTCTGTAGCCAAGGTGTCCGAATACAATGTGTGTGACGGCGAATTCCGCAGCAGTTCCATGATAAGCACAACCTCGGAGTACGGAGAAGCTACAATTACGGCTACGGATATCACGGGCAAAAATTCGCGGAGCTTCAAAATCAGCGTAAGCCCTTCAACATTTCCGTCAGGAACTGTTCTTGTAACTGTTGAGAGTGAAGGCACAGGGATTGTCATCAAACCTGTTACCAGCACCTCTAAGTTTTCGTTAAGGTTTACATACGATGGCTCTAACAGCAGAACTTTTTACCTATATAATACTGCAACCAGAACGCCCGTTACTTATGAACAGGCAAGTTGGAAACTGACGAGTGCAAGTGGCGAAGATTTGAGTGCGTTGCTTACGGTGGATCCTACTAAAGCCAAGGTTACGGCATATTACAAGTCCGGGCAATCTTATGCTTCTTCCGCTGTAGATGCGACCTTGAAGGTGAGTGACGATGCTGGAAATGTGCTGAGCACGTCAATTGAACTGCTCCCGGCTCGAGCTTATGATCCGAGATATTCCAGCATAGTGGTGGTGTCTGACGGCGAAATCGATGAAAACAAGATAGACATAGGGCATACTTCAAAGGTTGCCGTGTATAATTCAAGCACCAAGTCCTATGAAGATTTCGGAAAGATTTATCTGGACGGCATCCGCAGTATCGCAAGTTACACTTATTCGGGAGGTACTTACCAGGCGACAGGAAAAAGCAAGGGCTCCGGAGAAGTCTATGCCATTGACGAGAAAGGAAATAAAATAAAAACAACCATCGCAGTCGCAAGTTTCCATTTCGCAAAAGGCAGCTCGATTTATTGGGGAGGCAATCCTTACAATACGACTGCATCGCAATGGAAAACCGGTAATGACTTTAAAAATACTAACGGATGGTGCGATTACAGCTGCTCGCCAGCGTCCTTGTTCAAGGTCGCGACCTCCGGATCTTCAGTGGAAGAATATCCGCTGTCAATATGGTCTGTAACTTCAGATCATTATACGGAACGCGGCACATATTCGTCAGATACGGAACTTGATTCATATTATAAATCAATTGTCGCCTCTTCGCAGATAAACTATGCGCAAAGCAAGGGAATGTACTATATCGGAAATTATAACTATAAGGGCGTACGTCCATTGTTCCTGAATGTGACAGCTACTGACGATTATGGAACCAAGCTTTCTCTGGGATATGGAAACGAAGGGTATGTCGTATTGCGGGCCAAGCTGGACTTCTCTCAAAATGATGTGAAAATCTACTATATGAATTACGGCTCGAAAAGCTGGACAGAGGGAAACAAGACCAAGTCTCCGTCCGGATTATACACCGCGACTCAGATTAAAAGCGGAGGTGCTTTTGTAAAGTTTGCCACAGGCTCTAACGAAAAAGGTCTGTATGCGAATAACGAGTATTTGGGTGTTACCTCAAGCGTGAAATTCTGGGATAAAGAAGGAAAAACCAGCGGTAGCCGTTTTGGATATGAAATAATCTATACAGAGGATGACGGGTATCTGATATGGTTTGATACGGTGACCGGCAAGAATGAAAATGTGAATATCCAAATTACGGATGACGCCGGGACTACACGGTATTACTATGTTTTCAAGAAAGCGAATGACTGAGAATCTGTCGGATACGGACTTGAATAACTTTTTGTGAACTGTTTTATTGACACACATAAAATTTTGATGATATGCAGAACATTTTGAATCAAATCAGAAAGACCGCGGATATGATGCTCCGCGATGCTTCAGCTCAGCAGACAAAGGGGAACAAGGCTGCCGGATTGCGCGCACGCAAGGCTTCTCTTGCATTGGAACCGCTATTGAAAGAGTTCCGTAAAATTTCGATTGCCAAAATGAAGGGGCTGGCCTGCCTCGCGCTGGTTGTCTCGTTGGCCGGAACTGCCTGTATGTCTTGCGAAAAAGTTCAGCCTACGGATTTGACTGAGGAGAATCTGCCGGTCAAGTCAATCATCTGCGGCCACGTAAGATATTGTCCTTCAGGACAGGACCCTTATACAGCCAATCCAGGACTTGACGTTAATATATTTTATGGAGAAAAAGACGCGTCCGGAAATGTGAATTATGCTCTTAAGACAGTGAAAACAGGTCAGTACGGCTATTTTGAGACAAAAATCGGCTGCCCGGTAGGAAAGAGCATAGAAGTGAAAGTGGAATGTCGTGACGCGGCCACCAACAGAGCTACTCAGACAGGCAAGACAGGAACTGTAAATACTGATGCCTATTTCTTTACGCAGGTTTCCAAGACTGTGGACTGCGGTACGGCGGCATATTTCGCAGTGGATATGAAGCCTGTTGCAAATTACGGAGATGCAGGTCTGGTTCAGCCGTAATGTGCTCCATTTATAAAATTGCTGTTGAATAAATTAAAATGGTCTCCGGGAAATGTTCCGATGCCGGTTGCGGTAGCGGTAGTTCCCGTCAAATGAGCAAAATATATGAAGAAAACTATACTAATCAGTCTTGCGATGCTTATAATGTGTCCGCTGGCGGCATCGGCGCAAGAGAATAACGCAGGCGTAAAGGTGACATATTCGGGAGGAAACGCGGAAAAGTCACAAAGGTTTTCGCCGAAACGGGGAGACTGGTCCATAGGAGTCAGCTTTAACCCTGCCACTCTTTCGTATAAACTGAAAATGCAGCCGAAGAACGGCGAATTTGCCGGTGAGTTCATAGAGGGAATGGCTTCTTCCCAGAAACAGATGTTCATCCTCTCTCAGGACCCTCTCGCAGCATTCCGTTTCAGATATTTCCTGAGTGACAAGTGGGCGTTCCGCGCGGCTTTGGGTCTTAATGGAAGTCATATTGATTACAGGGAATATGTAGATGATGATCTGGCAAGGGCAATAGACCCTGAGTCCAGGAACCAGGTGATAGATGCTGTGGTTTCAAATCTGAATAACGCCAGCCTTGCAATCGGATTCCAATATATGGCGGGCAAAGGTCCTCTGAAATTCATCGCAGGATTCGGCTTGACATATTCCATCGCAGGAGGCTCTCTTAAATTCAACTACGGCAATGAGTTGACTTCGGAAAACAGGGTGCCGTCCTCAATGCCGATGACTCGTCCTGCCACAACTGGCGGAAGTGCGACCCTAAATGACTTTGAGGCTGATCTGGGAATTGACTATGCCAGACCTACCGAGAGATATAATGTCGGTTACATCCAGGGACTCGGTATCAATGCGGATATGGGTGTCGAGTGGTTTATGACCGGCAGGCTGTCATTGTCTGGAGCTATGACATTTACTCCGGTGATGTTCACTCTGCAGCCACAGACCTGGACGAAATATGAGGGCTTCTCATCCAAGACTGGAAAGGTGGAGCAGTATAATGCCCGAGTAAGTCCCGGCAGTCACGCCGTCCTCTATGGAACTGAAAATATCGGCTTCAACGTAACCCTCAGTTATTTCTTTTAGCCCGGCTGTCCTCCTTGAGGAGGTGTTCTGACGCTCGGACGAAGTCCGTGTTGTCCTCCTTGAGGAGGTGCAGGAGGTGAGACAGTATAATGAGGAAGACTATAAAAATTGTTTTTTATGGTCTTCCTCATTATCTTTGTTTGGTTTATCTGTCGGCATCCGACAAGCGCCTGAAATCTATTCCGATTTTCAATGCTGGCGACATCATTCGGCCGACTATTTTATTAAAGAATTATGGCGATACTGGAAAAAGCAGTTGTCCAGAATTATAGGAACATATCATTGGCGGAGCTGGAATTCTCCTCCAATATCAACTGCATATCCGGAGGCAACGGCGAAGGCAAGACAAATCTGCTTGACGCAATCTGGTATCTGTCAATGACAAAGAGCGCTTTCCGCGTTTCCGACAAGGATAATTTCCGTTACGGCACAGATTCTTTCTCGTTGTCCGGGACATATTTGATGCAGAACTCAATGTGGACAAGATTCTCCGTGAAAGTTTCCTCTGCCGGTGACAAGAAATTCAAACGGGACGACAAACCTTATACTAAGATCTCCGAACATATCGGCGAACTGCCTGTCGTTATGGTATCTCCTGACGACGTTTCTCTGGTAAGTGATTCCGGCGAGGACAGGAGGCGGTTTCTGAATATGGTCCTCTCCCAGATGGATAGGGCGTATCTTTCAGATGTGCAGCAATATAACAGGCTGCTCTCACAGCGGAACATTACTTTGAAAGATCATCCTGATATGTCTTTGGTAGAAGTGCTGGACGAGCGGATGTCAGAATTCGCCGGACGTATATATGAAGCGCGTTCCAGATTTATAAAGGAATTGTCACCTGTAGTAGGGAAGTATTATCAGGCATTGTCGGGAGGAAAGGAGACTGTAAGCATATCTTACCGCTCGGATATGGATAAGGGAGTGTTGTCTGATGTGCTCTCATCCGTCGCGAGAAGGGATTTGGCTCTCGGATATACGACTGTAGGGCCTCAACGTGATGATATCGTGTTTTCAATGGATGACCATCCTATCAGGAAATGCGGCTCTCAAGGACAGCAGAAGTCATTCCTGGTTTCATTGAAATTTGCCCAGTATGAACTTATGAAAGGGCATTTCGGAGTTCCTCCGCTGTTGCTGCTTGACGATGTTTTCGATAAACTGGATATGGACAGGACTGCGAATCTGCTCTCGATGGTTGCTGGCAATGATTTCGGTCAGATATTCATTACGGACAGCAATAAAGTCCGTCTCAAGGGAATAGTTGACGGCATAACAGAAGACCGCGCCTACTTCGAGACCGAAAACGGTAATTTCAGATTTTTGGAATAATCGGAATAATCGGAATAATCGGAGCTTGCGACTAGAGTAATAATTTTGGAGCGTTGTGACTATAGAAGAGGTCCGGAGCAACGCAAACTTTCGGAGCAACGCGACCCAAGGGGTTTGGGGAGTACGCTCCCCAATAAAACTTCAGTTCGCTCCAGCGGAGCGAGGGATTGCAATAATTAACATATAATTAACATAATAGACGGCAATGAACTACAAAGGGAAAAGCATATCGATTGAGCGGAAAACGCCGTCATCGTTAGGCGACCTTATGCCTATGATGATGAAGTCGATGAGACTCTCGTCCGGTATGAACGAGTTCCTGGTGACCAAAGCTTGGGATTCAGTCACCGGGGCGGCGGCATATACATTGTCTAAATATGTCAAAAATGGGGTGTTGTATTGCGCAATATCCTCATCAGTCATACGCAATCAGTTGTTTTACAATAAAGAAGCTATAGTTGAAGCAATAAACCGCGCTGTCTTGGCAGACCCGTTTTATAATGCGAAAGAGGGCGTTATGCCACTTAAAAGTATAATATTGAAATGAATAATAGGATTACTATTCTTGCTGACAAGGCTATTCCTTTTCTGGAGGGAGTGTTTGAACCTTATGCCGATGTCATATATATACCCGGAGGTGAAATTGATGCGGAATCTGTCAGAGATGCAGATGCCCTGATGATTCGTACAAGGACCAAATGCAATGCGCAATTGCTTGAAGGTTCGAAAGTTAAGTTTATCGCTACCGCAACCATCGGTACCGACCATATAGACTTTCCGTACTGCGATTCGCACGGTATCGTGGTCCGCAATGCGCCCGGATGCAATGCCGGGGGAGTGATGGAATATGTGTTCTCCGCTCTTTATGGCCTGGCTTCACGCAGGGCTATAAGCCTTGAAGGTGATACGATAGGAATAATAGGTGTAGGCCACGTCGGCAGTCTCATTGAAAGGATGGGACTGGCTTTGGGATTTAAAGTCCTCAAGTGCGACCCGCCAAGAGCCAAGGCTGAAGGTCCGTTCGGATTCTGCGACCTGGATTATCTGCTGCAGAATTCCCAGATAGTCACGATGCATACGCCGCTCGACGAGACTACCAGAGGTATGGCTGACAGCCGTTTCTTCTCATTGATGCAGCCTGGAGCGTTCTTCATAAATTCCTCACGTGGAGAGGTCGTCGATGAAGAGGCTCTCAAAAAAGCTATTCCCAAACTTGGACCCGTCATCATTGATACTTGGAATCACGAACCGAACATTGACCTGGAACTGATGGATAAAGTCGCTATCGCAACTCCGCATATTGCAGGCTATTCATATCAGGGAAAACAGAACGGTACAGCAGCGGCAGTGCGTGCTGTGGCCCATTATTTCGGAATCACTCAGCTGTATGAATTCTTCCCGAAGACGGAATTGGAGGAGAACGAGGCTGTGAAATTGCATCTCAAAGGATTGAACCAGGGTGAAATAGCCGCTCTTCTGCAATACAATTATCCTATTTTTACGGATGATTTCATGCTTCGAATCGCTCCGGGTGACTTTGATAAACTGCGCAGCGAATATAAGTACAGAAGGGAAGTGTATATTGATTAACGAAATCTCTTACCGCATATAACCTCCTGTCAATGAAAAAGATATTGCTATTTGCCTCGATGACGTGTCTTGCCGCTTTGACGGCTTTGGGACAGAAACGTCAGAATGATGTGGCTCCTGTTTACCCTGTTCCAAGCCAGAAGCAAGTGGAATGGCAGAAGATGGAGACTTACGCTTTCATTCACTTCGGATTGAACACGTTTAATGACAAGGAGTGGGGTTATGGGGACTCTGATGTCAAGACTTTCAATCCGACGAAGCTGGATTGCGAGCAATGGGCAAGAGTGCTTTCCGCCGCAGGTATGAAGGGTGTCATCATTACGGCAAAGCATCACGACGGCTTCTGTCTTTGGCCTACTCGCACCACCGATTACTGCATCCGCAATACTCCATATAAAAACGGCAATGGCGACATCGTGGGGGAACTCTCCGAGGCCTGCAAGAAATATGGCTTGAAATTCGGCATTTATCTCTCACCTTGGGACAGGAATCAGACAAGCTACGGATCTCAATACTATGTAGAGTATTACAAGCGTCAGCTCAAGGAATTGCTCAGTAACTATGGTGACGTTTTCGAGGTGTGGTTTGACGGCGCCAATGGCGGAGATGGCTGGTATGGCGGGGCGGCTGAGAAGCGAACAATCGACCGCAGAAACTACTACCAGTTTGATAAACTCTATCAGATTGTTGACAGCTTGCAGCCGAGGGCTATCATTTTCGGCGACGGCGGTCCTGGTTGCCGTTGGGTTGGCAATGAGAAAGGATTTGCCGGTGAAACCTGCTGGTCTATGATTCCGTCGAATACGGTATATCCTGGTTATGAGAACTATAAACAGCTGCAGTTCGGTTGGGAGGACGGAGACCAGTGGACTCCTGCTGAATGTGACGTCTCAATCAGGCCCGGTTGGTTCTATCACGAGAGCGAAGATGCAAAGGTCAAGACTGCTGACGAACTTTGCGACCTCTATTATAGAAGTGTCGGGCACAATGCCACTTTCCTGCTCAATTTCCCTGTTGACAAGGACGGCCTGATTCATCCTGTAGATTCTGCCAATGCTGTGAATTTCCACAAGAAGATTCAGCAGGAGTTGTCTGTCGATGTCTTGAAGGGCGTCACTCCGATTGTTGACAGCAATAACGGAGAGCATATCGGCAAGTATATCACTGACGGGCAGTATGACACTTATTGGGCATCGAAGAAAACCGACGGTGCCAGCATCGAGTTCCGCTTCGGCGGTGAGAAAGAGATTTCCCGCCTCCTGCTTCAGGAGTATATTCCATTGGGACAGCGCGTGAAATCATTCTCCGTATATTGTTTGCAAGGCAGGAACTGGGTGAAACTCAACCAGATGGAAGAAACGACAACCATCGGATATAAGCGCATTCTCCGCTTCGATAAAATTAGAACCAAAGGACTCCGCATCGTTTTCGACAGCGCAAAAGCCTGCCCTTGCATCAACAACATTTCAGCATACTGACGTTTTTCTGCTTTCTTGCCGTAATACCCCACGCTATTTAAGACTTAACTAACTGCTGTCAGCAAAGACTACTGAATTTGTTGATAGTCAAGGCTATGGTATAATTTTCCAAGGAATAAAGAAAACTATTGGAAAAAGATAGTAAAAATACTACCTTTGGAATTGTAACCTAAAAACGATATGAGAAAATGAAGTATAGTGAGTTGCACAAGATGCTTCGGAGAGCCGGTTGCTATCCTACAGGCCGTCAGCAGAGTGGACATCCCCTATGGTTTAGTCCTCTAACTGGGAAAACGTTCAGAACTAGTAACCATCTGTCGCAGGAAGTGGCATCTGGAACTTTGAAGGCAATAAAACAGGCGGCTGGGATTTAACTGTTCCTTTGAATGATATTTATAAAAAACAGGAAATTATGGAAAAGAGAAAAGTGAATGCAGTTATAGAAAGAGCTTCAGACGGTAACTACAGTGTATATATGAATGCTCCAGATATGGATTATCTTGTAACTGGAACAGGTCCTACGGTGGCAGAGGCCAAGAAAGATTTTGAGGATGGCTATTCGGAAATAAAAGAAGAGTATGCCGCGGACGGCAAGCAGTTTGAGGAAGTTGATTTTAACTATATCTATGATGTGCCTTCGTTCCTCCAAGAATATGCGTATGCTTTTACGCTGGCTGGTCTTGAGAGAATTACCGGTGTGAATCAGAAACAACTGGGACATTATATTTCTGGCTACCGGAAACCGTCTCAGCGAACGGTGAAAAAAATACAAGAGGGTGTCAGTGCTTTCTGTGGCCAATTATCGTCAATTCATTTTTCTTGATTTTGCCACAATTATTTTAGACTGAGAGATAACCAATCTGTCGTTAGACTTTTTAGTTGTCTTATTTTTTACTAGGCGATGAAGAAAGGCTTCTCGTTCCATAAGCGCGAGGAAAAATCGGAAAAAGATGTAAATTTGCGCTGACTGGATGAGTAATTCATTTGTTAAATCTATCATTATGTTTGATAAGAACGATATCAGGAAAATAGAAGAGCGTGGTTCTTCTGTGAAACAGGTTGAGGCTCAAGTAGAACGCTTCAAAAAGGGCTTTCCCTGGATGAACATAGTCGGACCTGCAACTCCGGAGAGAGGCATCAGGATTATGACTGAGCAGGAGGCCGATGATGCTGTCGCATATTGTGACAATGCTTCAGTGAAAGGCAAATGCAAGTTTGTGCCTGCTTCCGGTGCCGCATCGAGAATGTTCAAGGATATTTTTTCGGGTTTGTCATCATTGGAGGAAGGTAAAGATCCCGGAGCGGATTCTTCTGTAGCGAAACTTGCCGCCCGCATAAAGGACTTTGCATTCTATACAGCCGAAATGTTCGGCGAGCCGGAGGATTCTTCGGAATATAGACGTGACGTCGCTGAAAAAGTGCTTACGGACAAAGGTTTGGGCTATGGCTCAAAGCCAAAGGGCGTGATACGTTTCCATAGATATCCTGACGGGGAATGCAGAACTGCATTTGCTGAGCATCTTATTGAGGCTCAAGATTATATGCGTAATGAAGACGGTACGGCAAATATCGTTTTCACCATCTCTCCGGAATTTGAGCCGCTGTTCAAGGAAGCTCTGGAAGAGGTCAAAGCGGATTACGAGAAGAAATTCGGAGTGAAATACAACGTATCATTCACTTTCCAGAACAAATCAACTGATACTGTGGCTGTTGACACGAAAAACAAACCGTTCCGCACGGAATCGGGAGATTTGCTGTTCAGACCGGCCGGCCACGGAGCGCTTATATACAATCTTAACGCACTCGATGAGGAAATCGTTTCTGTCAAGAATATCGACAATGTTTCAAACGACAGATTTCTCCATACGACCGCGAGATATAAGAAAGCGCTTATGGGAAAATGTCTCCAGTTGCGCGACAAGATTTTCGGATATCTCAACCAGTTTGACGCTGTTGCTGATTTGAAATCAGAGGAATGCCTCCAGCTATGCAACAATGTGGAGAATTTCCTCGATAAGGAATTATGTATTCAGTTGCCGCTAACGCGAAGCATCGAGGAGAGAGTAAAACTCCTTCGCAGCAAACTTGACAGGCCTGTTCGTGTCTGCGGTATGGTACGCAACCAGGGTGAGCCTGGCGGAGGCCCGTTCATAATAGCGGGAAAAGACGGCTCGTCCAATCTTCAGATTCTCGAAAGCGTGCAGATTAACCCGGATGACCCTCATTCAAAAGAAATCCTGTCACGCTCAACTCATTTCAATCCTGTAGATCTGGTCTGCTGCATAAGAAATTACAAAGGCGAAAAGTTCAATCTCCTGGATTATGTGGATGAAAATGCAGGATTCATCAGCTCTAAGAGTTATCAGGGAAGGGAATTGAAGGCTCTGGAACTCCCGGGATTGTGGAACGGCTCTATGAGTGACTGGAATACTTATTTTGTCGAAGTCCCTCTGGAAACATTCAATCCGGTGAAAGTCGTGCTTGACCTTCTCCGCCCTGCACATCAGAACGAAGATTGACAGTCTTAGTTGACAAGGTCAACGAGAATCATAAGTCAACATATATTTCCGGATGTCCTCCACATTCTCGCCATTGAGAAGGAGTGCATCCGGTTATTTCTTTGAACTTCTTGTGGAAATTGGATTTGTCATTGAACCCGACAGCCATTGCAATATCAATCACGGGCGACTCCTCTCTTTCAAGAAGCAGTGTCTTGGCACGTTCTATCCTGACGGAAGTCTTCCAAAATCTGAAATCCTGATTCGTAGAGGAATGTACGAAACGTTCGAGAGAGCGTCGGCTAATACTCAATTGTTCAGCAAGATACTCAATGCTGAAATCGTTGCGGATATTGTCCTCGATGCAGGTCCACTTCTTCAGTCTAGACTGGATTTCATCTTCGGAAATGTCATTTTTCTTTTCATAGATTCTGCCCTGGGATTGGGTGCTTTTAGATATGATACGCTTCTTGCTGTACTTCATCACCTTCTTTCCCGAGATCCCTAGGAAGAATAATTTGATATGGTTGGGCAAATTTGATCTGACAAGCGCCATTTCAATAGCTTCTGTTGATAACATAGGTCGAGTTATTAAGTTTATGTGTTATGTGAAGTTAGTTTTTTTTGAGTAATTTTGCAAACTACATTTATACACAGTTTCATTGTTATGTTTGAAAATCTCTCAGAAAGACTCGAAAGGTCATTCAAAATACTTAAGGGTGAGGGTAAAATCACCGAAATCAATGTCGCCGAGACAGTAAAAGATATCCGCAAGGCGCTTCTTGATGCCGACGTCAGCTACAAGGTAGCTAAGGAATTCTGCGATCGTGTGAAGGATAAGGCAATGGGCCAGAATGTGCTTACGGCTGTCAAACCTCAGCAGATGATGGTCAAGATTGTCCACGATGAACTTGCTGATTTTATGGGCTCAGGGGCGCAGGAGATCAATGTCAAGGGAAATCCTGGAATTGTCCTCATATCAGGTCTGCAGGGTTCAGGTAAAACTACGTTTACTGCTAAACTTGCAAACCTCTGCAAGTCAAAGAAAGGAATGAAAGTCCTTCTGGCAGCTTGTGACGTGTACAGACCTGCTGCGATTGACCAGTTGAAGGTGATGGCTGAGCTTGCCGGCGTTCCTGTCTATTCTGAAGACGGATGCAAAGATCCGGTAAAAATTGCGCAGAATGCCGTGGCTAAGGCTAAGGCTGAGGGAATTCCTGTCGTGATAATTGATACCGCAGGCCGTCTGGCTGTTGATCAGGAGATGATGGACGAAATCGCAGCTATAAAGAATGCGGTCAATCCTACGGAAATTCTATTCGTCGTTGACGCGATGACTGGACAGGACGCAGTCGAAACAGCTAAGGCATTCAATGAAACGCTTGATTTTGACGGAGTTGTCCTGACTAAGATGGACGGTGACACTCGTGGTGGTGCCGCGTTGTCAATCAAAGCTGTGGTCGGAAAGCCTATCAAGTTCATATCTGCAGGCGAGAAAATAGACGCGTTGGATGTATTCCATCCTGCCAGAATTGCGGACCGTATTCTCGGTATGGGTGACGTCGTTTCCCTCGTTGAAAAAGCACAGGAACAATTTGATGAGAAACAGGCCAGGGAACTGAAGAAAAAACTTGCCAAGAATCAGTTCTCGCTGATGGATTTCTACAATCAGATTCAGCAGATCAAGAAGATGGGCAATATCAAGGATCTGGCTTCAATGCTCCCTGGAATGGGCAAGGCCTTGAAGGATGTGGATATAGACAACAGCGCGTTCAAGAGTGTTGAGGCTATTATTCTTTCTATGACGCCGTATGAGCGTGACCACGCGGAGCTTATAAACGGCAGCCGCCGCAAACGTATAGCTGACGGAAGCGGCACTTCAATTCAGGAAGTTAACAGGCTTCTGAAGCAGTTTGAAGGCACCAGAAAGCTGATGAAGGGCGCTATGGACGGCTCTCTTGCCGCACGTCTGAAACGTCGCTAATCAATTGGAAGATAAATGAAAAAGGGATGGCTGTATTTATGTCAGTCATCCCTTCTTGTTTTCTGCAATACATTGCCGCTACTGCAGTTCGAGGTGTTTCTAATTCGCGTCAATCTTGTCGAGGTCAGCAAGGAACAATGTCCTCCAGGCATCTGAAGGCATTCTCCAGTCTCCTCTTGGCGACAGAGATACTGAACCTACTTTAGGACAGTCAGGAAGACAGGACCTCTTGAACTGCTGCGCGAAAAATCTTTTTACGAAAGTCTTAAGCCATTTCATAATGGTCTCATTATCATAGACTCCCGCGAATGCCTTCCTGGCAAGGAAGAACACCTTTGAAGGAGCATATCCGAAACGGAAAATGTTGTACAGGAAGAAGTCGTGCAACTCGTATGGGCCCACAAGGTCTTCGGTTTTCTGTGCGATATCCCCGTTGTCGTCAGCCGGTTTCAGCTCCGGACTTATAGGCGTGTCGATTATGTCCATAAGAATGTCGTGCACACTGCGCCCGGTTTCAATGTCGCTTCCCGAATGTCCGCAAGAATCGCTTTTAAGGACATCGTCACTGAAATGGCTGTTGGCGGCCCATCCCACAAGATATTTGACCAAAGTCTTTGGAATGCTGGCGTTTACGGCATACATTGACATGTGGTCACCATTGTATGTTGCCCAACCTAGTGCCAGTTCCGACAAATCTCCTGTGCCGACAACTATTCCGTTTTCCTTGTTTGCGACATCCATCAGAATCTGGGTGCGCTCACGTGCCTGTGAATTCTCGTATGTTACGTCCTGGACCGACGGATCTTGTCCGATGTCTTCAAAATGCTGCGCAACGGCCTTTCCGATAGGGATTTCCATAGAAGTTACTCCCAAAGCGCTCATAAGGTCTGCCGCATTTGAGTGTGTCCTCACTGTCGTTCCTAACCCAGGCATCGTGATTCCGATAATCCGTTTCCGGTCCCAGCCCAACTTGTCAAAAGCCAGCACCGTAACAATCAGCGCCAGAGTGCTGTCAAGCCCTCCTGAAATGCCTATGACTGCGGTTCTGGAATTGATATGAGCGAGTCTGGTTGCGAGGCCCATTACCTGGATGTCGGTGATTTCTCTGCACCTCTCGTCTCTCTCTTCCGTATTTCCGGGCACGAAAGGGTGTGCGTCAATATGTCTCCTCAATTCCTTCTCGAAATCAGTTTCAGCGCCATTGCCGGCAGGAATTGTGACATACGTGCGGGAGTATTCGCCATCTCTGGTGCCGTCCGGTGAAACAGAATGGAATGTTGTCTCTTTCTGCCTGAGTATCTTCAACTTGTCTATGTCGATGTCAGCGGAAATGAGATTCGATGACATTGAGAACCTTTCGTTTTCCGACAATAGACTGCCGTTTTCATATATGAATGAAGAACCTGCATAAACAACGTCCTGAGTGGACTCTCCGTATCCGCAGGAACTGTAGACATATCCTGAGATTGTCCTTGCGGACTGCTGACTTGCAAGCTGTTTCCTGTACTGGTGTTTCATCAGCACTTCATTGCTGGCGGAGAGATTGACAATTATCTCCGCTCCGGCAAGCGCATGATGAGATGACGGCGGTACCGGAGTCCACAAATCTTCGCAAATCTCGATTCCGAATGTGCATTTGCCAACATTGAACAGAAGGTTCGGATAAATGTTTACCTTATGTCCGGCATAGCATATTTCCTCACCGGCGGCCGCAGAACTGCAATTCTTGGCGTCGTCGTATATCCTCGAGTTTGATTTCTCCGCTCCATACAGAAAATCCGCTCCGCTTGAGAACCATCTTGATTCATAGAATTCGTTGTATGTCGGAAGATAGATCTTCGGAACCAGCCCCCTCAGTGAGCCGTTGTGAATGACGGCTGCGCAATTGTACAGGGATGCGTTGACTCTGACAGGTACGCCTACGACTATGGTTATGGACTTTCCCCGTGAAAAGGATTTCAGCTGCCTTATGCCGTCCTCGGCTTTCCTTATCAATAATTCCTGACCGAACAAGTCTCCGCAAGTATATCCTGTTACGGATAATTCCGGAAATGCAATCAGCGAAACTTTTTCATTTTCGGCCTGTTCCGTCAGCTTGCAGATTTCATTTATATTGGCTTCGACATCCGCAACTTTTACTCTCGGGACACCTGCGGCAACCCTGAAAAAACCGAAATCCATTATAGTGATTCAATGATTTTTGAGAATATGTGAGTCATTTTGTCTGCAGCCAAATCTGCGGCCTTGACAACATCGTCTCCGTCATTTTTATAGTCGGCATCGAATTCCACCTGGGCCGCATTTGTGATGACGGACATACCGAATACAGGAATCTCAGAGTGTCTGGCGACAATCACTTCAGGCACAGTGCTCATTCCTACGGCATCAGCTCCGATTGTGCGGAAGAAGTGCCATTCAGCAGGCGTTTCATAAGAAGGACCGGTGCCGGCGATATACACGCCTTCTCTGAGTGCAATGCCCGCATCCGCTGCAATTTCCTTGGCCTTTGCGATCAGTTTTGCATCGTAAGGGTGAGTCATATCCGGGAACCTCGGTCCGAAATCGTCAAGATTTTTGCCGATGAGCGGATTCGGAAGGAGATTGATATGGTCCTTGATGATCATAAGGTCTCCTACACGGAAATCGAAGTTGATTCCTCCGGCTGCGTTGGATACGAACAAGTGGCTGATACCCAGCACTTTCATTACGCGAATCGGTAATGTGACCAGCTCCATAGGATAACCTTCGTAATAGTGGATTCGTCCCTGCATCGCAATGACGAATTTGCCTCCTAGTTCTCCGGCGATGAAATTTCCCTTATGTCCTATTGCAGTGGAGACTGGAAATCCTGGAATATCCTTGTACGGTATGACGGTAGGATTCTGTATCTTGTCTGCTAGTTTGCCGAGTCCGCTTCCGAGAACGATTCCTGCAAGAGGGACTTTCCCGTTCAGCTGGTTCTTGACATATTCTGCTGCTGTATAAATTTTTTCTGCTCTTGGATCCATAGTATATAGATTAAATGATTTTCTCCAATTGTTCGCGGGCGCTGTTGAGTATCTGGGCCTCGTCTTTCACCTTTCTGTTCCGCATGACGAATTTTCCGTTCGCGATGACATCTTCGATGCAGTCGCTATGCGCGGAATATACCAGATTTGACAGGAAACTTCCCGGAGACAGGAAGAATGAACTGTCTGTATTGACCAGCAGAATGTCCGCAAGCATACCTTCCTTGATGATTCCGGCGTCAATGCCCAATGCTTTTGCTCCGTTTATTGTAGCGGTGTTCATCAACTCATTGAGTGGAAGGGCTTTAGGATCTCTTCTCCAGGCTTTCTGGAACAATGCGGATGTCTTCATCGCCTCCAGCATATCCAGATTGTTTGATGATGCGCATCCGTCCGTGCCGAGGCATACGTTCGCACCGGCCGCTTTAAGTTCATTGTATTTGAATGTGTATCCGGATGACAACTTGGTGTTGGAGTTGATGTTGTGAACGCAACTTACTTTGCGCTCGCCCAGAATTCGTATGTCATTGTCGCTTATCCACAATGTGTGCGCGCCTATTACATCCGGGCCGAGAATGCCCAGTTCATCGAGATATTCCACAGGGGAAAGTCCGGAGTGGAGAGCCTTGCAGTCAAGAATCTCTTTTTCGGTTTCGCTGATATGTATGTGGATTTTGAGAGAATGCTTACGGGCAAATTCCGCAGCCCAAAGCATAAGACTTTCGCTTGTGGCGTACACGGAATGTATTGATATGGCGAAAATTGCGCCGTCGTTCATTGCCATAGCCTCCTCGTATGCCTGCTGGCACTCTTCTTTCTGACGTTCTGCACTCTCAGGGTCGTTCTGGTCAATCATAATGTATGATACCACAGGACGTATGCCCATTTCGGTTGCGGCCTTCCGTCCATATTTGCAGAACCAGTACTGGTCGTTGAATGTGGTTGTTCCGGTCTTGATCATTTCCAGACAGGCCACCTTCGTGCCCCAGTAAACGAATTCTTCGTCCACATTGGACTCAATCTCCCATATTTTGGAAATCCAGTCGGCGAATACGACATCCTCCTCAACTCCTCTCATAAGGGACATCGCCGCGTGAGTGTGCATATTGATGAATCCCGGAATGGCGGTCTTGCCGCCGCAGTCCATCACTTCGATTCCGGAGGCGATTGGGATTTCGCCAGAGTCGTCAGACCCGACTTTAGTGATTTTACGTATTCTTTGCCCTTCGATGAATATGTTCGAGAGGGCACCGTTGCATATTGTATTTTTAAGCAGAATAGAACTCATAATGCTTGACGTGATATTTTACGCTAGGCAATCCTAAGCGCGCATTACCTAGTGCCCAAATTTAACGATTTTATTCGACAAACGAAAAATACCCGAATTGATGCAAAGTCAGATGCAAATAACTTGCGCTGATATATGTGTTTCATACACGGCTGATTTTCGAGATGGCCGTAGTCTTTTAGCGAAATTGGAGCAAAAAAATGAGGACGCCTATAAACTTTTATAGTCGCCCTCATTCTTATTTTATCGCGCCGTGCGCAAACTTGATTGCTGCAATTTAGAAGATATCGGAATCTTTGCTTGACTCTGCAGGCTCGGAAGTCTCAACTCCCTTTGCGGCAGGCTCTGCGCCGTTAAGTTTGCTCTTGATGTATTCGATGGCGTCCTCAAGTCCGTCGGCAAACTTCTCGAAATCTTCCTTGTAAAGGAAAATCTTATGTTTGTCATAGCTGAAACGTCCGTCAGATTCAGTTTTGCGCTTGCTTTCAGTTATTGTCAGATAAAAGTCGTTGTTTCCTTTCGTCGATTTGACATCAAAGAAATAAGTCCTCTTTCCGGCTCTCACAGGCTTCGAGTAAATCTCTTCACCGGAGCGGTCACGGGAGTAGCCTCCCTCATAATCATCGTTGTACATATCTCCCTTTCTGATTTAATTTTATTTACCAAATTTAAGGAAAATTCTGAAAAATGGTAGTATCTTTGAAAACTTTTTGAAAAAATATATTGAAGTAGATTAACATATTATTACATGTTAGGCAGAAGGATATTGAGAATAAAAGCATTCAAGGTGCTCTATGGGTATGCGTCAATCGGACGGATGACGTTGGACGACGCTATGATGGAACTTGACCGTTCGTGTGAGGCGACCAGAGACCTCTATTTGTTTATGCTCTCAATAATAGAACCGTTGACAGTTGAGGCCCACAACAGAATAGAGCAGGCGAAGAAAAAATTCAATCCGACAACAGAGGACCTTTCTCCGAATATGAAATTCGCTGAAAACAAGGTCGCTGAATTTTTCAGAAATGATCCTGATTTCCAGAAGATTGTCTCTCGTAAGGGATTCTCCTGGCAGCCTTATGACTTGCTTATAAGCTCGGTCCTGGATTCAATGAAAGGAAAGAAGTATTTCCAGAAATATATGGAGTCGCCGGAGCGTTCGCTCAAAGAAGACTGCAGACTGTTCATCAAAATATTTGAGAATGAGTTTGTTGACAATGAGATGCTGCCGGCCATTTTGGAGGACCTTTCCATATATTGGATAGACGATTTGGCATATTCCCTCACATATTGCTGCCGTACAATGGAAGATATAGCCGCCGGAAACCAGTGGCGTCTGCCGGATTTATACTTGAGTGATATGCTGAAGCGCAAGAATCCATCCGCAGATGTCCAGAGCGACAAAGTCTTTGTCACCAAGTTGCTCAAGACTGCATTCACCGGATATGAAGGCTATTTTGAACTCATTTCTTCGTCAGTGAAAGGCTGGGAAGCAGACCGTCTCAATTCTTCAGACATTGCGTTGGTTGCGCTTGGACTGGCTGAGGCTGAGGCATTTCCGGAGATTCCTCTCAAGGTGACAATGAATGAATACGTGGAGATTTCCAAATTCTACAGCCTTCCGAAGAGCAGTTCTTTCGTCAATGGATTGCTGGACAAACTGCTCGGAAAACTGGTTGAGGACGGGAAAATCGTAAAATCCGGCGCCGGCTTGGTATAGCGTTGTCGGATGCCTTTATGGTATTGCGTAATCAATAGTTTTTGTTATATTTGTTAAACAGAATAATTTTAATTGAAAATGAATATACTTACTTTAATTCTTCAGACCCCTGCGGCACAAGCTGGTCAGCCGGCAGGTGCAGGTTGGTCTATGTGGGTGATGCTTATCCTTATATTCGTAGTGATGTGGTTCTTTATGATTCGCCCGCAGCGTAAGCAGCAGAAAGAACTCGAGAAATTCCGTAAAGAACTCAAGAAAGGAGACAAAATCGTTACTGTCGGAGGTATCTACGGAGTTGTTGACGAAATCAAGGACAGGACAGTTCTTATCAAAGTTGACGGCGAGACCAAACTCAGAGTGGACAAGAATTCTCTTGTAAAGGATTTCTCTGAGGCTCAGCAGCAGTAGTCGTCCGGTTCCGGACTTTCTGATATGCTCGACTTGTTCGGAAAAATATTCAGGACTTTGAATATAAGCGGGAGGGATGCAAAAGTATTTATTGTCTCTCTCCTGCTTGCTTATGGTATATGGTTGACCCACAATCTCACGATGAACTATTCGGAACTCATAGATGTTCCGGTGAGGGCGTTGTGCGACATTAACGGCCATTCCTATTCTTCGGTCAATTCGACAGTTGTCACAGCAAAGTGCAAGGCGAGCGGATTCAGCCTGATTAAACTTATGAGGGCCAGTCACAAGACTCCGGTCGATGTTACATTCAATTCTTCCGATATGCACAGTTGCGGTGAAGAAATGTTCTATGTGACATCGGAGGATTTCGGCAAGTATTTCAGCCAGATTTTCGGTAACGGAGCCAAATTGGAATCGTTCGTGTCGGACACGCTTATGTTCAGGTTTCCGTATGAGAACCATAAGAGAGTGCCTGTGCAGCCTGTCTATACAATGAGTTTCAAGCCCCAGTATATCAATGCTTCAGGGCTTAAGGTTGTTCCCGATTCCGTGACTGTTTACGGCGAGCCGGAAGCGCTGTCGTCTATCAGTCGCGTATATACCGAGTCATTTGCGCTGTCAAATCTCAGTGCATCTGCCAGGGGAGACGTGAAACTCGATAAACTTGCAGGAGTGAGGCTTTCAGATACGTATGTCCGTTACAATCTTCAGGTCTCGCGTTATGTCGAGATAAAATCGAAGGTGCCTGTTGTGGCGAAGAATGTTCCTAAGGGAAAATTCCTGATTGTATATCCATCCGTGGCGGAAGTGACATTCAGATGCGCTTTTCCGGTGACCTCTGATCCGTCAGACAGGATGAAACTGTATGTCGATTACGGCGACTTTATCAAATCGCTTGACGGACAATGTATTCCGAATGCGGACGGAGTGCCTGTGGGAGTGATTGGATACAATATATCACCGGAAGTTTTTGATTGTGTAGAAAGTCAAAGATAATGGCGTACGCAGTTCTCATAACGGGCGGCATCGGAAGCGGGAAATCAGAGGTCTCCAGGTATCTGGAGTCGCAGGGAGTTCCGGTGTATGACAGTGATAGCCGCACGAAGAGGTTGTACGACGGAGAATTGGGGTATAGATTGGAAAATGCTTTCGGGCAGTCATTAAGAGATGACTCCGGCAAGATTGACTTCAAGTTGTTGGCGGCTCTGATTTTCAATGACGAAAGCTCGCTCAGAAAGTTGGAGGAGATTGTGCATCCTGCTGTCCTTGAAGATTTTGAGCATTGGACTTCGGATGTTTTGTCAGCGAAAGATTGGAAAGGATATGCCGGAACTGAGCCTCTGGTCTGTATGGAATCCGCTATTGCATTGGACAAGCCGTTGTTCAATGGCAGATTCAACAAGGCGATCGCAGTGACGGCTTCCGAGGAAACGCGAATCCGCAGGGCAAGCCTGAGGGACGAATGCGAACCGGAAAAAATTAAAAAGCGTATAAATTGTCAGCATCTGGATTTTTCCAAGGCTGACTACATTATCAATAATAATGGCAGTCTGGACGAGTTGATCTCGGAAACAGATAAGGTCTTCCGCCTGATTGCCGCTGAACAAAGTTGCAATAAAAAGTAAAAAACTATGAAAACAGATTTGGCTAGAATTCTTTCAGTATCAGGACAGCACGGCTTGTTCAATTACATCGCGCAGGCTCGCAATGGAGCTATCGTCGAGGCGTTGTCAGACAAGCGCAGAACTTGTTTCGATATGAAAAGCAGAATCACCACTCTTGCTGATATTTCAATCTATACTTCAGAAGGCGAACTAAAATTGAAGGATGTATTCCTGAAACTCAAGGCTGTTCTGGGTGATGCTGACGCCCCGACTGCAAAGGCATCTTCAGAGGAATTGAAATCATTGTTCGCCAAGGCTGTTCCGGATTACGATGCTGACCGTTTCTATGTCTCTCACATGAAGAAGGTTGTGGAATGGTACAACGAACTGAAGAATTTCGCATCTCTGGATTTTGAGGAAGAGAATGCCGCAGAGACAGAAGAGGCTGCAGGGGACGACAAAGTCAATGAATAAGTCAATGTCTGAAAATAAGAAGACGCTTCAGGTTGTCACTCTTGGCTGCTCCAAAAATGATGTGGATACAGAGCATCTGCTGGCTCAGGTGAGGGACGAATATGAGATAGTGCCTGCCGGTGAGGACAGATATCTGGATTATCTTCTGCTGAATACGTGCGGCTTCATCGGTGATGCCAAAGAAGAGTCAGTACAGGCTATTCTGCAGGCAGTTGAACGTAAGAAGGCCGGACAAATCGGTAAATTGTATGTGTTCGGCTGCCTTTCCCAGAGATACAGTGACGAAATGCCCGCCCTTGTCCCTGAAGTTGACGGCTGGTTCGGCGCGCGTTCGATCGAACCGATTGTGAAGGCATTGGGCTGCAG
The DNA here is from genome assembly GCA_963636275.1 of Acutalibacteraceae bacterium. Lineage (GTDB taxonomy): Bacteria > Bacteroidota > Bacteroidia > Bacteroidales > UBA932 > Cryptobacteroides. The sequence continues at coordinate 1,967 of CAVHJF010000037.1, read as the reverse complement.
TATGAAAGATGACCGCAGAAATGTCCGTATTCTGACAGGAAAGAAGCTTCCTTACGCTTATCTGAAGATATCAGAAGGATGTGACAGGAGGTGCTCATATTGCGCTATACCGTTCATACGCGGAGCGCACAGATCAGTGCCGATTGAAGATTTGGTGCAGGAAGCAAGATTTCTAGTAGAAGGCGGCGTGAAGGAACTGGTGCTCATTGCCCAGGACACAACCTATTACGGCTTGGATTTGTATCGCAAGCGTGCATTGGGGGCGTTGCTCAAGAGGTTGTCTGAGATAGACGGGCTTGAGTGGATTCGAGTGCATTATTCTTATCCGGCTGATTTTCCTGATGACGTTCTGACGCAGATGGCCGAGAACCCTAAGGTGTGCCGCTATCTCGACATTCCGTTGCAGCACGTTTCGGACAAAGTTCTGGATATGATGCATCGTCACGTTGACGGCGCCTGGACAAGGGCTCTTATCAAAAAAATGAGAGAGAGAGTTCCCGGTATCGTATTGAGAACCACTATGATAGTCGGACATCCTGGCGAGGGCGTGAAAGAATTCAATGAGTTGCTGAATTTTGTCGAGGATGCAAGATTCGAAAGGCTCGGCGCATTTAAGTATTCCGAAGAAGAGGGGACTTTTGATGCCGAGAATTTCAAGGACTCCGTGACAATGAAGACGAAGACCAACCGTCTGAACAAGCTTATGGAACTCCAGCGTGGCATATCGTTTGCTTTCAACGAGAGCCGCGTCGGCAGCGAGTGCAAGGTCATCATCGATGATTACAATGACGGTGTCTTTGTTTGCAGAAGCGAGTTTGAAAGCCCTGAAGTTGACGGAGAGGTGCTTGTCAAATATGACGCGGACAAGATGAAACTTTCTCCGGAAGATATGGTCGGCACATTCATTAATGTCCGCATTACCGAAGCCGGCGAGTACGATTTGGTTGCAGAATATATATATAGATATGATGAAAACTGTCCTTAAAATTACTGTCGCTGTGGCAATGGCTGCGGCAACATTTGGATTCACATCCTGTGATCCGCAGGCTTTCAGTATGAATATTGAGATGAGCTATCCGTCAAAATCGGGACTCTCTCTGACAGGGAAGTCTATCGCAGTGGTTTGTCTGGACAGCGAAGAGTCAAAAGATTCTGTTTTTACCGATTATCTGCTGAACGGATTTGCCGGTGCCATCGAGAAGAATTACTATTCAGGGCAGCAGGCGGTGAATCTTTATAAGATCAAGAAACAATCAGACGGCAACTATCCGTCTGTTGATTCGCTGTCGAATATGGTGATGAAGACAGGAGATGACGTTGTTTTCCTGTTTGATTCGCCTGAATTCGGTAATGTATCAATAGCTGAGAAGGAAGTGTCAGCAACGGATACGGCTTTGTTCTATACGGCTACGGTCCCTATGAAACTCAAGCTATATGCTTATGATTCAATGGGAAAGATTGATACTGTCTATGCGTGGTCCGGCAGCAAGGAATTGAAGAGTACGGTATCAGTGGATGTATATACGCCAAGAAGTGCGGTTTCCGATATGGTATGGCCGTCTTTGAACAATCAGGCTGAAGCCGCCGGAGCTCTGTCAGCAAAGATATTTGCTCCGGTCTGGAAGAGCGAGCAATTCACGCTTCTGTATTATGAGTCTCCGTCAGACTGGGATAATGCTTCCCAGTTGGCTTACGATTTTAAGTGGAAAGAGGCCATTGAGGTGTGGATGAAGCTGGTCAATACAAACAATACGATGCGCAGGTCTTGTGCTGAGTATAATATAGCTCTCGGATGCTTTATGCTTGGCGATAATGAGTTGGCGCTCAAGTGGCTCAACCAGTCCGACAAGGATTATCCTATATCCCTGTCTTCCGGCCTTAGAAAGCGGATCAACGCCCGGAAATAGTTCTACTTCTTGTTGTAGGCGTCTCGGCAATTTCTTGAGCTATGATGCCTATAAGAATCT
>CAVHJF010000036.1:0-25675 GCA_963636275.1 Acutalibacteraceae bacterium | reverse complement strand
GGTTACATTTCAATGGCAGAACATAAAGCCGACATAGACTCTGGGGCCACGGACGAAGTCGTCTTGATGCGATGAAAGGTTCATAAGGTAATCTGCTTTCAATACAAGATGGATACGCCCGGTCAGTGCGTATTCAATTCCGATGAAAGGGTCCAGCGCAAAGAATGAATAATTACGGTAGGATGTTGTCCTGTCATCAAGGATGTAGTCATCCGTAGTATTTTCCAGCACCGTAATATTCTTGACGCCACCGCCTCCGACAGTAACTCCCGCAAAAGGCATAAAATTACCCAAAGGAAGCACTCCGTCAGCAAGTATTCCTCCCCACCCGATACTCTCGTAGCTGTGGTTATCCGCATAATTGAGCGTTGAAACATATCCTTCCGAGCCAATCCGGAGGTATTTACCGAACCCGACCTTGATTGCGCCGCCTATTCCATAAGGCATTCCGGACATATTTACAGTTGAAGATTCGCCTCCGCTCCCTATGAAATTCACGTTGCCGGCAGTCACATAGCCTGTATGCAGCATCATCCCGCCCGAGAAGCCGGAATACGCGAAAGCCGACTTGTCACGTTCAGATGCTGACACCAACAGCGTAAAGTGAGAAAACATCAATAATGTCAGTAAGATTCGTTTAATGAATTTCATAAATTGTCGTCTATTCGATTTTCGTTCAGCAGCTTCCTTATTTACGATTATGAGGAATCGCCAAAGGCGTTTTGATTTGTACTGAAAAAGTTCCCACCTCTCGAACTGTGAGCGCGTAAAGTTACAATTTTCCAAAACCATTTTTGAATTATCTCGGGAAAATTAGTTATTTTCGAAAGATTTATGTGTGCCACATCAGGCTGGCGGTCCAAAAGGGTTTGTTAAAACCTGACGAAGGTATATCAGAGCACTTCAACTGCATTTCCGAACTTCTGAAGGAAGGAACGCGGACGAGAATACAAACAGACGGAAAGGCGGAGCGATGGAGGGTGGCAGTTTATTAAGATTGAAAATATTTTTAGAATATGAAACGAATAGCAGCATTGATTTTGGGGTTATCATTAATCTCAGGCCTGACATTCGGTCAGGAGACACCTCAATGGATTAGGAAAAACAACATTTCTCCGGACGGGAGCAAGATCGCATTCAGTTACAAGGGCGATATTTTCGTAGTCCCTGTCACCGGAGGAAGAGCTCTTCAGATAACGACGAACAGCGCATACGACTCTGACCCAATGTGGACAGCTGACGGCAAGAACATTGTCTTCACATCGTTCAGGGAGAAGAGCCGCGACATTTATATCACTTCGTGCGAAGGCGGCAGCCCTAAACGGTTGACATTCCACCCGGGCAATGAGAATCTGCTGAGCGTCCTGCCTGACGGAAAGATAGTTTTCTCCTCAAACATCCAGCAGGATGCGTCATACGACGGCTTCCCGGGAGACGCCCAACTCTATTATACTGACACCACAGGAGCACGCCCTGTAAGGATAACCTCGCTGACAATCTCCAACCTGAGCGTAAGCAAAGACGGAAAAGTCCTCTATGAGGATTACAAAGGTTACGAAGACCCTCTCAGAAAGCACCATACATCCGCAGTCACCAGAGACATATGGCTTTATACCGGCAAAACCGGAGACAAATTCAGCATCAACGCCGAAGGCACATTCAAGAAATTGAGCGACTATGCTGGAGAGGACCGCAATCCGGTATTCGCAAACGACGGAGACACATTCTACTACCTGAGCGAGCGTGACGGCAAGGCAATGAACATATACAAAAGCTCACTTTCCGCTCCGGAGAAGTCCGTGCAGCTGACATTCGAGACCAAAAACCCTGTAAGATATCTCTCCGTTGCAGCCAACGGCACATTGGCATATTCATACAACGGCGATCTGTACACACTCAAAGAAGGAAGTCAGCCTGAAAAGGTGCAGATTACAGTATATTCTGATGAAAATGAACGTGATGTAGAGAAGATGACACTGTCAGGTGGCGCAACATCCATATCCGTTTCACCGGACCAGAAAGAAATCGCGCTTGTGATCAGAGGCGATGTCTTCGTCACTTCAGCCGATTATTCTACCACAAAAAGAATCACCAACACCGCCGAACAGGAAAGAGACGTATGCTTCTCCGAAGACGGACGCACTCTGTACTATGCAGCTGAGAGAAACGGCAACTGGGGCATCTGGAGAACATCTTTGGTTAACAAGGAAGACAAGAGATTCACATACGCCAACGAATTCAAGGAGGAACTGTTCTCTGATGAAGGCGAAACCTGTTTTCAGCCGCAAGTATCTCCTGACGGCAAATATGTCGCATATCTGCGTGACAGGACTGAACTTGTGATCAAGCCTACAAAAGGCGGCAAGACTGTTTCTCTGCTGAAAGGCGCAAATTACTCATACACAGACGGAGACACACAATTCGAATGGAGCCCGGACAGCCATTATCTACTTTCAACATATCAGGCTAACGGCGGTTGGAACAATCCTGACGTAGCTCTGATTGACATTGACACAAAAGAAGTCACAGACCTGACCGAGAGCGGATACAGCGACGGCGCATTCCATTGGGCCTTGGGCGGCAAAGCTATGGTGTGGCAGTCCGACAAGGACGGATATAGAAGCCACGGAAGCTGGGGCGCTGAAAATGACGTTTACATAATGTTCTTCGACGCAAAGGCTATGACCGAATTCTTCAGAGACAAAGAGGATGACGAAATAGCCAAACTGCTTGCAGGTGATGACAAGAAAGCCAAGAAAGAAGAGAAGAAAGAGAAAAAGGACAGCACTGACAGCAAGAAAGTCGAGAAACTCAAACTGGATCTCGAGAACCGCGCCGAAAGGACATTCCGATTGACAAGCCTCTCCGGCAGACTGTACGACCATTATCTCACAAACGACGGCAAGAAGTTGTACTATGAGGTCAGACTCGAAAGCAGTTACGACCTCTGCGTAAAAGATATGAAAACAGGGAGTGTGAAAGTGCTGAAGAAAAGGACAGCCGGTTCACTTATCCCGTCGTCGGACGGAAACACTCTCTACATTCCTTCAGGTTCAGGCATCTGCAAACTCAGTGTCAACGGTGGAGAAGATAAGGAAATCACATATTCCGGAGAATTCGAATTCAAGCCTAAAGCTGAACGTGAATATATCTTCAACCACATGTGGAAGCAGGTCAAGGAGAAGTTCTATGACCCTGATTTACACGGAGTTGACTGGGATTACTACAAAGAGAACTACTCGAAGTTCCTCCCATACATAGACAACAATTTCGATTTCACCGAATTGCTTTCCGAGATTCTCGGAGAATTGAACGGCTCACACACGGGAGGCCGATACAGATTCCGCACAGGCCTCAATATGGGATGCCTTGGAGTGCTCTACGATGAAGACTACACCGGAGACGGACTCAAGATCAAGGAAGTCCTGCCTGACGGCGCACTCTCAATCGCATATCCGGAAGTCAAAGAAGGCGACATCATCGCATCAGTTGACGGACAGGAGATTAAGGCCGGCAAAGACTGGTATCAGCTGCTTACAGGAAAGGCCGGCAAGAAGACCTCCATCATTCTGAAAAAAGGCGGCAAGAAGGACGTTGAAATTTTCGTGGAGCCGTCATATTCCGACAGCGAGCTGATGTACAAGAGATGGGTAAAACAGAGAGAGGCTAAAGTTAAGGAACTCTCAGGCGGCAAACTCGGATATGTTCACGTTGAAGGTATGGACTCCCCTAGCTATAGAGAGGTTTATTCCAAGGCTCTCGGCAAATACCGCAACACTGACGCCCTGATTGTCGATACCAGACACAACGGAGGCGGATGGCTTCACGATGACCTCGTGACTTTCCTCAGCGGAAAAGCATACGTCGACTACAAACCGCGCGGACAATATATCGGCTCCGACCCTTACAGCAAGTGGACAAAACCGTCCTGCGTGCTTGTATGCGAGGACAATTACTCGGATGCCTGCGGATTCCCGTACGCTTACCAGGCACTCGGAATCGGAAAATTGATCGGCGCCCCTGTTGCAGGTACTATGACTGCGGTTTGGTGGGAGACTCAGATCAATCCGACCATCATATTCGGTATTCCTCAGGTAGGTTCATGGTGCAAGAAAGAGGGATATTACAGCGAAAACCATCAGGTTGAGCCAGATATCGTGGTTTACAATGATCCTGTTTCGATACTCAAGGGTGAAGACAAGCAGTTGGAAGCAGCTGTAAAAGAGATGCTGAACGAGACTAAATAGGAGATTTTCAGTTACGGTTCGCGGCGCTTTGCAGGGACAAGCGATAAATACCAAAACGTCTTGAAAATGCCAAAAGCGTTGCACTTGGAACTGAACTCCACAATCAGGGACTGCGTTCAGGCGACACAGAATAGGGAATTCAAAAACTATAATGCAAATGGAAGACAAGAAAATAGTAATAATACCGACCTACAACGAGAAGGAAAACATTGACAATATCATACGCAAGGTTTTCTCGCTCGAAGGCGGTTATGACATCCTGGTCATCGACGACGGTTCGCCGGACGGTACTGCAATAATTGTCAAACGATTGCAGAAAGAATTCCCCGAGCGGTTGTTTCTCATCGAGAGAAGTGGCAAACAGGGACTTGGGACCGCTTATATCACCGGTTTCAAATGGTCTCTGGAGCACGGGTATGACTACACATTCGAGATGGACGCGGACTTCTCGCATAACCCCGACGACCTTCCGAGGCTGTACCAGGCGTGCAAGGACGGAGCGGACCTCGCCATAGGTTCAAGATATTGTGACGGAATCAGCGTAATCAACTGGCCTATAGGCAGAATCATAATGTCCTACTACGCATCGGTATATGTGCGTACTGTGCTGGGGATGAAAGTCTTCGACTGCACGGCTGGTTTCAAATGTTACAGCAACAGAGTCCTGAGCGCCATAGACCTCGATGCGATTGAGATGAAGGGATATGGATTCCAGATTGAGATGAAATATACCACTTACAAACTGGGATTCAAGATTGCAGAAGTGCCGATCATATTCGTAAACAGAAAGGCAGGCACATCAAAGATGAGCGGAGGCATATTCGGGGAGGCATTCTGGGGAGTTCTCAAACTGAGATTCCGTAAGATTCTGCCGAAGAAGAACGTCTAATTGGGGCCTATTAAACTTCATTTCGTTCCAAGGGAGCGAGGTTTGCACTCGCGACTGAAGACCTGAATTCGGGAGTGCAAGCCCCACCGAAGAATGATTCCTGGATTCCGGAAAACTAAACTGGAACGGAAAAATCCAACAATTTTCAATCTATTTTGAAGGCAGTAAATCCAAAAACAAAACGCTTCAAGACAGATTTTTATGTAACATACACGCATAAGACAGCATAAAACAGAATGAAAGCAGGGAACAAAGTGCTGCTCACTGGAGCAAACATCGTGACGGCAGAATATGCAAAGGCAGGCGCAATACTGATTAAAGACGACAAGATCGCAAAGATATGGCTTACAGATGAGGATGGGCATATAGAATATGACGGAGCACAGGTAACATTGGACAAATTGGCCGGACTCATTTCCAGCTCGGACGAAGACATAAAGATTGTCGAGTTGGGCGGGAAGACCATAATGGCTGGCGGCATCGATGCGCACGTCCATTTCAGAGAGCCCGGAAGCACGTGGAAAGCCGATATGTCTACCGAATCCAGGGCTGCAATTCTCGGTGGAGTCACTTCTTTCATAGATATGCCCAACACCAAGCCGGCAGTCACGAGCATTGAGGCTCTTGATGAAAAACGTCATCTTGCAGAAGGCCGCTGCTACGCGAACTGGGGTTTTCACATAGGCGCGGACAACAGCAATGCTGACGAACTCAGACAGTTGGCTTCATCCGACGATAAACACAGATTCGGAGGAATCAAAGTGTTTATGGGCTCTTCAACCGGCAATATGCTTGTAGATGACAGAAACGCATTGGAAAACATATTCAGCATCAAGGATTCACGCATTCTGATTCACAGCGAAGACGAGGCCACGATACGACAGAATCTCGAAGCGGCCCGTGCCGAATACGGCGATAACATCCCGATGAAAGAGCACGAAAACATCCGCAGCAGACAGGCCTGCATACGCAGCACTATCAAGGCGCTTGAGCTCGCAATGAGACTGGACACGAAACTGCATATACTGCACGTGACCACTGCAGAAGAGGTCGAGATGATTCGCGCTGCAAAGATGTACAATCCGGAGATTACGGCGGAAACCTCAGCTAATTATCTGTGGTTCTGCGACGAAGACTACGAAAAGCTCGGCAGTCTGATGAAATGCAATCCTGCAATAAAGAAAGCCGAAGACAGGGCCGCACTGAGACGCGCGCTTGCAGATGGGATCATTGACGCCATCGGTTCCGACCACGCACCGCACCTGTTGAAGGAAAAAGAAGAGCCGTATCTCACCTGCCCGTCCGGAATCCCGTCCATTCAGCAATCTCTTGCAGTTCTGCTGACTGTCGCAAACGAGGAGAATATTCCGTTGACAAGAATCGCGTCTGCAATCTCCGAGAGACCTGCAGAGCTTTTCGGGATAGAAAAACGCGGAAAGATCTGCGAAGGATGGTATGCGGACCTGATTGTAATCGATACGGAGAGAGAATTCACCGTGGGAGACGGTTCAGAAGGCAGTGCCGGCATCGACTACAAATGCGGGTGGTCACCATATAAGGGAATCCGACTCAAAGGTATGGTCAATGACGTTTATCTCAACGGAAAACTTGCCGTCCAGAGCGGCAAACTCGTTTCTGATGCAGCGTCAGGAATGGAGCTGAAGTTTGATTAACAGATTACCGCTTTCTTACAGCGCCCCTCTTAACATACTGCGAAAGGACAACTCCGATGCAGGCAATGACGATTCCTGACCATTGGAGCGGCGAAAGAAACTCAGTTCCCAAAAAATAGCCCGCCAAAGCCGTGAACACCGGAATGGTGGACATGAATATGCTGGATTTGGCTACTCCGAGCGATTTGATTGTCTGCGCCCACAATCCGAATGCAATGCTGGAGCACAGTACAGCAAGGCAAAGCAGAGGTTTCCATACAGACCACGAGAAATATATCTCAGGCTGGAAATCCCTCATTCCCCTAGTGAGGAAAAGCGGCAGAAGATAAACCAGACCGATGAGGAACTGATACATCACGATTACAAACGGCGCATAGCGGTCGGAGAGACACTTCGTGAACGACGCGTGCCCGACTTCTGCAAGCACGGCAACGAACAGCAGCAGAACGCCGAACATAAAGTCATTGCCTATAGTGCCGGAGCAAAATGTAACCATCACGATGCCGGACAGACATATCACGATTCCCAACATATTGAGCAACGAGAACCGCTCCTTGAACACCGCGATACCGACAATCACCGAGAAAATCGGACTCGAAGCTATAAGCATAGAACTTATCGTAGGTGATTCAGTAAGCCTGATACCGTAAGTCTCACAGACGAAATAGATGAACGGCTCGAAAAGCGCCAGCAAAAGGAACTTCGGCAAATCTTTTCTGTGGATTGCAAGGCTGTTCCCCACGGCAATATTGAACACAAGGAGCACAACACCTGCTATCAGAATACGCACGAACACAATGTACTCGACAGGTATGCCCTGAGTGAGCAACGAATTGCTCCAAATATAGGACATTCCCCAAAGCAGTATTGCTATGAATGACAGAATGTATACTGTTACGAGTTTCGCTGTGCCGCCCGATGTTTCAGAAGCCATAAAGATTATCCGATAAAACGAATGACAAAATTAGTATTTTCTTCGCAAATATCGAATAATTCTTAACGGTTATTACAATTTAGACTTTAATTTTTGACCAAAACAGGTATTTTATCTTACAAGTCGCAACGATATGCGCCGACGGTCCAAGTCAACGCCTATAACCTTGACTGTCACCTGCTGATGCAACTTCAACACAATCTTGCCGTCGCGTCTTCCCATCTGTGATATATGAATCAAGCCGTTCTCGTGAACACCAAGATCCACGAACGCACCGAATGCAGTGATATTCGTGACTATACCGGGGAGTTCCATTCCCTCCTGCAAATCTTCGAGCGAATGGACATCATCCGCAAACGAGAATTCCTGAGCAGCCTCGCGCGGGTCTCTGCCAGGTTTTGCCAATTCTTTCAGAATATCATTGATTGTCGGCAGGCCATAATCATCCTCGACATATTTTTCAGGTGCAATCTTCGCGCACAACTCCGAATTTCCGACCAGGTCTTTTGTGGAGACACCTATGTCTGACGCCATACGGTCAACGATATGATAACATTCCGGATGCACGGCTGAATTATCCAGCGGATTTTCAGCATCTGGGATTCTGAGGAAGCCTGCACACTGCTCAAACGCCTTGTCTCCCAATCTAGGAACAGACATCAGTTCTTTTCTTGAATGGAAGCCACCGTTTTCGGAACGCTTGCGGACAATGGCTGACGCCAATGACGGACCGATTCCGGAAACATAACTGAGAAGATAACTGCTCGCAGTATTCAAGTTGACTCCCACGGTATTCACGCAACTCTCCACAGTATTGTCAAGCTTTTCTTTCAAAAGTGTCTGGTCCACATCATACTGATACTGACCGACTCCAAGAGATTTCGGGTCTATCTTCACAAGCTCGGCCAACGGGTCCATAAGACGACGGCCGATGGAGACGGCTCCTCTTACGGTAACATCCTCATCAGGAAATTCTTCCCTTGCCACGTCTGAAGCAGAATATATGGATGCGCCGTCTTCGCTGACAATGAACACTTTGCATCCGTCAGGCAACTGCACCCTCTTGATAAACTCCTCCGTTTCTCGGCTGGCAGTACCATTTCCTATCGCAACAGCCTGAATATCATATTTTTCAAGCATTGAAGTCACTGCAGTGATTGACTTTATCTTCTCGTTCTGCGGAGGATGAGGATAAACTATTTCGTGATGCAGGAGATTTCCGTGTTCATCCAGGCAGACAATCTTGCATCCGTTTCTGAATCCCGGATCAATAGCCATAGTTCTCTTCTGACCGACAGGAGCGGCCAGCAAAAGTTGTCTGAGATTTTCTCCGAATACCTGTATCGACTCGAGGTCGGCCTTCTGCTTGAATTCCTTAAGAATTTCTCCGGTGATTGACGGCTCCAGCAATCGCTTGTAGGAATCGTCAACTGCCATACGAATCTGCTCGGCAAGCTGTCCTGCCGGATATCTGCGCTCCTGACAGAAATCGTAATACAATTTGTTTCCGCATTTCTCCGCGTCTGCATCAATCTTCACCGAAAGCCAGCCTTCAGACTCCCCTCTCAAAATCGCCAGAAGCCTGTGCGCCGCAATTCTGGAAAGCGGCTCCGCATAGTCGAAATAGCCTTTATATTTCTGAGATTCAATATTATCCTTCGAAGCCCTTGTCGCCTTCGATACAATCCTGCGGGTTCTGAAAATGGACCTGACAGTCTCCCTTACTTTTGCCGATTCACTCAACCTCTCCGCGATGATGTCACGGGCTCCAGCCAACGCGGCATCCACGTCAGCAACCTTATCATTGACATACTTGGCCGCTTCGGTATGAAGATCACGCACGTTCACTTCATACATCTTGTCAGCCAACGGTTCCAGCCCGGCCTCCTTAGCCACTGTAGCGCGAGTTCTACGCTTCGGACGATAAGGCAGATACAAGTCCTCCAACTCGTTCGCATTGACGCAAGACTCAATCGCCTGCCTCAACTCCAGCGTCAGCTTGTCCTGAGAATCGATTGTCGCGAGTATCGACTCCTTGCGTTTCTCCATATCAGTGAACACATCAGTCCAATGCCTGATCCCTGCAACCTGCTCATCATCAAGGCCTCCCGTACGCTCCTTACGATAGCGGCTTATAAACGGAATGGTGCAGCCCTCCTCAAAAAGGGTCGCGCAATTCTCCACCTGCCAATCCTTTATCTGAAGCGCTTCCGCGATATATTTTACGTATATAGATTTCATATTTTCAATTTTTGTCAATCCAAATTCAGAAGCCGTTCTGAGTAATACACTTGACCGGGTCTGCCGGAATCAATCCTGAGACAGCTCTTTCAATTCATCCCTATAAGCAGAGAAAATCTTTGATTTAGAGACAAATCCGATGTAGCTTCTGTCATTTTTTACTACCGGGAGATTCCAGGCGTCAGTACTCTCAAACTTCTTCATCACGCTGTCCATCTTCTCCCCCTCGAACACGTAAGCCGGAGAAGATTTCATATAGTTATAGACGTGCATCTTAGAATACAAATCCGTCTGAAACATATCCTTGCGGACATCCTCCAGCGAAACGTAGCCCTGGAAATGTCCTTTGGAGTCCACTACCGGGAAGAGATTTCGCGCCGACTTGGAAACGACCTGGACGAAATCCCCAAGAGTGGCATCGATTCTGACAGGACTGAAATTGGTCTCGACCAAATCAGTGACTTTCAACAACGTGAGCACAGCCTGATCACTGTCGTGAGTAAGGAGGTCCCCGGTGCGCGCGATTCGCTTGGTATAGATTGAATATTTTTCGAAGAACCGTATGGTTCCGAACGCTATCGTGGACGTAAGAATCAGAGGGATAAACAGTTCGTATCCACCGGAGATTTCTGCGATAAGGAAGATTGCAGTCATCGGGGCCTGCATCACTCCCGCCATAAGTCCGGCCATTCCAACGAGCACAAAATTCTGCTCCGGAACTGTGAATTCCGTACCCGCCATAAGCAGGTTAGTCACTCTTGCCAAAAGGAATCCTGCTATTGCACCGACGAACAATGTCGGACCGAATGTTCCTCCGACACCGCCTCCGGCATTTGTCAACGTCATCGAGAACACCTTGAGTATCAGAATCATAGCGAAGAAAACCGGCACCAGCCACGGTTTATGCAGCATAAAGGCAAGTACAGTTTCACCGTCGTATGATATTTCCTGGCCGTTGAGAAGCGGGCTCAAGGCATCATATCCCTCACCGTATAGCGGAGGAAACAGGAATATCAGAAGCCCAAGCCCGACTGCACACATCGCCCATTTGATATATGGATTCTTCACTTTTCCGAGTTTATCCTCCAGATTCAACGTCATTCTGAGAAAGTACAGAGAGCAGAAACCGCAAAAGAATCCGAGCAATATATAGAACGGCACGTTGTGTATGTCGAACGGGGTCAATGTACATTCGAAAGGGAGACTGTCGCCGAGGAAAATGTAGGACACCATCGTTGCCGACACTGTCGAAAGCAGAAGCGGCATCATTGACGTCATCGAGATATTGAACAGCAAAATCTCCAGTGTGAAAAGGACGCCCGCGAGAGGTGCCTTGAAAATACCCGCAACCGCACCGGCAGCACCGCATCCCAACAGAATGGTGATGTTCCTGTAGGACATTCCCATATATCTGGCGAAATTGGAACCGATTGCCGCTCCGGTATAAACTATCGGGGCCTCTGCTCCCACTGATCCGCCGAATCCGATGGTCAGCGAACTGGTCACGATTGAGGACCACATATTGTGCGGCTTTATTCTCGATTCATTTCGTGAGACCGCAACCAGCACCTTTGTAACTCCGTGACCTATATTGTCTTTGATTACATACTTCAGGATAAGAAGCGATAGAAGCATTCCGATTCCGGGATAGACCAGAAAGAGATAGTTGTCTATCCTTCCGCTGAACCAGGATGTCAATCCGTGATGTATGAATTTCACCAACGTTTCCAGCACCACGGCCGCAAGTCCGCTGCTGATACCTACCACAAGAGAAAGTATGAGGAGCTTGTTCTTCTCAGACAGGCCTCTCAAAACATCGCGCAAAGTGACAATACATCTTTTCACCATACAAATGCAAACTTACACAAAAACGGCCGACAAAAAAAGAATGGCCGAGGAGTCTTGAGACTTTCAGCCATTCAGCGTAATTGTTCAACTATATTCTGTATATCTATCGCTTATTCTGCAGAATCGTCATCACTTGAAGAATACTGTGAGATGTTGTCATCCGGCAAGGTCTCGCCACCGTCGTCCGGCGTTGAAGTTCCTCCCTCCTCTGATGATTCCTCATCCTCATTAAGCCATTTCTCAATATCATCTGCAGTATCCGTCTTCACTTTTATCTTGACAAGATAAATCGCATCCGGAATCTCCACTGAAACTGCATAGAAACACGTGCCGTCCGGCTTGTCATACTTTATAAGGTCTGGCAGATAGTCACTCAACCCCTTCGGATACTTCTCTGCGAATGCAGCGGCAAGCTCTTTCGACATATTCTCATAACTTACAACTGCTCTCCTTTTCTGATTAGTTGCCATATAATTTGTTTAGTTGTTTTACTTGACAATCTTTACTTAACTTACTGTCATTCAGAAACTGATGCTTCGTTTCCTTCCCTATCGCGAAGCCCTCTGAATTTCGCGATGCAATAATAAGACATTTTTTCTAATCGAAAATATGTTTTATCACTTTTTTTTGAAGAAAAATGATTTTTGCATCTTTTTCTTTTCCGGATCGTGCTCCGTAAACACCGGTTTCATTGTCCGCGGGTCATATCCCGAGTAAAACATGACGGAAGAAGTCGTCATCGGAGTAGGCGTGAAATCCTGCACCTGGTCCATATACAGGCCCTTCAATGCCGGATTTGCTGCAAGTTTCTCCATATCAGCCATTCTGCAGCCCGGGTGCGAAGATATGAAGTACGGCACCAGCCCCACGTGAGTTCCCGCCTGCCTGTTGATTTTGTCAAACTCGGTCCTGAGCCTGTAGAACAGTCTGAATGACGGTTTGCCCATATAGTACAGAACATTGTCCTGAGTATGCTCCGGAGCCACTTTAAGCCTGCCCGATGTGTGGTCCAGGATAAGTTCCTTCAGATAAGGATACGATGTCTTGTCAACAAAACCGTCTTCATTGAGGAACAGGTCATACCTTATGCCGCTGCCGATATATGCGTGACGGATACCCTTCACGGATGTCACCTGATGATACATCTTCAGTACACGTTCGTGGCTTCTGTCCATATTCGGACACGGCGCAGGAAACAGGCAGGACTTTCTGCGGCAGACATTGCACAGTTCCTGGTTTTTGCCCTTCATACCGTACATATTCGCCGTAGGAGCTCCGAGGTCCGATATATTGCCCGCAAAACCGGGCACCTTGAGAAGCCCTTTTACCTCCTTGACAATCGACTCCTCAGACCTGGACTGTATGAATTTCCCCTGATGTGCCGCTATAGTGCAGAAATTGCATCCGCCGAAGCACCCGCGATGAGTATTGATTGAATACTTAATCATATCATACGCCGGTATGCGCTTGCCCTTGTACCTCGGATGAGGCATCTTGGTAAACGGTAAATCCCAGAACGAGTCCATTTCCTTCTCGGTTGAAGGAGCATAAGGCGGATTCACCTGGACATACCCGTCCCCGGTCTCTTCTATAAGAGTATCCGGATGCAACATATTGGCGTGTATTTCAATATGATGGAAGTTCTCAGCAAAGGCTCTTTTGTCTTTGCGGCACTGCTCGAACGAATTGAGTATGAGTACTCCGTCTTTCGGCCTCGGCTTTCCGGACTTATAGAAAGCTATCTGTGGAATCTTCTGCATATCGTGCAGACTTCGGCCGGCCTCGATGCCCCTGGTAAGTTCCAGCATCGGTTTCTCGCCCATACCGTAGCACAGGTAGTCAGCACCGCTTGTCACAAGGACTGACGGCATCAGACAATCTTTCCAATAATCGTAATGAGTCAGTCGTCGGAGCGAAGCCTCAACTCCCCCGATAATCACCGGAATATCCGGATATAACTCTTTGAGAATCTTCGTATAGACAGTAACTGCATAATCCGGCCTCTGACCGAATTTCGCATCAGGAGTATAGGCATCGTCGTGCCTCAATCTTCTGGATGCCGTATAATGATTGACCATCGAGTCCATTGCACCAGCATTGACCCCGAAATACAGACGAGGTGCTCCGAGCTTCTTGAAATCTCTCAAGTCATCGCGCCAGTTCGGCTGAGGCACAATAGCAACGCGCCAGCCCCATTTCTGAAGCCAACGCGCTATACAGGCAGTTCCGAAAGAAGGGTGGTCAACAAACGCATCTCCGGTAAAAAGAATCACATCAATGTAATCCCAACCCAAAGCCTCAACCTCTTTCTTCGAGGTCGGAAACATATATGAATCCTCCTTCGTCACTTCTAAACTGTTGAATAAAACGAAGTTACATTCTCTCAGGCAAAGTAATGCCGAGAATTCCCATAGCCTTGGCAAGCACTCCCGCAAGAGTCTCGATAAGCACCAGACGGAACTTCAGAACTGTCTTGTCCTCTTCCTGAAGAATCCTTGTCTCGTGGTAGTACTGGTTGAATTCCTTTGCAAGATCGTATGCGTAATTCGCGATTATCGCAGGAGAATAAGCCTCTCCGGCCTCTGCAATCTTGGCAGGATACAGATTCAACAACTTTATGAGACGGACCTCCTTTGAAGATGGAAGTACACTTGACTCAATCACACTGGCATCGTGCGCAAGTCCCTGCTCGTCAGCTTTTCTGAGAATGGACTTAATACGTGCGTGGGTATATTGGATGAACGGACCCGTATTGCCGTTGAAGTCAATGGATTCCTTAGGATTGAAGAGCATTGTCTTCTTCGGATCCACCTTCATTATGAAGTACTTCAATGCACCAAGACCGATGGTATGATAGAGTTTATCCTTTTCTTCCTCAGGCATATCCGCGAGTTTGCCGGATTCCACGGAAGTTTCCTTGGCCTCCTCGTACATCTTCTCAATAAGGTCATCGGCATCTACAACGGTTCCTTCACGGGATTTCATCTTGCCTTCAGGAAGCTCGACCATACCGTATGAAAGATGGAATATATTGTCAGCCCAGTCAAAACCGAGTTTCTTCAGAACGAGTTTGAGAACCTGGAAATGATAATTCTGCTCGTTGCCGACCACATATACGTGCTCGTCAAGATTGTATTCAGAGAAACGTCTCTCGGCCGTTCCGAGGTCCTGAGTCATATATACGGAAGTGCCGTCACTACGGAGCAGAAGTTTTCTGTCCAGTCCGTCAGCAGTGAGGTCGCACCATACGGAGCCGTCCGGGTCAGTCACGAACACGCCCATATCCAAGCCCTTCTGCACCAGCTCTTTACCGAGAAGATATGTCTCAGACTCGAAATATGTCTTGTCGAATGAAATGCCGAGCGCTTTGTACGTCTCGTCGAAACCTTCCATCACCCAGCCGTTCATCTTCTTCCAGAGGTCACGTACCTCCTTGTCCCCATTCTCCCACTTCACAAGCATCTCGTGAGCTTCCTTGAGGCTAGGTGCCTCTTTTTCAGCTTCTTCCTTACTCATTCCGCCGGCTACAAGGTCATCGACTTCCTTCTTGTAAATATTATTGAAAGCCACATAGCAGTCGCCTACAAGATGGTCGCCCTTCTTGCCTGAAGACTGAGGTGTCTCACCATTGCCGACCTTCAGCCACGCAAGCATTGACTTGCAGATATGCACACCACGGTCATTGACAAGCGTAACCTTTGTCACATTGTTTCCGCACGCCTTGAGCAATCTTGAAACTGAATCACCAAGAAGATTGTTCCTGATGTGACCGAGATGCAAAGGCTTGTTGGTGTTCGGCGATGAGAATTCCACCATAATGTTCCTGCCTGTAGAAGGAAGAACTCCGAAATCAGCATCTTTTGCAATCTCCGTAAAGAGTTCATTCCAGTACAACGGTGAGAACAGAATGTTCAGATAACCTTTCACACTGTTGTATCCGGCAATCTCGGAGACATTGGACTTCATCCATTCTCCGATTGCATTTCCGGTATTCTCCGGAGACGCGTGGGTTATACGCAAAAGAGGGAAGACAACTAAAGTATAGTCGCCTTCGAACTCTTTTCTTGTAACTTGAACCTGAAGCGAGGAGCTCTCGACATCAGCACCATATAGATTTTTAATGGCCTCAGCGGCCTTTTTCTGAATAAATAATTCCGGTGTCATCGATAAAATCACTGCATTAAAACTGACTCCCACTATCCGAGATACCCTTTGAGAAGTTTGCTTCTGGACGGGCTCTTGAGCCTCCTGATAGCCTTCTCCTTGATCTGACGGACACGCTCTCTCGTAAGGCCGAAGCGCTCTCCAATCTCCTCCAAAGTCATTTCCTGGCATCCAATGCCGAAGAACGACTTGATAATCTCACGTTCGCGGCTGGACAATGTGGACAGAGCCCTCTCAATCTCAGTGTTGAGAGATTCGTTCACCAACCCTCTGTCGGCACTTGGAGAATCATCGTTCGGAAGGACATCCAGCAGACTGTTGTCCTCACCCTCTACGAACGGAGCGTCAACAGACACGTGTCTGCCGGAAACTCTCAATGTGTCAGAAATCTTGTCTTTCGGCACATCAATCATTTCTGAAAGTTCCTCGCTTGAAGGCTGTCTTTCATTCTCCTGCTCAAACTTTGAAAGAGCTTTGTTTATCTTGTTAAGCGAACCTACCTGGTTGAGCGGCAGTCTGACAATTCTTGACTGCTCTGCCAAAGCCTGCAGGATAGACTGGCGAATCCACCATACCGCGTACGATATGAATTTGAATCCCCTTGTCTCATCGAATTTCTCCGCCGCCTTGATCAGACCGAGGTTACCCTCATTGATAAGGTCCGGCAGACTCAATCCCTGGTTCTGATACTGTTTCGCAACAGACACCACAAATCTTAAGTTCGCTCTAGTCAGTTTTTCCAATGCGCGCTGATCACCTTTCCTGATCTTTTGTGCCAATTCCACTTCTTCTTCCGGTGAAACCAGTTCCTCTCGTCCAATCTCCTGGAGATACTTGTCCAGCGATGCACTCTCACGATTGGTGATCGACTTTGTAATTTTAAGTTGTCTCATCTTTTAGTATATACATCAGTCTTTGCCAAATGCAAAGTAAGCTGATTTACCATATTTGGTAACTCCTTCGACATAGACCGCTCTCTTTGCCTTTTTAGCAATGTTAATAACGTCCTCAGGTTTGCTGACAGGCTCGTCATTGACATACAGAATCACAAATCCCTCCTCGGCACCGGCATCCTGTACTTTTCCAGGTCCTACGGAAACTATCTCCACGCCACGTTTCAGACCTAACTGAGAGCGTGTTTCGTCCGAAGCGGTCATCAATTTCGCGCCATAGAACGCAACCGAACCGTCGATATCCTTAGAACCGGTTTCCATAGACGAACCCTGGAATGTAACTTCCAATGTCTTTTTCTCTCCGTCGCGAATGACAGTCACAGATGCTTTGTCACCCGGATGATAAGAGCTGACTTTCTCCTGAACGGAAGAAGGCGTCGTGATTTCGGTAGAATCCATTGCGACAAGAACGTCACCTTTGCGGATTCCAGCCTTATCTGCTGCTCCTCCCTTGGAAACCTCCTCTATATATACACCTTTCGGAGAAAAAAGTTTCAACTCTTTTGCTCTTTTGTCATCAATTTGTGACATTGAGACACCGAGAATAGCTCTCTTGACGCTTCCGAAATCTATAAGGTCCTCAGCTATGCGCTTTACGATATTTGAAGGCACAGCGAATGAATATCCTGTAAATGAGCCGGTTTGGGATACGATTGCGGTATTGACACCGACAAGTTCACCCTTCTGGTTGACAAGTGCACCGCCACTGTTGCCAGGATTGACGGCCGCATCGGTCTGAATGAATGATTCAATCTTGAATTCGCCCTGCTGATGAGGCATCTGACGGCCTTTTGCGCTCACAATACCTGCCGTAATTGTCGAGCGGAGGTCATACGGGCTGCCAATCGCAATCACCCACTGGCCAAGTCTCAACTTGTCAGAATCCCCGAACGGAACTATCGGCAAGCCCTGGGCGTCAATCTTAAGGATAGCTACATCTGTAGCAGGGTCTGTTCCGACAACCGTTGCCGGATAAGTTTTGTTGTTATTCAATGTAACCTCAACCTTAGTCGCTCCGTCAACAACGTGATTGTTGGTCACGATATAGCCGTCTGAACGGATGATTACTCCGGAACCGCTCGCCTGCTGCTCTCTGGACTGAGGCGCTACCTGGTCCCCGAAGAAGAATTTGAAAAACGGATCAGACATTGTCGAAGTCTGCTGACGTATTGTAACCTTAACGTAAACGACAGCATCGACTGCTGATTCTGCGGCGTATGTAAAATCCGGATACTCATTTTGTGACAGATTGACAGTCCTGTATGCGGAGCCGTCAATTGTTACCGCGTTCCCGTCTGCAACCAATTTCGGTGTGCAAGCTTTAACTACTCCAAATGCTGTGAGTCCGGCAACTGCTGCGGACGCAAGCAATGAGACTAATACTTTCTTCATATTATATGATTTTTAGTTTCTAAAAAATGTTCTTCCCGGATAATGTTCTGTTTCCACTTTCAAGCGGAAAGTCTCATCCGGACCGGAGACCTGAAAAATCAAAATATATGCCACAAATCAGGAAAAATTTCTATCTTTGTGTAGTGTGGCTGATTGGCCGAAAAGCCTGAAAAGCCAAATGATACGATAAACATTTAAAATATAGAAATATGAAACTTGTCATATCAAGTTCTGAGCTACTCAAAGGGCTGCTTACCGTCGCCAAAGCCATTCCGTCCAAGACGACCGAGGCGATTCTGGAAGACTACCTGTTCGACCTGAAGGGAAATGTCCTTGAAGTTACCGCCTCCGATAAGGAGATAACAATGAAGACAGTGATTGAAGTAGAGACTTCCGGACCTGAAGACGACGGAAAAATCGCGGTGCCCGCCAGACAGTTGAATGACCTTCTCAAGGAACTGCCGGACCAGCCTATAACCATCAGCACTATGGCCAACAACCAGTTTGAGTGCGCCTGGTCAAGCGGAGCATCCACATTGCCATATTTCAACCCTGACGATTATCCGGCAAGCCAGTCCGCAGGAGCAGATGCCACAACAGTCGTGTTCCCTGGACAGAGTTTGATTGACGGAATCGGAAAAACCATCTACGCGTCATCTGACGAGGACAACAGACCTGTGATGAACAGTATCTTCTTCGACATTTCTCCGGATTCAACGACATTGGTGGCTTCCGACTTGCAGAAATTGACCTGCTACACTGCAGACGATGTAAAATCCGAGGCACCTTGCTCGTTCATCCTCAACAAGAGGCACGCGGCCGTCCTGAAATCCGTAATCGGAAAGGATGTTGAGAATGTAACCATCACATTCGACTCAAAGACAGCGGTATTCAAATTCGACAGCACTACAATCATCTGTTGCCTGGTAGTCGGAAAATATCCGGATTACCGCACCATCATCCCGCAGAACAACTCCAACATATTGAGAATAAGCAGAGTGCAGTTACTCAACACCGTAAGGCGTATAGCCGTATGTTCTCCGAAGGGCTCCAACCATATCAAATTCGAACTCTCTCAAGGTTCTCTTGAAATATCAGCTCAAGACCCTGGATTCGAGGTTGCCGCACACGAGAAAATCGCCTGCCAATATGACGGATGCGATCTTTCCATCGGATTCAAGTCAACTCACATCATCGAGATGCTTTCAAACCTCTCTTGCGAAGGCATCGTGATGAAATTCGTCGACAAGAGAAGATCCGCACTGCTTCTGCCGTCTGAAGAAGAAGCCAAAAGCGAAAAAGTATTCGGCATCGTTATGCCTATAATGGTCAAGTAAGTATGGAACTTTCTCTTGAACGTCCGCTCCTGTTCTTCGATATCGAAAGCACGGGACTGAACATTGTGTCCGACTCCATTGTTGAGTTGAGTTTCGTCAAAGTGTTTCCGGACCATCACCACGAAGTGAAAACTTGGAGGGTATGCCCTTGGGACTATGCCAACAGCCAGCAAAGGAAGATTGATCCCGGCGCCAGCGAAGTGAACGGCATAAAAGACGAGGATGTCGCAGGCGAAAAGAAATTCATCGAAATAGCGCCAGAAGTTGTCAATTGGCTGAAAGACAGCGACCTGGCAGGATACAATTCCACCAAGTTCGACTTGCCTATGCTGGCCGAGGAGATTGAGAGGGTGCGCGCATATTGCAGACATAAACTTGCAAGCCCGAATCTCAGTCCGGAGCGCAAAGCCAAGGCTCAGGAAACGTTGGACGCCACAGACATAGATCTTCACGCAAAGCAGATGATTGACGTGCAGACCATATATCATTATATGGAGCCGCGCAATCTCAAGGCCGCATACCGCTTCTACTGCGGTGGAGAGGACTTCGAAAATGCACATTCTGCAGAGGCTGACACGATGGCAACCTACGAAGTGCTT
This sequence comes from Acutalibacteraceae bacterium, assembly GCA_963636275.1. Classification (GTDB taxonomy): domain Bacteria; phylum Bacteroidota; class Bacteroidia; order Bacteroidales; family UBA932; genus Cryptobacteroides. Next base: position 5,398 of record CAVHJF010000036.1, on the reverse strand, counting down.
AAAGGCGAGTTGGACAGATATCAGCAGCCTGACAAGTATCACGAAAGCGTTCTGAAGAATGACGTTAACTTCCTTTCCGGAGTCGGCGGCAGGCCAAAGACAGTGGATTACGCAGGAAGGCTCATCCTCGGAAAGAATAATGAACCGACAATCAGTTTCGGAAAGCACAGAGGCAAGACCGCACGTGAGGTTTTCGAGACCGAGCCGGCTTATTTCGCCTGGATTGAAGGCGGAGAGTTCACAATGGACACGAAGCGTCAGTTCGCGAAACTCAGAGAGCAGTTCGAATCCGAAAAGAAGAAACCGTTGGAAGGCAAGGATTTGAGTGCAGCAGTTGATATGCTGAAGGACAAGTTCCAGCAGGGTAAACTCTTCTGACGATGAATGTGCTCGTCAAGACATACAGCGGCAATATCATTGTCCGTCCCGACACCACTTGGGAAAAGGACAATGAGGATATCTTCCCGCAGGATTTCATCGAAACGCTCACTTTGTCCCCCGTTCTGTTCGCAAGAGTATGCAAGCCAGGGCGCAGCGTTGGATTGAAGTTTGCGTCAAGATATTACGATTCAGCCAATTATGGCATATTACTCTACCCGGAGAACCTGCTCGGGAACGGTCCGGAAGATTTCGCGTGCGCATCGTGCATAGACCACACGTCATTCCTCCCTTCACCTCTTTATCAGAAATGTGTATTCGGCAACAGTGAGAATGAGTTTATCTTGATGAGGGAGCAGACGGAAATCTTCAGAACCGGGACAGAGGGGACATTGCGCATCGAGCAGGCTCTTGAAGAAGCGACAAAACGAATCTATATCAGGACTGGGGACTTGATAGCCATAGAATTAGCCCCAAGAACCCTTGTATGGAAGAAGGATGACGGAGTCGTAAACATACACGCAACTTTCTGCGGAAACGAGACGATAGATTTCAATATCCGGTAAGATCTGGATGCAGTTTTTCAAAACAGTTTTCTGATGCACTACGACATCATAATAATTGGAGGTGGAGCGGCCGGACTTATGGCTGCTTATGGTGCCGCATATAGCAATGATTGCTCCGTACTTGTTCTTGAAAAAATGCCAAGACCAGGCAGAAAAATAGTCATCACAGGCAAAGGACGCTGCAATTTCACCAATATGAAGGATTGGGGCGATTTCTCCGGTCACGTCAGAAGCAACTCGAATGTCCTGAGGCCGGCGTTCTACAATCTCACTCCGGAAAAACTACTGTCATTCTTTGAGAACCAGGGACTTGCATCCGTAGTCGAGAGAGGTGACAGGGTATTCCCGACATCGCATAGGTCAATGGACGTCGTGGACGCATTGGTAAATGCCGCCGTCAAAGCAGGCGCACGCATAGAAACCGATGCGGAGGTGTCTGAAATCAGCGTTGAAGATACAGATGGAGCACGCCGGTTCTCCGTAAGCACGTCCGGTGGGAGAAATTTCACCTGTTCCAGACTTATAATAGCCACAGGTGGACTTTCATACCCTAATACCGGTTCCACGGGAGACGGCTATACATTCGGACGAAACCTTGGGCATACCGTAACAGACTGCTTCCCTTCGCTGACCGCAATAGTTCCGGAAGGTTATAAACTTGAGGACAGGAAACGGGACAGCAAGTTCCATATTGACCGCAGCAATCCCCTCTCCGAAACCGGAAACGCGCTCTGCGGGCTGTCTCTTAAAAATGTCGGTGTACGGCTTGAAGTCAACGGAACCAGCGTGCAGGAAATGGAAGGAGACATTGATTTCACAGATGGAGGAATAGAGGGGCCGGCCGGATTTGCCCTGAGCAGAAATGCGGTCAAATCATTGATTAACGGAGGTGACGTCAAATTTGTCATAGACCTCAAGCCGGGAGTACCGGAGCGGGAATTTGCGGACAGGCTTGCAAAATTGTGGGACGAGGTCCTGAAAGATCCGCGCAGCAAAGGGAAAGCGCCGAGAGTAACAGCCAAAATTTTGCTCGGCAAATTGATGCCGTGGGAAATGATTCCGGGTTTCCTGAAATGCTGTCCTGATATATTTTCAGGCAACAAAGGTCACGAGACATTGAAAATCAAAGCTCTAATCAACAATTTGCGGAATTGGACTTTCCATATAGCCGGATATGTGGGATACGAAAGATGCGTCATCACTGCCGGAGGCATTTCCTGCAGCGAAATCATCCCCAAGACTCTCGCTTCCCGAAAATGTCCGGGGCTGTATTTCTGCGGCGAAGTACTGGATATAGACGCAGACACGGGAGGATACAATCTCCATACGGCTTTCGCGACAGGTCTTTTGGCCGGTCAGTCTGCCGCAACATCACTGAAAGTTGTTGACTAATAGGACTTTCCGGTCTCGCATCGATGGGCTGCTTTGAGTTGCGACAGTTAGCATTTCGACTCCCCCACAGCTGAATTTCACAGTTATTTCGTGTGGTTTCAAGCAAGTGAATAACGGATAACTTTTCTACTGACAGCAATTATTTGTAAAGAGCAGATACGGCCAATACAATACGTTAGGAGTCTTAACGAAGCGACTTCATCGATGCCATAAGCTTGGAGATTACCCTCTGCGCCTTACGGCTCGGAAGAATCCAGAGATACGCCACAAATGCTGCCAGGACTATATTTATTATGGTACATAAGGCTCCATCCACCACAAAAACATCTGCGACGAAACTCAACAGAAGCACAAGCATCACGCATCCGCGCAACACAGTGCTCTTGTTTCCTTCTTTGAACGTAGCAGCATATCGTTGCAAAGTCTTTCCGTCACGCACAATCTCGCCTGCGCTTTCAAGATGGCAGGAAATATAACGGACCCGCCAGGCAGTTGACCAGTCAAGGAACAGATCGCACGCGCCTGTAGATTCGGGAAGTTCAGCATCGCCTATCTCTGACGGGCGGAGCACCTTTCCGTAAACCTCCATTTCTGCCTTGACCTGTCCCAATACGTTACCGAAATTCTGCTCCGATTCGAACATTGTCATACCGGCATCCATCATCTGTACTTTTCCGTTATATGATTTCATACTGATTCTTATTAGAATTTGTTTTGAAATGGCTATTACATCATACAAACTTACACAAAATCCGGAGATTTTTTAAGTTATTCATAAAAAGCGCATAAATTTGCCAAGGACTAAGAGACTGCATCTGAAATGACTGCCGAGAGAATACAACACACCATACTTTATACACTGATTGCCGCAATCTGCACGACGATGATTGCCGGATGCACATCCGGGAGTCACCGAAACTCTCCGAATTCAACTGCATTATACAGCATCGATTCCTGCAAGACAGGAAAAATCATACGCATTTTCAACACCGACAGGAGCATTGCCGACAGCATTGAAGTTACTTGCAGGTTCAACAGAATCATCTGTATGTCTTCAAGTTACGTTGCCTACCTGTCAGCGATAGGATGCGATTCAGTAATCTGCGGAATTTCCGGAACCGATTACATTTCCGACACTGCTGTTGCAAGAAGGATTCGCGATGGTCACATTTCCGAAGTCGGTTCGGATTCAGCTCCGGACTATGAGAAAATATTGTCCCTGCATCCTGACCTGGTCGCCGCATACTCAATACCCGGCTCCGGATTCATACAGCATTTGAAATCGCTTGGAATACCCGTGCTGACACTTAATGACTACCTCGAAAACGACCCGCTCGGCAGGGCTTCCTACATCAGGATTTTCGGCACACTCACAGGAAAGGAGAGGAAAGCGGATTCCGTATTCACGTCCGTTTCAAAGCGTTACAACGAGATAAAGCAATCCGTAGCGCAGAACATGCATGCGGAAAGGACCAGAGTTCTTGTCAACATTCCATATTCGGATGTATGGTATATACCGGGAGGAGACAGTTATATGTCCAAGCTCATCAATGATGCAGGCGGAGAGATTCTTGGGGCAATCCCGGCGCAGTCCGCATCCGGCACAATCTCTATTGAGCAGGCATTTGAATTGTCTAAAGATGCCGACATCTGGCTGAATCCCGGCTGGTGCAATTCGCTGCAATCGCTATACGGCGTCAATCTCCTGTTCGCTTCTTTCAGATGTTCTAAGAATGTGTATAACAACACTTTGAGAACATCCCCGAATGGCGGTAACGACTTCTGGGAAAGCGGTGCTCTTCATCCTGAGCTCATTTTGTCTGACCTTGCCCAGATTTTTCATCCCGGCATTCTGCCAAATTCCCCGCTGAACTATTATCTTCGGCTGAAGTATTAGTATATTTGTTCTAAGCTATAATTGATTACGGAATGAAAAGGTATATTCTTTTGGCATTGTTGCTGATTCCGGCCTCGCTGATGGCGCAGCCGGCCGCTTCCGGGCAGTACACTTACACCGGGGCACCAGTAAATCTGACTGAGCATACATTCAAGTGCGACCATCTGCTCAAACTTCAAGGTACCGACAAGGAGGCTTACCAGGGGATGGATATCTGGGGAGACTACATCTTCAGTTGCCAGAATTCCGGTTGGCTGACCGTCTATAAGATTGACGGAGAGAAGATTGCAAGAGAGTGCAAGCCGTTCAAGCTTGCCAGCTACGACAAGGTGAACCACGCCAATGTGGCCACGTTCGGGCGCACTTTCTATGACAAGGAGGACCGTTTCCCGCTTCTGTACGTCAGCCAGTGCAACAGGAATCCTATCAACGGGCGCAAGGATGTGCTCTACGTCGAACGGGTCGCCAATGACTTGAAATCTTCCGAACTTGTCCAGACGATCTACTTCAAGGACACCGACCATCTTTTCGGCTACGCTCTTCAGTGGGTCATCGATCCGGACAACAATTACCTTTACGGCTACGGCAACACGGTTGACAACACCAACTCCCTTAACCGTCACCGCATCGTGAAATTCCGCATTCCTGAACTGAACGAGTCCACGGACGGACTCGTGACATTGACAAAGGAGGATTTATTGGAGAATTATCTGATCGAGGACACTTACCAGACGCATTTCAATCCGATCGGCCAGGGGCTTTTCATCAAGAACGGCCAGCTTTTTATGCCTACCGGCTTCGGCAAGGAGAAGCAGCCTTCTATCCTATACGTCTGGAATCTGAGCACCCGTACTATGCAGAATGTCATTGATTTGACGAAAGCCACTTTTGGCGAGCTTGAGGATTGCGCCTACTACAAGGGAGATCTCTACATTCAGGCCCAAGGCGACCTGTTCAGACTCAGATTCTAATACAGCCTGGTCCCCCAAATGGTAGCCCACCGATGAATCCCGCCTAGAGAATTACCAACCACATCGGGTGGCTATATAAAAAAACGATGATGACTGAAAAGCCATCATCTTTTTCCTTGTGGGAGCAGAGGGAGTCGAACCCCCGACCCTCTGCTTGTAAGGCAGACGCTCTGAACCAACTGAGCTATGCTCCC
>CAVHJF010000035.1:0-29486 GCA_963636275.1 Acutalibacteraceae bacterium | reverse complement strand
GTTTCGAGAGAGTCTTCAAGAGCATTCTTGGAGACTCTCTTTTTTTTGTTATTTTTTGTCGGAATTTGTATTTTTGCATCGCCTTGAATCAGCGGCTTGAAATTTGTTGTAATTACGCGGTTTTGCTTTTGATTTTTAGGCGAATAAGCAGAATTCAGTTATAATTAACATATTTAAATTTTTGCATTATGGAAGATTTTGAAATCTTGCAGATCAGCGGAAGAGAAATCCTCGATTCAAGAGGAAATCCTACTATTGAGGCTGAAGTTGTACTTGCATCAGGCGTTGTCGGAACAGCTGCTGTTCCTTCTGGAGCCTCTACAGGTGAGAATGAGGCTATCGAGCTTCGTGATGGCGATCCAAAACGCTATGGCGGAAAGGGTGTTCTCAAAGCTGCTCAGAATATCAATGAAATCATCGCTCCTGCTATCGTAGGAATGTCTTGCTTCGAGCAGAGAGCTATCGATGAGGCTATGATCAAACTTGATGGCACAAAGAACAAAGCTAAACTCGGTGCTAACGCAATCCTTGGTGTTTCTCTCGCTGTTGCTAAAGCTGCTGCCAACTATCTTGGTCTCCCTCTTTACAAATATCTTGGTGGTCCTAACTCTTACGTTCTTCCTGTTCCTATGATGAACATCATCAACGGTGGTGCTCACTCTGACGCTCCTATCGCGTTCCAGGAATTCATGATTCGTCCGGTTGGCGCTCCAAGCATTGCAGAAGGTGTAAGAATGGGTGCTGAAGTTTTCCACGCACTCCAGAAAGTCCTCAAAGGACGTGGCCTTTCTACCGCTGTAGGTGATGAGGGTGGTTTCGCTCCGAAGCTCAACGGTATCGACGATGCTCTTGACTGCATTATGGAAGCTATCACAAAAGCTGGTTATGTTCCAGGCAAGGATGTTACCATCGCTATGGACTGCGCAGCTTCTGAGTTCTCTGTAAAAGAAGGCGACAAGTTCTTCTACGATTACAAGCAACTCAAGACTGGTATGCCTAAAGATCCTAACGGAAAGAAACTCTCTGATGACGAGCAGATCGCTTACCTTCAGGAACTTGTTAACAAATATCCTATCGACTCTATCGAGGATGGTCTCGATGAGAACGACTGGGAAGGATGGGTTAAACTTACAAAGGCTATCGGCGACAAGTGCCAGCTCGTAGGTGATGACCTCTTCGTTACCAACGTTGAGTATCTTAAGAAAGGTATCCAGAAGGGTGCTGCTAACTCAATTCTTATCAAGGTTAACCAGATCGGTTCTCTTACCGAGACTCTTGATGCAATTGAGATGGCTCACAGAAACGGTTATACAACTGTTACTTCTCACCGTTCAGGCGAAACTGAGGATACAACAATCGCTGACATCGCTGTTGCAACTAACAGTGGCCAGATCAAGACAGGTTCACTCAGCCGTACAGACCGTATCGCTAAGTACAACCGTCTTATGAAGATTGAAATGGAACTTGGCGACGCTGCTCGCTACGGATACGAGAAGATTAAGTAATTAGTCTCGGGATATATCCCAATACTAGGAGGATGTCTAAAAGAAATTTTAGTCATCCTCTTATTGTTTTACCCGGAAACCCCTTCGGTCGCTACGCGCTACGCGCCAAGTTTGCCGCATACCATATTATTTATTGCCTTTTAGTTCTATGTATCCTTTTATGTGTTGAAAAACAGCAAATTAGCCGATTTAATCATAGTTTTGGTATTTTTGGCCATAATCTTTTTTTCTTGGTATGAATTTTTCAGTGAATTTCGGGCTTGCCCTAAGAGGTGACTTGTCCCGATGTGGGGCACTTCTTTAGGTTTGCCGGAAAGATTTAGTTTCGTAAGTGTGAGACATTGATTTTCAAGTCTATACCGTGAAAGAAAGCCTCTCTCCCGAGGAGATGGATATAGGAAAATTGAGAATATTTGAGTTAAATAATAATTAGATATGCTAAACGTTGTAGGACACATATCGCAGATAATTGGCCCGGTTGTGGACATTCATTTTGACTTGAACCAGTCAGAACAGAAGAACCAACTGCCTAATATCCACGATGCCTTGACAATAAAAAGACGGGACGGAAGAGAACTTATAGTCGAAGTGCAGCAGCATATCGGTGAAGACACCGTGAGAACTGTTGCGATGGATTCGACTGACGGCCTGCAGAGAGGAATGGAGGCCGTGAATACGGCACATCCTATTGAAATGCCTGTAGGTCCGCAGATTAGAGGACGTGTGCTGAATGTCGTAGGTGAATCGATTGACGGACTGGGTGAACTGGACAGGAAAGAGGAGTTGCCGATTCATCGTGAACCGCCTAAGTTTGAAGACCTTACCACATCGCAGGAGGTTCTGTACACGGGAATAAAGGTCATAGACCTTCTGGAACCTTATCTGAAAGGTGGAAAGATCGGTCTTTTCGGAGGTGCCGGTGTCGGTAAGACTGTGTTGATCAAGGAGCTTATCAACAATATCGCCAAGAAACATAACGGATTCTCAATATTCGCCGGAGTCGGTGAACGAACAAGGGAAGGTAATGACCTCCTCAGGGAGATGATTGAATCAGGAGTAATCAAATACGGCGAAGCATTTGAAAAGAGTATGGCTGAGGGGCATTGGGACCTTTCATTGGTTGACAGGGAGAAACTGTCTGAGTCTCAGGTTGCTCTGGTCTTCGGTCAGATGAATGAACCTCCTGGAGCACGTGCTTCTGTCGCATTGTCAGGTTTGACGTTGGCGGAATCCTTCAGGGATAATAAAACTCAGAACGGCCCTAAGGACATATTGTTCTTCATCGATAATATTTTCCGTTTCACTCAGGCTGGTTCAGAGGTGTCAGCATTGCTCGGACGTATGCCTTCAGCAGTAGGCTATCAGCCTACACTTGCAACTGAAATGGGACAGATGCAGGAACGTATCACTTCGACGAAGAACGGCTCAATTACCTCAGTGCAGGCAGTTTACGTGCCGGCTGACGACTTGACAGACCCTGCTCCTGCGACAACCTTCACCCACTTGGACGCAACTACAGTGTTGAGCAGAAAGATAACGGAGCTCGGTATTTATCCGGCAGTTGATCCGCTCGAGTCTACTTCTCGAATCCTTGATCCGAATATCGTGGGAGAAGCCCATTACAATACCGCGCAGAGAGTCAAGCAGATTCTGCAGCGCAACAAGGAATTGCAGGATATAATCGCAATCCTCGGTATGGATGAACTTTCCGACGAGGATAAATTGACTGTGAACAGGGCAAGGCGTGTTCAGCGCTTCCTGTCCCAGCCATTCTCTGTAGCCGAGCAGTTTACAGGTGTGCCTGGCGTTATGGTTGACATCGAAGATACCATCAAGGGCTTCAATATGATTCTTGACGGAAAGGTGGATTATCTCCCTGAGCAAGCATTCCTTAATGTGGGGACAATCGAGGACGCCATAAAGAAGGGCGAGGAGATTTTGTCGAAGGTTGACAATAAATAAGTATGGAAGCAGAAATTTCACTGACAATAATGTCTCCGGAGAACGTATTGGAAGAATGTACGGTCTCTCTGGTGAGACTTCCTGGAAAGGGCGGTGCATTCGAGGTGCTGAAAGATCACGCGCCTTTGATAACCGCTCTGGATGCAGGTGATGTGGAATATGTCACTTCGGACGGCGAACAGAAGAAAGTCCCGGTGAAATCCGGATTTGCAGAAATCAGGAAAAATAAAGTTTCCGTGTGTGTTGAATTATGAGATTGTATAGATACATACTCTCGGTCGTAGTTGCCGCGATGGCTGGATTGTCCTGCTTTGCACAAGAAAGTGCGGACAGTACAGCATCAGGACCCGGATTCAATATCCAGGAAGTGATATTCGGGCATACCAATGACTCGTATGAGTGGCATATCACCAATATAGGTGACAAGGCTATATCGATACCGTTGCCTGTCATCGTCAAAAGCAGTACCGGTTGGCACGTGTTCTCATCCAAGAGATTGGAGGACGGTGCAGAGTACGAGGGACTGCATATTTCAGAGGCTGGCAAAGTGGTGGAAACCAATGCCGCCGGTGAAGAAATCAGGCCGTTCGACATATCCATCACCAAAGATGTGCTGGCAATGATGATAAGCAGCGCAATCCTTCTCTGGCTCATATTGGGAACATCGAAATGGTATAAGACTCACGACGTTACGAAAGAAGCACCGAAAGGGCTGGCTGCGGTTATGGAGCCTGTCATCGATATGATAGACACAGGAGTCGTGAAGGACGCAATCGGCGAGGACTATGCCAAATTCTCTCCATATCTCTGTACAGCGTTCTTCTGGATTCTCATAAACAATCTGTTGGGAATCGTGCCTTTCTTCCCGGGCGGAGCGAATGTCACCGGAAATATTGCTGTGACCTGTGTGTTGGGTCTCTGTACATTCTTCGCCATCAATCTGTTCGGAACGAAGCATTACTTCAAGGATATATTCTGGCCGGATGTGCCGTGGTGGCTGAAATTCCCTGTTCCGCTGATGCCTATCATAGAGATATTCAGCGCGTTCATGAAGCCTATAACATTGATGATAAGGCTCTTTGCGAATATGCTTGCGGGTCATATCATAGCCATAAGCCTTGTCTGCATAATATTTATGTTCGCAAAATATAATGCGGTGATGTTCGGCAGTATGACGTTCGTGTCACTTCTGTTCGGAGTGTTTATGGATTTACTGGAAGTCCTTGTCGCTTTCCTGCAGGCTTATGTGTTCACAATGCTGTCGGCAGTGTTCATAGGACTCGCAAGACAGAAAGAAGCTTAATTGAATTTGAATATATAATAATTTAAAAATACTAAAGTTATGTTACTTACAATTCTTTTACAGGCAGTTGCCGGATCAGCAATCGGAAAAGCAGGTATCGCTATCGGAGCAGGTATAGCAGCATTGGCAGCCGGTCTCGGTATTGGAAAAATCGGTGCGTCTTCAACAGAATCAATCGCAAGACAGCCTGAAGCAAACGGCAGTATCCGTACTACTATGATTATCGTGGCTGCGATGGTCGAGGGTGCATCTTTGTTTGCAATCATTGTCTGCCTGTTGGCTCTATTTAACTAGTTCTTGCCATGTCACTTGTAACTCCTGATACAGGCCTTCTGTTCTGGATGGTCATAATCTTCGGCGTGGTGTTCTGCATTCTCGCCAAGTTCGGTTTCCCTGTCATCACAGATATGATCAGGAAGAGGACCGAGTCCATCAGCCAGTCCCTGAAGATGGCTGAGGAGGCAAGAAATGAACTGGCGGAACTGAATAAGGAACAGACTGAATTGCTTCTGCAGGCAAAGAAAGAGCAGTCCAGAATACTGGAGGATGCCGAGAAAATAAAGGCATCAATCATCGCTCAGGCTAGGACCAAAGCCCAGGAAGAAGCAAACAAAGTGATGGCGCAGGCACGTACTGAAATCGCTGCCGAAAAAGAGAGCGCATTGAATGACATCCGCAAGGAAGTTGCAATGCTCTCGATGAACATCACTGAGAAGCTCTTGAGGTCAGAATTCAGTTCTGAAGCGGTCAGGAATGACTATATTGACCGTGTGATGAAGGAATTCACCGACAAGAAATACTCGAACAATAACAACTGATAAGGATGAACACAGGAATTATAGCCTCGAGATATGCTGACGCCCTTCTCAAATATGTGAAAGAGACGGGTGAGGGAGAGATTGTGTACAAGCAGGCGGAAATCCTGGAGAATGCAATGAGGTCAATCCCTGAACTGGTCAGATTCCTTGAAAGCCAGACACTGTTCAACACTTCAGGAAAGCTCGATCTTGTTCAAAAAGTTTTGGGCGAGGACAAGTTGTGTGAATCCTTGTCAAGGTTTCTGAAACTCGTGATCAGTCACGACAGAGTCGTATATCTGCCGTATATCCTGCACTATTACAGAGAGCGCTGGTGCAGTGTTCAAGGTGTGAGCCTGGCGAAATTGACTGTGAGCGCACCGTCTCCGGAATTGGAAAAGCGCATCTGCGCGATGTTCAAGGACTATACGGGCAAGCGTCTCGAATTGAAGACGACAGTCGATCCGGACCTTATCGGAGGCTTTGTCTTCGAAGTGGCCGACAGAAGAATAGATGCGAGCATTTCCAGACAGATGGCCGAGTTGAAGCGTCAGTTCATTTCCGGAAATGACAGACTTGTCTAAAAAAGGAAGATTTTATGAGTCAAAACAACAATATTAAACCAAGTGAGATATCAGACGTGCTTCTCAAGCAGTTGCAGTCCGCTGACCTGTCTGTTCAGATAGAGGAAGTCGGCACTGTGCTGCAGGTGAGTGACGGTGTAGCCAGGATATATGGCTTGACCAATGCGGAGTCCGGCGAATTGCTCGAATTCGAAAGCGGAGTGATGGGCGTCGTGATGAATCTTGAGGTGGATAACGTAGGAGCGGTTTTGTTGGGACCGACAGACGAAGTCAAAGAAGGTATGTCTGTCAAGAGGACCAAACGTATTGCTTCTATCGGAGTCAGCGAGAAGATGCTGGGCCGAGTTGTCAATCCCCTTGGCGTTCCGATCGACGGACTTGGAGAAATCGAAGGCGAGAAAGTCGATATGCCTCTTGAGCGTAAAGCTCCGGGCGTAATTTTCCGCCAGCCGGTAAACGAGCCTCTGCAGACGGGTATCAAGGCTATTGATGCTATGATTCCTATAGGAAGAGGCCAGCGAGAGCTTATCATCGGTGACCGCCAGACCGGTAAGACCGCCATTGCAGTCGATACGATAATAAATCAGAAGGCAGAATATGACAAGGGTACTCCTGTCTATTGTATATACGTGGCGATCGGTCAGAAAGGTTCTACAGTAGCGAGCCTTGTCAATACTTTGCGTTCGAAAGGCGCGATGGATTACACGATAGTCGTAGCCGCAACCGCAGCGGACCCGGCCGCGCTTCAGTATTACGCCGCATTCGCAGGTGCCGCAATCGGTGAATATTTCCGAGATACGGGGCGTGCCGCTCTTGTCATCTATGACGATTTGTCAAAGCAGGCGGTGGCTTACCGAGAGGTGTCATTGATTCTGCGCCGTCCGTCAGGTCGTGAGGCATATCCTGGTGATGTGTTCTATCTGCATTCAAGATTGCTTGAGAGGGCAGCGAAAATCATCAATCAGCAGGAAGTCGCCGAGCAGATGAATGACCTTCCGGAATCATTGAAGGGCAAGGTTAAGGCAGGCGGTTCGTTGACTGCACTCCCGATTATCGAGACCCAGGCCGGTGACGTGTCTGCGTATATTCCTACCAACGTGATTTCCATTACCGACGGTCAGATTTATCTGGAGAGCGGACTGTTCAACCAGGGCTTCAGGCCGGCAATCAATGTCGGAATCTCAGTATCCCGTGTCGGTGGAAGTGCTCAGGTGAAGAGTATGAAGAAGGTTGCAGGAACGCTTAAGATTGACCAGGCACAGTATGACGAACTCGAGTCATTCTCCAAGTTCAGCAGCGATGTGGATAAGATTACTGCCCTCGCTCTGGATAAAGGCCGTAAGAACAAGCAGTTGCTGATTCAGCCTCAGTATTCTCCAATGCCTGTAGGTGAGCAGATTGCCATATTATATTGCGGAACCCACGCATTGTTGCGCGACATTCCTGTTGAGAAAACACGCGAATTTCAGGAGAAATTCCTGGAGAGGATGCGTATTTCCCATAAGGAAGACGTGCTGGACAAACTCACGGCCGGAAAACTTGATGAGACGGTTACTAAAATCATAGAACAGGAGGCTGAGGATGTGGTTCTCGGACTCAATGAGCAGAGGTAATCAGCGTTTGTTATGCCATCATTGAAAGAAATAAAGAATAGGGTTGAATCTGTCAACAGTACATTGAAGATTACGTCCGCTATGAAGATGGTCGCGTCCGCGAAACTGCATAAGGCGCAGACGGCTATCGGAAATATGCTGCCGTATGAGGATATGCTGCATCGTATGCTTGAGAATTTGATTGCGTACAAGAGGAACTCGGACAATCGTAAAGAGTCGTCAAAGTTCCTGCCTTCAAATTCGGAAGCGTCTGAGATAGACAGCGAGCTCGAAATACTCTGCAGTCCCCGCAAGGTGCGCAAAGTAGCAATCGTGGCATATTCTTCCAATTCTTCTCTGTGTGGCGGATTTAACTCAAATGCCATCAAGTATGCGATGTCTGTCATCGACAAATATTTGGAGGATGGACTTACGGAATCTGATATTACAGTCTTCTCGGTAGGCAGAAAGATGGCTGATGCAATGAAGAAAAGAGGTTTTGAATCTCCTACGGATTACACTGATTTGTCTGAAAGACCTTCTTATGATGAGTCTGCGTCGCTTGCCGCGGAATTGGTGCAGGGCTTTATGACAGGGCATTACGACAAGGTGGAGTTGCTTTATAACCATTTCAAATCAACTTCTTCCCAGCCGTCAGTCAAAGAAACTTATCTTCCGTTGGAGCTTATGCCGATAGCTGATAATCCGGAAGTTGCCGAACAGGCTGACAACAGGGGCTGGCAGTTTGACTATATAGTCGAGCCGAATGTGAATGTGCTTCTTGACGACCTGCTGCCTAAAGTGATGATGCTCAAGATGTATGCGGTTCAGTTGGATACAAATGCCGCAGAACACGCGGCGCGTACTGTAGCGATGCAGACGGCCACCGACAACGGTAATGAGATTCTTCAGAACTTGACTCTTGAATACAACAAGGGACGTCAGCAGAAGATTACAAATGAACTTCAGGACATCGTCGGAGGTACATTGCAATAAGAGATTGTCACATCTTAGGATTCACACATAAGTTATATATGAAGGGAGGATGACTTTTTGGTCAGCCTCCTGTTTTTTTGTAACTTTATCAGGATTGAGGATTGCCGTGACAGGCAGTCTATGAAAAAACGGATAAATGATGAAAATGAAGTTGATGTTAGTCGCTGCTGCGACGTTGTTGCCAATGTCTGTCTTGGCGCAGATTGTTCCTGATGGAGGTATAACCCCTGAGATGCTCGGACGTATCAGTCAGAGCTATTCCGGTAACGGTGCGGACAAAGCGGTCAGAAATGCGCTTGCTAACAATGCCGTCAATGTGTTGGCGGCCAATGCCGAGAATGCGGTTATGATTGATACCCATTTCTCTGACAAGGTTAAGACCAAAGGCATTACGGACCAGAAATCTTCAGGTCGCTGCTGGCTTTTCACCGGTCTGAATGTGCTGCGTGCGCGGATGATTGACAGGTTCGATCTCGGACCGTTCACATTTTCACAGAATTATGTATTTTTCTACGACCAGCTGGAGAAGGCAAACCTTTTCCTTCAAGGCGTAATAGATACCAGAGCGCTTCCTTTTGACGACCGCAAGGTGGATTGGCTTTTCTCCAATCCGCTCAGCGATGGAGGCCAGTTTACCGGCGTGTCGGACCTGGCGATGAAGTATGGTCTGGTCCCTTCCGAGGCTATGCCGGAAACATACAGCAGCAACAACACATCCCAGATGTCGACTCAGTTGAAGAATGTCCTCAGGCAGGGCGGTCTGAAACTCCGTTCAATATACGATGCTTCAGGAGTTGCGGACAAGAAAGGAAAGAAGGCTGAAGAGGCAGACAAAGCTGTCTGCGCTCAGTTGCTCAAAGAAAAAGAGGCTGTTTTGTCGGACGTATATCGTATTCTTGCACTTTGCCTTGGCGTCCCTCCGACTCAATTTGAATGGACGATGTACAATTCAAAAGACGAGTTCGTGAGCACCGAGACTTATACCCCGAAATCTTTCTATAAGAAATTCGTGGACGAGGACTTGGACGGCAATTATGTTATGCTGATGAATGATCCTACCCGCGAGTATGGAAAGGTTTATGAGATAGATTATGACCGTCACGTATATGACGGAAAGAATTGGGTATATGTCAATCTTCCTGTAGAGCGCATAAAGGAAGTTGCAATTGCTTCAATCAAAGACAATGCGGCGATGTATTTCTCCTGCGACGTGGCCAAGTTCCTTGATTCGAAAAGAGGCTTGCTGGACCTGAATAACTATGATTATGAATCTTTGTTCAATGTCAAGTTTACTATGGACAAGCAGGAACGTGTTAAGACTCACGCCAGCGGTTCATCTCACGCGATGACTCTGATTGCTGTTGACCTTAAGGATGGTGTCCCGCAGAAGTGGATGGTGGAAAACAGCTGGGGCGCGACAAGCGGTTACAAGGGCTGTATCGTTATGACGGACAAATGGTTCTCCGAGTATATGTTCCGTGTCGTAGCAGAGAAGAAATATATTCCTGCCGATATCCTGGAAATGCTGAATCAGAAGCCTGTACTTCTGCCTTCCTGGGATCCGATGTTCGCTCCTGAGGAGTAACAAAAGGCGTTCGTCCGGAAAATACGACCCGGATTCAGGACATTGTTGCCCGCCTATAATCTAAGAGGCTTTGCGTAAAGTGGGTGGCACCAAGAGAATAAAAAAACAGCAGCTGGTCTTCACGACTGGCTGCTGTTTGTCTCTATTCAATATGAATTAAACTAGCTTATGTTATTATGTCTTCGGTTATGGTAATATACCATTATCGTGCCAAAGACTCAAACCGAAGTTTAAAATTGATCTAAATTTTCGTAAGTATTTTATCTTAACCATTTGCTGAAGAAACGCCAGATTTCTTCACAAGTGTCCAGACTGTGTTCGCTCCAGCTGTGATCTCCTCCGATGACTTCGTATAGCCATACTTCAGTCTCCGGGCCCTCTTTCCACGCGGGGATTCCTCCAAGATATTTGTGAAGAACAACCTGCTTGGGCTGCTTCCTCGGGTCCTCTGCTGGCTTGTCAAGGGTTTTCATTGCCAGTGTGTCAGTGACTTCATAAGAACATCTCGCCTCGTCAACCCATTTGCCGACAGCTATAGGAACAGCGATATATGCTCCCCATCCGCCTTCGTTCATAGGGTCACCGTCCCAGAGTGAAGTCTTGTCTGTTGTGCCGTGCACTTCCATCAGCGGTACTGAACCTTTCGCAGTCAGCTCTTTCTGCATCCAGTCGAGTGTCAGCCCGGCAATCGGGGCAATGGCACCGAAGAAATCAGGCTTCATATATGCCATCAGATAGCACATTTCGCCGCCGTTGGACATTCCGGTAAGGAACGTGTTCTGTTTGCTGAGATTATATTCTTTCTGCAGATGCCTTGTGAGTTTGCAGAGGAAGTTCACATCGTCGGTCTTCAATCCCTCCTGGAAAGGGTAGCCTACGTTCCAGCAGGTTTTTCCCTTGCCGTCCTTTGCGCCCTGCGGATAGCATACCGCAAATTTCTCCCTGTCTGCGACTTTGCACATTGCGGAACCGCCATTCATCGCCCTTCCACCATAACCGTGCAAAACGAGCACGAGAGGGGCGTTTTCAGGCATTCCTTCAGGAATATATAACAGGTACTCGCGCTCAAGCCCCTGATATTTCATTGTGAATTGTTTAGGCTCCGCGCCATAGCTGAGAGCACTGTGCCCAAACATAGCAGCGGCTACGAGAATAGCCGCAATAGATTTGAAAATGCGTGTCATATCGGTTATTAGTTTTTTTGCTCTTCCTTGAGCTTGTGCAGGGCGCTCAGGTATTCAAGACCGGCAACCAACACCAATCCTGCTATGGCCCAAGCTATTGCGCCCGGGATCTGGAGGTCAAGCACCTGTCCGGCCTGTCCGCCACTGCTGAGAAGAACATCTGCGCCTGCTTTTGCTGCAACCTCATCCATTCCGCTTCTGAGAAGTTGACCTTCAGCCACGGCTCTCATATCGTTCCACGGCCATACCTTCACGAGCGCACCGATTACAAAGCCCACCAAAACGAGCATAGTTCCGCGTTCACAGCGGTTCAGCAGCCAGTGCAGGAACTTGGAGAACCCGAGTATTCCGATGACGCATCCGAGTCCGAACACAATCAGTATAGGAATATTCAACTGGTTGAGTGCCTGCATTATATAATCATATTTGCCGAGTATCACTAGAATAAAGCTTCCTGAAATTCCTGGCAGAATCATTGTGCAGATGGCGATGGCGCCGCATAGAAATATGAACCAGAGGTCATCGGGAGTCGTAGTCGGTGAGAGTGTGCAGATGACTACGCCTAATGCGATACCGATAGCAAAGAGCAGGAAGTCAACGACTTTCCATCCTTTGATGTCATAAATCATATAAGCCGATGAGGCAATTATAAGTCCGAAGAAGAAGGCCCAGGTCTGAACGGGATAGTAGTGCATCACATACACCATCAGTTTGGCGAGCGAAAATACGCTGATGATTACGCCAATCATCAGGGATACCAGGAATGTGCCGTGGATGTGCTCCCAAAATTTCTTGAACTCTCCGTGGAAAAGAAGTTTCCAGGAAACCGGATCGATGAAGGCATTCAAAGCCTCGATTATCTCGGAGAAAATGCCGGTCAAAAGTGCGATTGTGCCGCCGGAAACACCTGGAATTACGTTTGCGGCTCCCATTCCGAAGCCTTTGATGCCGGTAAGAAAATGCTTGGCCAGTCCGTTCATATTGAGGATGTTATTTGATTGTTTCTAGGTATCTGGAAATCTCTTTGAAAGCCTCAAGTGCAGTAAAAGACTGAGTTGGAGGATTTTCCACGACAAGGTCAAATGTGCGTCCGGGCAATTGGCGGCGCCCGATCTTGAATCTTGCGGGTGCATATTTGCCGATACATTCAATCGGAAATTCACTGTTGTCTACAAGTGAAATCAATACATCCGAATTGTCCTCGGCTATCATCTCCAGTTTCTCCATTGCCGGTCTGCCGAACCAGTTGAGGTCTTTTCGCAATATAGTGTTGTTGAGGCTGGTAGTCTGCCGCTCGTCCTCATTTCCCTTGCTGAAATCGAAAAAGAAAAAAGTGGAACGGATACCGTTGGATTTAAGCCAGGCCTGTACGTTTTCTTTGCATTCGTCAGATGCCGGCTCTTCAGTGTCTATGATAATTGCTGCAGAATGAATGTCTTGTAATGGTAAAAGCCCCGTGGCATTGCTGCTGGAGACTTTACGCAGAAATCTTTTTCTGAATATGTTCTTTATAAATCCCATCATTGATTGAATGCTTCTTCGGATACGAATCCGCCGTTTGCCGAAATCAGTTCGCGGATTTCTTTTTTCGCATCCCGCCATCTTGGGATATCAATCTTCGTGCCTATGATTTCCACGACTTTAGCGGCAATGATGGAACCGACTTCACCGCAGACTTTCAGCGGCATACCCAAAGAATGTGCATAGAGGAAACCTGCCGCATAGGTATCTCCGGCCCCAGTTGCGTCAATCGGCTTGGCCGGCCAGGCAGGAATATAATGATACTCATCTCCGCTTTTGACCATTGAACCGTCCTTGCCCACCTTCACGACCGCGATTTTGCAGTGGCGTGAGATTTCGTCAAGGGCTTCTCTAGGCTGCATTTTGGTGAATGCTTTAGCCTCTGATTCATTGGCAAATACGATGTCCACATACCTGTCAACTATGTCGTGCAGAAATGCGTCATTAGACTCTACGACGTTGTATGACGCCATATCAAGTGAAATGATGCAGCCGGCATTGTGCGCCATCTCGACCGCTTTGCGGATAAGTGCTTGATTCTGAACAAGATAGCCTTCGATATGGAAGTAATCGTAGCCCTGGAAGTATTCGGGTTTCAAGTCTTCCGGCACCATTTCAAGCGCAGCGCCCATATAGTTGGCGAAAGTCCTCTCAGAGTTTGCTCCGGAAACGAACACCATAGATCTTCCTGAAGGATTTTTGCCTTTAAGAAGTAGCGTACGCACGCCATACTGCTCTTCATCGCTCTTGAACAGATGACCCAGTTCATCTTCTCCGACTTTGCCTATGAATGCGGCCGGCATTCCGAAAATTGCTGCGCAGGTGATAGTGTTTGCCGCGGAACCTCCGGCCACGTAGTGCAGGCCATAAGGCTTAAGGCTTTCGAAAATTTTATTTCCGGTCTCCATATCCACGAACTGCATACTGCCTTTCGGCAAATGATACATTTTGAGAAAAGAGTCGTCCGGAAGTACCGCAAGAATATCTGTCAAGGCATTGCCTATGCCCAAAATGGATTTCATACTAGAATATGTTTAGAAATAATTCCCCTTGTTGCAAAGATAAGTCTATTTCTCGTATTCGTCCAACGCCTTAGCCATAATCTCCCGGCCTTTGTCGGCAATCTCCTGCCCCTTGGCATAGTCCGGAATTGCTCCGTAGGCATCGAAGCTCATCTTGGCCAATATGTCCGGCTTGTACATTTCTATGCTCTGTCTGGCGATTGTATGGTTCATAAGTCCGAAAGTGCGGCTCAGAATGGAGTAGTAGTTGTCGTCAGACTCCACAGCCGGGTTGGATTGAGGTTTGGCGGATTCCTCTCCGAATTTAAGTTTCATCAGATGAAGTCCCTCATCTCCGGCCATCTTCACTTTCTCGATAAGCGACATATCCTGAGTCGCGATGCTCTTGAGGGTGCTGATAGATTTGTGCTCCTGCATTTCCTCGTCGTCCTTGAGCTTCTGCTTCATCTTAAGGAACGCGTTTATGCCTTTTGCATCCACATCGTTCACATCGAATCCGACGAGCAGGTCGTGACCGTTGCGAGCCACCAGGTCCAGAGGCATAGTGTTCACGATTCCGCCGTCAATGAGTGTCCTGTTGCCGTATTTTACGGGGCGGAACATTGAAGGGATCGAGATGGAGGCACGGATTGCCGTGAATAATTTGCCACTTCTGAAGATGACTTCCTCGCCCGTGTACAAATCTGTGGCTACCGCCGTATAAGGGATTCTGAGGTCCTCAATGTCGATGTCCGGTACAACCTCCTGAATGGATTGGAGAACTTTTTCGCCTTTCACCAGGTAGCGTTTGCTGATGGAGAAATCGAGCAGGCTCAGCATTTTCATATTCGTGAGGGAAAACAGCCAGTCCTTGAATTCTTCAAGTTTGCCTGCGGCATAGACTCCTCCGACAAGCGAACCTATTGAACATCCGGCGATTGAAGTGATATGGTAGCCACGGCTCTCAAGCTCGTCAATTGCTCCAATGTAAGCAAATCCTCTCGGGCCACCGCTGGAAAGGACTAGAGCGACATCTTTAGTGGATTTCATTGAGAAACTTTTTATGAAGCGGTTATTGAAATAATACCGAGTCCTCAGGTTGTTTTAGCGATAAGCGGAGAGAAGGAGATTCGAACTCCTGATACCCTTTAGGGGTATACACGCTTTCCAGGCGTGCCTCTTAAGCCACTCGAGCATCTCTCCAGAATCTTGTCCTTCCAGTCAGTAAAAGGCATCTGACCGGACAGGACTGCAAATATACAAATAAATCGGGAAAAACTCTCCGCGAAGTGCCGAAGATATGGGGTTTACCTCAAAGTGTCTCTTTTCAGCCTCTCGACATATCTGTCTATTCGTCTCAATTCAGACGGGATGTCGATGCTCTGAGGACAATGTTCGATACACTGTCTGCATCCTATGCAGTGATCAGCCTGTCTGACGGTCTCGATTGCGCGGTCATAGCTAACCAGATATTTACGCTTCAGGCGCCTGTAATCTTCCTGCTCCTTGCTTTGAACTATGTCTCCGTCATTCACACGGTTGTTGTAGTGCTTGAATATTGTAGGAATATCGATTCCGTAAGGGCACGGCATACAGTATTTGCAGTCGGTGCAAGGTACGGTCGGATAGTTCTCCATCAGATTCGCGATTTCCTTCAGAAACTCGATCTCCTCCTCATTCAGCGGCTTGAAGTGCCTGAAAGTCTTGAGGTTGTCGATGAGAGGGTCCATAGAAGTCATACCGCTAAGCACAGTCAGAACGTTCGGGAATGTGCCCGCAAAACGGAATGCCCAGGACGCGATGGACTGGTCCGGCTCACGCTCTTTCATCTTCGATGCGATTCCGGCCGGCAGACTGGCGAGTCTTCCTCCAAGCAGCGGCTCCATAATGGTAACTGGAATGTTCCTCTTTGCAAGCTCTTCGTAAAGGTAGTCCGCATTGACATTTCTCGGGGCCTTCGCGTGCTCCCAATCGACGTAATTCAATTCAATCTGCACGAAATCCCAGTGGTATTTGTCGTGCAGTGCAACGAACTGGTCGAAGACGTTCTTCTCTCCGTGGAATGAGAATCCGAGATTCCTGATTCTTCCGGCTTCCCTTTCCTTGAGCATAAAGTCAAGGAGTCCGTTAGTGACGTATCTGTCTTCAAATCCCTTGAATCCCGGCCTTCCGATAGCGTGCAGCAGGTAGTAGTCAAAATAGTCCGTCTGCAACTGTTCCTGGGAATCGTAATACATCTTCAGGCCTGCCTGCCTGGAAAAATCGGCAAAATTCGACAACTTGGTAGCCACATAATAGGACTTCCTCGGGTGTCTGCTCAATGCCGTTCCTGCTGCGGCTTCTGACTGTCCCTGCAGGTATGCAGGTGACGTGTCGTAATAGTTGACACCTTGCTTAATGGCGTGGTCAACCATCTCATTCACAGCGGCTTGATCTATGATATCCTTCCCGTCCTCACCTTTCTTCATCGGCCACCTCATACATCCGAATCCAAGCAAAGATATTTTGTCTCCGGTCTTGGGGTCGGTGCGCATCTCCATTTCGCCGTCGTCCTGAGTCTCAACTTTTTTGTTTCCGGTTCCGGCACATCCGATCAATGACGAAGAACCGACAGCCAGAGCACCTGCTCCGACAGATTTCAGAAAATCTCTTCTGTTCAATTTGTCAATCATATCTCAGTCTTTTCTATGGATGGTAAGTCCGTTAACTTTAATTGCGCTGAATGGTCTGGACGGGCATACATATTCGCAGGCTCCGCAACCGATGCATTTATCCTCGTTTACGGCAGGAATCCGCAGCGAATCCTTGTCTGAAGGATCTTTTTTGACAAGCATAATGGCCCCGGCAGGGCAGTGTCTGGCGCAGTTGCCGCACGCAACTCCGTCGCGGTTCACTACGCAAAGTTCTCTGTCAACCGTGGCTGTACCTATGTGTATTGCCGTTTTTTCTTCCTTGGTTATCGGCAGAATCGCTCCTGCCGGACAGACCTCGGAACACTTGGTGCATTCAACCCTGCACCAGCCTTTTTCGTACGACATTTCCGGCTGCATAAGATGCTCCAGTGATGTCGATGGCCTGAGGATGTTGTTAGGGCATTGCGAAACGCACAGTTGGCAGGCTGTACAATGGCTGTAGAATGAAGCTATGCCTTCGGCTCCGAACGGAACAAGCGGAACTGTCCTTTCCGGCTTCTTTTTGCCTATGACTGCAGCAAGTCCTCCGTCAACTTTCTTTTCCTGCGCCTTCACTGTCAGAGAGCCGAGCGCCAAAACTGATGCTCCGATAAATGCCCTTCTGCCATTGTCGGAGTTATTTTGAGCCGAGTTGCCGTTGACGGTATTGTCGGATGGGTTATGGCTTCCGGTATTTTCAGTATAGGCATTTTTGCCGGTTGAAGCATTTTTCCCGGCCGCTGAAGCATTCTTGACGGCAGTCGAATCTTCCCCGGCTTTGGCTTTCCAGAACGGCTTGTACTGCATTGCTCCGAATTTGCACGTGTCGATGCAGTCGAAACAGTCAACGCACCTGCTGTAATCTACCTTGTGATTTTTCAAATCAATGCAGGCGGCTTTGCAGTTCCGTTCACACAAATGGCAGGTTTTGCATTTCGAAGTGTCAATGACAGGTCTGAAAATGGAAAATCTGGAGAAAAAGCTCAAGAATGTCCCTACCGGGCAAATCGTGTTGCAGTAGGTTCTGCCGTTTCGCCAGGCGAGAATCATCACGGTAACGAACGTTGCCGATGCAATGATGAATGTCGGCAAACTTCTGAGCCATACTTCTTTATGGGCGAAAGCGTAGGAATCGAACTTCTCTGCTATGAATGCAAACAGATTGTTCCCCCAAATCCATATCGGCTGGAAAAGGTTCTGTGCGATTCGTCCGTATGAACTGTATGGAGCCAGCAATGCGACAATGGCATTGGCTCCGGCAATCAATGCAACTATAAAAATTATGAAAAATCCGTATCTGAGAATCTTCTTCTCAGGAGACCAGCTGTACCATTTCCGTGTTTTCTTCCGCCTGCCCTTGTGCGTCCACGCAACGATGTCCTGGAATATGCCCATAGGACAGATGACGGAGCAATATACTCGTCCCATCAGGAGAGTAAGTATCAGGAGAACTGCCACTACGGCAAGGTTCAAGGCTAATGCGGCCGGGAGGAACTGTATTTTGGCAATCCATCCGAACCAGCTTGTCAACAACCCGGAAAAATCCAGGAACAGAAGAGAGCAGAGAATAAATGATATTCCTGCCAGGATGATACGGATTTTTCTAAGCATAGGCGTTATGATTTATTGACTCTTCGGAGAAGACTCTTGCGGTATTCGTCCCAGTCCTTGATCGGGCGTTTTGCCACTCCGGATTCTTCCGCGGCCTTTGCTACAGCAACGGACACGCGCTCCAACAGTCTGGAATCCAAGGCGGTAGGGATAATGTATTCAGAGCCGAAAGAAATGTTCTTATCCAATCCTGCAGATTTGATTACCTCTTCAGTTACAGGCTCTTTTGCAAGCTCTGCAATTGCCCTTGCGGCTGCAAGTTTCATCGCCTCATTGATTTCAGTCGCTCTTGTGTCCAGGGCCCCGCGGAAAATGTAAGGGAATCCGATGACATTGTTCACCTGGTTAGGATAATCCGAACGGCCTGTCGCCATAATTGCGTCCGGTCTGGCTGCTTTAGCCTCGTCATAAGAGATTTCAGGAATAGGGTTGGCCATAGCCATAATGATAGGCTTCGGTGCCATAGATTTCACCATATCCTGGCTGACAGTGCCTCCTTTGGAGAATCCTGCGAACACATCGGCTCCGACCATAGCCTCTTCCAATGTGTGCAAGTCCCTATCGGTGGCAAATTCGCGCTTGTAAGTATTGATGTCAGTGCGGTCGCTTCTTACAACGCCCTTGCTGTCGCACATAACGACATTTTCCTTCTTGAGTCCGAGCGCGATGTACATTTTTGTGCAGGCTATTGCTGCCGCACCTGCGCCGCTTACGACCATTTTCACGTCTTCCGGACGTTTTCCTGCAAGTTCGAGTGCGTTGATGAGCGCTGCGGAACTGATTATTGCTGTACCGTGCTGGTCATCGTGCATAACAGGAATGTCAAGTTCCTCTTTCAGACGCGCCTCGATCTCGAAACATTCCGGAGCTTTGATGTCCTCGAGGTTTATTCCTCCGAATGATGCGGAAATGTCCTTGACGGTCTTACAGAAGTCATCAATATTGGTCGAATTGACCTCGATATCTATAGAGTTTACTCCGGACAATACTTTGAAAAGCAATGACTTGCCTTCCATTACAGGCTTGCCTGCGAGGGCGCCGATATTTCCAAGTCCCAATACTGCTGTTCCGTTTGTAATCACAGCCACGAGATTGCCCTTGCCGGTGTAATCGTAGGCCTTTTCCGGTTCGGCCTGGATTTCAAGACAAGGAGCCGCAACACCAGGAGTATATGCTAAAGAAAGATCGTACTGATTTCTGGCCGGTTTTGTCGGGATGATTTCAAGTTTTCCGGCAGGATAAGCTGCGTGATAGGCCAAAGCCTCTTTATCAACGTTGTTGTTCATAATTATTGTGTGTGTTTTGATTGTCGTATTCTTGTCAACTCCGGTCCAGAACGATGAGCGCGATGGATCTGTGACTGAATTCCAAATATACAGAATCTTTGGTAGATTTGTTCAATGTCGCCTTCCACCAGTTGTCAAAATTTACACCGGAAGTCTGCCATTCGAGTCCGTCGGAGATAATTCTAAGTGAATTGTCCGGAGAGAAGATGGATATTTCGCGTCCGGCTGTCACCGGGAATTTGCACGAATCCGTAACTGCAAACATTCTGGAATAGTCTGACACAATATCGATGGAGGGTGCATTGTCCTGATTGTAAGGATTTTCCGGGATTTCATATGTCTTGTGCTCGGAAGTCCCGTTCAATTCTTTGGCGTATTCCATCAGGAGGCTCATATTGGCTACGGTATGGTCTTCGCGTTTTCCCGTGGCCGCAAGGAAATGAATCTCAGTCAGGTCTTTGAAATGGCTGATGGCGTAATGGAATGCCTTGCTCATATCGTTGGTCTCCTGTTCGGTCTCACGTATGATGATGTCGGCATATTCTTTTTGCAGTCTGCGGGATATGGAGTCAAGGTCCCCTATGACGATATCTGGTCTGCGTAATTTTCCGAAGATTTTGTTGCTGTTCCGCAGGTATGGGCTCAGAGCATTGTCGCAACAAATGATGTAGTCCGCCTCACGAAGCAGACTACGAGGATATTCCTTCCGTGGAAATTCTCCGCAACATATTATGACTGCGCTTGCCATTATTTCTTTCTGATTATGCTCAATCCGTGGCGGACAGGCAGAATGACGGTTTCAACCCGCGGGTCATTTGCCGTGAGGTCGTTGAATTTCACGATGCCTGCGGTCTGCTTGTCCTCCGGAACTTTCTCCGCATAGACTTTTCCGTCCCAAAGGACGTCGTCTGCGAGAATGAATCCTCCAGGCCTTGTCAACTTCAATACAAGTTCGTAATAATCAGGATATTCCCTCTTATTGGCATCGATGAATGTGAGGTCGTAGGCATTGTCCTCCGAGTGGCTGCGAAGAAATTCCATAGCATCTCCGATGTGCAGGGAGATTTTGTCGGACACTCCCGCCTTCTCGAATCCCTCGATTATCAGATCTTCCAGTTCATCATTGATTTCCAAAGTATCCAGGTGGCCTCCTTCGGGAAGCCCCAATGCCATACAGATGGCGGAATATCCTGTGAAAGTGCCTATTTCCAGTACGTTGCGTGGCGAAATCATCCGCGTCATCATATAGAGGAATTCCCCCTGCACCCTCCCCGTGAGCATTCTCGGGTAATTGGTGCGTATGTTGGTCTGTCTCTCAAGCCAGGCCAACGCTTCGTTTCTTATCGAGCAATGTTCCTCAAGATATTTGTCCAGTGCACTCTCCATAATTTATAGCATTATCAGCCGGCTTGTCCTGCCCGGCATAAAGATTCTGCAGGCCATTTCCCTGATTTCTGAGGCAGTTATGCTGTCTATCTGTCTGCGGGTTTCTTCTGAATTGAACACCCGTCCGTATGCCAGAAGGCTTTTGCCCATACTCAGACATTGCGCCTCCCCGTTGTCTGAACTTATTGCAATCTGTCCGTGCAGCTGTTTCTTGGCGGCGCGAAGCCTTGCCTCGGACATTTCCAGGGTCTGAAGTTTTACAATCTCCTTGCTCACTGCGGCCAGACATCTGTCGATATTCTCTTTTTCGCAGCCGAGCGTGACTGCAAGAATGCCTGTATCAGCATATTGGGTGTAACTGCTTTCTACGCCGTAAACCCATCCGTGCTTTTCGCGGAGCTCGTTGTTGAGTATTGAATTCATCGCCGGACCGCCCAGAATATTGTTCATAAGCGTGGCGATGATGCGCTCCCGGTCTTCATAAAGGGATGGAGCATATCCGCCTATGACGGCATTCACTTCGTGATTCTTCTTGTTCAGAACCTCGTCGAAGACATTGTTCAGAACTGCCGGGACAGGACGGGGAAGTTCCTGCTTGGCAGATGCTCCAGTGTTTCCGAAGAACTTATCGCACAGATTCAGGACATTGGCCTCGAGTTTCTTCTCGTCTATGTCGGCCACGATGGTGAATGCCATCGACTCCGGCACGAATTTCTCCTTATAGAAACGCCTGAGTTCCTCAGAATCAATGGCTTTGACGGATTGTACGGTTCCCAGGATAGGCATTGCGAGAGGGTGCCCGCTGAAGAGTTTTTCCTCGAATCTGTCATAGACATCATCGGCAGGACTGTCCTTGTAAGACTTGATTTCATCTATGACAACGCCCCGCTCTGTGTCCACTTCCTGGCTAGGAAATATAGCGGAAGTTGCAATTTCCATAAGCAGCGAGGCCGCCTTCGCCAAGTCTTCCTTGAGCACAGTAGCGTGAAGCACTATCTCCTCTTTAGTGGTGTAGGCATTCAGTTCTCCACCGAGTTTGTCAAGGTAACTGTTTATTACTCTGGAACTTTTGCTTTCAGTACCCTTGAAGAGAGTATGCTCGGTGAAATGAGCGATACCACTGTGGAATCCTGTCTCGTGTCTCGTTCCGCAGGAGATTCCAAGCGAACAATAGGCCACGGCAGAGCCGCTCCTTTTTACGGCATAGTGAACTCCGCAATCTGATTTTCCTGAAATCATCCTATCTTGATTTAGCAATCTTTTTCAGGTCACTCTTAAGAAATCCGACGTTATCTTCGTTGACCACGTTGTGCTTCTTATAGTAGAACAGCTCGTGTGTACGCACGTCAATGAGCATTTTCCAGCAGACTGAGCCTTTGCTTGGTTCTGCCGGAGCGACAACATAACTGATCAGCGCGTCTTCATCTCCTGCAAGAAATACGTTGTCCACCTCTTCGCTGCCTGTTATGACAATGCCTTCCTTTGCCTGGAAAGTCTTCGCTGCCTGTGGCGCGATATCATCCTCGGAAACATATACTTTCTTGCCTGCGGACTTGCCCAGCGGGGTTACATAGCTGGCCAGCCCTGAGAAATTCCCGTTCAGGGATTTGCTGACATACCCCTGGATAATGTCCACCAGGCCTGGCAGAACCGCTGCCTCGCGTCCGGAAGGGAAATCAGCTGCACAGATTGGCATACTGACCACTTCCACCATATCATTTATGTTTTTTGCAGTCGCTCTGCCTTTTACCAGAGTAAGCATTGTGATGCCGGGAGCCGTTTCCTTTTTGTATTTGACCTTGACCGGCACCATAAAGTAATATTCTTCGTTGGTTTTCAATGAGTTGAACTCGGCCATCGTGCAGAACTCGAAAGCGGAGAGATTCCACGTGTTGTTCAGCGCTTCCTGTAACGCTGTATCTACAAAGTGGTTACCGGAGAGGACTACCTTCATTGTTCTGATGGTGAAATCACTCAATTTCTCCTTCCGGGTGGTTATCTGAGCCTGCCCGAATGCTTGAATTGCCAGTGCTAATGTGACCAATATTGTTAATATCCGTTTCATCTTTATGAGGTTTACAAACTATGCGAAGTTACAAAATATTGATTATTTTTGTATTTGATAAGTAAAACTGAAAATTATGGAAATCGATCCGATCAGAGAGCGCCGTGATATGGAAGCGCGACTCGCTCAGGCGAATAAATTGAAGACATTGATGTATGTTCTGATAGCTGTGGCCGTAGTCCTGGTTGCCGCGCTCGCATACGTCTGGAGTCAGAAAACCTCACTCATAAATGAACTTGAGGACGAGAAACAGGACCTCACGGAGCAGATGGAAAACCTTCAGAACGACTATGCTACATTGTCATCTGACTATGATTCCATCAATTCACAGCTAGACACCTCACGTGCCGAAGTAGCCAACCTCATCGAAAGAATCAAGAAAACTGAGGCTACCAACCGTGCGAAGATGCGTCAATACGAGAAAGAGCTCGGAACGCTGAGAAGCATAATGCGCAACTATATCGTGCAGATTGATTCGCTCAACACTCTGAATCACAAACTTACAGCAGATGCTGCTGCAGCGCGTCGCGAGGCTGCCGCAAGCAAGGCACAGAACGCTCAGTTGACACAGCAGGTCGAGAACCTCACAGGTCAGGTGGCGGCAGGAGCAGTCATCAAGGCGCGCGGTCTCAGAATGGAGGCCTATATGTCCAACGACAAGGTTACCGACAGAAGCAGCAGGGTTGTCAGATTGCTCACATCTCTCTCGCTCGTGGAGAACGACCTTGCTCCGAAAGGCCCGGTCAGAGTGTATATCCGTGTGAAAGATCCTGACGGAATCATCCTTACCAATGCGACACGTACTTCGTTCACATACAACGGTGAGACAATGGTGGCTTCCGCATCCAGAAGAGTTGACTACGAGGGACAGGAAGTTGACCTGAGCATATATCTCAATGATATACCAAGCTATCACAAAGGCGTTTATACCGTTGAGGCATATACGGAACAGGCTTTCCTCGGCAAGGCTGAATTAATGCTCAGATAATTTGATATACATCCACGTCCCATTCTGCAAAAGCTTCTGTACTTATTGCGGCTTCTATTCTGAAGTGGTCGCTTGCAGGGAGAATGTTCAGGACAACAGCTCAGAAAGATTCTCCAAATATGCCGACGCAATATGCTCGGAAACAGATGCCAGAGTGGATGAGATTCTTGCAACTCTGCCTTCAACGGCAAAGAAGGAGAATGCAGATACGTTATATATAGGAGGCGGCACCCCTTCGGTGCTGCCTTTTCTTGTGCTCGACAGAATCGTCAGGCATCTCAATGCGAAAGTTTTCGGCGAGGAAGTGCATCGTTATCAGGAGTTTACGGTTGAGGTAAATCCGGACGACATAGCATTGAACGGAGATGAATATGTCCGGTCCTTGATATCCATCGGTGTCACGCGTGTCAGTATGGGGGTGCAGTCGTTTGACGACAATATGCTCCGCTGGATGAACAGACGTCATAATGCCACCCAAGTTGAGCAGGCGATGTCGATTCTCCGGAAGAATGGAATAAAGAACATCAGCATTGACCTTATCTTCGGCATAAACGGCCTTACGGATGCACAGTGGCAACATTCCTTGGAAAAGGCTGCCCAACTGCATCCGGAACACTTGTCCGCATACCAGCTCTCGTTGGAAGACGGCAGTGCGCTCGCATTGCTTGTTGATGCAGGAAAATACAGGGAGGCTGATGAAGAACAATGCCGTCGTCAGTATGAAATGTTGTGCTCCATAATGTCGTCGTCAGGCTATCGGCATTATGAAGTGTCCAATTTCGCATTGCCCGGCTTTGAGGCGGTGCATAATTCTGCATATTGGAAACGGGTCCCTTATGTAGGACTTGGTCCAGGTGCTCACAGCGCGTCCTGCGGACCTGACGGGAAGGTCAATGTCCGGAAATGGAATTCACAATCGGAGCACGGTTATTTGTCCGAGATGGAATCTCTTGATGATGAAGAGATAAGAATTGAGAAAATAATGTTATCATTGCGGACGGAGAACGGTATTGAACCTGCATATATTCCTGAAAAACAGTTGAAAACCTTTCTGGCAGAGGGTGCTTTGGTGGTGACTGAAGACGGAAAGGTAAGAATACCGGAAGGCAGGTTTTTCGTGTCGGATGAAATAATAAGAGAATTGATATGAATATCTACGCCCAGCGGATCGAATCTGTCCGCAACATTATGAGAGAGAAGGGAATAGATGCTGTCGTTCTGACAGGCTCTGACCCTCACTGCAGCGAGTATCCCGCTTCAAGATGGAAACAGGTGGAGTGGATATGCGGTTTCACCGGCGAGGCTGGTGACATTGTGATTACAATGGACCACGCCGGCTTGTGGACAGACACAAGGTATTTCATCCAGGCTGTCGAGCAGCTCGAAGGAACGGGTGTGGAACTTCACAAGACCCGTGTGCTCGGCGAAGTCAGAATTCCCGAGTGGCTGGCCGATGTCGCCTTTGCGGACAAGTGCGGAACTGTGGCCGTGGCGGTTGACGGTGTCTCTCAGACGGTGTCTTCCGTAGAAGAAATAGAGAATGCGTTCATCCATTCAGGAAGGCATAACGCATCCCTGGAGGACGACAAGAACGGATACCGGATAATCGACTGTCCGGATATCCTGGACGGGCTGTGGAAAGACAGACCTGCAGTTCCGTGCACTCCGATTATCACTTTGGGAGAAGATCTGACGGGCGAAAGCAGAGCTTCAAAGTTGGCGCATATAAGAGAGTTCATAGCGCAGAAAAACTGTGACTGTATTTTGTTTACGGCTTTGGATGAAATCGCCTGGATTCTGAACGTAAGAGGCTCTGATGTCGAGTATAATCCTGTTGTGCAGTCATATCTTCTTGTGTCTGAAAATTCTGTGGTCTGGTTTGTCCGCAAATCCCAGACAACCGATGCCGAGACAGCTGACAGCTTTGCTGAACTATCGGCGGAGGGCATAGAGATCAAGAATTATGATGATATCAGATGGCATTTCTCCTATCTGGGATCGTGTGAAGTCAGTATATATGTAGATCCCTCCAAACTGAATTATCATCTGCGGCTATGTCTTACTATGTGCAATACCGAGCTGAAGGATCAGGTTGAACTTGTCAAAGGTCCTTCTCCGGTGTCACTTCGCAAGGCCGTGAAAAATGAAACGGAGATTGAGGGAATGAGAGAAGCACATCTTGAGGACGGAATTGCGATGGAGAAATTCCTGTATTGGATTGACCGGTGCATTAAAGATGGCGTTGAAATATCAGAATGGGACGCTTCCTGGAAGTTGACATCCTTAAGAGCTGAGATTCAGGGATATAGAGGTGACAGCTTTCAGACGATTTCGGCCTATGGCGCGAGTGCGGCATTGCCTCATTACGTAACTCCGGAGATTGGTTCGAAGGTTTTGGAGCCTCACGGATTGTACTTGTGTGATTCGGGCGGGCAGTATCTGTTCGGAACTACTGATATAACGAGAACGGTCGCTCTGGGACCGTGCACTCCGGACGAGATGGAGGATTATACCCTCGTTCTCAAAGGTCATATAGGTCTGGCATCAGCGGTATTTCCGTTGGGTACGTCAGGCTGTCATATAGATTATGCGGCACGTTGTCCGCTTTGGCAGTTCAAACGTAACTTCGGTCACGGTACCGGTCACGGCATCGGCTTTTTCCTGAATGTGCACGAGGGACCTCAGGACATACGTCAGAACTATAACCGTCAGCAGATGCTGCCAGGAATGATAACGTCAGACGAGCCCGGATTCTATAAGGAAGGGGAGTACGGAATCAGGCACGAGAGTCTTCTTCTGTGCGTTAAGGTGGATGAAAATGAGTTCGGGACTTGGCTCGGCTTTGAAAATCTTACACTTTGCCACATAGATACAAGGCCGATAGTGAGACATCTGCTTACAGATGAAGAAGTTGCCTGGTTGAACGCTTACAATGAGAGAGTGTATGAGACTGTTTCGCCGCGTCTGTCTGCGGTTGAGGCAGATTGGCTCCGGGAAAGAACAATGCCCATATAGCGTAGGAAACAGCTTGTTATAAATTTGCGCCGCTTCTTAATCAGATTCTTGGAAGAATCGTTATCTTTACGATATGACAATATAAAATTTTTGATGCTATGAAACAGGATTCTTTGATAACATTCCTTGCCGGCGCTGCTGTCGGTGCGGCTTTCGGTATTCTTTTCGCGCCTGAAAAAGGTGAGGTTACAAGACGTAAAATCAAATCTGCTGCCAAGGAAGGATATGATGTCGCTGTAGATAAGGCTACTGAGGCTTATGCTTATGCGAAAGACAAGGTGGCTGGTGTCAAGAAAGATATCAATGACCTTCGTGCAATTCTCAAGACTGAAGGGGAGGAGATGAAGGAGGAAGCCAGGGCCAAGATTCTCGACCAGCTTGACAGGTTGGAGAAAGCTCTCGAGAAAGACGAGGAATCTATTGATGAGCAATACGATAACGTATAATGAACAAGCAATTTACTAAACCGGCGGAAGACCTTGCCGCAAGTGCTGCCGAGTATATTGACCTTAAGGTTGATGAGGTCAAGTTGAGGACTGCAAAGGGCCTGTCGGTAACGCTTAACAGCCTTCTTCTGTCCATAACCTTCCTTACGCTCGGAAGCATTGTGCTGATGGCAGTTTCCTTCGGCCTAGTTCTGCTGTTGGGCGATATTATAGGAAGTTATGCTGCAGGAGCGTTCATAGTTGCCGCATTCTTTCTATTGTTGATGTTTGTGCTGTTCCTTGTGAGAAAGAAACTGTTCATCAACGGGCTTGTGAAGATGTTTGTCAAGTTGTTCTTCGAGGAAGAAGGAGGTGCCGAATGAAATATTCTGATATACGTGATCTTGACAGCCTGAACAAGGCATTGAAATCTGTTTCTGAAGAGGTTCGGATGCGTGGACGAAATGTGGTCTCATCGTGGGAGGAGGCTAAGGAAGCATATTCTCCCGTAAATCTTCTCGCCGCCGGCATCAAGAGCGCATCCTCGTCAATTCCGCTTGACAAAATCGTCCTTTTCGCAGTCAGGCTTCTCCGACGATTCTTCAGATAAAGGTTCCGGCATTGTCAATCTGTTGATTTTATAGATAAGTCTTAATCTCTAAAACTTCTGTTCGCTCCTCAGGAGCGAGTAATTGCTCGAATCAGAAGAGCAAAGTCTCGAGACCTAATGTCAGCAATGGGTTTGGACAATCCCCAAAAATCCGCAAAAGCGACCCAAGGGGAAATTAAAAAAAGGATGACTAAAAAATTTTAGCCATCCTTTTTCTATTTGTTAAGAGCAACTCTTAGTCAGTAAGAGAGAATCTTCTGAAAGCAAGTACTTTAGCATCTTTGTCTGCAGTGTGGATATAATCGAGGACAGACATCTTGTTGTCCCAGATGAACTCCTGATCCTCAAGGGTCTGCTCTTTGAAGAACTTCTTGAGCTTACCTTTTGCGATGTTCTCAAGCATAGCCTCTGGCTTGCCTGCCATCTTCGGATCTTCTGCAATCTGCTGTTTGTACATTGCAAGCTCCTTCTCGACAGTCTCTTTAGGGCAATCAGCCTCAGAAACAGATACAGGGTGCATTGATGTAACCTGCATAGCTACGTTCTTGCCGATCTCCTCAGGAACTTCCTTGTTGAAAGAAACGATAGAAGCGACCTTGTTGTTGTTGTGTACGTACTGTGCGATGTACGGAGCCTCGAGAGACTCGTAGTATGCCAATACGTGCTTCTCACCGGTCTTTCCTGTCTGAGCGGAAATCTCTTCCTCTACAGTGTAGCCGTCTTTCAACTTTACAGATTTGAGAGCCTCGAGGTCTGCAGGGAATGCTGCGATGGCAGCGTCTGCGATAGAGTTAGCGAGGTTCTTGAAATCAGGGGTTGCTGAAACGAAGTCTGTCTCGCATCCGAGGCATACGATGATGGCTTTGCCACCATTGATGCGTACGAGAACTGCTCCCTCGGTAGTTTCGCGGTCAGCTCTCTTGGCTGCTACCAACTTACCTTTTTCGCGGATGATTTCAACTGCCTTTTCGAAGTTGCCTTCAGCCTCAGTAAGGGCCTTTTTGCAATCCATCATACCGGCACTTGTCATCTTACGTAATTTCATTACGTCAGCTGCTGTAATCTCCATAGTAAAAATAGGATTTTAAAATTATTCTGCCTTTACTTCTTCTGCCTGTGCCGGAGCTTCAGCAGCCTCTGCTTTAGGAGCTTCTGCTACTTCCTCAGCGCCAGTTCCCTTGCGAGGACGGAGCTTCTTTGTAGCTGGTTTCTCAGCTGCTTCAGCTGCAGCATCTTTCTCCTTTTCGAGTTTTCTCTCGCTCAATCCCTCCTGGATAGCTGCACAAAGAGCGTTAGTGATGTACTCAACAGACTTTGTGGCATCATCATTAGCCGGAATCACGTAATCAATCGGGGTAGGATCGCAACAAGTATCAACCATAGCGATTACCGGAATGT
>CAVHJF010000034.1:3491-29777 GCA_963636275.1 Acutalibacteraceae bacterium | reverse complement strand
ATCCACACTCTCGGCTCTGAAACTCAATATATTATCCCGATTGTTACCCCTATTCCACCGCTTCTTCCGACCCCATCACTTCCCGATACAGAAGTTCTTGAAGATGTTGCCGAGGACTTCGTCGGTGGTGATTTCGCCGAGGATGGAGCCGAGGTGATAGAGAGCTTCGCGGAGGTCTTGTGCGACGAGGTCGGCGGGCAATGATGAGAGAAGTCCGGACTTTACTCTGTCAAGAGATGTGGCTGCATTTTCAAGGGCTTCGTAGTGTCGTATGTTGGTGACGAGCGTTGAATCTGATCCTCCGGTCAGGTCCTTTCCTATTTCAGATAGGCATTTTCTGAGAGTTGATAATCCGAAGCCTTGTTTTGCTGAAATTGGTACTATTGTGCAGTTAATACCTTTATTCCTAATTGATAAAACTATTTTGTTAAATATGCTAACATTTTTGTTAAGGGGCACATTCGGCCAATTTGCTGCCACTTTATCTGCTTGGAGCTCCTTATTATGCCGATTTTCTGCTCCATTATCTGGTTGGAATCCCTTATCTGAATGAAGCTGGCAATCCTTCAGATATTCCTCGCTCATATCATCAGCCTTGCAAATCTCGGTTGATTCCGGAGCGCGTTTTTCTGACACTTTTTTACTTGCTGATTGGCCGCTAATGTTTATTGAATTCTCGCCGTTTTGGAAAAAGTCTCCAGCATCTTCCTCCTTTGATGTGCCATCTAGGCTCATTTCACACTTATCCTCTGATTCGTGTCCCCGTTCCTCTGACAGCATTTCAGATTCCACGAATTTGCTGATATCTTCTTCTGACAGGTCATCGCATTTGTTGATCAATAGTATCAAGTTCTTCGAGCGACCGGCCTTCTCATAAATGAATTCGGCATCGGATACGACAGATTCAACACCTCTGGAGATGTCCGTCATTCCAAGCACAATATCCGCTTCTTCCAACTTTTTGAAAGTTCGTACAATACCGATTCTCTCTATTTCTTCGGAGGTCTCCCTGATTCCGGCAGTGTCGATGAATCTGAATAACGTTCCGTCTATGTTGAACGTCTCCTCGATCGTGTCCCTGGTTGTGCCGGCAATATCCGAAACAATCGCCCTGTCGTCGCCGAGAATTGCATTGAGCAGTGTGCTCTTTCCAGTGTTTGTAGCTCCTGCAATCGCGACTGGGATACCGTTTTTGATGGCATTGCCCAACTTGAATGAGTCTGCAAGGGTATTTATATGAGATAATGTCCCGTCAACCAAGGCGCGAAGCTGTTCCCTGTTGGCAAACTCCACGTCTTCTTCGCTGAAATCAAGCTCCAATTCGAGTAGGGAAGTCATATTCAGCAATTCCTCGCGAAGTGACTTCAATTCCTTGGAATATCCACCTTTGAGCTGGTTCATTGCAACTCTGTGAGAAGCCTCACTTTGCGATGCAATCACGTCTGCAACGGCTTCTGCTTGCGCCAAATCCATTTTTCCGTTCAAGAATGCCCTTTGAGTGAATTCACCCGGTCCGGCCACTCGTGCTCCTGCCTTGACGAGCAATCTCAACAACTCGCTGACGATATATTTGGATGCGTGACAGGAAATTTCCACGGAATCTTCCCCGGTATAAGAATGAGGGGCTCGGAAAACGCTTACCAAGACATTGTCCAGGACTTTATTGTCCTCATATACAGTGCAGTACCGAAGCCTGTAACCTTCAGTTTCGGATATGGGTAAGCCTTTGGTTTTCAGAATCTTGTCCGCTATGGAAAATGTGTCTTGTCCGCTGACTCTTATTATTGAAATCGCTCCGGTTCCCGGGATTGTTGCTGGTGCGCAAATCGTGTCGTTGCTGTTGTTCAGGTTCATCTTGTACTATTTGTCAATATTTGAACGTATTCTGCTGAGTGATTGTGGCGTAACCCAAAGATAAGATGCTATTTTCTTGAGGGTTACATTCTGTATTAGCTCTGGATGATCTTTTATGAGGGACAGGTATCTTTCCTTGGTGTCAAGTTTTTCCGCAATTCTGACTACGTCTGTTTCAAATCGGAGAGAATGCACTTCAAAGATTTTTCTCAGGGTGTTGGCTATCCGCAATGAATTGTTACACAGCGTGTCCAGTCTGCTTTTGCTGAGCCATAGTGCCCGGCTGTCGGTTTCGGACATTATCTTGACTTTTGACGGTACTTGAGCATTGTAACATACCACATTGATTGCGACTTCTCCTGCAAAAGCGAACCAGACTATAACTTCGCCTGTCGGATTTGGAGTGGAGCAACTCCAGATTCCATCCTCCAGGATATAGAAAGAGTCGTTGAAACCTCCGTTCCTGACGATTGTTTCGCCTTTGCTGAAGGTTGTCTGCTGCATTTCCTGAATCAGAAGATCTGCATCTGAGGCTTCCAGACCATAATTTTTGCAGAATATGTCTATGAAATCTTTCATACGGACGCAAATTTCGCAATTATCGGGATTCCGTCAAAATACATTTGAGAACGCGGATTAACAAATGATAAAATCGTGAGGAAAAATATGAATTGATGTATTTTCACCAGTGCTTAATCTGTTATGAGTTGCTAACTTTGCCGGCCTTGTTGATACTATCCGCTCCCCAATAAAACTTCGGTTCGCTCCGGCGGAGCGGGGAATAGTTTGAGAAGGAAGACGGATGATTTAGAAGCTAAACGTCCGAAAGAGGTTTTAAACTTGATCAATATTTATGAAACGGGATTCTATTGATTTTGCGTCAGACCGCATTCCAGTGCTTTTCAGGAAGATATTTCTTCCGACATTGGCCGGGATGGTGTGTATGTCCGTGATGACAACGATTGACGGTGTTTTTGTCGGTCACGGTGTCGGAAGCGATGCTCTCGCGGCCGTCAATATTTTTGCGCCTTTCTGGATGATAATGACCGGAATAGGTATGCTCTTCGGCATCGGCTGTTCGGTGGTGTCATCTGTCCATCTGGCGCAGGGAAACGATAAGGCAGCCCGTATAAATATGACGCAGACATTGCTCTTCGGCATATTGCTTACTGCTGCGATAACCATAATAGTGCAAGTGTTCAGCGAGCGCTCCGCATATATGTTGGGGTCGTCCGAAAGGCTTCTGCCGTATGTGCTTGATTATCAGAAATGGCTGTCGCTTGCCTTTACTGCAATCTTTCTGCAGTCGGTCGGACTTCTGATCATAAGATTGGACGGTTCTCCGAAGTACGCTTCGGCGGCGGCCGCGATTCCATCTATAGTCAATGTCGTGCTGGATTATGTATTTCTGTTTGTGTTTCATAAAGGGCTGGCAGGAGTTGCTATAGCCACTGCGATAGGGTGCTGGGTTGGAGGCTTGATGGTGATATTCTATATCCTGTTTATGTCCAAGAAGATGAGACTATATAGGCTAAAATTCTCCGTGAAGAGTTTTCTTCTGAGTTTGAGGAATATAATATACCAGTTCCGTCTCGGGTTGGCAGCATTCCTCGGGGAAATCAGTATAGCGATGCTGATGTTTACCGGCAACTACGTGTTTATGAAGTACTTGGGAGAAGATGGCGTAGCGGCGTTCTCAATTGCCTGCTACATTATGCCGTTCATATTTATGACGGGAAATGCCATATCGCAGTCTGCTCAGCCGATTATCAGTTACAATCACGGAAGCGGAGACCGGGCGAGAGTACTTGAAGCCAGGAAGGTGTCGATGCTTACCGCGGCTGTTCTAGGAATAGTAGTCTCGTTCATTATTGCAGGCGGTATAAAATATGTCGCAGCATTGTTTCTGAGCACGGATACAGTTGCGTATCATATTGCAGCTGACGGCATTCCATTTATGGCGACAGGTTTCGCTATTGCAATAATTAATGTGACCGCAATAGGGTATTTCCAGAGCGTTGAACGGGCGCTTCCTGCAACAATCTATTCGTTGTCAAGAGGTGTGTTGTTCCTGATTCCTTCATTTTTGATTATGCCTCTAATTGCCGGAACTGTAGGTATTTGGCTCGCTTTGCCTGTAGCGGAACTTTTGACACTTTTGCTGATTGTATTCTCTTGGCTCAAGAGCCGAAACTTTCTGTTAGCGACCAAGTAAAATCCCTAATCAAACTTCGGGTCGCATAGGCGGAGCGGGAAATTTAAACGCCAATTGCGGTAGAATGCTCGAGAGTTATCGGCTGTAAACTGCCTTCCGAAAATTTGAAAAAGAATCAAAATTTACTTCGATTTTACTTACGTTTTACGTACCTTGCGGACTGTTTTCAGTGTGATTCTGAGACGGTCCGCAATCTTGTTTCAAATGTCGCCGTTTCTAGAAGAACCGCTGAATGTAACTAAAAGAAAATTATGGATATAACATCGTTTGTATTAGGCTTTGCTTTAGCTGTGGCATTTTGCTCCCTTGTCGCTTGGCTTGTCTGCAAATCTATCTCAACCAAAGCTGCAGCAAATGCGAGGAATGTAGCTGAAACAGAGTGGCGTGAAGTGTTGGATGAGTCCAGGAATGAGAATGTCGAACTGCAGAAACAAATTGCAAAACTGCAATCTGATTATGAGTATGCTGTAGAGAAGTCAAAAGAACTTTCCGGTCGCATTGATGAGGTCAAGGCGGAGGCTAGTAAGCGGCTCGAAGATGAGATAGCTTCACGCGACTCGGTACACAACAAGTCGATGGAAGCGCTACGTGCTGAATTCAACGAGACCGTTTCGAAAATGACTGCTCAGATGAAACTTGAGACAGACGAAATGCTGAAAAGCCGTCAGAAAGAGTTCTCCGAAACAAGCAAGTCCAGCATAGGCGATATTCTCAATCCGCTCAAGGAAAATATCGAGAATCTCAAGAAAACAATGGATGACGGCAACAAGCAGCAGGCAATGCTGAGCGGCCAGATGAAAGAGCGTATTCAGCTGCTTATGGAACAGAGCGAAGCTGCGAAGAAAAGTGCAGATGAACTTGCCGCCGCTTTCCGGAACAAAGGAAAAGTGCAGGGCGACTGGGGGGAACGTATTCTCAATGAACTGCTTGAGTCCCAGGGCCTCATCGAAGGTATTCACTACGATATCCAGGACGTTATTAAAGATGCTGACGGCAATCCGGTCAAGAATGAAAACGGCAATATTATGCGCCCGGACGTTATATTGCATCTGGACGAATGCCGGGAGGTCATCATCGACTCCAAGGTGTCGCTTTCGGCATATATTGATTATGTCAATGCTGATAACGAGCAGGACAGGGCAAAATATCTTGCGGCACATCTTGACAGCATAAAGAAGCACGTTAAGGAGTTGTCTGACAAGAGATATCAGGATTATGTGAAGCCGCCGAAAGTGTCTGCAGGATATGTGATAATGTTCGTCCCGAATACGGGGGCGCTCTGGACGGCTATGAATGCGGAGCCTGCTTTGTGGCGACGTGCCGCGGACCAGAACGTATATATGGCTGATGAACAGAGCCTTTACGGCGCATTGAGGATAGTGGAACTGACCTGGACTCAAGTCCGCCAGGCGAGAAATCACGAACAGGTCTACGCCTTGGCGCAAGAGATGATTGACAGGGTGGGAATGTTTATGGAATCCTATAAAAACATAGGCGACGCGCTCAAAAAAGCCGGTACGGCATACGACGAAGGCTACAAGAAGATAAGCGACAAGGGGCAGAGCGTGATTACCACGTCAAACAAACTCATCGCGCTCGGCGTGAAGAACGGAAAAAATCATCCGATAGGGGCTGAACTTCTGGAAGGCGCTCAGGATTCTCGAGGTTGAAATACTCTCGGATAATGAGTTCTGACTGGGAAAGGCCCTGCGAGATAACGATGTAGAATAGAGGCGTCGGACATCTGATCAAAAGGAAATCAACTCGTCCAAAGAGAAAAGCCATAGGGCCATACAAATATGAGGGCTCCGGACTTTCAAAATAACTTCAAATCAGTTATTTTTGCAAAGATTGTGTGTTATTGAAAACTTCTTAATCGCAGAACAGAAATGGCATTGATTGAATGTAAGGATATCTGCAAGAGTTTCGGAGAAAAGGTGGCTCTGGATAATGTGAGTTTGGAGATTCCCGAAGGCAAGATATTCGGCTTGCTCGGTCCTAACGGGGCCGGTAAGACCACAATGATTCGAATTATAAACAGAATTACAATTCCCAATTCGGGAGAAGTGATATTTGACGGACGCCCAATTACCCAGAGAGATGTCGAGCGAATCGGTTATTTGCCGGAGGAACGCGGACTTTATCGCAAAATGGAAGTCGGTGACCAGGCGATGTACTTGGCTCAGCTGAAAGGAATGAGCGAGAAAGAAGCTAAGACCGAACTGAAGAAATGGTTTATCAAATTCGGCATTCAGGACTGGTGGAAGAAAAAGGTGGAGGAATTGTCAAAGGGTATGGCGCAGAAAGTCCAGTTCATCACGACCGTGGTGCATAAACCTAAACTGATGATTCTGGATGAGCCTTTTTCCGGTTTCGACCCGGTGAATGCGGAACTCATACGCAAAGAGATTCTTGAATTGAAAGAGCAGGGGGCAACGATTATTCTTTCGACGCACAATATGGAGTCAGTCGAGGAACTTTGTGACAATATCGCTCTCATTAACAAATCCAAGCTTGTGATTACTGGCGGTGTCGAGGAAATCCGCCGTAAATATGGGAACAATAATGTCGAACTGATATATTCCGGAGATAACGCACTCGTTTCCGAGCAAGGACTTTTCTCTGTCCTGTCTGATGTCAATGATGCGGGCCGTCACACTTCGGTACTCGCTCTTGAGCACGAAGGGGCTGGTAATGAGGTACTTGCATCTGTCTTGAAACAGAATGTCACCGTCAATTCCTACAAGGAACTTCTTCCTAGGATGAATGACATATTTATAAAACTTGTAACCGAAGAGGCTTAACCGTATTGGAGGAAACTGAAATGAATCTGCATATCGTAAACATTATCATAAAGCGCGAATATCTCACGCGCGTAAAGAAGAAATCATTCATTATCACCACATTCCTTGTACCGGTCCTTTTCGCGGTGCTTTGCACATTGCCGACGGTAATAATGCTTTTGGCAAAGGAAGAGGCCAAGAATATAGCCGTAATTGACCAGTCCGGAATCGTGGTTTCACATCTGTCCAATACCGAGACGGTTACCTTCACGCAGTATAAGGATGTGGATCCTGATGTGTTCAAGAAACAGCTTGACAGTGCCGGAATGGATGCGCTTCTGGTAATCAGTCCGTTGGATACAGTAAAGAAGACCGTCACAGCCACGACTTATGCTCCCAAGCCATTGGGAATGGAGATGACGGAATCCATCGAAGGCAAGATCAATGATGCAGTCGAGGACTACAGAATAAGCACTTATGACATATCCGGTCTGGACAAGATAATGGAAAGCGTCAAGCCTGATGTTAAGTTGCTTTCCTACAAGATGGATGAATCAGGTAATGAGACATTGAATGAATCGGGGCTGTATATGGTGCTGTCGATGGTTCTGGGTATGATAATTTATCTGTTCATATCTATGTTCTGCGGAATGGTCATGTCCAGTGTCATCGAGGAAAAATCCAGCAGGGTAGTGGAGGTGCTTGTGTCATCGGTCAAGGCTACTGAACTGCTGTTCGGCAAGATAATAGGTGTTGCCCTTGTAGCTTTGACACAGTTCTTTATGTGGATAGCGCTGACGCTCCTTATATTGACTGCCGTAAACGGAGTTATTGGCGTGAATGTCTTCAGCCAGTCCGGCGATCCGACAGCTCAGATGACTGAAATGATGTCAGGTATGGGCGTAAGTCAGGAGCAGATGGATGCTGCAGGTCTCTCTATGCCGTCAATTTCAGGGCTGTCCTCCGCAGTTCAGTCGGATTCTGTTGAAGTTGCATCTGACTCTCTCGCAGTTAATGCTCCTTCCGAATTGAGCGCTGTACTTTCGACGCTCGGTGGAATCAATTATGTGCAACTGATAATTGTATTCCTGCTGTTCTTCGTTTTCGGATACCTTCTGTACGCTTCAATGTTTGCGGCAATCGGTTCGGCGGTCGAGAATGAGGCTGACAGCCAGCAACTTGTACTGCCTTTGACAATTCCGCTTATGATAGGATTCTTCATAGCGATGTTCGCCTACAAGTCACCTGACAGCGGTTTGGTATTCTGGGGCTCAATGATTCCGTTCACCTCTCCTATGGTGATGCTTACAAGAGTCCTGTTCGGAGTTCCGACCTGGCAGATAGTTCTGTCTATATCGATTCTCATCCTCACTTTCGTGCTTTGCGCTTGGCTTTCTGCTAAGATTTACAAAGTCGGTATCTTGATGTTCGGAAAGAAATCCACATTCAAGGATTTGTGGAAATGGTTAAAAATGAAATAATTATGAATGTTCTGAAGAGTTCGCTTGTGGCGGTGTCCCTTGCTGCGGTTTCGATTTGTGCCGGTGCTCAGGATTACTCGTTTGAGTGGAAGAAGACTGAAATGCTCGGAAAGCGGACAGGAGTCAAGTTCGCGAATGCTGACAATGTAAAAGAAGCTATGGGAGAAGTCCACGGCTCGAAATATACGGCTCCGAACGGAAAGGTGTACAAGAAAGGCGTTACACGCAAGGTCGCGAAGATTATGATTGACGCTCAGCCTGCAATGGCGGATGTCAAGAAAGTAGTGGCATATTCCCCGGAAATGATGGAGAAGCGTCCGCCTGAAAGCGTATTGTCCAACTGGTTCGTGGATATTCTCATCAGCCAGTGCAGCGAACTGACCGGTAAGAAAGTCGATGTCGGATTTGCCAATTTCGGAGGAATAAGGGTCGATATGCCTAAGGGAGATGTCCTTTTGGATGATATATTGTCAATGTTCCCGTTCCGCAATAAGCTCTGTTACCTTGAATTGAAGGGTAGTGACCTCAGAGTGATTCTGGAGCAGATGGCTAGGCAGAGATGGCAGGTCGTAGGAGGTGTGCGCTGTGTTTCAAACAGAGCCGGCGAACTTCTTTCAGCCGAGATTGGGGGAGAGCCTCTTGATGACAACAAGATTTACGGAGTGACTACCATTGATTTCCTTCTGAACGGAGGTGACGGTTACAGTATCGGGAAGAATGCTGTTAAAGAGGTGATTCTAGACAAATATATAATAGATGTCGTGCTGCCATACGTGGAGGCTCAGACCGCTGCCGGAAAGCCGATTGAATATCATACTGACGGAAGAGTTAAAATTGTAGATTAAGAAAATGGGTATGAAGAAGATATTTGCATTTACAGCAGTTCTTATGGCTGCGTCACTGATGTGCTCGGCGCAGGACTTGGTGATTATCCACGTAAACGATACTCATAGTCACGAGGAGCCGCTTCGAGAGAAAAGCAATCCTGATGCAGGTTTCGGCGGTGTAATCGAACGCGCATCTTATGTTGACAGCGTACGCTTTGCAGACGGGAAGCGCAATGTGCTTCTCCTTCACGCAGGAGATTTCAGCCAGGGAACATCATATTTTACTGTGCTTAACGGAGATATCGAGGTCGATCTGATAAACGCGATGAAGTATGACGTGATTACCATCGGAAATCACGAATTTGACAACGGCATCGATGAATTGGCA
Source organism: Acutalibacteraceae bacterium (assembly GCA_963636275.1). Taxonomy (GTDB): domain Bacteria; phylum Bacteroidota; class Bacteroidia; order Bacteroidales; family UBA932; genus Cryptobacteroides. The sequence goes on along the minus strand of CAVHJF010000034.1, from coordinate 20,229 downwards.
AGAAGGCTCAAGGCTGTAAAATGCCCTGTAGTGTGCGCCAATTATGATTTTTCTTCATTCGAATTGGGAAAATACATCAAGCCATATACAATCATCCGCAGAGGGGGAATGAAAATCGGTGTGTTCGGAATGCTTACTGATGTCAGCACCGTGGTTGCACATGACATCGCAGATAAACTCGTGCACCTGGATGATTTTGAAGTTGCCAACAAATGGGCTGATTATCTGAAGAATACCAAGAAATGCGATATGGTCATTGCACTTACTCATCTTGGTTTTTCAGGCGGGCCTGACAGCGACAAATCACTTGTGAAAAACACCAGAAACATCGATATTGTCGTTGGCGGACATTCACATACATTCCTGAAAGAGCCGGTATATCGCAAGAATCTTGACGGAAAAGAGATTCCTATCGTGCAGGACGGCTGCTGGGGTCTGAATATCGGCCAGATAGATGTTTTTAAGAAATAATCACAAATTTATATGGCACAAATCAATAACACACAGGAACAACAAGAGTCGTTGAGCACTCTTATCGAGAGACATAAGGCCATTGTGGATATACTGCAGTTGCAGGGCAGCGTGTCTGTGGTGGATTTGGCTGAACGGCTGAATGTGTCGGAGGTCACGATACGAAAGGACCTTTCGGCATTGGAGAAGCAGAATAAGCTTTATAGGACGCACGGTAGGGCAATTCCTATCAGCCCGTATATAGGAGACAGGCACATAAATGAGAAAGAGAAACAGTTTGTGCTGGAGAAGCGTGCTATCGGTCAGGCTGCGGCCGCTCTTGTCAATGAACAGGACTCTATTCTGATGGCGTCCGGAACATCCATTCTTTATGCGGCAAAGGAATTGGCCGAGAAGAAGAATATCACGGTGATTTCCGCATCAGTGTCTGCATCGTCCTTGCTTTCTCAGAATAAGGATATAGACGTGGTTCAGTTGGGAGGCATTGTCCGCGAGAGCTCCGTTTCAGTAGTCGGTTCATTTGCGGAGAGTATGCTTAAGAACTTCAACTGCAATCTCTTGCTAATGGGAGCAGACGGCGTTGATTTGGAGTTCGGGGTCACTACCACCAATATGATGGAGGCCAATCTGAATAGAATGATGATGAACTCTTCTCAGCAGACTGTACTGCTTGTTGACAGCAGCAAGTTCGGAAAGAAGGGCTTCAGCAAGATTTGCGATGTGAGCGAAATTGACCGCATTATCACGGACGACAAAATTCCTCAGCTGTATCTGGAAAATCTCCAGGAATTCGGCATCGAAGTGACTGTTGTTCCGACAATTAAGTAATCGCGTCAGATTGTTCCCAATACGAGGAATATGAGACTTATGAATACAAGGGTGAGATCGGCGATCTTGCCCTTTATGTTTTTCTCGTGGAAGAGGAGAGCTCCGAATCCGAATGACACCAGGACGCTGCTGCGTCGTATCATAGACACGATGGAAATCATAGCGCCCGGAATCGACAGGGCATACAGATATGCCAGGTCGGCGATTGTCAATGCTATGGAAATCATCGGAATAGACCATTTCCAATGGAATCTGTCATAGTCGGATGTTCCGGACTGCACAGTATCGTGACCGAAGAAGGCTGCAATGTTCTTGTGATATGCAATCAAAGTGATGATACACATTATGATAGCCTGGTAAATGTTGTACCATCCCTGGACAAAAATACGGTCGAGGCCTGCACCGCTGCTTGACATAAGATATTTGTCATACAGTCCGCTGATTGCGCCCAACAATGCTCCAAGTATGAGCAGAAGTACCCAGACATTAGATTTGAAGTCAATACCTTCTTTCTTGCCGCTTCGGCTCAGAAGGTAGAAGGACAGTATTGCGGTCAGAACGCCGGCCCATTGGAGCAGATTGAGTCTCTCGCCGAATATGAACATTGCGCCTATGAGGGTCAGCACAGGCCTTGTCGCATTGATCGGCCCGACGATTGTCAGCGGCAGCCTCTTTATTGCCATATATCCGCAAACCCACGATGACAGGACAATGAATGATTTGATAATGACCAGTTTGTGCTCATTCCATCCGCCTGCCGGGACGTAGAACTGACTGCCTTCTCCTATTATTCCGGCTGATGAACCGATGATGGACGGCAGGAAAAGTATCGAACAGATCACAGTGTTAAGGAACAACACCGGAATCACGGCGTTGTCTCTCAGGGACTGCTTCTTGAATACATCATAAAGTCCCAGCAATGTTGCTGAGACTATAGCATATACTACCCACATAGGTAATTGATTTTATTGCGTTGGCCGCTCGGCTATGTTTGACTGTGTTGGCTACTTGATTTCGGCGGCCTTGGCGTCGCCTGCTTTTCCGCGTCAGCGAGAAGAACGTTGTGCCTGCTTCCGAATGCCTTACAGAATGGTCCTAAAGGATATTCATAGACTGCTCGCGGATCTTCTCGAGTTCGTCTTTCATTCTGACTACAACTTTCTGGATGCCCGCGTGATTGGCCTTGGAACCTGTGGTGTTGATTTCGCGTCCCATCTCTTGGATTATGAAACCGAGTTTCTTGCCCGGGAATTCCTCACCGTCAATCGTATCCATAAAGTATTTGCAATGCTGACGCAGACGGACTTTCTCCTCGTTGATGTCAAGTTTTTCAAGATAATAGACCATCTCCTCTTCAAATCTGCTCTGGTCGAGTTTGACCTGAAGCTCGGCGATAGCTTTCTCAATCTTAGCTCTTACAGCTGCAACCCTCTCACCTTCAAAACTTTCGACCTCGTTCTCCATATTCAGGATATTATGCACCCTTCCTGTAACATCCTTGTAGAGGGCTACACCTTCACGGTCTCTGTAGTCGCAGATATTTTCGATAGCCTTGTCGATGGCAGACTCAACAAGCGGCCAGTTGGCTTCATTTATGATGTCCTGCCTTGAGTTGTCGATGACGTCAGGAAATCTGAGAATCGAATTCAGGTACAATGCTGTGTTCGCCTGGATGCCGAGCTTGTCGCTCAGTGAGGTTATCTGTCTATAATACTCTTCCGCCATCTCAGCGTTGATATGTTTGGCGGATGATACGGCGTTTGCTTCGAATGTGACGAAGAAATCGATGGTGCCTCTGTGCAGCTTGTCTGCAAGTTTCTGGCGAACAAGCAGTTCCTTGTCTTTAGGCAGCATCTGTGACTTGATGTTCACGTCTGCGGTCTTGCCGTTCAATGTCCTTATTTCAATTGTCAGTTTACCTGATTCTAGGCTGGCTTCCGCCTTGCCATATCCTGTCATTGACTTGATCATAATCCTTATCTTATATACTTGTCTGCACGCTTAAATGTCGAGCGCGCAAATTTAGTAAAATTTTCTTTGACGTGGTTGCGGTAGCCGAGATTGAATATGATATTAACCGAACAGTGGCTATCCCTAACTCGCATTTTTAAAGCTTTACCGCCGATGAAATGACCACTTTGAATCCACTTCTTTTTTCTAAATACGACTATTTAATGTGTTGATTTATAGTTTAATAAGTTTTACCACTCTGAATTTTGTCCACTTTTGAATTCCGGCTTGTCTGACGTATTTTCGGAATTTATAACTTTACATAACCTTTTGTCCGGAAGTCGAAGAATTGAACGACGAGATTTCTGAATTCAGGAGAATTTAGAAATTGGATTCTGACAGTTCGGAGATGACCCAAAGAAGGCCATTAATAACAATTAAATAACCAAACAATGAGAAAATATCTGGCTATGCTATTGCTGCTAGTCTTCGCGGGCGTCTCCGCCTTTGCGCAGCAGCATTCCGTGAAGGGCAAGGTCGTTGACTCTCAGGGGAATCCTGTAGTCGGGATGACCGTGATGGAGAAAGGTACCACCAACGGTACTTCCACTGATGCCGACGGTAACTACACAATCACTTTATCATCTCAAGGTGGAACGATTGAGTTCAACGCTCTCGGCTACAAGACTGCCGTTGAGCAGGTTGGCGGTCGAAGTGTAATCAATGTGTCAGTTCAGGAAGAAGCCATCGCACTTGACGCTGTCGTCGCAATCGGTTATGGTTCAGTGCGTAAGAGAGACCTTACGACTGCAGTTTCCACAGTCTCCAACGAGGATATGGAGCTTCGTCCTGTGACTGAAGCTTCAGGTTTCATTCAGGGAAAGGTTGCCGGTGTCACTGTACAGCAGACAAGCGGACTTCCGGGAAGCGGTATGACGGTACGCGTGCGCGGTGCATCTTCTATCGCTTCTTCAAATGACCCTCTTTATGTGGTTGACGGTGTGCCTGTAGGTACAGGTAACTATGCGATTGCCTACCTCTCACCTCAGGACATCGAGACAATGCAAATCCTCAAGGATGCGTCTTCCGCTGCAATCTACGGTTCGAGAGCGGCAAACGGTGTTGTGCTCATCACTACCAAGCAGGGAAAGAAGAGCCAAGGCCCTAAGATTACACTGAACGCGTCAGTCGGACTCGCCAATGTTGCAAAGACTTACGATGTGCTCAATGTCAACGAGTATCGCGAACTGATGGATGAGCTCGGCACAGTGTCTCTTCCTGACGGACTTAAGGATGAAACAGACTGGTTCAAAGAGACTTACAAAACAGGAATCTCCCAGAACTATCAGGTGTCCGTGTCTAATGCAAACGACAAGATGCGTTACTACCTCAGCGGCGGATATTCTGACGAAAAGGGTATCCTTCCTGTGGCGTTCAACAAGAGAATCAATGTGAAGGCCAACTTCGATTCCGATCTCTTCAAGTGGATCAATGTCGGTGCTGATGTGGCATATTCACATTACAAGAACAACGGCATTATTTCCGGAACAGGTTCAAACCGTGCCGGTGTAGTTCTATCAGTAATCAACACTCCGACATACGCGAAAACCTGGAGCGAGACCAATCCTTCCTGGTATTGGACAGAATTCTATGGAGCGAACCTCACTACGCCTGCAGAGAACCTTGCGCGTACTGAGAATAACTACACACAGACTGACAGGCTCCTGCTTACCGGACACGCTACAATCAAATTCCACCGTACTCTCCAGTTCAAGTCAACTGTCACAATGGACCGCAGGTGGGTGCACGATTACTCATTCCTAGATCCTATCAAGACATCCTACGGACGTACCACACACGGTACAGCCACTTCCACAAGGAGCGACGATATGAGGATGGTCTATGACAATATCTTCACTTACAACAACACTTGGAACGCCAAACATAATTTCGAGGCAATGGCCGGAACATCGGCTACCACTTCAAGATGGGAGAACCTAAGCGGTTCGAGATCTTACTTCTCTCCGGATTACAACAATGTGATTTTCGGAATCAACGGAGGTAACAAAGGTGGTTTGAGAGGTCAGTCTCAGGGGTATTCAAAGTGGGCGATTATGTCATATCTGGCACGTGTGTCTTACAACTTTGACAGCCGTTACTATCTCACAGTTAATTTCCGTGCTGACGGTTCTTCAAAGCTTGCTCCGGGACACAGGTGGGGTTATTTCCCGTCTGCTTCTGCTGCCTGGAGAATTTCAGGAGAGGACTTTATGAAGGATATTTCCTGGATTGACGACTTGAAGCTCCGTGCAGGTTGGGGACAGCAGGGTAACCAGTCAGGTCTCGATGATTATGCCTGGGTACAGATGTACAATACCAACTATTACGACTGGACCGACTCCAAATACGCTGACGCAGTGCCTACACTCGGTTCCAAGAGCAATATCGGCAACAAGGATCTTACTTGGGAGACAACATCACAGACCAATGTCGGAATTGACTGGTCTATGTTCAGAGGCCGTCTTTCCGTGACTCTCGACGGTTACTACAAGTACACGAAGAATCTGCTTATGTCAGTTCCTCTTCCTGCACCTAACCCTTCAATCTACAGGAATGAGGGTGAAATGTCCAACTGGGGTCTTGAACTTGCTATCAGCAGCGTCAACATTGACCGCAACAACTGGAGATGGACTACCGATTTTAATATCTCGACCAACCGCAACCGTCTCGAGAAACTTTCTCTCCAGCAGGTTTACTACTACACTCAGACTTCAGAGGCTCTCAGCGAATACGTAGTCAGAATGACTCCTGGCCAGTCGCTTTCAAAATTCTGGGGATACACTGCCCAGGGCGTTGATCCTGAAACAGGTATGATTATCTATAAGGACCTTAACGGTGACGGCAAGATCAACGTGTCCGACAAGCATTATATCGGTGATGCCAATCCTCTGTTTACCGCAGGTATGACAAATACAGTAAGCTGGAAAGGCCTCAGCCTCAGCTTCCTCCTCACATCTTCCGTAGGCAACGACATCTACAATGCCTCAAAGATTGAGATGATCGGTATGTACAACGGCGCCAACCAGATTAAGGATGCGGTCAGAAGATGGCGTGTTCCCGGTCAGATTACCGACATTCCTAAGGCTGGAGAGCTTGACAACCTCAAAGCTTCTACAAGGTGGGTCGAGGACGGCTCATATCTGAAAGTCAAGAATATCACACTTTCTTACGATATAGTTCATCCTGCCCTCAAGAAGGCGAATATCTCCAGAATACGTCCATACATCACTTTGGACAATATGATAACTTTCACCAACTATTCGGGCTATGACCCTGAAATGAGCCAGTACTCATCTGCAACCAGCATGGGTATCGACTGGGGAACATACCCTTGTGTGAAGACTGTTCTGTTCGGTGTTAACGTAGAATTCTAAAAATAGCGGAATATGAAAACAAAATATATTTTTATAGCTGCGCTTTCGGTCCTGACTGCTGTTTCCTGTGATTTGGATTTATATCCCGAGACAGGTTACAACGAAGGCAATGTGAAAGTTGACGGTGACGGCAGCTCTGATTCCCAGTATTCTTCGAGAGAGGATATGGAGGGACTGAGAAATTCCATTTATTCATCCTGGACGAAAGATATTCAGGAAAAAGGCTATTTGGACTGGCTGGTATATGCTGAATGTCGTGCAGACAATGCCTACGGCGGTAATCCTTCCACCGGAGAGCTTATGGCAATCGAGGCAAATACCCAGGATGGCGAAAACAAGAATGTCAAGCGTGACTGGGACTGGTATCTCGGTCAGGTCAGCAACTGCAACAATATCATCTGCAATATCGACCGCATCAAGGAGTCTGACAAATCAATGACCGAGGCGGAATGGGCTCAGTGGAAATCTGAAGCATATTGCTGGAGAGCCTGGAACCTGTTCCAGATGTCACAGATTTGGGGTGATATTCCACTGGTGAACTCCATCCCACCTGCAATTACGGCTGAAAATATCGAGGAGGTTTATCATCTCTACTATCCTGGAAGAACATCGAGAAAGGATATTTACGAGCAGATTATTTCGGAACTTGAGTTCGCAACAGAAAATGCTCCGGATGTTGATCCTACCAACAAAAACATCTTCACCAAGGCATTTGCACACGGAATGTTGGCTAGAATCTATGCGGAAGCCACTTGTCGTGACTGGACGAAAGTCGCTGAGCATTGCGCGGCAGTTGAAGGAATGGGCTACACCCTTGTTGATGACTACGGACAGATGTGGGCTTATGACGAGACTGATGCTGTCCGCAATACTTCAGAGTCAATCTTCGAGGTGACATTCACCCGCAGCAGCGGAAACTGGGTGTGGATGATGTTCCATCGTAACGCCTACAATCCTAGTGACAGTTTCACTTGGATAAAATGGATTACTCCTTCACGTGATTTGGTCGCTGCTTATGATAAGGAAGGTGATACCGAGCGCAAGAATGCCTGCATCTGCGAGGATGAAGCCATCTGGTCAAACTACTATCCGGCAAATGCCTACAAGTTTATGCACAAGATGCCTACGAACGCGACAAGTATAATACTTATGCGTCTAGGTGAAATCTATCTGCTTCACGCAGAGGCACTTGCTGAGACAGGTGATTTGAGTGGCGCTACCGCTTATGTTAATAAAATCCGCCAGAGAGCAGGGCTGAAGACAATTGCTGTCCCTTCGACAAAAGATGATGCGATTGATGCTATACTTCACGAGCGCCGCCTCGAGCTTGCATTCGAAGGCTTCAGATTCTTCGACCTCCTCCGTCACGGATTCGAAAAAGCGAAGGCTGTGCACGACGCTATGCCTGAACAGGACAGCTACTGGCAGAAGAGACTCCCTCTTACCGAAGAGACAGTTCTTATGCCGATACCTCAGACGGCTCTTGACAATAACCCGAGCCTTGAACCGAACAAAGGATATTGATTATGAAATTTAATTTGAAATTATTGTTGTTTGCGCTGTTTTGTGCTTTCCCTTTGACTTGCTGCAGTTGTTCCCACTCCGAAAACGAAGGCGGTGGAGGCAACGGCGGCGGAACGGAGGAGCCTGATGTGCCCGTGGAGTATGATATTACAGAATATGTAACTACTGCCGATGGCCTGCAGCTTTTCCGCAAGAGCGGTTCAGACTTTGCCAAACCGGGCAGTATGAGTCCGAATCAGGTACATTTCAGCGATGACGCTGACGCCAAGGATGTGGATGGATTCGGTCTGGCGGTTACTACTGCCACTTGCTACAATCTCTTGAAGATGAGTCAGACAGACCGTACTGCATTCCTTACGGAAATGTTTTCGGATAAGGACGGTGTAGGTTCCAGTCTCATCAGGGTGAGCATCGGAGCTTCGGACTTCTGTCTGAAAGACGAATACACCTGGTGCGACACCAAAGGAATTGAGAATTTCGGCGTTCCGGAAGAGGATAAGAATTACCTTTTCCCGATACTCAAGGAAATCTATGCCATAAATCCGGATGTGCAGATAATCGGAACGCCTTGGTCTTGTCCAAAGTGGATGAAGGGCGGATATTACGGATACGAGGGATATGACAACGCAGTGCTGGAAAGGGATTTTGAGAATTGGACCAGCGGTCGTCTGAAGCCATCCTGCTATGGCGTTTATGCTGAGTATTTCGTGAAATGGATCAAAGCTATGCAGACTGAAGGCTTCAAAATCAGGGCTGTCACTATGCAGAATGAGCCTTTGAACCACGGCAACTCTATGTCAATGTATATGCCTTGGAAGGACCAGGAAGCGTTTATCAAGGTGCTCGGCCCTGCGCTCAAGAATGCAGGACTGTCAGATGTGAAGATTCTTCTGTTCGACCATAATTACAATTATGACAACAAGTCTGACCAGAAGGGATATCCGTTGAATATCTATGCTGATGCTGATGCAGCACAATGGGCTGCAGGCTCTGCCTGGCACAGTTACGGCGGAGATGTTTCCGAACTGGACAACATAGTTTCTGCATACCCGTCAAAGGATATTTATTTCACGGAAGCTTCAATCGGTGAGTGGAACTATAACTTCGCAAATTGCCTGCTCAATGATTTCTCTTCCATTTTCCTCGGCACGCTTTCAAGAGGCGGCAGCGGAGTGACATTGTGGAACTTGATGCTTGATGACAAGAATAAGCCTTACAGTCCGCACAGCGGAGCCTGCACGACCTGTTATGGCGGTGTGACCATCAATTCGTCAGATTACAAGACGATAACGAAGAATACTCATTGGTATCAGGTGGCGCACGCTAGCGCAGTAGTGAAACCGGGCGCAAGAAAAATGACAATAAGCGGTTATAACGCTCCATCTGGAGTGGAACTGCAGATGTTCAAGAACCTTGACGGCTCAATCGGTGTTCTGGCCTGCAACAAGGCTACGGGTGAGCAGACTATAGTCTTCGGGGCTATGTCTTACACGGTCAATCTGAAAGTTCCGGCAAGAAGTATTGCATCGGCAACGTGGATGAATAAATAACAACACTAAAATCTGATAATATGAAACTCAAAAATATGACTGTCTTGTGTGCGGTAGCTCTGGCAGCACTTTCCTGCAACAAGACTGAGGAGTTCAAGAGGGCGGAGAAAGGACCGGATATGACAGTTTCGTCATACACTGAATCCACCTATATGGGTGCGGTCATAACCGTCAATGTGAACATTACCGACAAGGATTTTGCGCTTTCTACTGTCAAGGCATCGCTGCTTTACGGTGAGACAGAAGTTGCAAACACAACGGTGAGAACAAAAACTGAAGGGGAGTATGCAGTCAAGATTCAGGCTCCGCTTCTCAAGGATGTGCCAAACGGTACGGCAAGTCTAGTGCTCAAGGCTCAGAATGTGGGTCTGGGAATTACCGAGAAAACCTTGGATGTCGCCCTTAAACGTCCTGATTTCGAGACTCTTACTCTGAAAGCGGAGTCAGGTGCGACATATACTCTGAAGAAGACTGAGGGGTATGTCTATGAGGTAGAGGGTGATTTCCCTGCATATCTGAATGCCAACATCGTCACGCCTGAATTCAACGGCGGAGAGGTTATCACTCTCGGTTGGGACGGTTCAGGGCTTTCTGATTCGAAGAGTGATCTCATACCGTTCGGTGCCAGCATAGCCGGAAAATATAAGATTACGGCTAACCTGCTTTCCTTGGAAGTTTCTCCTACAGGAAGTGCTTCAGTCGTTTCTGTTGCTGAATACAAGCAGGGACAGCAAATGGATTTCGGCAATATCGTGAGTGTTGACAACTGGACTCTTGACCCTGATTTCTTTGATGTTGACAAAGAAACCAAGATTGTTACCTTCCGTGCTGTTGATGGCCTGTACAAGATGGATTATGATACGAAGAATATGTTTATCCGTGTAGAGCCTATGAAGGATGCGTCAACGCCTCTCAGCCTTTCCAGCGATGGAACAGGAGCAGTGTGGGTAATCGGCTCTGGATTCGGAAAGCCAGTTATCGGTCCAAGCTGGAATACTGATGAGGGCGCTTATCCTATGGCCTGTGTGTCTCCAAAGGTTTACGAATTCACATTGGCAGTTCCCGCACAGTTGGGGCAGTCAAACGGTGAGATTAAGTTGTTCCATCAGAAAGGATGGGGCGAGGCCGATTGCGAATTCGTCAAGAGCAATTTCTCCGAGATAAATCTTTCTCCTGCGTTCACGATTAGCGACAGCGGAAACATCAAGGCAGACGATTTGAAATCTGGCAAGGGCTACAAATTAACTTTGGACCTTACCGGCGGAGTGAAAGCTGCAAAGATTTCTTATGAAGAAGTCGAAGTTGAAGCCGGTGGACTCGATATCGAAATCAATGGAGAGAAAGCACTCAAACTTTCTTCAACTGTATATAAAGTGACTGCAGTCGAGGTTCAGCAGAACAGTATCATCACATACAAGGGCATTGACAATCCGCTCGAATGGACATTTGACCGTGATCATTTTGAATTGACAGCCTCCGGTCTCAAGTTCAAGGCTATTACAGGATATTACTCTTTTGAGCTAGATATCGAGAATAAGTATGTGATTGTACGTCACGTTAAATCCGACGGAAAGGCTGCGACTTACGCTAATGAAGGTGCGATTACCTTTATGGGTTGGGGCGTCGGTTATCCGGCAATGGCTCAGCAGCTTGGATTTGATTCAGGTCTTCTGGTGACTCTGGCCCAGATTGAGAAGGGTGTTTATCAGTTTACCGGTGTCGCTTGCGAGGATAAGGACGAGACTGTGGTCGGCAACTGCTGGCGTTACAATGACATATCATTCAAGTTCTTCGGTCAAGCAGGCTGGGGCGTTGAATGGAACAAGGTCACGCTTACAGACGAGGCTAAGAAGTATCTGGCGCAGGACGGTAATGTGGAGCTAATAGTGGAGAGTCAGGATGGTGATGAAAAGGTCTTCAAGCCGCTCGAACTTGGTGCAACTTACAGAATGACAGTAACTGATTGCACAAGCGTTGTTGACAGTAAGTTTGACGTGACTATTGATTTCAAGAAACTTTAAGCCGTTTATGAGAATGCCGGAAAAGCTGCTTAAGAAAATTTATTTTTAACCAGCTTCCCGGTAGTCATTAAGATTTGCACCGTGATTCCGCTACAGGAATTGCGGTGCTTTTTGATTATTCAGGCAGCGTTTCTCCGGCTGCCGTGGCAAGATGCTCTAAATTTTAGTAATCATAAATGCAGTTGGAAATGGGATAAATTCTTATCGCGTTTATCCCATTTGTATTGCCGTACGCCAGTGAAATTAAATTGGATGTCAAGGCCCCAACCCGCAGTGGGAATGCGCCGAAATTTTATATCTTTGTAATACGTAATAATAACTTAGAAACTATACACTGCGATGATGTTCTGTTCCAGACAGCCGATCCTGAAATATATTCATCTGTTCACTCTCGTACTTGTTTTTGCACTGTTCTCTTGCTCAAAGCCGGAGAATGAGGAGCTTCTTGTCAAACTTGACGAAGTCCTTGTGAACAAATCCGTTTACGACAGTTATTTCAATGACGCAGTGAAAGTCCTGAAAGACGTTCTTGCGGACCAGAAAGAGCCTGTCCAGAAGTATAACATCTGTGTTCGCATCGCTGATTCATATAGAGTTAATAGCCTAGATTCTGCATTGACGTATTTGAAGCGTGCAAGAGATATCGCTACTAACCTTCACGCGTATGACAAGGTCGCCCGCGTCGATTTTCAAATGGCTATGATGTATGTCAAGGCAGGCTTTCTTGTGGAAGCAGATGATATTTTGAGCGGCTATCGGGACAAGTCGCTTGATGAAGAATCGATAGCGGATTATTATCGCGCATCGCATACATATTGGGGCGAGGTGATGGCATATACATCTACTTCTGAGACTTATGGACAAAAACAGGAGCGCAGAGACCAGTATCGCAATCTGCTTCTGGATATTGAGGAAGAAGGAAGTTGGGAGTGGTACAATCTCAAGAGGGAAGAAGCCGATGAAAATTCTGACGACGAACTGTTCTTTGAATATGCTCAGAAAATGTTGAATGTCAGCAAAGAAAATTCGAGAGAATATGCTGAAGCCGCGTACTTTTATGCACGTTCACTTCGCCGCAAAAAAGATCAGACCGGTTTCGAGGAATGGATGTTGCGCTCTGCGATTGCCGATATAATGTGCTCGACAAAGGATTATGCGTCCCTGAATGAAATCTCTTATATGCTGTTTGACAAGGGCGATATTGACAGGGCATTCCATTATGCGGCAGACCATTGTCTTGTAGATGCGCTTTATTACAACGGCAAACTTCGCCCCTGGCAGGTGCTGACATTCTTTCCGCAGATAGAGAATGCCTATCAGAAGAAACACGCTCAGCAGAGTGAGTTCACTCTTATCCTTTTGGCCGGCATTTCAGCATTGTTCTTTTCGATGCTCATTCTCTTGGCATTTTTGATTAAGCGGCAGCAGATATTGAATTCTACGCGAGAGAAACTGCAGGACTCATATCTGGAAATTGACAGCCGTAATCACGAGCTTGAGGCCGTGAATTCAAGGCTTGTGAGCCTGAATGCCAAAATGCGTGAATCTGATAAGGTTAAGCAGGAATACATAGCGCTGTTCCTCGGAATGTTGTCGGACAATATAAGTTCGTCGAGACAGTACAGAAACAAGGTTCTTAAGTATATCCGCCAGGGAAAGACTAAGGAACTGGTCGATGAAATCGAGAATTTGCCGACAATGGGTGATGATATTCTGGAGTTTTACAGGATGTTTGACCAGACATTTATGAATCTATACCCTGATTTTATCAGGAAGTTCAACGAACTGCTTGCAGACGGAGAGGAGATTATTCCGAAAGGGGAGGATATTCTTACTCCTGAGCTCAGGGTGTTTGCGCTGATAAAACTAGGTATCACGGAGTCCAGCCGTATTGCTTCGCTTCTGCATTATTCCGCCAATACGATTTACAATTATCGCGCGAAAATCAAGAATAAGGCGCGTGGCTCCAGGGATGACTTTGAGGACGCCGTGAAAAACCTTGATTGAATTGCAGGTAAATCTATTATCTTTGCAACTCATTTCGGAGTTAGTCTTGAAAAATCGCGTTAAATGAAGAAATTATTTGCAATAGTAGCAGTTGTCTTTGTCGCATTCTGCGCATTGGTTTCTTGCGGAAAGTCCGGCAAAAAGCCATCTTTAAGAACAGGTGATCTTGTATTTGTGAAGATACCTGCAGGCTATGACCTTTATTCTGAATCTATGCCGGACACTACTGGCGGCAATATAACTATACACGTTGCCGTGATTGAGGTGGATAATGATTCTACCTGGATTATTGACGCGACTATCAAGCACGGTGTTGACAGGCATCCTCTGGATACGTTCCTTGCTGATTTTACGCTTAAGGATGGCAGTCTTCCTATTTTTGAGATAATGAGGCCTTCTGTCAGTGCGGCTAAGGCGAAACAGTTTGTGGAGAATGCCAAGAAGTTCCTCGGAAAGCCGTATGACTGTTCATTCCGACCTGGCAATGATTCTCTTTATTGCAGCGAGCTAGTGCGTAACTCTTATGTTTTATCTTCTGAAAAACCGATTTTTAGTGAGGTTTCTATGGATTTTCATAATCGCGCTGGGGAGATGCCGGTTTATTGGACTGAGTTGTTCGCGATTTTAGGAATTGATGTGCCTCAGGGCCTTGTCGGGACTACGCCTGCACAGATGGCAGAGGAGGATGTTCTCTCTCCGGTCTGCATCGGATTTCCTCTTCCCGTAAGTGATCGGTCTGACACCACGGAAGACTTCATTTTATTGTAAATTCAGGTTGCTTAGGCACGAAATACTTCTTTTGACATTATGACACACGGACACGAGGTTCTCCATATGATGGAGGGCAACAGTTATACTACAAAGCAGAGTTTGGTTGATGCTATTGTCGAGCGTTTCGGAGCAGAGGAGCGGTTTTATACTTGTTCCGCCGAGGGTATGACGGCGGCAGAACTTGTTGATTTTCTTGAGGCTCGCGGTAAATTCAAGCCCGCTTCAGCAGGCTCTGATTTCACTGTCGACATCACCAAGGTTTGCAACCACTGAGACATTCATTAAATCAAAGCGGCTGTGACCTTCGCTCAGAATCAATGTGAAATTCGCTCCGAACTTCAGCACTTTGATTTCATCGTTTGCGTTTCCTAGCTTGTTGCTGAGTTGGTTCTGCCAATCAAAGCGGCTGTGACCTCCGCTCAGAATCAATGTGAAATTCGCTCCGAACTTCAGCACTTTGATTTCATCGTTTGCGTTTCCTAGCTTGTTGCTGAGTTGGTTCTGCCAATCAAAGCGGCTGTGACCTCCGCTCAGAATCAATGTGAAATTCGCTCCGAACTTCAGCACTTTGATTTCATCGTTTGCGTTTCCTAGCTTGTCGCTGAGTTGGTACTGACAATCAAAGCGGCTGTGACCTCCGCTCAGAATCAATGTGAAATTCGCTCCGGCCATCAGCAACTTTGCTTGTGAGTCGCTTCGCTCAGACTTTGTCGAGTGGCAGTCGCTTGTCGCCCTTGATTTTGCGGAATTCGGTAGGGGAGAAGCCGGTTATTCGTTTGAATTGCGAGCTGAGATAGGCGACGCTGGAGTAATTCATCTTGTAGGCGATTTCCGTCAATGACATTTCTCCATAGACCAGCAGTTCTTTCACTCTTTCAACCTTCTGAGCAATAACGTATTGCTCTATTGTAACATTCTCAAGGTCAGAGAATGTCGCACTCAGATATTTATAGTCATAGTGCAATGTCTCCGACAGGTAGTCTGAAAAATTTGTCTTCGGATTTGCGGTAGATGTCTTGATATTCTCGGCTGAGAGGCTGTCCTGATGGATTAGTCCGATAATCGTCTGCTTGATTTGTTCAGTAAGTTGGCGTTTGCGGTCGTCTATGAGGCTGAATCCCAGGGGCTCAAGCAGGGCTTTGACTTTTACGATTTCATTTTCGGTCAAGTCTCTCCTGAATGTCGCCTCGCCGAGTTTCACGCTGCTCGGACTGAACCCTGCCTTTTCAAGTTGTTCGCGGACCACCATTATGCAGCGGTCGCAGACCATATGCTTTATGTATATTACTTTTGACATATTCCTCTGTTTAGTGATTCCTCTCAAATCTAAGCAATATCGGGTCGATTTTAACTAACCCGAAATTACCAAAAAGATTCTGATTCTGCTCCTTTCTTCCGCCATTTTTATCTTCATCGACACTTCTATAATTTGCAGCGTCGTTTAAGCAGAAGGCTGTTTGTGACAACGCTTATGCTGCTCAATGCCATAGCCGCGCTGGCAAGCATCGGGTTAAGCAGGAATCCGCAGAACGGATACAGTATCCCGGCCGCGACTGGAATGCTGATTACATTGTAGATGAACGCCCAGAAAAGATTTCCCTTCAATGTCTTTACGGTCATTCTGGATAACTTTATGGCTGAGGATATTTTTCTCAAATCGTTGTTTATCAATGTTATTCCGGCGGAAGAAATCGCTATGTCGCTCCCTTTGCCCATTGCTATTCCGACATCAGATTGCGCCAATGCCGCACTGTCGTTAATTCCGTCTCCAATCATAGCGGTAGTGTATCCTGCACTTTGAAGCCGCTTTATGTATTCAACTTTGTCTGCCGGCAGTGACTCTGCGCGGAATTCGTTGATGCCCAGCTCTTTTGCGATGGTTTCTGTTGCTGCCCGGCTGTCTCCGCTCAATATGTGTGTGGTGATGCCCATCTTTTTCAGTTCCCGAATTCCGTCCAGAGCCGAATCTCTCAATTTGTCGGAAACGGAGAGCACGGCGACAGCTGATTTTCCTACGGCGAACCATACGGTAGTTCCGGCCATATCTTTGGCTTTGCCTGCAAGACTCTCTGGAAAGTCTATTCCGTTTATTCCCATATATTTAGCTGAACCTGCACGCAACCTGACGACTTTACCGTCCGCTTCGGTCCAGTTGCCTCTTACGCCGAACCCTGCTTCAGTA
>CAVHJF010000034.1:0-3265 GCA_963636275.1 Acutalibacteraceae bacterium | reverse complement strand
ACGATTCCAGAGCTTTGAACTTCGCGAGGATATCGCCCTTCAGCTTTTCGGAAGCAAAATGCGCTTGTGTCACTTTAGGGTGTCCCTCCGTAAGCGTTCCTGTTTTGTCCATAATCACTGCGCTGACGGAAGCCGCTCTTTCCAGACATTCCGCATCTTTTATGAGTATACCGTTTTTTGCGCCCAATCCCATTCCTACGCTTATTGCTGTCGGTGTTGCAAGCCCCAAAGCGCAGGGGCACGAAATTGCCAGAACTGTCACTGCTGCCAATATTCCGTGTGACAGTCCGTTTGCCGGGTCAAGTATAAGCCATGCAATAAGACTTATCACTGCTATCCCTGTTATGGCAGGAACAAATATGGACGCGACTTTGTCAACTGCGGATTGTATCGGCGCCTTGCTGTCCTGCGCCTGCTGCGTCATTCTGATTATCTGCGAAAGCACTGTCTTGTCGCCGACCTCATCCGCCCGGTATCTGATATTGCCGTTCTGATTTATCGTTCCCGAATAAACTTTGGCACCATTGCATTTTCTTATCGGCTTTGCTTCGCCGGTGAGCAGACTCTCGTCAATATATGTGTCGCCGTCCGTGACTGTGCCGTCAACTGCGATCTTTTCTCCGGGATGTGCAACGAGAATATCTCCGGAGACTATGTCCGCTATGTTTGCGCTCTTCTCAGTGTTGCCGACAAGCACTGTCACTGTTCGCGGCCTCAGTTCCATAAGCTGTCTGATAGCCGAAGTGGTCTGCCTCTTCGCCCTGTTTTCCAGCATCTTACCGATTAGAACGAATGTTATAACCATAGAAGCCGCGCTGAAATAAAGGTGCGGTTCGATTCCTTTTGAGGTCCAGAACGCCGGAAATGCCAGATTAAACAGACTGAAAAAGTAGGAGATGCCTGTGCTTAAAGCTATGAGGGTGTCCATACTGCAGAATCTGTGTTTCAGCTGTTTCCAGGCGTTCGAGTAGAAATTCCTGCCGCACCAGAATACGGCAGGAGTGGAAAGAATCCACATAAGTACACCGGAATCCTCTGAATTGTACAGCTCAGCCGACAATATGGCCAGCGAAAGACTGACAGATGCTATCAGATTGATGATCTGGCGCTTGCTTTCTTTCCGCTCGTGGTCGTCCTTGTCGTCATTTTCCTCCTCGTCGTCCGGCGAAAGTCCGTATCCTGCATCCTTTACGGCCTTTACAAGCGATTCCGTATTGCACTGTGTCTCATCAAATTCCACAGTGGCTTTTCCTGACACGAAACTTACTGATGCGTGTTTGACCCCTGGTTGTTCGCTGAGAACTGTATTGATTCTTGCCGCACATCCTGCGCAGCCCATTCCTGTAGCCTTGAATGTTTTTCTCGTTATCTTCTGCATTTTGTACCGATTGTGGTTTTGTAATCTTTAATGTTTTACAAGCGACTGCAAATTTAGACTTTAGCCCTGTTTCCAGTCTTACGATATTTTCATCCGTTATTATGACCTTTCCGGAAACTTTCACAAAAAATAAATTTTGTATTGCGTAAAAAAAACATCACATTTGCAAGATTTTAGAAAAAATTGATTATGAACAGAGTGTATATGTCTCGGACCGCAGTTCTTGTTGCCATTGTTTCTTTATTGGCTTCATCCTGTGGCGAGGAATTTGATTTCAACGGCGGAAAATCTCAGGAAGAGCATTTGGTTACGCTTAATGCCGGCGTAGGAGAAAAAGATGATGATAGCGATGAAAATGGCATCAAGACACGTGCTATATTTATGAATGACAACGGCAAAGCGGTCTTCTACTGGCAGAGTTCCGACAGTGTCGGTGTCGCAATTAATGGCTCTGAATCATTGGCTCCGCTTGCGCTTGAATCCGAATATGCCGGCAAGCAGTCCGGTGTTTTCTCTGGCAAAGTCAAAGGAGAGGTCGGCTCGTATGCGGTATATCCATACAATAAAAATCACAAGATTTCAGGCAATAAGCTGACATACCATCTGCCGTCTTCATATAACTGTCAAAGTCAATCGACTGTCGTTTATGATTGGTTATCTTCAGAGGATGATATCAGTGTTTACAACATAAGCGCAAATCCATCGTTGTACGCACAAATCTCCGATTCAGAAGTCTCTTCATCGGCCCAATTCAAGATGCTGGGAGGAATGTTTTGTGTAAAATTAGATTACACTCCTTCATCAGAGTTTACTTTGTCTGTCATATCAGACCGTAAGATCAGCGGAGATTTCGATGTTGACCTCAGTGCGGAGCAGCCGAAGATGACTGCAGCATCTGAGTCAGTGAAAGATACAGTTACGTTCAATATGTCTATTCCTACAGGAAACCATTCATTCGTGGTGTATCTTCCTGTACCGGAAGGCTCATATAATTTCACTGTTAGGATGGGATGTTATAATGGATCGAAGATAGCTGAGACGATTTATACGTCATCGACAAAATCCGTAACGATAAGCAGGGGAGAAATCAAGAGAGTTTCGCTCAAGGAAAGTTCGATGACAAAGGATTCGTATCTGATGATTGACGGTCATAAATTCGTTGACCTCGGACTGCCAAGCGGTATCCTTTGGGCTGATATGAATATCGGTGCTGAAAACGAGACTGATGCTGGTGATTATTATTCTTTCGGTGAGTTGGTAACCAAGGAAACATATACGCAGGATTCCTATAAGTTCTGGGATAGCAACACTAAGAGTTATTCCAAATACAATAAAGAAAAGACTACGTTGGATGCTGAAGATGACGTGGTTACTCAGAAATGGGGAAGCAAATTCCGTATGCCGACTGATACTGAATTGGGAGAATTAAGTACCAATTGCGAGTGGACATATACTACACGCACTAATTCCGCCGGAAAAACGGTTCACGGCAGTCAGGTCAAGAGCAATTCTACAGGTGCTTCCATATTTATTCCTGAGTCTGGATATAAATACGGGACTTCAATGAAGGATTCATCGTTCGGATATTTGTTGGGAAGTACAATTCTGAATACAGCTCCGTATAATGATGCGCATATAGGCTATTTTTATTTTCTGACTAATGACGAATATCACCATGCAGGCGGCCCTAATAACGTTCTGAATAGGTATTTCGGCTATCCGGTACGTGCAATATATAAGAAGTAAGCGGGGAATTTTTACCGGTCGTGAATAAATTTAGTTCCGCCGGAGCTCCCTTGCATTTCACTCGAAATCGCCATCATCATTATGAACGCGAAAAGAGTGTGACCTGAAAGTCACGAAGTGACAGGGAGTTGAGAAATCAAA
>CAVHJF010000033.1:0-31092 GCA_963636275.1 Acutalibacteraceae bacterium | reverse complement strand
TCATAGTCCACAATCACTTACTTATGGATGATAAGACTATTTATTCGCAATAATTTACTGCATTATAACAACTTTTCACTATATTGGGCGTCCAGTATGTGACTGGAGATGAATGGTTACGGTCACAATGATTTCAAAACAGATTCCAGTTATGGCCAAGAGACCCATAGTTGCACTTATATATGATTTCGACGGCACATTGTCGCCGGGAAACATGCAGGAATTCGGATTCATTCAGGCGATCGGCAAGACACCCGAAGAATTTTGGGACAAAAGCAATCAGATCGCCTGCGGACAAGACGCCAGCAACATTCTTTCATATATGAAGCTTATGGTCGATGAGGCCAAAGAAAACGGCATCAGGCTCAGACGCAGCGAGTTCAAGAAATTCGGAAAAGACATCCGCCTGTTCGACGGACTGGCAACCTGGTTTGATCTGGTCAATGAATACGGGCGTTCCAAAGGAGTCAAAGTCGAGCACTACATAAACTCCTCCGGACTCAAGGAAATCATCGAAGGCTGCCCGATTGCAAAAGAATTCAAGCATATCTTCGCAAGTTCATTCCTATACGACGCAAAAGGCGAAGCAGAGTGGCCAGGCATCGCGGTAGATTACACTGCCAAGACCCAATTCCTGTTCAAAATCAACAAAGGCATTTTCAGCGCGCGCGACACCAAAGAAGTCAACGAAAGCATCGCTGAAGACAAGAAACGAATACCTTTCTCGCAGATGATTTATGTGGGAGACGGCGAAACCGATGTGCCTTGTATGAAAATCGTATCAATGTTCGGCGGGCACTCGATTGCGGTATATAATCCCGATGACAGCCAGAAAAAAGCCGTTGCTGAAAAACTTTTGAAACAGGGCCGAGTAAATTTCATCACACCGGCGAACTACAGCCACTACAGCCGTACATTCAAGGTCGTCTGCAGCATCTTGGACAAAATAAAGGCCGACTACGACCTAAAGAAGTTATAGACCTTCTCGGTTCTCCAGATACAGTCTCAGCCCAGGCTAACCGGAAGCCAACTCCCGAATAAAGCACTCGCGCTCTGAAAATAAAGCCTCCCTACTACGTCAGACCGACTTCTTCAGCGAGAAATTGAACTCCAGACCGCCTGATTTGGCAATCTTTACAGAGATTTTGCCGCCGTTGAGAATCACCGAGTTCTTGACGATTGCAAGGCCGAGCCCAGTTCCTCCAAGTTTCCTTGAACGTCCCTTGTCAACCCGATAAAAGCGCTCGAAAAGATGCGGAATATGCTCAGGAGGCACTCCGACACCGTTATCAGAAAAGCTGAAAAAATAAAGCTCTGGATTCTCTTCTATATACTGTACCGTTATGGTCGCATTCTGCCCGGCATACGCAATGGCGTTGTCAGTCAAGTTTCGGAAAATCGAATACAGCAGATGCTGATTACCGCGGGCAATAATCCTCGGAGGGATAAGAACCAGCATTTTCATCTTCTTTGACTCCAACTGTGGCTCAACTTCTTTCTTTATCTCACTTACAAGCTGTTCAATATCTACATCTTCCGCCGTAAAGGTACTCGAAGCCTCGTCAATCTTAGAAAGGAGGGTAATGTCGTTTATCAGGTTCCCAAGTCTGGTACTCTGTGCCAAGCATCTGGAAATAAAGTCATTGCGCATAGACTCATCCATATCCGGATTATCCATAATGGTCTCCAGATATCCACGGATACTGCTCACCGGCGTTTTAAGTTCGTGAGCGATATTCTGCGTCAACTGACGTTTAAGCCTGGTCTTGTCATCCTCACTGTTCTGCAACTTCGCATAAAGATGGACTATATTCTGGGAAATCTCTCCAAGTTCATCATCAGAGAACTGAATATCAGCATTTTCCATATCCTGGTTCTTCTCCGCCATATCCGCGAACACACGAAGATATTCGATATTCTGCTTCAACTTGCGCACATACAGGAGATATACGAAAATCAAGACAAACGACAACCCTAATGCTATCCAGAGAAAACCTTTATCAGAAGCGAGCATCCTCGCCATCGAAACATCATACAGATGAGATGTCCGCACGATTATGCCATCCTCTGGAAATGCCGTCGCGGAATAGAACCACTTGCCTCCCATCGTTTTGGACGCCCTCTTTATATCGTAACCGACCCCGCAAGACAGAGCGTCCTGTATTTCTTTTCTTCCGATATGATTTTCAAAAGTACTGGAATCCGCCGCCTGGCTGTCAGAAAGCACACGTCCCTGCATATCAAGGACGGTCACTCTTATCCCCTCTTTCTTAAGACGGTCTTCAAAAGCAGGCAAAGATTCAGGTGAAGAAATCAGCAGGTCCCTAATATCATTATTGCAGTCCTGAAGCCTGGTATTCAGGATATTAAGCCGATATGTCTTCTCCCGCTGATATTGAAAAAACAAGAAGCAGAGGGCGAATGACAGGAACAGAGTAGAGACTACAATGAAGAGTTTCGAACTCAGGGATATATTCTTTTTACTCATAACACGGTCTCGTCAAAACAATACCCATACCCGTGTCTTGTCACGATACATTGTCCGTAAACACCGAGCTTTTTTCTCAGTCTGGTGATATTCACATCCACAGTTCGGCCAAGCACAATGACCTCATTCGGCCATACCTCGGCAAGGATTTCGTCTCTCGAATATACCCGGGAAGGATTTGAGAGCAACAGATGCAGAATACCGTATTCAATCTTTGTCAACTCAACCGACAAGCCGTCCACTGATGCTGTTTTTCTGTCATCATCAAGAGTCAAGTTTTTGTATGCCACACAGTTGTCCCGATTATGCATATCCGAAGACCGACGGAGAACCGCCTGCACTCTTGAAACCACTTCACGGACCGAAAACGGCTTGGAGATATAATCGTCAGCCCCTAGTCCTAATCCTTTCACCGTGTCATCTTCTGAATCCAAGGCTGTCACAAAAATAATCGGAATCCGCTCCGTCTCAGGGCTTTTCTTCATAATTTCAGCCAATCGAAATCCTGAGAGTCCCTCCATCATCACATCAAGAAGGACAAGATCATAATCGGCAAGTCCCGACAGCACAGCCTCTTCCGCAGAATGCGCGACAGACGCCTGAAATCCGGCCTTGTCCAAATTATATTTCAGGATATTGCAGATATCCGCCTCATCATCGACAATAAGAATCCGTTTCATCAGTTATATTAAATTTGGTAATCCGCACAAAAGAGCCTCAACAACTACTTATTAAACTTAGCTACAATATCCTTCAAATCAGGAAGTTCCTCATCATTTTCACTAAAGAGCATTAGCAGCTGGTCTCCGTTGCGCAGACGTATACGCCCGTCTGGAACTATATACTTGTTATCTCTTTTCACGATAATCACACGCGCCCCCTCAGGAAGATTTATCTCCTTCAACGTATTGCCGTGCTGCAAATCCTCGTCCGTCAAGGTATAATCCTGCAGTTTACCCATTTCTTCCGGAATTTCGATTCCAAAGGTATCAGGAGTCGGTTTCATCGGAAGGTCCAGGTGAAGCCACTTGGCGATTCGCGGAATTGACATTCCCTGACATATAAGCGACAGCAACGTTATAAAGAACACGATGTTAAATATCTGTTCGGAGCCCGGGATATTGTCAACTATCGGATACGTCGCGAATATTATCGGCACTGCGCCTTTAAGACCCACCCAGGATACAAAAAGCTTTGCCCGGAACGTTATTTTCCGGAACGGTATAAGGCAGATGAATACGGTAAGCGGTCTTGCCACGAATATAAGGAAAAGACCTATGAGCAATGCTATCGGAGCGATATCTATCATCGCTTTCGGATTGACCAGCAAACCGAGAGCCAAGAACATCCCTATCTGCATAACCCAAGTCATACCGTCCATAAACGAGAGTATCTCCTTGCGGTGGTTCATCTGCTTGTTTCCGATCACGAAACCGGCAATGTAAACTGCGAGATAACCGTTCCCCTGCAACATCTGAGTCATTGAAAATGAGAACATTCCGACTGCGAGCAAGAGAATGGCATAAAGCGGGGCACTGTTCAATTTTACTCTAGCGACCACCCACACTGTCGCATAACCTATCAAGATACCGGACAGCGCACCGATAACCATCTGCAGAACAAGAGTCCTAAGCGAGCCCCAGATCAGTTGAGAGTAGTTGATTCCCGCACTTGAACTCGGGTCAAACAGCAATTGGGCAACCTGAATGAGCACAATGGTAAGCACATACGCCATTGGGTCATTACTACCGGATTCCAACTCCAGCATAGGCTTAAGATTCTGCTTCAATCTCAAATTGCAGTTCTTCAATATGCTGAAAACTGATGCCGAATCCGTAGATGACATCACGGCAGCCAGAAGGAAGCACATCACTATGGATAGCGACAACCCAAGCCTTTCTATCCTGGACAGGAAAAAGATGAACGAACCCGTAAATATCACCGTCAAGAGGACGCCGACCGTAGAAAGTACTATTCCGGGGCCAAGTACCGGACGTATGTCTTTCAGTTTGGTCTCCAGACCGCCGGTAAACAAAATGACACACAGAGCAACAATACTGAGGAACTGGGCCAGATTGTAATTATCGAAGACAAGTCCCAGTCCATCACTGCCGAACAACATTCCAACAAGAAGGAATATAAGGAGGGACGGTACTCCGAACTTATTACCGGTACGCGAGACCAGAATGGCCGTAAAAACCAGAATTGAACCTATCAGAAAGATATTTTCGGAAGTAAACTGAATAATTGAATCCATTTAACTTGGCTGCTTTTATAAATCACTATTTTTTGATATTCGTGCAAATTCCCGACACCAGACTGTCAATCCGCATTCAGGACATTGAGGCTTCCTTGCAGTGCATACATAACGGCCCTGAAGAATCAGCCAATGATGCGCAATGGCACGTCTGCTTTCAGGAATATTCGCTTCAAGTTCCTTGCCGACCGCTTCAGGTGTCTTACCATCGGAAAGTCCTATCCTGTGAGCCACACGGAACACGTGCGTATCCACTGCAATCACAGGTTTGTCATATACTATCGAGGCTATCACATTGGCGGTTTTACGTCCTACTCCAGGAAGGCGCAAAAGCGAATCTATGTCTGACGGGACCTCCCCGCTGAATTCTCCTACAAGCATTTTGGCCATTTCCATCAGATGGCGCGCCTTGCTGTTCGGATAGGAAATGCTGCTGACCAGCGGAAACACATCCTCAAACGAGGCTTCTGACAAAGATTTTGCGTCGGGATATCTCGAGAAGATGGCAGGAGTAACCATATTGACTCTCTTGTCCGTACACTGAGCCGACAGCATCACGGCTATGAGAAGATGAAACGGAGAATCATAATGCAGCTCAGTTTCAGCCACAGGCATATTCTCCTCGAACCAACTCACAACACCTCTGTATCGTTCCTTCTTCGTCATCTGCTGTCCGTCATCTCATTTCTGTGCAGGATTCGTTTTTGCAAACCATAACCCTGCCGGGATATTTCTCGAATATTGACTTGTTGTGGGTCACCATAACCACTGCCGTTCCCTTGGTCTTATTAATCCCGGAAAGGAGATTCATAATGCCGTCCGCGGTCTCGTTGTCAAGATTTCCCGTCGGCTCATCAGCTATTATCACTCCCGGATTATTGAGAAGAGATCTTGCAATCGCGATTCTCTGCTGCTCTCCTCCGGACAACTGGTGCGGCATCTTATGCGACTTACTCTCCATACCGACATTCTCCAACACCTCCAGAATCCTTTTGTTTATCGCATCACTGTCCTTCCACCCCGTAGCTCTGAGCACAAATTCTAGATTATCGCTCACAGTCCTGTCCATAAGAAGTTGAAAATCCTGAAAGACAACGCCTATTTTTCTCCGCAGAAAAGGGATTTCCTTGCTCTTTATCTTCACCAAATCAAAACCGCACACTTCAGCATAGCCCTTGCCCAACTGATTTTCAGCTATTATCGTCCTGATTATCGAAGTTTTACCGGTCCCCACTTTGCCGACTATATATACGAAATCGCCTGGATAGACATCCATATCTAGTCCGTATATGACAGGAGTTTCCCCATTTCGGATTTCCGCATCCTTGAACGAGATGACAGGTTCAGTCATCTTCTGAATTTGATTATCCGGCACTATACTATCACTCATTTTCATCTTAGTTTGCCCATCGGCCGGGACGACAAAACGGGCAATCAACACCACATTTTCGTCAAAGCCAATTCAACCTCTAATATAGGCAAAAAAATCAGCTTCCGCTAAAATTTCCCGAATGAAAACGGCTTATTTTTTCAAATCAAGCAAATCCAGAAGCGCAGTACGATAGCTGTCACCGATCGGGATAATCTTTCCGCCTTCCATACAAAGAGTGCCGTTGCTAACTTCCGCCACTTTGGACAGATTCACGACGTAAGACTTATGTACGCGCACAAAGCCGGAGGGCGGCAATTTTTCCAGCAATTTTCTGAAGCTCATCAGCACAACTTTTGGCATAGACTCCCCAGCTTCATAAATTTTCAGATATTCGCTCATACTTTCCACATAAACTATATCTGACGCATTGACTTTCACTATTTTATAACCGGCTTTCAGGAACACGGACTTTTCCTGCGGTTCGTGGTTCGTCAATGAAGACTCCCCAGATGCCCGTTCCATTTCCAGACGCTTTTTCAATTTTTCCGAAGCGGTCAGGAATTCATCGAAAGTATATGGTTTAAGCAGATAGTCCACGGCATTGACCTTGAATCCCTCAACCGCATATTCAGAATAGGCAGTTGTGAATACCAGAAGAGGTGGATTGACCAACGACCGAACCAGCTCTATACCTGACATATCCGGCATATTCACATCTACGAACATTGCGTCCACTTCGTTATTCTCCAGATATTTCCTGGCGTTCAACGCACTGGTGAAAGCGCCGGCAAGTTCGAGAAACGGGACTTTCGCTATACATTTCTCAAGTTGTCCCAATGCCAGCGGCTCATCATCCACCGCAATCACTTTCATCATATCCGATTCCATATTTTCCCTGTTCTTCTATGAGCTGAAATTCACGTTCAGCAAGCGTTAAAATAATTTGAAACAGATTCAGGCATCACGCACATTTTGCACTGAATCAGACTTGAGACATTATCGAGCGATTTCACGAGGCAGGACAGGTAAAACAATCAAGACCTCATACTGCGACTCCCCACTGTCTATATGCAGAACAAAATCATTACCGTAAAGCAATGACAGTCTTTTACTTATATTCTGTAGGCCGATGCCGCCATCACTTTCCTCAGGTGATTGTGGATTAACAATGCTATTCACGCATTTGAACACGATTTTTCCATCCTCAACTTTTACCGAAAGCCTTATAAAACTGGTTTTCTCATAACTGATACCGTGTTTGAAAGCATTCTCTGCCACGGTCGTCATAAGAAGCGGAGGTATCTGCGCATTTTCATCCTCCTCAGGTGTAGAGAATTCGATTTTCACATTTTCCGTATAACGCAGCCGCATCAGATATATATAATGCTTCAAGAAATCCACTTCTTTAGAAAGACTGACAGTCATATCATTACTGTCATACAGCACGTGCCGCATCAGTCTCGACAACTCCACGATACTCTCTTTGGCTTTCTCCGGAGACATATCCACCAGCGCGTGAATATTGTTAAGGGTGTTCATAAAGAAATGCGGATTTATCTGATAACGAAGATACTCCAGACGATATCTTAGATTCTCCTTTTCGAGCTCCTGAAGCCTGCGCTTTTCGGCAGCATACCGTTTGTAATACTCAATTCCCACATTGACGCCCAAAAGCAGCAATGCCATTATTATTTTGAATACGGCTGGATGCACCGGCCTGATGCCATCCGGTTTCCGTTCAGGAGCGAATCCGTGTTCCATCGGGCGATCGCGGTCTGACTTAAAACCGTGGTCCACATCAATACCGTGGTCCGCTTTGGGGGTTCCCTCGTCTTCAAAACCGCGCTCTGCATCGAGGCCGCGGTCAGATTCACCGCTCATTCCGAAATCACCTTCCCGCCCTGCCGACTGATGTTCCTCGTCGGCAAAGGGTTCTCCAGGCATTTTCCCCGGACGAGGACGGACTCCGCGGTCATTCTTCTTCGGTCCACGACCTATATCTTCCGGTACACCACCATCTGTCCCGAACGGATGCGGCTCCTTCCTCTCAACCATTCCGGGCTTGCCGTCCGGACGATAATCATCGCAACGAAAAGTGTATGCTGAGAACAGGCAAACCAGCAGAAAAGCCAACGAAAGATACAGCGGCAGATTCCGCCGGTTCATAAGAATAGGCACAAGCAGAATATCGTGCAGGACATACAAAACCACAAAAGGAAGAGTGGGCAAGACGAAATTCCTCATATATTGAGACCAGAATCCCGCCGATGCGGTCCGGTCATAACCGATCAGAGCAATCAACATCTCTACCGCAAACACCGCTGCGCACAGAAGCGCCTTGATTGCAAAGGACTTAGTTTTCTTTGAAATCTTCATACCTGCAAATGGACATTTTTTCGTCGCACGAATGCAAAATTAGCATATAGTTTCGATTACATTTAAGCCGTTTACTGAAGAAATGGGCCGGTTCGTTGAAAATAATTTTGAATGACGGAGCAGATATTCCATCTTTGGCTTCGGACAAAACGAAGATACTGGCGGGAGCTGCAATTCTCCGTTTTGAAAAGAAACTTCTAAAATCAGATTTGGATATGAAGAAGACAATGTATTATCTGGCAAGCGCACTTATGATTGTCGCTTGCAGCGGTAACGAAATCGACATCATTAACGGTTCCAATTCAGGATCTGACTCCGGCTCGAATTCTAGTTCAGACTCGAGCTCTGATTCGGGTTCAGATGACAGCGGAAACGACAAGTCCAGCACAGACGACAGCGGAATCGCCACTGTTGACGGGACAATCTGTATAACATTTTCAGAAAGCGGAGCCACAATCACAGGCGACTCTTCAGGCATCGTCACCGCGAACGGAAACGAAGTGACGGCGAACAACACAACCGAGAACTGCTTCACTTATGAACTGAGCGGAACCGCATCAAGCGGCTACTTCAAGATTTACAGCGACAAAAAACAGGTCATATCCCTCAAAGGGCTTAACTTGACAAACCCTAACGGCGCCGCCATCAACAATCAGAGCCACAAATACACATCCGTAATCATCAGCGGAGACAACTACCTCGCAGACGGCTCGGTCAATTCTTCAGGAGACTATAACAGCGAAAGTTCCGATGAAGATATGAAAGCCGCATTCTTCAGCGAAGGGCAGTTGATTTTCAGCGGAGACGGCAGCCTGAAAGTCACTGCCACAGGCAAGGCCGGAATCACAAGTGACGACTACATCCGAATTACGGAAAATCCTACTATCAACATATCATCCAAGACCGGACACGGATTGAGGGGCAAGGACAATGTCCTGATAGAAGGAGGCGTCATCGGCATAACAGTCTCCGGCACAGGCAAAAAGGGCATTTCCACTGACGGCGAATTCAACATCGCTGACGGAACATTGACAATCACCTCAACCAGCGCGGCAGGTCTTGTTGACGGAGAACTGACCGGAGCGGCCGGCATAAAGGCTGACAGTCTAGTCACTGTGAACGGCGGCAGCATCAACATCACTACAAGCGGCACCGGAGCCAAAGGCATAAATTGCGACGGAGACGGCCATTTCAATTCCGGAACAGTCAATGTCATCGTTAAAGGGTCCAACTACGGAAGCAGCAGCGGCGGAAATCAGAGACCCGGCTGGGGCGGCAGCGACAGCAGCAGTGACAACACTTCTGCGGCAAAAGGTCTCAAGTTCGACGGAAACCTGTATTTTGACGGAGCAGATGTAACTGCTTCAGCATCAAGCCACGAAGCTATAGAAGCCAAAGGCACGCTCGAGATTTCCGCCGGCAATATCAACACAACTTCAAGCGATGACGCCATAAATTCCGGCTCAGATATGACTATCACGGGTGGCAACGTCTATGCCTTTTCCAGCGGTAACGACGGCCTCGACGCCAACGGAAATATGTATGTGAAAGGCGGTTACATCTATGCGGTCGGTTCAGGAAGCCCTGAGGTTGCACTGGATGCCAACACTGAACAGAATTACAAGCTGTACATCAGCGGAGGTTCGCTCGTAGCATTCGGCGGAATCGAGTCCGGCTCAAGCATAACCCAGCCTGTCATAAGCATATCCAGCTGGACCTCTAACACATCCTATTCGCTTTATGACGGCAGCACATTGCTCCTGGAGTTCACATCTCCTTCCAAGGGCGGTAGCGGAATCATCATTTCTCATCCTGACCTCAAAAGCGGAAGCAGCTACACATTCAAGAGCGGTTCATCCAGCAGCACAGTCACGGCTTCACTCTCTGCACAAAGCGGTGGTGGCGGAGGCAGCGATGGCGGACACGGTGGCGGCCCAGGAGGACGTTGGTAATGACGACATCTATTAAAAGCATCTGATTATGAGACGATTATTATATATTCTCGGAGCGGCCATACTGCTTTCAACAAACGGATATGCCAATCCAGCCGCAGCATCGAGTCCGGAGCCAAAACCGAGCAAAAGCAATCTCACAGTAAAAGAGTGGAACGTCGATATAGCCACAAACCAGAAAGTACTCGACCATCTCACGGTTTACAATTCTTCAGGAAAAAAGATTGAAGAATGTGAATACGACAGCAAAGGACTGAAATGGAAGAAAAAGTATGAATATGGCGGTGACGGAAAGGTGTCGCGCATACTGATTTACAATTCATCCGACAAACTGGACAACATCAGGAAGTTCGACTTCGACAATTCAGGAAGGAAAAAGACTGAGTATATCTATGACGCGAAGGGCAAGTTAAAGAAATACAAAGTGTATGAATTCAAAATCGGAGAAAGCGAGTGACCCTGCAGATTTCATCGGGTTATTGAGTCAGTTCGATCCCATCAGGATTGAGGAAATGGACTCAATAAAACTGATGAACCGCATCGACAGCAAGTATCTGACTGACACCCTGGTACTGCAAGAAATTCTACAGGACGCCCTCGCCGGAGGTTATCGCATATTTGAAAACTGCGGCAAACGGCTCCTTGGATACGACAGCATTTATTTCGACACTGAAGATGTCAGAATGTTCACCGAGCACAGGCGCGGCAAGGCAACCAGGGAGAAAGTCCGCACAAGATCATATACCGATTCCGGACAGTTTTTTCTGGAAGTCAAGCGGAAGGACAATCACAAAAGGACGCGAAAAAAGAGAATTTCCGTTCCGATTGAAGAATTCAACGATTTCAGGAAAGACCCGGAAACGTGCGAATGGCTGGACTCACATTCCGACTACAGTGCTGAAGTTCTCTCTCCGTCGCTCGAGTCGACATTCAAGCGTATAACATTGGTAAACAAGAATTTGAGCGAACGAATCACGATTGACACATCAGTAGCCTTCAGAAATCTCCGGACAAAGACCCTGGCAGAACTCGGTGCAGCAGTTGTCATTGAGCTCAAGCAGGACGGAAGAGTCGGAAGTCAGATGAAAGACATTCTGCTGAGGCACAGGGTCAAACCCATCAGAATCAGCAAATACTGCATCGGAATCGTCTCCACTGACTCCAATGCACACCCCGGCAGATTCAAATCTAAATTAAGGGCAATCGAAAAACTGAACAAGCAATTTTATTTCAAATGTTACAGACCGATTATACTGCAGCCACTTTAGAAGACAAGGATCTTCTCGGCATTCAAACGTTTGCAGAACCGATTATGACAACGGCACAAAGTCTTGAGGAACTCGCACTGCGGTTCTTCCTGAATCTTCTTGCATGCTGGATTATCGTCAGATGCTTCTACTATCCGAAAAGCCGGAGAAAAGAATACGTATTCACATTTCTGATATTCTCATCCGCTATGCTGTTGCTGCTCTGCGCAATGAGCCGGGTCGATGTCGGAGTGGGTCTTACTTTGGGACTTTTCGCCATCTTCGGAGTCATAAGATACAGGACGGAAACTGTTCCGATACGTGAAATGACCTATCTGTTCGTAATAATCGCGATTGCGGCTGTGAACGGACTGACTCCTATGTTCAGATTGGTCGGTGCCGGTGAAAGTTATGCGCACTATGTTATGGATTGGGGCAATTTCGCAGTGTCAGCGAGCGCGAATGCATTGTCTATCATATTGATATGGATTCTGGAAAGCAACCGGACTCTGAAAAGTGAATCCTCCAAGATAATATTGTACGACAGAATTGAACTTCTGCTGCCGGAGCGCAAGGATGAACTGTTCAAGGATATTGAAGAGAGATGCGGCATCGTTCCGGTCAACGTTGAAATCGGAAATATTGATCTTCTGAAAGATTCTGCTTATATTAAGGTTTATTATCATTCCGACGGGAACACCCCCTCCACAATGGATTCGATAACACGTCACAAGCAGCTCGAGACTTTTAATTAAAGTAGAGACATCTAGGTAATTTATCATTATGAACAAACATACACTTTATAAAATATCAATCCTGACCCTGACAGCACTTTCGGGCGCACTGCTTCATCCGGATAAAATTTCCGCACAGGACACAGGATTCAATATGAGGACATCCGCGGCCGTGGACTGGAAAGTCCGGAAAGGACTGCACCTGAATGCGGAATATGAGTTGAGAACAAAGAATTCGCTTGACGGCATTGAGAGGCATCAGGTCACAGTCGGAGCCGACTACAAGGTTTGCGATTATTTCAAGGCCGGCCTAGATTATATCTACATAGGCAAATACAATTCGTCATCGGAACTGAGGAACAGGCACAGATTCTCATTGAATCTGACCGGAATGTACAATCTGGGCGACTGGCGATTTTCCGTTACGGAGAAACTGCAGCTGACTCACAAGTCATACGATATCAACAGGTTCCAGGAGGTCAAGAATCCGCTGCAGCTGAAATCCCGCTTTACCGTGAAGTACAAGGGACTCGATAAAATAGAGCCGTTCGCATATTTCGAGATGCGCAACATATTCAATTCCCCGAGATGTTCAGCCACATACAATCAGGCGACTTCGAAGTGGTCAAACTACAAGTTCCTCGGATATGATGACGGATATGTCAACCGCCTGCGTGGCGCTCTCGGCATTGACTGGAAGATTTCCAAGCACAACAGCATAAGCATCGCGGCTATGTACTCTCACACCCACGACCGCGATATCGACACCAACAAAGCCGGCACGAAGCTAAAAAGTCTTGACTGGGAGAACGAAAATTATGTCACTCTGAACATCGGCTACAAGTTCTCGTTCTAGACTTCCGATAAATTCCGTAAATTGCACTATGCGGGAGGGACTGTGTGGTCAGACATTCCCGGAAATATTAAAAGCGAGCGACTATGTTGTCGGATGAATATGCACAATATATCGGAAGCGTAAGACGCTATTCAGCAAGGACTCAAGCCATATACGCCGATGTCATTGCTGATTTCATCGGCTACGTGTCACACGCCGACGATACGGAACTTGTCGCATCCCTGAATCCGACCACAATAAGGAACTACGAATTCCATCTGGTAGAAGAACGCAAATTCAGCCCAAAGACTGTAAACCAATATCTTTCCGTAATAAGCGGATGGTGCAAATGGCTGATAGGAAAGTCATTGCTCAAATCCAATCCTGTACGCATCGTGAAGCGGCCGAAATGCGAAAGCAGGCTGCCTGAATTTTTCCGGCAGGAATCGATGCAGGAATATTTTGAGCGCACAGCATCCGCCGTTGACGAAGAATCCAGACAGATACTGATTGAATCGGCAAATGCCATCCAGGATGGTGCCGACAAAAATTCTTCTGAATACAAACTCGTGTCCGACCTGTACAACAGGAGGCTCAGACGATTGATTATAAGCATTCTATACGAAACCGGCATCCGCAGAGCCGAGTTGATAGACCTGAAAGTCGGCAGCATAGATTTCTCACGCAGAGTAATTTCTGTTCACGGAAAGGGCGATAAAATGAGGAAAATTCCTCTGACCGATTCTCTTTCACAAGAAATTTCATTATATTTGAGTGTAGTTGAAACGGTAGTGGCTAAGAGGATGACGCCTGATTCCACGCTTCTGCTGACAATGAGCGGGAAACCTTTGTATCCCGTGTTTGTTGACAGAGCAGTAAAGAGTGAACTTGGACAGATTGACGGCGTTACAGGCAGAAAGTCACCGCACGTGCTGAGGCACACACTGGCGACAGAACTGCTCGACGAAGGTTCGGACTTGTATTCAATCAAGGAACTGTTGGGACACTCTTCACTCGCGGCAACTCAGGTTTATACCCATAACACTATCGAGAAACTCAAGAATGTATATTTAAATGCCCATCCTAGGGCTAAAAGAGGAGGTAAAAATGGAGATTAGAGTTCAATCCCTGAAATTCGATGCGGACCAGAAGCTTCTTGATTTTGTAGAGAAGAAAGTTTCAAAATTAAGCCGTTTCGATGATGCGATTACCGATGTGGAGGTAGTTTTGTCACTTCTTGAAAAACCAGATAATAAGAACGTTAGGCTTCAGGTACACGTACCTGGCGGTTCACAGGTTCTAGAGCGCAATTCCAGGACATTCGAAGACGCAGTCAATGAATGTGTTGATGCAATGAAGGAAAAGTTGACACGAAACAAGGAGCGCAAATCCGAGTAACGAATGTAGTATAACCTCCAGAATCCGGATGGTTAAACTTCAGATAATTATTGGTAAGGGAGGATGACTAAAAAGGTCATCCTCTTTTTATGTGGTGCAGGAACCTTACTTCAGAAGCACATCGATGACATTCGGATAATGGTCCGTGAGTTTCACGAGATAGTCATCCATCACACAGTCAAACACTTTGATTTCCACGCAGTTACGCGTATCATATACCAAGCAGTGGTCAATAGCGCCGACCTCTCTGTCAGCACCTTTTCTACGGCTTTCCTTAGAATATCCGTCAGTCGGACCGCAGATATGATGGCCGTTATGCCTGTCACCATATACCGTAGCAGCCTTATAGCAAGGCACATAACCATAATATATAAGCTGCTGGATCGGAACAGTGCCCTCCTCGCAATTCATATCGCCGGCGACAAAAACCGGAATCTCGCCATATTTCCGGCGTATAATCTCCGCCTCTGCCATCACCAGACGAATCTGCGAAGCCCTTGCCATAGTGCTTCCCGGCATCGCCTTATCATTTTTCCACCAGAGATGAGTTCCTATGAGGGCGAACTTGCGACCATCCGATTTACGGCTGAAGACAGCGGACGTAAATGATTTCGAGCCGTGGTTGCACCATTTCTCCGGAGTATATCTGTTGTAATTAACATAAAGAAGCTCAAGAGACTCAGGATTGTAGAAAATCGGAGTATTATTCCAGTCTTCTTTCGACTCCCAGGCAATCTCATAACCTTTACCGTTCACCAAAGGATAGAATTCATTGTGAAAGTGAGCCGAATATTCCTGAAGCGTGAATACATCAGGCAGATAGTCGGATATGAGTTTGGCAAATTGAGGAGCACGGACAGAATCTCGCGGGTCCTCCCCCAACTTCTGCCATACAGGCGGAATAGTGTCTTTGCTGTAATCCCAGATATTGTCATCCAATATTCTCAAATCCGCACCTTCAGCAATTTTGCGAGGCGCTTCAAATGCAGGACTTTTCTGCGCAACCGCAGATATTTCCAACGCCGCCAGTCCGATGACCGAAAGGGCAATGAACTTCAACACCTTATTCATAACGTTTATCCTTCAATAAATTACAAATAACATTCTCAACGACTCTTGACGTAGCATTCTCAACTGTTGACCTCCTTGA
This sequence comes from Acutalibacteraceae bacterium, assembly GCA_963636275.1. Taxonomy (GTDB): domain Bacteria; phylum Bacteroidota; class Bacteroidia; order Bacteroidales; family UBA932; genus Cryptobacteroides. The sequence continues at coordinate 15,283 of CAVHJF010000033.1, read as the reverse complement.
GCCCCATCTCCCCAGCCTTCACCCTCATAAACTTATCCGCCTCCTCAAAAGTATTTTCAATCACCCCGTCCAGAATCGCATTCTTGACAAATTCCTTGAGTTCTCCTATTTCTTTGCAAGGAGGGATACCATAGACCTGCATCACATATTCGCCGGTAATCGGGTTCTTGAAATTGCGTATCTGATCCTTTTCCTCAACCTCCACAAGCTTCTTGCGCACCAGTTCGAAATTCTTCTTTATGCGCTCTACTTTTGCCGGATTTTTCGAGGTAATGTCAGCATTGCACAACAGCATCAGGTCCTGGATTTCGTTCCCCGCATCGAACAGAAGACGTCTCACCGCAGAATCCGTAACCTCCTCATCCACAAGCGCCACCGGCCTGTGATGCAACGCCACAAGTTTCTGCACATATTTCATTTTCTCGTTCAGAGGCATCTTGAGTTGCTGGAAAATCTTCGGGACCATACGTGAGCCGACAACTTCGTGGCCGTGGAAGGTCCAGCCTATCTTAGGGTCGTACCTTTTGCTGGCAGGCTTTCCGATATCGTGAAGCAGTGCCGCCCAACGAAGCCAGAGGCAAGGCTCCGTGCGTACTTCCTCTGTAAATCCGTCACCGTTCTCAACCGGGATATAATCCTTGAGAGTCCCGGATGCAATCGCAGCAAGTTCCTCAGCAGCAACATTATCGACAACCTGAATCGTATGCGAAAAGTTATCCTTGTGCCCCCTGCCGTCAACAGTCTCCACACCTTTGAGTTTTGCAAGCTGAGGCAGCACATATTCCAGGAGTTCCGTCTCGTCAAGCAGTCTGAAAGCACGTGAAGGCTGTTTGCATAACAGCATCTTGTTCAGTTCCTCCGCAATGCGTTCTTTGGAAAGAATGGTCATCCTGTCCCGCATCCGCCTCATCGATTCTATGGATTCCGGCACAATCCTGAATTCCATCTCCGGAGTGCTGAGTTTTGCGGCAAACCTTACCGCACGGAGCATCCTCAAAGGGTCATCACTATATGTCGTGTCCGGCTCAAGCGGAGTGCGGATAATCCCGGCGGCAAGGTCCTTTATGCCTCCGAACGGGTCCACAAGTGCGCCGAAGTCATCCTTCTGCAGGCTGAACGCCATCGCATTGATTGTGAAATCTCTGCGTTTCTGGTCATCTTCAAGGGTACCGTCCTCGACGATGGGTTTGCGGGAATTTCTGTTGTACGACTCCTTGCGGGCGCCCACGAATTCGATTTCCGTGCCGTGATATTTCAGCATCGCCGTACCGAAATTCTTGAACACCGAGACTCGGCACCCGTGTTTTTCTTTTGACTTTATGTAGTCAGCTACAGCTGTGGCGAGTGCAATACCGCTGCCCTCGACCACGATATCAATATCATTTGTCGGTCGTCCCAGAAAACAATCGCGAACATATCCGCCGATAACGAATGCCCGCACCCCTATCGATTCTGCCACCGTAGAAACTATTCCGAAAATCGGATTATCCAAATACCCCTGCGTTACCGTCATCTTATAACCTTGATTTAAGAAATATCATTTGCCTTCAACTTCTTGCGAGAGCATTTCCAGATAGGTCGGAGCTGAAGTCAGGAATTTCACATTACCGTCTTCCTTGGCACAGAATACCGTTCTGGTCCCGTTGGTCAAAGCCAAGTACTTCACATCCATAACCATATCATAGCGAAGCGCCTGTTCCAGAACATCTTTCGTCAGTTCAACTTCAGGACGCTTGCACTCGACGACCAGCATAGGTTTCAGTTCCCTGTCATACACAACAATGTCAGCCCGGTATTCTTTCTTAACCGGGCCGACACCATATTTTATCCCCACTTCACTCATCATCATATATGCCGGCACCTGCATATTATCCCTGAGCACAGTGATAAACCATTGCCGCACACGCTCTTCAGGAGTCAGCGGGACGTTCTTCTTCCTCAACGGATCCCAAACCTCCAAATCTGCCATCGTCGATGCTCTTGTTCTTCTGCAAAGATAGATGTTTCCGACGACAAAACCATTACGGGCAGGCCAGTTTAGAAGCCGCGCAAAATGCTTCTTGATTATTCCGCGAAATGTCTGGCAGCACGGAGAAGATGCTGAAGCGCGCTTACTATCTCGTGAGTTTCCTGCAGGATATTCAAATACACGTAAGAAACCGTAATGTTGTCCTTTGTGGAGCGCATTCGTTCCATCTGGTCTTTACGCGTCTGCGACAGACAGTTCTTAAGTTCCTCACATTGCTCGCGGAGTTTGTCAACTTCCTGATAATTTCCTGAAGCCAGGACACTCATCGAGCGCTTGAGCATATAAAGCATCGTATCTCTCAAAGGAAGGAATTCTTTGATTCTGTCCTGTCCGAGCGGCACGAAACTGTTGTCGATATGCTCCTCGCAAGGGTCACAGATTCGTCTCAAGCTGTAAAGGATATCCTCGCAACTGTTGACTCCGAGATGGAACCAAGTACTTTTCTCTATGGCGACTACCTGATCAATGCGGCGCAATCCCAGCATCTCCTTACGCCTCAACTGCTTAAGCTCCTGCCTCTCTTTTCTCATAGCGTTTTCCGCTTTTTGCAACTTACCGAGGTCTTCCGACATAAATCCCTCAGTCACATTCAGATAATTCGTATTGACAAAGTCAAGGAACTCAGACTGACCTTTACGGATATGTTCAGTCAACAGGCTGAGAGTTTCTTCCGGATTCTCCGAAGCGATCATCTTGTTGAAGATGATGTCGCCGTTTTCCTCATCCTTCTTCTTTTTATATCGGATATTGCTTCTGATGAGCAGGAAGAGAGAAAGTGCTATAAGTATCAATGCCACAGTCAATCCGCCGAGAGACATAAGCAATGCGACAAAGAAGCAGAGAATGAATGCGGCACCGGCTGTTATGAACCATCCGCCTATGACGGAAATGACACCCGTAATTCTGAACACCGCACTTTCGCGTCCCCAGGCACGATCGGCCAGTGACGAACCCATAGCGACCATAAATGTCACGTAAGTTGTTGACAAAGGAAGAGTCAGAGATGTACCCAAAGCAATCAGCAGGCTGGATACCACAAGATTGACCGTTGCGCGTATTTCGTCGAATGCCGCACCTTGTGGCAGAGCAATCTCGCTATTGTCGAATCGCTTTTCTATCCAGCGCTTGGTCCTTTCAGGCACCAGTTCCGAAATTCCGGAAGCAACACCTGTACTGAACCGCACGAGGATTCTTGCCATCTTGGACGAGCCGAACATTTCATCTCCGGCATCCTGGCGGGCCAGGTCAACTGAGGTCTTGACTACATTGAAGGCTTTCTTTGAGGTTGCAAGCGACACAACCATCACTACTCCTGCTCCAATCAGGAAGATGATAGGAGTCTTGGCCGGTCCGTTCAGCGAATCCATCATAAATCCTGTCAGATCACCGTTACCGTTCGCGACATAATCCTGATATGATGAAAAACCTGCAAGAGGCACACCTATGAAATTGACAAGGTCATTGCCGGCAAATGCCATAGCCAGAGCGAAAGTGCCCGTCAGAACCAATATCTTGAACACATTGACTTTCAGGAAATACAGCACCTGGGAGATTAGCGCGGTCACCACAAAACAAACTCCGCAGATAGTCCATTGATGAGTGTTTATCCACAACTGTATATCTTCATTCATAAAAGAAGCGCTTCCGAGTCCCTTTATGAGCATAAAGTATATTATCGCAGTGAATGCCAATCCGCCGAAAATGCCGATTTTCCATTTGAGCGAATCATTTTTGTAGGCAAAAGTAAAAATAAGCCTTGAGATATATTGCAGAACAGTTCCCACAACAAACGCGATGGCCACGGACACGAATATCGCCATAATCATTGTCAGCGCCTTGCTCGTGTTCATCATATCGCCGATTCCGAGACCGGATTCCGCCGCCATCTTCGTGAGGGACAATGCGAATGTACCGCCCAGGAGTTCAAATACCATCGACACTGTAGTGGAAGTAGGAAGTCCGAGGGTATTAAATATATCCATCAGCACAATGTCTGACGCCATAACGGCCAGGAATATGAACATCACATCCTGAAACGAGAAATACGAAGGATGGAAGACACCATTTCTGGCGACTTCCATCATCCCGTTGCTCATTGCGGCACCGATGAAGATTCCCACTGCCGCCACGATTATTATTGTCTTGAATTTTGCCACTTTGGCTCCGATCGCGGACTGAAGAAAATTCACCGCGTCATTGCTCACCCCGACCATAAGGTCGAAAATGGCAAGAGTGAACAGGAGCACTACAAAAAACAGATAAACAGTTTCCATACTTTGTCTTTTAGTACGACAAAGTTACTCCTGCGATGTTATAGCAATATTTCGAAATTGTTACAATTGTATTACAATCCGAGGAAGCCTGCCGCAGCAACTGCGCAGTTTATTCCGTCGATTGCAGAAGACACGATTCCACCTGAATATCCTGCACCTTCTCCGCAAGGGAAAAGGCCTGAAACTTTCGGGCACTGCAGGGTCTGTGAATCTCTCAGGATACGCACCGGAGAAGATGTACGGGACTCAACTCCGAGAAGAAGTGCATCTTCCGTGTAATATCCGCGCATTTTATTGTTAATCAGCGGGAAAGCATTCTGCAGACGTGTTGACACACATTCCGGAAGCAGTTCGTGGAGAGGTGCGGACACAACACCAGGACGATAAGATGTCTCAGGCAGTGTCTCGGAAATCTGCTCTTCACAGAAATCCACCATTCTCTGAGCCGGAGCGGCGAATCTGTTCACATTGCCTTCTTCATCCGGCTGAACGTGAGCCTCCGCATATTCGTACATATTCTTTTCCACATCGTGCTGGAACTCGAGAAGTGCCAATGCACCATACTTCTTGTATTCTTCAGGTACGTCATCAGGCTCGATTGAAACTACGACACCGGCATTCGCCCATTTGGAGTTACGAGCCGAGTTGGACATTCCGTTAAGCACCGTGTAGCCGTCTTCAGTGGATGAAGGCACAAGGATTCCGCCAGGACACATACAGAATGAGAACACTCCGCGTCCGTCAACTTGCTCTACAAACGAATACTCGGCGGCTGGCATTCCCGGCTCCCACTGACCGCGGTAACGTATCTTGTTAATCAACGACTGAGGGTGCTCCACGCGGACTCCCATCGCAAAACCTTTGGCCTCAAGATCCCAATCTTTCTTCTTGAAAAGCTCGTATATGTCGCGTGCCGAATGACCTGTCGCAAGGATCACCGCCTTGGCGCTGTAAACAACCTTCTTGTCATCCGCCGAACTGTCATCAACTGCAGTCACCTTAATTGTGCCGTCATTCTTGCGCTCTATGTCAGAAACTCTTGTCTGGAAATGATACTCTCCGCCGTGCTCAAGGATACATTCGCGGATATTGCTTACCAGTCGCGGAAGCTTGTCTGTTCCGATATGTGGATGCGCATCTATGAGAATGGACGGGTCTGCTCCGAATTTGACGAACTGATGCAGCACTTCCCTGTTGTCTCCGCGTTTTGAAGAACGGGTAAACAGTTTTCCGTCAGAGAACGTACCTGCACCGCCCTCTCCGTAGCAGTAATTCGAATCCGGATTCACGATTCCGTTTCTTGACAATTTTGCGATATCCGGCTTTCTCCCGCTGACATCTTTACCGCGCTCAAGTACGATCGGTTTCAATCCGAGCGTAAGGAGTTTCAATGCAGCGAACATACCGGCAGGACCGGAACCGACCACGATTACAGGCTGCGCATCGTGAACATCCTGATATTCAGGCAATTCATATTTCTCATACGGCTCTCCCTTCTTATACGCCTCAACCCTGTACCTCATCGTTACTTCACCCCTCGCATCTATCGAACGATGAACTATGTAGCAATTCGCATCAGCATTGACCATAGCCGGCTGATACGACTTTGTAGGGTCTATGACATTGACCACAGCGTTAGGTTTCAGCCTGAGCGCATCTGCGGCTGCCATTCTTATGTCATCGAGTCTTGGTTCGCGTCCCATTCTGCAGGACACTTCGAATTCTATCATAATGTATCTGTTTATCTGTTATAGCACATCAAGCGTACGCAATTCTATTTGAAAATCGTGGCACGCACTAAAAGTCAGCCATTCTGGAAACAGGAGCCACATCTAGAGGAGTTCTTTCGCCCGCGAGATAATGGTAATATCCGGCAATGGCTATCATAGCCGCATTATCCGTAGTGAACTTGAATTCAGGAAGATATGTTTTCCAGCCTCTTTTCTGTCCCTCTGACACTATCCTGTCGCGAAGTCCGCTGTTTGCCGAAACGCCGCCACCGATTGTAATTTCCGTAATTCCCGTCTGCTTGGCTGCCTTTATCAATTTGTCCATCAGAATATCTATCAACGCTTTCTGGAAACTTGCGCAAATATCTTCCTTGTTTTTTTCCATAAAGTCCGGATCCTTGGCCACTTCGTCACGCACAAAATAAAGCAGAGAAGTCTTTATTCCGCTGAAACTGTAGTCAAGTCCCGGGATATGAGGTTTTGCGAATTTGAATCTGTCAGGATTTCCGAGTTTCGCAAGTCGGTCTATGACAGGACCTCCAGGATATCCGAGACCCATCATTTTTGAACATTTGTCGAAAGCCTCACCGACAGCGTCATCGATTGTCTGTCCCAGAATCTCATAATCGAGAGGGCTGTTCACTTTGACAATCTGAGAATTACCTCCGGAAACGAGCAGACACAGATACGGAAACTCCGGACGATGGTTTTCCTTGTCATACTGTTTGACGAAATCCGCGAGGATATGCCCCTGCAGATGGTTCACCATTATTATCGGGATATCAAGTGAAACGCTCAGAGCCTTGGCGAATGAAGTGCCGACAAGCAGAGAACCCAACAGACCCGGACCTCTCGTGAATGCAATGGCGGTAAGGTCTTCCGGCTTGACTCCGGCTTTTGCAAGAGCCTGACTTACAACAGGAACGATATTCTGCTCGTGAGCCCTGGACGCCAATTCCGGCACCACGCCACCGTAATCCTTATGAACTTGCTGACTCGCAATCACATTGGACAAAAGATAGCCATCCTTGATGACGGCTGCGGAAGTATCATCACAAGATGACTCTATTCCGAGAATTATATCAGAACGTTCCATTCAATTTTTCAAAAAACTAACGCGCAAAGTTAATAAAATTTCATATTGCCACACTAGCGCATTTTCATTATTTTTGTAGGTTACATTATTTAGGACAAATCAGGCAGTAAAATAAGCTTCTGAAGGGTGGCTGCAAGGAAAATACTGAAAATATTCTACGTTTCCGCAATGATATTGGCAACGGTGCTCGCCGCTGTAGCCATTGCCGTGCAATCCCCTAAGGTTCAGACATATATCGCCGGTAAAGCCCTTGCGACAATCGAAAAAAGCATCAACGGAAGAATAAGCGTCGGAAAAGTCCACATATCTCCGTTCAAAGCTGTTGTGCTCAAGGACGTTGCAGTCATTGACGCCGACCCGTTCGTTGACACGGTTTACGGTTTCAAGGCCGACACGATGTTCAGAGCCAAGTATGTCACTGCCACATTCAGCGCCAGGACACTGCTTAGCGAGGGCAGCATTCACCTGACATCTGCAAAAGTCACGGACGGAGAATTTCTCCTGACAATAGAGCCGAAAATACGGAACTGTGCTCCTGAAGCGGACACCGCCAGCACAGTAAACCTCAAGAGAATCTTCCGGTTGGGAAACAAAAAGACTGACAAGAAACCTTCCGCCAAAGAAATTTTCTCCATTTCAGATGTCGAGTTGGACGGTATGGAATTCAAAATGAGGAATTTCAGGAGGGATCCGCGCGTATTCGGATATGAGGGCATAAACTGGTTCGATATGGATATCGCCGACATCCGGGTGAAGGGCCGTAATCTCAGGATGAAAGGCGGCGTAATGTCCGGGACCTGCGATATGATGTCCTTCAGGGAGAAAAGCGGATATGTGTGCTACCATATAGCCGGTTCGACCAAAGTTGGAAACGGGCTGACATTGGTGAACAATTTCAGGCTCATCGACCAGTGGTCCAACGTGGACATCCCGCAATTGCGGATGACATACAAGGATACCGACGCCTGGTCGGAGTTTATGGAGCAGGTGCGGATGGAGGGCAAGATCCGGACTAGCTTCGTAAGTATGAAGACCCTGAGATATTTTGCTCCGGCACTGAAAGATTTCAGGATGACAGCCAAGGTAAAGGGCGTTGTAAAAGGATATGTGAACGACCTGAATCTGGACGGCGTAGAGTTCGAAACCTCTGATGCTGACGGGTTTGTAGATTGGGACAAAGCATCAGGACGCGGCATCAAGGGAGCAGTGACCGGAACGCTGACCGGCTTGCCTGACGTTCAGACTATGATGACTTCCGGTGATGTGAAGAGTCTTTCATTCACATCCTCCGGGCTTGAATGCTTCATCAAAGGCTGGGCGCCTCAAATCAATCTGGGTCTCGGAAAATTCTGCAAGGGCGCGACCATCACATATTCCGGAAAAGTGAGCGGACTTCTCAACAGAATGAGAATCCGGGGCACACTGAGTTCCAAGTTCGGTAAAATACGGGCAGACGCGGACTTGCGCAATGTCATTGACAGCATAAGGCCTCTTACGCTCGGCGGCAAGATTACCACTGAAGAACTGGATATAAGCCGGGTTGTCGGCAGTCCGATTCCGGTCGGCAAATGCAATCTGCGCTCCGGTCTCACAGCAGTCATCGACAAGGATACGCTCGGAGTCACAATCGATTCCGTCAAGATTGACAGACTTGACGTGCTCAAATACAGTTATACCGGAATTGCGGCAGCCGGAACATACAGCCAGGACGCGTTCAACGGAAGAATCGTGTGCAGCGATCCTAACCTCAATTTCCTGTTCCAGGGAATATTCTCGCTGTCTTCAAAGACGCAGAATGCTCTGTATCAATTTTATGCAAACCTGGGATACGCCGATCTCCACGCGCTCAACATAGACCCGCGCGGGACTTCAAAGATGAGTCTCACGACAAGAGCCAATTTCACCAGAGTCAGCGGAGAGGACATTCTCGGAAACATCAGCATCAACGATTTCATCCTGGAAGACGAAAGAGGCATCCATAATGTAGGAAATATCGACATCTCGTCACACGCGGGCAACGATCTTAACAGAATCCGCTTCAATTCGAAATTTGCTGACGGAACTTATGTGGGAAGTAAATTTCTCGCAAGTTTCTGGCGCGACCTGCAAGCTGTGACAACGATGCGGAATCTTCCGTCCCTCTACACGGCAAAGTCCAGAGACATCAGTCTGAACGGCAACAGGTATGACCTGTCGCTTCATTTCCACGACTCAAAGGACCTGCTGACATTCTTCGTTCCGGGGGCATATATTGCAGACAGCACCTCCATTAACCTGAACATCGACAAAGGCGGAAATCTCAAGGCGAATGTCAAGTCAGGCAGAATTGCATTCAACGACAAATATCTGAAAGGCATAGACTTAGCCATAAACAGCCACGACACCGGTATGGACGGTCATCTGCGCGCCGAAGAGATCAAGGTCGCGCCATTGCTTACGAAAAGCAGCCAGTTCAGAGTTCTTGCCAAGAACGACACATTGAGTCTAGGATTCAGTTACGACAATGCCACAGACCTTGTAAACCGCGGAGAAATTCTCGCTTACGGAACACTGTCCCGAGACGAGAGAGATTCGCTTGAGATTCAAGCCCGGCTGAGACCTTCATACATCTACCTGAAGTCGAAACTTTGGGACATAGTGTCCTCGAACATCCTGATGTACAAAGGATTGGTTTCAGTCGATTCGTTACAGATATGCTCGAATGATCAGTCCATTACAGTTGACGGAGGCATATCCGCCAAGGACAATGACACACTCAGCCTCGCTCTCAACAGGTTTGACATATCGCTCGCCAACGCATTCACGAAAACCGACATCGGGCTGAAAGGCATTATGACCGGAAATGCAATGCTGATTTCACCTGCGGACGAACGCATAGGAATCCTTATGAATATGACTTGCGACTCGACCGAATTCGGCGGACACAGGGCGGGCACGGTAAAGATTGCAGGCGTGTGGGACGAAGCGAAAGACGGATTCAACTATTTCTGCCGCAACACATTGGACGGTTATCAGACGTTTGCCGCCATCGGTAATTTCTATCCTAAATATAAAAAAGTCGAGGGCCGACTCTCTCTTGACAAGTTCAACATAGGATACGCATCACCTTTCCTCACATCTATTTTCAACGCATTCGAGGGTGAAGTTTCAGGAAGCCTGGCATTTAGCGGACCTTATTCAAGCCTGGATATTTCCAGCCAGGGACTCAGAATCGACAATTCCCGTCTCGGAGTTGACTTCACAAACGTCATATACTCGGCATCAGGTCCGGTAACCCTTGACAGCAAGGGGCTTACGTTCGACAACGTGCAGGTGACCGACAGGTTCAATGAAAAGGGAACGGTCAACGGAGGAATCCGCTGGACTCACCTCAAGAATATGGAATTCGACACTGACATCCATTTCACGAGAATGGAAGCACTGAATCTGAAAGAGCAGGACAATCCTTTCTTTTACGGAAACATATTCGCTACCGGAAATCTCTCTATCACAGGTCCGCTCAGTTCGATAATGATCAGCGCTGACGCCCGCACTGCCAAGAACGGTGATTTCCACATTCCTCTGACATCCTCGTCATCTGCAGGCCAGTCGGATCTTCTGACATTCACGCAACCGTACAAGGAAGTCCGGATTGACCCTTATGAGGAACTGATGGCACGCATCAAGGAAAAAGACTACAAATCAAGCGAATTCGGGGTAAGGCTCAGAATCAATGCGACACCTGACGTGACGGCCAGCATTGAAATAGACAAGGATGCCGGCAATGTCCTGAGCGGCACCGGAAGCGGTCTGATTGACCTTGACGTAAGACCAAGTACCGGCAATTTCAACATCAACGGAAACTACACCATCAACAGCGGTCTGTATCATATCGTCGCGCTCGGGATTGCAAAGAGAGACTTTACAATCCAAGACGGCAGTTCCGTACATTTCAACGGTGATGTAATGGACAGCGACCTGGATATCAAGGCGTTGTATAAGACAAAGGCATCTGTCGGGACTCTGATTTCCGACACCACGTCCACAACAAGACGTGCCGTAGAATGCGGAATATCCATATCGGACAAACTGAGCAACCCGAGACTTGATTTCACGATCAACATTCCGGACCTGGATCCTACAACCCAGAGCCGTGTAGAAAGCGCTCTCAACACCCAGGACAAAATCCAGAAACAGTTGCTTGCCCTGCTGATTTCCAACAATTTCCTTCCTGACGAGCAGTCAGGAATCACTACTTCGTCATCATCAATGCTCTACTCCAACGTGACGGAGATAATGGCGAACCAGCTGAACAACATATTGCAGAAATTGAACATCCCTGTCGACTTCGGCCTTGATTACCAGCAGAATTCGAGCGGAACGGATATATTTGACGTCGCATTGTCCACAGCCTTGTTCAATAACAGGGTCCTGGTGAACGGTACCATCGGAAACCGTCAATACAATTCGGCCAACACATCCGGAAGTGAAGTCGTGGGAGATTTGGACATCGATGTGAAAATCGATAAGCCGGGCTCATTCAGATTGAATCTCTTCTCTCACTCCGCCGATCAATATACGAATTACCTGGACAATTCGCAGAGGAACGGAGTCGGACTCACATATCAGAAAGAGTACGATTCATTCGGAGAATTCATACGCAACATTTTCAGAAGCAGAAAAAAGAGACAGGAGATAGAAGCCGCCAGGCAGCAGGAAATGCAGAACGAAAAAAAGAAAATAATACGAATCGAGGCAGTTGAGCCGAATACGAAAACAAGAAAAAATGGAAAACAAAAATAATACTGGACGTCTGTTCCTGATACCTTCACCGCTAGGAGACAATGATCCGCGCGAAGTCATACCGGACGGAGTGCTGTCATTGTTGCCGGAGATTCGCACTTACGTGGTGGAAGCAACCCGCACAGCAAGACGTTATTTATCCGCAGCAGGACTAAAAGGGCATATTCAAGAACTTGATTTCCACGAACTTAACGAGCATACGAAGCCAGAAGAGGTCAAAGCGCTGCTTCCTCTCTTCAATGACGGTAACGATGTCGGGCTGATTACTGAAGCCGGTCTCCCCGCTGTAGCTGATCCGGGTGCGCAACTCGTCAGCCTATGCCACAGAAACGGCATTGAGGTAGTGCCTTGTTCCGGTCCGTCATCTATTATGCTGGCTCTTATGGCATCGGGACTGAACGGACAATCATTCGCATTTCTCGGGTATATTCCCGCGAAAACTGACGAAAGAAGAAGTGCTCTGAAAAGCATAGAAAAGCATTCGTCGGCTGAAAAGCAGACAAAAATATTCATTGAGACCCCGTACAGGAACGACTCTATGCTTTCCGACATTCTGTCGATTTGCCAGAACAATACGGAACTCTGCATCGCTGCGAACATAACTATGCCGGACGCATACATAAAGACAATGACAGTCGCCGAATGGAAAAAACATATTGCGGGCAAAAGCGAGTTCATAGGCAAAAGGCCTTGCGTATTTCTGATTCTTGGACATTGACATTCTGCAACCGATGACAAAGAAAGCATCATACATAACTCTTGGATGTAAACTCAATTATGCCGAAACATCCACATACGAAAGGAATTTCATCAAAGCCGGATATGAATCTGTAGAATGGAGCGAAAAGGCTGATTTATATGTAATCAACACTTGCTCCGTAACAGAACACGCTGACAGGAAATCCCGCAACATAATAAGAAAGATTCACCGGACGTCACCGGACGCCACAATTGTAGTGACCGGATGCTACGCGCAACTGAAAAAGCAGGAAGTTGAAGCGATTGAGGGTGTAAGCCTGGTTTTCGGGGCAGATGAAAAGAGTTCGCTCGTAAAAAGCACATTGGAGTTCATTGACGGCCGCTCGGGAATCTCCGCAGACGAAGACATCGCCAGAAAACTCCCATCAGATGCAGAAACGTTTGCCGCATATTCCAGCGGAGAGGAACGCACAAGATCATTCCTGAAAGTCCAGGACGGTTGCGATAACTTCTGCGCATACTGCACTGTTCCGTTTGCCAGGGGCAGAAGCAGAAGTATCAGCATCGAGACCGCCGTTCAGGAGGCGGAAAAGATTGCAGCCTCCGGTGTCAAGGAAATTGTGATAACTGGTGTGAATACCGGTGATTTCGGCAGAAAGAGCGGAGAGGATTTCCTGGACCTTCTGAAAAGGCTTAATGATGTACAAGGCATTGAAAGATACCGCATTTCATCCATAGAGCCGAATCTGCTAACTGATGAGATTATCGACTGGATTGCATCCGGCACAAAGTTTCAGCCGCATTTCCATATCCCTCTCCAGAGCGGAAGCGATACTATCCTGAAGGATGTGGGCAGGAAATACACTACTGAATTCTTTGCGGAGAAAATTGACAAAATCCGCGAAAAGATGAACCCGAAACCCGGTGAGACATACCCGGACGGGAGTCTCAAGCCGTCGGTATTTTTCGGAATTGATGTGATTGCCGGTCTTCCCGGAGAGACGGACGAACTGTTTATGGAGACATATAACTTCTTGAAAGACAGGATCAAGCCGGCATTCATCCATATATTCCCGTACTCACGCAGGGCCGGAACAAGGTCTGCAATCAGGAAGGACCAAGTCCAGGATTGCGTCAAGACAAAGCGTGTGGCTATGCTGGAGGAGTTGTGCAAATCGCTTAACGAAGAGTTCATAAGTTCACAGAAAGGTGTACGCGAACGTGTACTGTTCGAAGACAGCAACAATAACGGTAAAATCAGCGGATACACCGGCAACTATATTAAGATAGAAAGGGAATGGGATGAGAATCTTGCCGGGAAGATTGTGGAGGTGACATTATGAGCAGGACTCGGCTGACTTTTCTTGGAACCGGGACGTCGCAGGGTGTACCTATAATAGGATGCAACTGTGCAGTCTGCCAGAGCAGGGATTCTCACGACAAAAGATTCAGGTCCGCAGCTTTGGTTGAATATCAGGGGCTGAAAATCCTCGTGGATGCCGGTCCGGATTTCAGAATGCAGATGCTCAGGCAAGGGATTTCGCATCTTGACGCCATATTGTTGACACACAGCCACCGGGACCACACCGGAGGGCTTGATGACGTTAGATCGCTCAACTATATTGATAGACGCGCTGCAGAAATATACTGCGAGGAGCTTGTACTGGATTCATTGCAGGAGGGTTACGCTTATGTATTCGCAAAGAACAAATATCCGGGAGCTCCGGAATGGAATGTACATCTGATAGATGAGCGTCCTTTCTTTGTTGAGCCAAGCGCAGCCGACAGACAGCTGGTCTGGGTGCACGACAAGGGATATTGCTACGAGAATGCTGACGGCACACTTACGCCGACTGATGACAGTCATATCACTCACGCAGAAATAGCCGCAGATTCAGAATATACAGGACAATGCACATCCGCATCAGGCCTTGGGATTGAAATAATCCCTATCCGTGGCCTGCACGACAAGATGCCGGTACTGGGATTCAGATTCGGTAATATCGCATATATCACGGATATGAGTCATCTGCCTGATTCAGAATTAGATAAATTGAAAGGTTTGGAGCACGTTACGCTCAATACAGTCGGATACAAACAGCATCATTCGCATTTTTCGCTGTACGAAGCGATAGAACTGGCTCACAAAATAGAAGCAAAGCATACTTGGCTTACCCATCTATCGCATACTTTTCCGACATACGGCGAATTCTGCAAGGAATTGCGGTCCCTCGCACCGGGCATAGATATCCAACCAGCCTTTGACGGCCTCACGATTGAAGCGTAAAGCCTCATAAGGACGAGTACGAGTCGCTCGAAGAATCATCGGAAAAGGTCAAGATAAAATATTCAGCCTCATAAGGCACTGTGTCCTTCGCTCAAAATAAATGTTTAATTCGCTCCGGGCATCAGTCCTTATGAGACATAGGTTCACTTTTGTGAAACGATAGCAGAGTATTCGTTCCTAACACAAGTTTCAACTGATGAGACGATTTTGTTCCTGAGCCTATGATGTTTACTCGGTCAGCATTAAGCAGTTGAGTTCTCCGCTCAGAAAAAATTCGCTCCGAACTTCAACCGCATTAATGCTGAATGATGCCCGAAGGAGACAAGTAGTAGAAAATAA
Source organism: Acutalibacteraceae bacterium (assembly GCA_963636275.1). Taxonomy (GTDB): domain Bacteria; phylum Bacteroidota; class Bacteroidia; order Bacteroidales; family UBA932; genus Cryptobacteroides. The sequence continues at coordinate 48 of CAVHJF010000033.1, read as the reverse complement.
CAAAAAAAAGAGAGTCTCCAAGAATGCTCTTGAAGACTCTCTCGAAAC
>CAVHJF010000032.1:0-32199 GCA_963636275.1 Acutalibacteraceae bacterium | reverse complement strand
AATTTAATTATGTCAACAAACACTAAGAAAATCATAATCGCAGCGATACTGCTCTTTACGGCAGCCCTTGCATTTGCCCAGACAAACAACGGAGACAAATTGATCGGAACCTACCTTTCTGAAGAAGGTACCGGCAAGATACAAGTAACCAAACAGGACGGGAAGTACGTCGGCACTCTGATTTGGACAAGTTACACCGACGGCAAGGATGCAAGAAACAAAGACCCGAAACTGAGGGAACGCCCGCTTAAAGGCATCACGATTCTGAAGGATATGACTTACAGTGACGGAATCTGGAAGAACGGAACAATCTACGACCCTGAAAGCGGCAATACCTATAAAGCCACCATCAAGATGACTCAGGACGGAAATCTTGTCTTGCGCGGCTACGTTGGAGTCCCGACTCTCGGCAGAAATTCCATCTGGACTCGAACCAAATAACAGATATACGAAGCCTTAGGACATTCTTCAAGTCCGTCGGCTTATCAGCAAAGCGACTGTGCCCTCCGCTCAGAATAAATGGAAAATTCGCTCCGGGCATCAGCCGCTTTGCTGAATTCGCAGAGCTTATTTATAGAAGCGCTTATTAGGAGCGAATGGTTTGCTCTAATTAGAAGCTTGAACATTGAAAAGGGGTCGCAGACAAACTTATTCGGAGCGAGTCGCCGTAAACGCTTATATTTTTCGGAGCGAAGCGACCCAAGGGGTTTGGGGAGTACGCTCCCCAATAAAACTTCGTTTCGCTCCAGCGGAGCGAGAAATTGATCGAAACGGCAGATTGAAGACTTTGAAAGAGATCGACCGAAATAGGTTTTGGATAATCCAAAATTCCGCGCAGCGACCCAAGGGGTTTGGGGAGTACGCTCCCCAATATAACTTCAGTTCGCTCTGAAAGAGCGAGGAATTGTTCGAGAAAGAAGTCTGACGATTTAGAAACAAAACGCCTGAAAGAGTTTCGCGGAATCCGAAAAGAGTTGAAAAAAATTACTTTTTTTCAACTCTTTTCGCCTCGTCCCAGATTTCATCCATCTCGGCAAGAGTCATATCCGACAGATTTCGGCCCTGACGGATGGTATGTTCCTCAAGATAAGTGAAACGGCGGCGGAATTTGTCACAGGCGCGGTTCAGGGCTGTGTCAGGATTGAGGCCATACAGTCTGGCGGCATTCACGACCGAAAACATAAAATCCCCCAGTTCTTCCTCCGCTCTGTCGCGTGCAGAGCCGGGAACCGGCGTCATCGTATATCCTGCAGGAGCCTTGTCCAATTGTCCTTCTTCTTTGGCCATAGCATCAAGCTCAGCCTGAAATTCATCCTGCTCTTCCTTGACCTTTTCCCAAACTTGCGAAGGACATTCCCAGTCAAAACCTACACCGCGTGCCTTATCCTGCATAGAATAAGCCTTGAGAATCGGAGGCATAGAATCCGGCACACCTGAAAGAATGCGCTTGTTCCCGCCTTTTTCCTTCATTTTCATAATCTCCCAATTTTCCGAAACCTGTTCAGCATCAGAAGCCTGAGCATCCGAAAAGACGTGCGGATGTCTGAAGATCATCTTCTCACAGAGTTTGTCGAGGACATCGGCGATGTCGAACTTACCCTGTTCTTCGGCGATTTTCGAATAAAAGACGATGTGCAGAAGCATATCTCCTAGCTCCTTCTCCACATCCTTGTCCGACTTTTTCATCACCGCATCGCTCAGTTCATACACCTCTTCTACAGTCATTGACCGCAAGGTATCCCAAGTCTGGGCTGCATTCCACGGACATTTCGCCCTGAGTTTGTCCATCACATCCAGCACTCGGCTGAACTGCGCAAGTTTTTCTTCTAATGTATGTGCCATATCGGCAAAATTACGAATTTTCCGCGAAAACGATTATCTTTGGAAGATGTAACGAGACTGCGGAGAGAAGCTCTGAACAAGTTGTTCCGCGGCAACGTATTCACCACATAACAACAAATTAAAAAAATATGAAACACCCGATCTATGTCTCAGCCGATGAAGCTGTCAAAGCTGTGAAATCCGGAGACCATATCCACCTGAGCAGTGTAGCCAGCGTACCTCACGTCCTCATTCAGGCGCTTTGCCGAAGGGCTGACAACGGCGAAGTCAAAGACCTCCATTTCCATCATTTCCATACAGAAGGTCCGGCACCATATTCTGAGCCGCGTTACGAAGGCATATTCTTCGACCAGGGATTTTTCTTGGGGCCTAATGTCCGCGCGAATGTCAATGCCGGATATGCGGATTATCTTCCTGTACATCTTGGTGAATCCCAGAAACTATATCGCAGCGGAGCTCTGAGATGTGACGTGGCAATGGTTCAGGTATCGCTGCCTGACGAGGAAGGCAAGGTTTCACTCGGAACATCAGTTGACTGTTCTCTAGCCGCAATCGAAAGTGCAAAGACAGTGCTTGCTGTTGTAAATGAGAATGTTCCATACGCGTATGGAGACCTCGTGGACCCGGGGCTGATAGATTATTTCGTAAAAGACAACACCCCGCTGGTAACGAAAGATTTCGCAGAGCCTAACGAGACGGAAAAGTTGATCGGCAAGAACTGCGCGGAACTTGTTCCTGACGGAGCTTGCCTGCAAATGGGCATCGGCGCATTGCCTAACGCATTGGCCGTTGCATTGGCTGACCACAAGAACCTCGGACTGCATACGGAGATGTTCGCCGACGGCATATTGCAGCTCATCAAGAAGGGTGTCATCAACGGAAAGCACAAGAAAATCGACACCGGAAAGGTTGTAGCATCGTTCCTGCTCGGTTCTGAAGAGGTCTACAAATTCATCGACCACAATCCGGACGTGCTGATGAAAGATATCAAGTACACCAATGACCCGTGGGTGATCGCACAGAATCCGGATATGATGGCAATAAACTCGGCTACCGAGGTCGATTTGACAGGACAAATCAGCGCCGACTCCATCGGCACGAGAATCTTCTCCGGCACTGGCGGACAGGTTGATTTCGTCAAGGGTGCCACTATGTCTGAAGGCGGAAAATCCGTAACTGCCTTTGCTTCAAGGACTAACAAGGGATTGACCAAGATTGTTCCTACACTCAAGGTGGGAGCCGGAGTCGTAACTCCTAGAGCTGACGCGCATTGGATTGTAACAGAATATGGTGCTGTGGATCTCTACGGCAAGTCGCTGCAGGAAAGGGCCAAACTGCTCATAAGCATTGCCCATCCGGACGACCGTAACGACCTTGACCGCGCCGCCTTCGAGCGCTTCGGTCCGCATTACCATAACTTCTCGATATAGTAATTGAGTGGCACTTAATTCAATTTCCAATTAAACCTCGGTCACACGAATGCGAAGAAAATCGAGCTAAAAAGTAGCACTCAACTTATTCGTCCGGAAAAACGGCACTTTTGGCGGACAAAATGCAGAAATCACAACGTTTGTCCACGAAAACGGGGATTTACGTGGACAAAATGCAAAAACGACAACGTTTGTCCGGAAAAACGGCACTTTTCGTGGACAAAATACAGAGTTCGGAGCGCAGCGACCCAAGGGGTTTGAATAATTTAATATAATCTAGATAATTTCGGAGCAAAGCGACCCAAGGGGTTTGGGGAGTACGCTCCCCAATGAAACTTCGTTTCGCTCCAACGGAGCGAGGGTTATCTTTCGAAATATTCAAACCAAATTTGGGGCGCGGACGATTGAAAGAGGTTTTGCAAAAAACAATACGCTCCCCAATAAAACTTCAGTTCGCTCCAACGGAGCGAGGGTTATCTTTCGAAATATTCAAATCGAATTTGGGACGCGGACGATCGAAAGAGGTTTTGCAAAAACAAATACGCTCCCCAATAAAACTTCATTAAAATGAAACATCTTCGACTGGCATCCGCCATCACTCTGACTCTTGCACTTGTTTTTCTGCCCGCCTGCAACAGCGAAGAAAAGCAGGAGCGCAAAGCAATGGAATTCCTATATAAATATATGAGCATTGCGGACCAGGGTGACTACAGCGTTGATTTCTTCAGGCAAAACACACAGGTGGCGCTGAAAGCCCGGAAAGAAATGCCGTGGGGAAAACAGGTGCCGGACGAGCTGTTCAGGCATTTCGTATTGCCGGTAAGGGTCAACAATGAGAGACTGGACGACTTCCGGACAATGTATTACGACACTCTGAAAGCGCGCACAGCCGGTCTGTCAATGCACGATGCCGCATTGGAAATAAATCACTGGTGCCACGAAAAAGTGACATATACGCCTTCCGACGCCAGGACATCCTCCCCTATCGCAAGCATTCTCAATGCGGAAGGACGATGCGGCGAGGAATCGACGTTCACGGTTGCGGCAATGCGCACAGTAGGCATCCCTGCACGACAGGTCTATACGCCAAGATGGGCTCATACTGACGACAACCACGCATGGGTCGAGGTCTGGACGGACGGAAAATGGTCATTTCTAGGTGCCTGTGAGCCTGAACCTGAACTGAATATGGCCTGGTTCAACGAACCTGCCTCCAGGGCGATGCTTATGCACACTCTGGTGTTCGGAGATTACAACGGTCCGGAAGATGTCATCAGACGCACACCTAACTTCACGGAAATCAATGTCATAGGGAATTATGTCAAGACCAGGCAGAACACCGTGAAAGTACGCGACGATTCAGGTAATCCGGTCAAGGGAGCCAAGGTTGAATTCTGCATATATAATTATGGTGAAATGTATCCGGCCGTCACTCTCACTTCCGACGACAACGGAACCACGACACTGCACAGCGGGATCGGAGATATGTTCGTATGGGCAAGCCACAACGGACAATACGGTTACGGCATCTTGCATTCGGAAGGAGCTGCAGAAGAGGCTGTTGCAGAAATCGTCATAAATCAGCCGTCAGATGCACTGACAGCATTTGACATTGACATAAATCCTCCAGTTGGCGGCAAGATTCCGTCATACGCCAGCAATGAGGCCATAGCGCTTAACAAGTCAAGGCTTGAACAGGAAAATGCGCTCAGAACTGCATATACGGCCACTTTCACGACTGAATCCAATGCAGGCGAAAGACTTGGAGTATCAGGATTAACCAAAGAGCAGGAAAAAGAGGCGTACAGGCAGTTGATTGACGCAAAGGGCAACTGGAAAGATATCCGTCAATTCCTGGCAAGTTCCGCAAAGGACGGCAAGACAAACGAAGCATTGGCCTTACTCAAGACATTGACCAGAAAGGATTTGCGGGATACAAAATGTAATGTTCTGGAAGATGCGCTCAACACGGCTGCGCCAATCAGCAGTTTATGCACTGACACTGAAACATACTATGATTACGTTCTCTGCCCACGCATCTATGGAGAGTTCCTGCAACCATACCATAGCATTATACGTGAAGCTCTGAACGCGAATTTGCCGCAGGACATTGTATCAGGCAAGGAGACTCGCGCAGACAGGATCGCAGAATCAATTCTGTCGTGGAGTGCGCAAAACATCAGAGTTGCGGACAGCCTCAATTCCAGACGTCTGCAAGCCACACCTGCCGGTGTACTCAGAATGAGCGTCGCTGATGCCAGGTCAAGATATATTTTCGTTGTGGCGGCCTTGAGGACATACGGAGTCCCGGCAAGAATCGACCAGATGACAGGGAAAGCACAATATCTGTCAAGTCGGGAGTGGAGCGACATTACTCTTGCGGGTCCGGAATCCGAAGCCGCGTCTGCCGGAAAAATTTCGCCGAAAGGCACGTTCACAATGCTTTACAAGCCCGGATCAGGCACAATGGACAATCCGGAATATTACAGGCATTTCACTTTGAGCCAAATCACTGACGGCACACGACATCTGCTTGATTTTGAAGGAGGAGATGCCACCGAATTGGGCGCAGACGCGACGGCGGAGAGTTTCAGCAGACCGTTCACGCTTGATGCAGGGACATACCTACTAACCAGCGGAACCAGACTTGCAAGCGGAAGCGTATTGGCCAGATTGTCCACATTCGAGGTAACGCCCGACAAAAACACCGATGTCGAACTCATTATGAGACAGGCTACATCTGAAATATGTGTACTCGGTTCAATGGACCCTGAAGCAATATATGAAACCATCGACAAGGACGGGACAACCGGAAAATCATCCATTCTGAACACTACGGGCAGAGGATATTTCCTCCTGGCTATATTGGGGACATCCGACGAGCCTAGTAACCACGCAGTCAGAGAGTTCCAGGCTCTCGGCAAGGAGCTGCAGGAATGGAATCGTCCTATGATCATCTTCGGGGAATCAAAGAAAGCAGCCTTGGGCCTCACTTCCAAAGTTACCGGAATCGGGAACAGTTCGAACCTGCATTTCGGCGTCGATTCAGGCAATTCCATCAGGACTATGCTTTGCGAAGGATGCCACAATGAATCCAGCACATTGCCGGTCATTGCCGTATGCGACAGTTTCGGCCGTATTGTCTATATTTCAACAGGATACAACACTTCGCTGGCGAGTCAACTGCGCAATGTTCTGAAGGGAATATAGGCGTTCAGTCAGCGCTGGCTTCCACAAGTTGGCGCACCACGTCTCTGGAAGTGCGCATAACATATCTGACATTGTCGTCCGCTCTCGAGTCCGAATCACCGATAACTGATGCGGGGACTTTTGCAGGAACAGATGCGGAAACAGACGCCGGAGCACTCGCAGAAGGTTCCTCGAAACCGAGTTCCGGAACGTGATGCCTTGACAAATCAGCAACTGCCTTCCTTGCTGTGGAATGGAATTCTCTCGCTGCGGTAACTCGTTCTATTTCAAGGATATTCTCGGGTTTAATACCGGAACCGGGCATTATCGAAATGCGCCCGTCGCTTTGAGAAACCAGGCTCTTTATCAAGCCGGAACCGCTCAGAGCATCAGGTCTTTGCCCGGAAGTCAGCAATCGGTCACAGCCGAGCTCTATTATATCCTCCAGCGCCCGCGACGGCTCGACGCACACGTCGAAAGCCCTGTGAAACGTGATGCTCATATCACCTGCAGCATTCATCAGCCTTCTGCAGGCACTCATATCGACATTGCCATCCGGAGTCAATGCACCGACGACCACCCCGTCCACTCCGATTTCCGAGCAGAAACGTATATCGGCAATCATCGTCTCGATTTCAGAATCCGTATAGCAGAACTCCCCGTCCCGAGGCCTGATAAGCACATTAACGTCGAAACGCCTTGGTTTGCAGTCGTTTACGCCCTCGTTCGCGCAGACGTTTACGCCCTCGTTCACGCAGACGTTTACGCCACCGTTCGCGCTGTCACTAGCACCGGCATCGGACAATAATTTCTTTACCGCACTTACGGTATTCGCAATCAGTCCGTGACTCGGCGTAACTCCCCCGCAACTTATTGCAGAACACAACTCAACTCTTACAGCGCCGCCATACCACGCTTCCAGGACATCATTCACTGACGTACAGCAGACTTCAATATCTCTCATCGGGACAAAATTCTTTTGGTAAGCGTCAAAGATACAAAGCCTTCTGAAAGATGACAACCATTCCGGCAAATATCAGACAGGGACCTGAAGCCTTCACTTTCAGTGAGGTTATTTATTACAATCCGGTTGCGCTCGTGTAATAATTCTTTAACGTCTGCAATTATGTTATATCGTTTTTTATCCATAAATTCGCACCGGATTGAGTTATGCATATTATGCGTATTGAGCAAAACGAAAAGACATTGATGGAACGCGCTGCCGCAGGTGACAGACGCGCTTTCAGATGTATTTTTGACGCATACTATCCGCAAGTCTATGGCTTCATCAAAAGCATTCTCAAGACGGATGAAGATGCGTCCGACATAGCTCAAGAGGTGTTCATCAAACTGTGGCTGATGCGCGCCGCACTTCCGGACATCAGTTCGCTCCGCTCCTATATTTACAGGATGAGCCTAAACCAGACCATCAGTTATCTGAGAAGAAATAAAATCGAGGCAGCGTCTTCCGATATAGACATAGCATACGACCAGTTGCTTGAGAATCAGATTGATATGAAGGACAAGGAAGCCATCATATCCGATCTCGTGTCAAAAATGCCGGAGCAGCGCCGTAAAATCTTTGTACTGAGCAGGTTGGAGCAGCTGAGCAACGATGAAATAGCGTCCAAACTCAATATCAAGAAGAAGACGGTCGAGAATCACCTCAACCTCGCACTCAGAGAGTTGCGTACCGCCTTGTCGATTCTCGCAACACTGACTGCCGCACTTTTGTTCTTGTTCTGAGTCCAGTACGCGCAATCCCATTACCATCCGAGGCTGCATCATTCCGTAGTTTCTGAAAAGTTTCTGCTTTCACTTCTGATTTTCAGATAAAATCACCGGGAAAGTCCATCAAAACATTTCAAAAAAAATTGCAATTCCGCTTGGGTGCAACGGATAATTTTCGCGTCATATAGTCGTATAAATTGATTTAAATCCGACTAAAACCACATATATGACAGAAAACAATATTCGTGAAGAGTGGGAAAAACATTGTGACGATTCACTTTCCAAAGAACAGCTGGACAAGGCATTCGACCGCGTTATGGCGCGTGCGGAAATGTCTGAAAACGCATACGAAAAGGTTAAGGCAAACAGGTCCGGAAACAAGCTGAAGCGCATTGCGTGGATTAGTATTGCCGCAGCAGTCACATTCATACTTGTACCACAGATAACATTGCTGATAAACAGGACATTTGCAGATAAGGACAGCATCGCGGTTGTAAGTGAACTGCCGGAGGAAGCGGCTCATTTCTGCGAAGTTTATACGCACAACGGAGAAACACGCGAAGTCATACTCCCCGACAATTCCAAAGTCAGACTTAATGCAGGTTCCCTCCTCATTTACCCGGAAAAATTCTCCTCCACCGGAAGGTCAGTATATCTAAGCGGTGAAGCCGTATTCGAAGTCACGCACGACGACAACGTTTCGTTTACCGTAAGCACATCCGACATCGACATCCAAGTACACGGCACGACATTCAATGTAAATTCTTATCCTGAAGACAATTACACATCCGCAACCCTCTGCGAGGGAAGCATCTCGGCCGTAACGAAAAGCACAGGAGAAAACATATTGCTCACCCCGAGGCAAAGAGTCACGTTCGACAGAGAAACAGGAAAAACCGATGTCCGAGCAGTCAACCCGTCAGAAGACATAGCCTGGATGAACGGCGATATGTGCTTCAGGTCCGCAGACATTCATCATATTGCCAGGGCCATAGAACGCAAATACGGAATCACAGTCTATGTCACTTCCGGAAAACACGACGATATGATATTGACTGCCAAGTTCATACACGGAGAGACTCTGGAACAGATGCTCAATGCGGTCAGCAAACTTATCCCCGGAATGAAATACAGGATTGAAAACGGAAGCGTTTACATACAGTGAACGCCATAAATCATTTATACACAAACTAATTCAATAATAACATTCAAAATCAGTCTATGAAGCATTTTAAACATTATCTTGTTGCGCTGGCACTGGTTATGTCCTCTGCGACAGGACTTTACGCCCAGAATCAGGTCGTAAGTTTCCCTGCCGGAGAAATGACCATAAGGCAAGCGTTCGAAACAATCGAGCACCAGCTTGGTGTAACAGTAGCTTATAATGAAAGTCTTCTCGACGTGAACAAGATGGTGACACCTCCTTCAGGCAAGACATTGCAGGAAGCGGTCAATGCCATACTTTCCGGCACCGGTATGAAAGCCAGCCTTGACGGAAAGATGATTCTCGTCGTAAAGGAGCAGCAGGAGAAAGGAGCCACGCAGGAGTACTCCGGTCAAGTGCTCGATGCTATGGGACCGGTTATCGGTGCTATGGTCATTCCTGAAAACAAATCCACCGAGTCCGTGGCAATGACAGACATTGACGGAAAATTCACTGTCAAAGCCGCTCAAGGTTCAACATTCACAGTGTCTCTGATGGGATACCAGGAGTACACAGGCACTTTCGGGACCCAGACGTCCGGCCTCGTGATTGTACTCAAGGAAGATGTTGACATCCTCGAGGAGTCAGTCGTAGTGGGTTACGGTGTACAGAAGAAGGTCAACCTGACCGGTGCTGTCGGCGTCATCAGCGGAAAAGACCTCAACAACAGACCTGTCACCAATGCCGCCCAGGCGCTTCAGGGCGCTGACCCTTCACTCGTGATGAGTATGGGCAACGGTTCAATCGAGGGTAAGGAATACAGTGTCAAGATTCGTGGACAGGTTTCTCTCAACTCGGGCAGTCCGCTCATTCTCGTTGACGGTATCGAAGCGTCGCTGTCTCAGGTGAATCCTAACGACATCGAATCAGTATCAGTGCTGAAGGATGCCTCCGCCTGTTCAATCTACGGTGCGACCGCATCTGCCGGTGTAGTCCTCATCACTACCAAGAACGGAAAATCGGGAGACCTGAAAATCAATTACAACGGCCGTGGCGGTGTCGCATTCAACACGACGAAAACGGACTTCATCACTACCGGTTATGACTACGTGACATTGTCCAACGAATTCACTCTTCACTCAAACAAGGGTTACAACGCCTGGAACTATACCGATGAAGAGATGCAGATGCTCTACGAAAGACGCAACGACAAGACCGAGAACGCAAGCAGGCCGTGGGTCTATACCAATGATAACGGCAAATACCGCTATCTCGGTAACTTCGACTGGTACAATTATATCTTCAAGAAAGTCCGTCCGGAGACAGAGCACAATATCACTATCAACGGAGGAAACGACAAGATAAACTATTATGTCAGTGGACGTTATCTCTATCGCGAAGGTGTATTCAACAATGCTTCCGAGGATATAATGAACGGATATTCTTTCCGCGCCAAAGTCAATGCCCAGGTCAAGCCTTGGCTCCGTTACACCGGTAACATCAGCTATGAAGGTTCTTCATACGACTACGGCGGATACTGGGAGCAGGACGGTTCTGAAGGCCTTGCGTCACACGGTATCCTCTGGAACGTCACCCAGAACATAAGCCCTACTCTCGTGCCTGTTAACCCTGACGGGACGACCACGATGTACACAAACGGCATCCAGTTCGCGGATTCCCCTATCGCATCCGGACGAGGCGGCGTATTCACAGACGGAAGGAACAAGAACTCCCGCAAAGTGAACTACCTTATGATGACCAACCGCTTTGTCTTCGACATCACCAAGTGGCTGAATATCACTGCAGACTACACATATCGTCTGAGAGACAACAACAACAGCTACCGTTCTTATCCTACAGCCAACACTTGGGACAAGAATATGAAGAACATTGTCGATTTCACCAACGGTTCCATCTACGACTTCTATCAGGAGGTACGCGGACGACTCAACGCCCATATCGCCAACGCTTATGTAAACGTGAACAAATCCTGGGACAAGCACAATCTCACCGCAGTTGCCGGTGCACAGCTCCAGGACTATCATACATCCACTCTCACTGTTCGCCAGAAGGGTTCCATCTCCGACAAACTCGCGTTCATCAATATGGCGCAAGGCGTAATCGAAGCATCCAGTGAATCTAACACTTCATACAGGACTCTCGGTTTCTTCGGCAGAGTGAATTACGACTATGCAGGCAAATATCTTTTCGAGGTTTCAGCCCGCGAAGACGGTTCCTCAAGATTCGCAAGAGGCAACCGCTGGGCATTCTATCCTTCCGCATCAGCCGGCTGGAGAATATCTGAAGAGAATTTCTGGCGCCCGCTCAAGAACGGGTGGGACCTTGCAAAAGTACGTTTCTCCTACGGTTCACTCGGCAATCAGCAGGTAAGCAATTACTCTTATATCAGCACTCTATCGACGTCTATGATGTCCTACACATTCGACGGAAGCACTCAGGCACCTAAGGTCAGCACACCTGGAGCAATCACGGACGGGCTCACCTGGGAAACTGTCGTGACATACAACCTCGGAGTTGACCTCGGATTCCTCAACAACAGGCTTACAGCCAATGCGGACTTCTATATCAGGGACACCAAGGATATGCTTACATCCTCACAGGAACTTCCTGCAGTATTCGGTACAAGTTCGCCTAAGATCAACGGTGCAGACCTCCGCACAAAGGGATATGAAATCTCTCTTGCCTGGAAGGATCAGGTCGTAGTCGCCAAAAAGCCTCTTTACTACTCAATCTCAGGTTCAATCGGTGACTATGTGACAACCATCACGAAATTCGACAACCCGAACAAGTCATTGAGCCAGCATTATGTCGGAAAAAGACTCGGTGAAATCTGGGGATACGAAACTGACGGACTCTTCAAGACAGACGCGGAAGCAGCTGAATATCAGTCAAGAATCAACGATACTGCCGTAAATAAAGGCGTTTATGAGTGCGGTGTCGCATCTGACGCAAGACTGCGCGCCGGTGATGTCAAGTTCGTTGACCGCAACGGTGACGGTGTCATCAACACAGGTTCCAACACTGTTGACGACCCGGGTGACCGCAAAATAATCGGTAACAGCCTCCCTCGCTACACCTACTCATTCCGTGGAGACATCGACTGGTATGGATTCAACCTCTCAGTATTCTTCCAGGGCGTAGGCCACTGCGATTGGATGCCGTCGGCCAACTGTTCATATTTCTGGGGTTTCTACGGTTTCCCTGCATCATCATTCGTTCCGACTGATTTTGAATCCAAAGCGTGGAGCACAGAAAACCGCAACACATACTTCCCGCGCCGTAGAGGATACTCTACTTCAAGCAACAATGCGCTTTATGTCGCTACTGACCGTTACCTTCAGAACGCCGCTTATCTCCGTCTGAAGAACGTCACCCTCGGGTACACTCTTCCTCTCAAGAAGAACAAAGCCGTAGAGAAAGTCAGATTCTATCTTACCGGAGAGAATCTCTGGTACTGGTCTCCGATGAAGAAGCATACCAAATATATTGATCCTGAGGTAGCTACAGCTTCGTCTTCTCAGAGCGATGACTGTATATATCCGTTCTCAAGGACTGTATCTTTCGGAGTTGACATTACCTTCTAAACGAATATGAATATGAAAAACACATATAAAATTCTTGCAGCTGGCTTGTCAATTCTTACCGCAGCATCCTGCAGCGGCTACCTTGACAAGTTCCCGGAGACTGAACTTTCCCCGGAAACATTCTATACCAACGAAAATGAGCTGAAGATTGCCACCAACGGTTTCTACGCCATGTTGCCGGCACCGGACGACACACAGGACGGTGCGCTTCAGGACAACGACCTTCAGTATCATATATCTCTCAACTCTTACCAGAGAGGAACCCGTACCGCAGAAACGGAAAGCTGGAGTACCAGCACCTGGTCAGACCTGAGAAACATCAACTACTACCTCGAGCATTCAGTGAAATGCGAGAACGAGAGTGTACGTGCCAAATATGACGGCATTGCCTATTTCTTCAGAGCACTGTTCTATTATGAGAAAGTGCGCAAATACGGTGATATGCCATTCTATGACAAGGTCATTTCCGACAAAGACACAAAATCCCTTTACCGTCCGCGCGACAGCAGAGGATATGTGATGGAAAAGGCTATGGAAGACCTCGACAAGGCAATCAGCGGACTTCCCGAGACTTGGGACGAAGGCGTATTCCGCATAAACAAATATGCAGCCTATACTCTCAAATCACGTATGGCGCTCTTCGAGGGCACTTGGAGAAAATATCACGACATTGCCGACGAGAGCTACACCAAAGAGGACGGCTCTGTAGTCACACTTTCCGCAGAACATTTCCTCCAGCTTTCAGCAGAGGCCGCAAAGGCTGTGATGGACAGCGGAAAATACAAGATGTACACCGGTTCCACTCTCATAAAGAATGAGCCTTATCGTGACTTCTTTGTACTTGAGGATGCTGAGACTGCTGAGACGATACTGTCCAGAAGATATGTATATTCTGACGAACTCAACATCCGTCACGGTCTTCAGTTCAAATACAAGAACCAGAGATATTCATTGACCAGAGCTCTTGCATATCACTATCTTATGGCTGACGGAACTCCGTTCCAGAATCAGTCTGGCTGGGAGACGATGCAGTACAACCAGGAATTCACCGGACGTGATCCGCGTATGTCACAGACAATCGCCGCACCGGACTATGTGGCTTTGGGAACCGACGCTTCCACTAAATACTATCCGAGCTGCAAGGATTATGACCGCAGCGGATACCGCCCGATCAAGTATTTCTCTGACGACACTCACGACGGAGCCACGACATCGACTACAGACTATGCAATCTTCCGTTACGGCGAGGTTCTCCTCAACTATGCGGAGGCTATGGCCGAACTCGGGCTTGCAGACCAGAGCGTAATCGACGCTACTGTCAACGTGGTACGTTCACGCGTCGGAATGCCGGGACTTGACGTCGCATCCACGAATGCTTCACCGGATTCATTCCTGAGCTCATATTACACTGATTCACACCTCAATACGGCAAACAAAGGGCTTATCCTCGAAATCCGCCGTGAAAGGACAGTGGAACTCGTCAACGAAGGATTCAGGTTCTGGGATATGCTCCGCTGGCACGAAGGCGAACAGCTTTGCCCTGCTTCCAACACAATGGGTCCAGGCTTCATCGGATGCTGGTTCCCCGGACTTGGTGAATATGATATGAACAATGACGGCAAGCCGGATCTCTGCATCTACCAGGGAAGCACTCCTGTCACTGACTGCGACAACACGCTCAACGTTTCCGAAGGCAAGGAGAACACCCTTTCCGAGGGCACCAGCGGCTACCTTGTCCAGTTCAAGGACCAGACCTACAAATGGGAGGAGAAAGATTACCTCTACCCTATCCCTGTAAAACAGATCCAGATTTATCCTAAGGATGAAACTACGGGCCAAAGTGTTCTTACACAGAACCCTGGATATTGATATTTTTTGACAGATTGATAATTTCTACAAAAATGAATAAAATCAGAATATCGGCTCTGTTGTGCATATCGCTTATGCTTGCCGCTTCCTGCGAGTCATACGACGACTCGAATCTATGGAAGCAGGTTGACGAAAGCGAGCAGCAAATTTCCGAGCTCAAAGCATCTCTGACGCAGCTGGAAGGGCAGATCAAGCTTCTTGCCGCAGCGCAGCAGGGAGGAGTCATAACCTCCATAACAGAGAATTCCGACGGAGGCGTCAAAATCACCTATACCAATGCCGACGGCACTTCAGCGACAGCGGAAATCGCCAAGACTGACGATGTCAAGGATATTGACATAATCGGAACAAAAGAAGAGAACGGTGTACTCTACTGGACCGTAACATCCGGCGGAAAGACCACAATTCTGACAGATAAGGACGGTGCCAAGATTCCTGTATCTGGACGCACCCCGTCATTCACGACGGACAAAGACGGATACTGGATGGTGAACGGAGACTATGTACTTGACGCCAACGGCGAGAAAGTCAAATCTTCCGGCCACAAGGCATCTCTCATCTCATCTGCCGTCAAGAATTCTGACGGAACAGTCACTCTTACACTGGCGGACGGCTCCACATTCACAATGAATTCTGCCGGAAGCTTCTCGCTGAAAATATTCTACAACGGCGAAGAGGTCAGCGGTGAGTTGAAAGTATCTGATGAGGTCACATCTCTTGAGTTCACATACACTCTCACCGGCTCGGTCTCAGAGGGTGCTACTGTAAATGTAACAAGGACCGACAGCGTAGAGCCTAAGGTAAACAGCGAAGCAGGCACAATCAGCGTAGCCGTTCCGGAATCTTTCCGCAAAGGTCAGTTCACAGTTGTAGCGACAGATGAGAACGGACATTTTGTGGCTAAGACAGTCTATCTCCGCGGAACATTCTCCGTCGAGACCGAGAACGACATCTGGAAGACTACAGAGTCCACGCTGCTTGCACCAGGCTGTTATTACTACGCTATGGATTTCAAGAACATAGCCCGCAAAATGAAGGTGCTTGAGATCGACCTCACCAATCCTTCAATTGAAGTTACCACAGGTATCGCGGATGACATTATGCCGAACCCTAACGGCAACGGCAACAGCAACAACGGTTTCAATCTGCGCGAGACGCTTTCCCAGTTGTGCGCACGCAAAACTGCTGAAGGTGAAAATGTAGTAGCCGGTGTCAATTCCGGATTCTTCGATTCAAATGACGGAATCCTGCGCGGTGCCCATATCGAAGACGGCGAACTGCTCTATATGAACAATCCTTACGTGGCCAGCACTTATGTCAATCACGCCTGGGCGTTCACCATCTTCAAGGACAAGACAGCTTCCTGCAATAAGAAATCATTCACCGGCACTATTGAGGCCAACGGAAAAGAATGTGCATTCTATAGCGTAAATGACACAATCGTACGCGGAGGCAGTGCTGCCAGAATCGCCAGCTACCCTGTCAACATATACACTTCCCGCTATGTGAAGACTCCTCACTCTTCAGCACCTTCCATCACCAATACTCTAGCAGGCAACGCCCTTTATGTGGTGGCGGAATACACCGGCGAGAATATGAAAGTGAACGAAGACTGGGCTGAGGCGAAGGTCACCGGCGTATATGACGGCCGTACAGAGTCACTGTCAGAGCCGCCTTATCTCACAAGCGAAAAGAGCGTGGCCATCCAGGCCTGGGGCAGCAAAGCAGACGAATTCTCTGCTCTGAAGGCCGGCGACATCATCAAACTCAAAGCCGTCATGACTGTCGAGAATGAAGAGACCAAGCCGATTTTCACCCAGAACTCAACGATGTGGCACTATGTCACAGACGGTGAAAACACATTGTACACAGTCCCTGGGAACCACGATTTCCGCACACTCTCGGACCCTATGACTTTCGTCTGCGTGGACAAGAGCGGTTCAAGAATCATGATTGTGGAGATTGACGGAAGAACGGTCATTTCCACCGGAGTCACAGCCGCAGAGGTTACTGAAATCGCGCTCAGGCTGGGAGCCTGGAATTCAACCCGTTTCGACGGTGGCGGTTCTGCCGCGATGTGGGTCAAGAAAAGCGGTACTTCAGGTCTTGTAAGCTCGCCGTCCGATTCCAAAGGAGAGCGCAGCTGTATGAACTATATTTATGTACGACAGAAATAAGGTATCACTATGAAGAAGATATCTGCTATAATATCATTCACCATCGCGGCTCTGATGCTTTTCAGCTGCGACGGATACGACAGTACACGGATTGAAAACAGCATAACAAACATTGAGAACAGTCTTGCGGCTCTCGAGCACAAGGCAGACAGTCTGAACGGCGTGCTTTCATCTGTGTCCAGCTTCATCAACAGCAACTACATTTCACGTGTAGGAACTGACAAGGACGGGAACTATGTAATCACATATCAGGACAAGGGAGGCGAGAAGAAAACTGTCACTCTTGCCAAAGCCTCTTCAGTAAGTCAGAACACAATGTTCGGCACTGCGGAAGAAGACGGTGTCGCATATTGGAGATTCACTTCCGACAACGGAAAGACTTGGGAATGGCTTCTCGACAAAAACGGCAACAAGATGCCTCTTTCCGGTCCTGCGCCTGTAGTGGGCATCAATGCTGACGGATACTGGACTGTCAACGGCGAGAGCACCGGAGTTCTTGCAAAAGACATCACCACAGAAATATTCAGCAATGTTGAGACGGATTCCAAGAGCGGTCTCGTAGTATTCACGCTCACGGACGGAAGTTCATTCTCGGTAACCTTCAATGAAGCGCTTGCCATAGAGTTCTCGACACCGTCATTCAACGCGATTGAAGATTACGGCACCACCCTCACAATCGGCTACACTCTGAGCGGTTCTCTCGCGAAAGAAGCCGTTGTGGACTACCTCACTTCGTATAATGTCAATGTGAACGTCAGCGGGGCGCTCAAGACAATATCTGTTTCAATGGAAGAAGGAGCTGAGGAAGGCAATGTGGTAATTGTCGCTTCAGCAGGTGACGAGGTTGTCTATAAACCGCTGTTCTTCACATACGGAAAGACAATCATCGAACTGGAAGATTACATCAAGAACAATGAAATCATAACTCCTATGGGAGAGCCTGTCGTAAATCTTACCGGAGATATGACAGCCTTCACCATCAGGGTATCTCACAACATTGATGTGGAGCCTTCTGTCGCAACAGAGTGCGCATCCTGGCTCAAACGTACTGACACAAAGGCTACTGTCACTTCAGAATTCAACTTCGTCGCCGAATATTTCGAAAGCAATACAAATGATGCTCGCGAAGGACGTATTCTATTGAAAAACAGCCTCTACGATGTTTCTACAGCCATTGTCGTAAAACAGACGCCTATCGTAAAGGGTGGCGGTTCGGATGATCCGTCCGCAGACAAGGGTATCGGCGACGTAAGCACATTTATGGAATTTGTGCGCAGCGTAAATGCCGGAGCTTCAACCACACGTTGGGAAAATGAGGCCGGCGAGGTTTGCCTGCTTGCCGACATCGACTTGACAGGTGTAGAATGGACTCCTGCCGGAAACGCCACAAGCGAAGCGACCGGAGCCCCTACTATGACATTCGACAAAGCATTCGTAGGCAAGTTCAACGGTCAGGGCCACTCGATTACCGGCATCAGCTGGAGCGTCGATGTTTCCAAGGCCAGCGTTTACGGACTGTTCGGAGCTGCGAACGGCGCAACTGTAAGCAACCTCGTACTCGGTGCTGACGGAGACGCCATCACTGTAACAGGCACACCAGCAGTCACCCCTTCAATCGGATGCCTCATCGGTTATGCTGAGAACGTGACTGTCACGAACGTAACCAACAACGTGGACATAATTTATGACGCAGAATGTCCTCAGGCTATGGCTACGAGCCTTGCCGGAATCATCGGAAGCGGAAAGAACCTCGTGATAGGAGGCAAGACCAAGGACGAAGGTGTCAAGAACAACGGAGACGTACTTGTAAGGTTTCAGATTGCCAACGCTCAGGCAGGCGGTACAGGTCTGCAGACCGCAGGTATCACCGCATACGTACTCAGCGGCACTGAGAGTTCATTCACCAACTGCACCAACACCGGTCACATCACCGGTCCTAATGGCCGAAGCGGAGGTATCATCGCTTCAATCAACGGAACCGGCGTGAACAAGACCACAATCAGCAAGTGCGTCAATTCCGGACTTATCGAGGACAATTACCTCGATTTGGACGGATATACCAACGCCAAGAGAATGGGAGGTATCCTAGGAGGTTCAGAAGCACAGAGCGTTTCTGTGGAATCCTGCACCAACAGCGGTAACGTATTCTCTCACACGGGTTGCCGTTGCGGAGGATTCGTGGGCCACTTCAAGGCAGGTGCCATTGCCGGATGCGCCAACACCGGAATCATCCTCAGCAAGATTACCGCACAGGCAGAAGACCACAGTGGCGGAGATGGTCCGGGATGGGCTGCAGGCTACTGCAACATTAAGATTTCCGGATGCACACGCGGCGGAAAGGTAGGCGAATGGGCAACCTACAAGGATGCTCCTGAAACCGCTCCTGACGCGACTATCTACAACGCATACGGATACAAGAATTCTCAATACTTCGATGCTTCAGATAACCAATAAAATGAACACGATGAAAAGTTTTATTAAATATTCTCTGCTTGTTCTGCTGACACTTTCGTCGATTGTCTGCTGCACATTCGATGACAGTTCCATCCAGAGCAGGCTCGACGAGATAAAGAACAGAATCGCCGCTCTCCAGTCAAGGATTGACGAAGCCAACGCCCAGGTGGAAAGTCTCGGACTCATCACCTCCGGCAATGTCATCACATCCATTGACAAGAATGCTGACGGCAGTTATGTACTTACCTATCTTGACGCTGCCGGCGAAGAAAAGACTCTCGTAGCAGCAGCCACTGACCAACTTATCAATGTCCCTGTCGTAGGTGTACGCAAGGATGCCAACGGACTTTATTATTGGACTGTCACTGTCGGTGAAAACACCACCGACATCCTCGTCGACGGTGCTCCTGTACCTGTCGCAGGCAAAACTCCCAAGGTATCTGTCGATGCTGAAGGTTACTGGACTGTTGACGGAGTGCGCATCGTCAACGCTGCGGGCAACCCTATCGAAGCCGCTGACGGCAGTTCAACCATATTCAAGGAAATCGCAAAAGACTCGGACGGCAACTTGGCCATCACTCTCGGTAACGGAAGCAAGGTGACCATCCCTGTCCAGAACTCCCTGAATCTGACACTTTCGTCATCTGTCAACATCGTAGTTGCCAATCTGTCCGCTACTCAGACAATAGGCTATGAAGTCAGCGGTTCAAGCGCCGACGATGCAATCGTAGCCATTGCTGAAGCCAAAAACATAAAGGCCACACTTGACAAGGAACAGAATGAAGTTTCAGTCTCATTCTCCGACTCATTCACTTCCGGCCACCTTATTCTGATGGCTACTAACCTCGACAAGAACACTGTGCTTCGTCCGGTATTCTTCGAAAAGGCGAAAGAGACCAAGATCAACATCACGACAGCCGCAGAACTCAAAGCATTCGCCGACAGGGTAAATGCTCAGGACGGTGCTGAAACTATGGAAGTCTATCTTGACAAGGATATAGATATGTCATCCGAGTCTAACTGGACTCCTATCGGAAACGGCACATTCTCCGGTTCCGCTGTCACCGGCGCCTCATTCAAGGGCACATTCTATGGACAGAACCACACCGTCAAGGGACTCAAGATGAGCATAGGCTCAGATGCTGAGAGCGGTGCTGTCACAGGATTCTTCGGTATTCTTCAAGGTGCCACAGTCAAGGATGTGATTGTAGGTGAAGGTTCTACCGTAACCACATCTTCTGCAGCATTGGCTTGCGCAGGAGGCATCGCCGGAGCCGTCGTAAACTCTACTGTTGACCACTGTTTCAATTACGCTTCATTCAACATTTCCGGAGGCAAGGACAACATCAGCCAGAGATTCGGAGGTATTGCCGGCAGTCTGTATTCAAACGGTGAAACTCTCTCTCAGATTACCAACTGTACCAATTACGGCAAGTTCACATCGGTGAACACCACCAACTCCAAGAACGGAGGAACAGCATTCTCCGAAGGCGGCGTTGTCGGATATGCAGAAAGCGCCAATTCCGCTTTGAGAGTGCTCATCACATCTTGCGACAACTATGGCGAGATGAATGTTCAGGCATCCCGAAACGGAGGTATCGCCGCAACTTTGAACAAAAACGCAACGGCTGAGAAATGTACCAACTATGCGGACATCACCAATACTGACATCAAGGCCAGCAACACCCGTGTTGCCGGAGTCGTATCAGGAATGGGTTCCCAGACTTCCGTACTCAACTGCGTCAACAAGGGAGACATCACTTTCGCTGTGGCCGGAAACACCACTCAGGGATATGCCGGAGGCGTTGTAGGCCAGACCAATGACAACAGCAATGTGGTCAGCGGATGCGAAAACTACGGCAGTGTACGTTCTGACATCTTCAATGCGACTGACGCCACAAAACGCTTCATCGCCATCATTGTCGGCAACACTAACAATAAGACCTGCACAATCACGAACAACAAGGTCGGCGGAAAAATCGGCCCATATTCTGATGACAGCGCTGTCGTCACCATCACGGCTGACAACTTCAGTTCATACGTATTCTTCACGCCTAAGACAGCACCGTCTGCCGCCACAGGCAACGAGTTCGCAGGTGAGGTCCTGAGCAAAGGTATCGCTTCCGCGCAGGATTTCGTGGAGTTCGCAGCCGCCGTGAATGCAGGTGAATCCATTGAGAAATGGCAGGACGAGGCAGGCGGAGTAAACCTTCTGAACGACATAGATATGTCTTCTGTAACCGATTGGACTCCAATCGGCAACGGCACATACGTCTGGGCATCCAACAAGATTACCGTGACCGGTGCTCAATTCACCGGAAAGTTCAACGGACAGGGTTACAAGATCCGCAATCTCAAGGCTGTCGATGCTTCCTCAACCGTAGGAAGCACCTTCGGCTTGTTCGGAATTGTCGGTGCAGGAGCGACTGTCGAGAACTTCACATTCGAATCATCCTGCTCGCTCACTGTCACAGCTACGGCAAAGAACACAGCCAGCGGACTCATCGCCGGACTTGTCATTGACGGCACAGTTCGCGACGTCCACAG
The DNA here is from genome assembly GCA_963636275.1 of Acutalibacteraceae bacterium. Taxonomy (GTDB): domain Bacteria; phylum Bacteroidota; class Bacteroidia; order Bacteroidales; family UBA932; genus Cryptobacteroides. Next base: position 10,211 of record CAVHJF010000032.1, on the reverse strand, counting down.
CTACGCGCCTATGACTTTCAAGGGAAAGACAGGAGCCAACAATGCCGCCCAGTTTATGGGTCTTATAGGATTCGCATTCTCGGAGAAAGATGCAGTCACAATCGACAGTATCGACAACTACGGTGAAATCACTGCCGAAAACGCAGACAACAATCAGCAGGGCGGAGCAGCAGCTCAGCATATCGCAGGTATCGTTGGATTCTCCACCTCCGACGCGGCTGCCACGACCTACGTAACAATCTCTGATTGTTCCAACAGCGGAAATATGACATCCGCCACCTGCCGCACCTCCGGCATCTGTGCCGCAGCCAATCGCTACACCAAACTCGTAAACTGCGTCAACAGAGGCAACCAGTTGAACAGTTGCCCTGGCTCAGACAAGGGACGTTTGGGCAACATCACCTGCAACACGGGAGCCGGTTCATCAGCTACTGGCTGCATCAATTACGGAAACCTCATTTCGACTTCAAGCTCAAGAATCGGAGGCATCACCTGCCTGTCCAACACGGCCACATTCACAGGATGCGCCAACTACGGCAAGGTTCAGTCTGACAATAAATACAGAGGTGTGTTCTGGGCCTACAACAATGGCGCGGCTACCTGGAGCAACTGCACCGCGGGCGGCACTGTCGGGACTTACAACGGCGGTGAAGGTGTCGACGACTCGTACACTGAAGAGACTAAGATAAACTACCTCGGACAGCAGGGTACTACAAAATCGACTCTCGACAACATCACCTACCTCATCGGCACGAAAGAACCTGACGAGCCGTCAGAGTCAACCGCCAAGCTCAAGATTCTCTTCATCGGAAACAGCTTCACCAAAGACGCTGTTGAGCATCTTCCGGGAATGCTTGCGGCAGCCGGCATCACTGACATAAAACTCTACCATATGTACTATGGAGGTCGTCGTGTCTGCGAATACAATGACGGTTACAACTCATCAGTGGACTATCACTGCTACCGTTGCGAGAACGGAGCCACAACTTGGACAGATGTGACCGGCAAGAGCCTTCACGAGGTTGTTGCCAGTGACAAATGGGACATCGTAACCGTTCAGGAGCATACCGGCCGCGCAGTCGCCTGGTCGTGGACTGACAGTCAGAAGTCTGCATTCCAGGGACTTGTGGACAAGATTAAAGCAGATTGTCCGGAGAAGACTCCGCAGTTCTATTTCATTATGTCTCAGGCATATTACGACCTGTCAAAGATTGCTTCATCTGACCAGTCCTCTGAGACTTTCACGGATACTGAGAGTATGTACAATACCATCGTCTCAATGACAAAGAGCCTGATGGGTGACATAACTGATTTCAAGGACGTGGTCGCTACCGGAACTTGCCTGCAGAATTTGAGGACCTCCTCTCTGAACAATTCAATGCAGCTTACCCGTGACGGCTATCACATGGACTATGGCATAAGCCGTTATGCGGCCGCTTGTATGGTATTCGAGAAACTCATCAGTCCTACTTTCGACAATGTGACGCTTGATTCCAACAGCTACCGTTACACCGTCTCCAGCACTACTGAAGGCAGTTACTCTACTCCGGTCACTGACGCAAACGCACCTGTAGCCCTCCAGGCCGCTCGTGCAGCGCTCACGACTCCGTACGCAGTAACCACAATCAACTGAGGAACAATCTAGTTGATATACATCAAGCGGGAGGTAAACACGTAATATCGGTGTTTACCTCCTGTTTTTTGTATTATATCTAAGTCATTACACAACAGGTCTGCAGGCCCCCTGCTTCCAGACCATTCTCATAGCTTAACTTTTTGAGCTAAAGCCCCTCCATCCCTCCATCCCTCCATCCCCGCTCTCCATAAAATCTTTTTTCGCATAAATTTGAAAAGCTTCTGAGAATTTGCAGACCGTGCGAATGGAAAATTCGCTATCTTTACGGAATCGAGTGAATACTTGTTATTATGAGCGGAAAGATATCAGCCCTGGATGCGGAATATATCATTGACGGCGTAAGAAAAGAACTTACACCACGGCAGATACTGAACGAGGCGTCAGGGATCAGAGGGACGGCAAAGACGGAGACGAAGTTTGAGCCGATTGTTGATGAAAGCACGGACCCCACCATATCAGGCAGCGCTTTCGATGAAAATCACATCCGGACATATCTCGACTCTGTCAAAGACTCCTATCTCGCAGAGCGGGATATTCCGCCATTCTATGCTGACAGTTGCACGAGAAACGCAGTCGCTTCAGCTTTATTGAATACAATCTGGAAAAACGGGCACTTCCGCCTGGATGACCTTGCCGTAAGTATACTCTGGAAATGGGACACCTGCCAAATAGGAAATATGGCTGCGTTCTACCAGTCAGTGGAAGCCGCGTGCAGTTATCTGGATTTGCTCGGAATCAAGATTGCCAAATACAAGTTTCAGGACTGCAAGGATTGCCGCACAATCAAGGTTAACGTAATCCTGGAAAATTCAGATAAAGGCTCCGATCCGGAACCGGACGATGAGCCTATAGATATAGCGGAAAGCATTGACAGAGAAATAATCAGCACTCCTGAGGCAGACGATGCCACACCTTTCTGCGAAATACCGTTCAAGACAGCAAACCCGGTTCTGAGAAGGAGCCGGAAATACCCTGAAATTGTTTCGGGAGAGCCTGACAACTGGCTCATTTACATACCTTTCGACACGTGCAAATTCCGTCTCGGAGGGTCGCTCCTGTCAGAAAAGCTCGGAATCTATGGCGGCAAGTCACCTGACAATATCGACTCGGATTATTTCATCGACTGCTATGAGGTCCTGCGGGAATTTGTGGAAGACGGAGTCATCGTTTCAGGATGCACTGTCGGCACAGGCGGACTTATGACAGCACTGGACAGAATGATGCCGAGCACTTCCCGGAGCACATCCGGAAACAGCGTGGATGATTCCGGGAGCGACTATTCCGGGAACAATGATTCCACGTACAACAAATCCACTGCGGACATCTCAGAGAGTGATGAATCCAGTGAAATCGACATTTCCGACATTATGAGGTCTTATGACGAGACAGACAGAGTGGAAGTGCTTTTCTCCGAAGTCCCCGGGGCGGTAATCGAGATCCGCGACAGCGATTTCGACTATCTAGATGCAGAAATGATGCTGCAGGACGTCGCCTACTACCCTATCGGACATCCGGGCAGACACGGTTTCAGATTATCAGACAATCAGACAAACGTTTCCACGATACTTCAATCACTGATCCGCCAGCAGGACACGACTGCTGAAGGTGAAGACTAGGAGGAAAGAATATGACAGGCAAATATGCTAACATTCCGGTCAAGGGAGAAGGTAAGAGACCTAAAATATTCGTACTTGACACCAATATCATCCTGCACGATTACAAGGCAATCCATAAATTCCAGGACAACGACATTGTCATCCCGATTGCCGTAATCGAAGAGCTGGACAAGTTCAAGAAAGGAAATGACGCGTTGAGTTTCAATGCCCGCGGATTTATGCGGGACATCGACAAGCTCACCGAGGGGAAAATGTTCGGCAAGTCAGGCGTACCTGTAGGCAAAGGTATGGGCAACATCAAGATTGAACCCAACCATCCTTTCCCGGACGGGATGAAAGAGCTGTTTCACGATGACATTCAGGACCATAGGATATTGTCTACTGCAATCTGGGTTCGTGACAACAACCCTGAAAGGTTCGTCGCCCTAGTCACCAAGGACATCAACTTAAGAATGAAGGCAAAGGCGGCCGGAATGGTTGCGCAGGACTACTTGACTGACAGAATTGAGGAGCAGAAAGTGGAGTTCGCGCAGAAAGAGGTTGCGCTGCTCAACGATGTCCCTGACGACGTTATGCAGGAGCTTGCCTATGGGAAAGACAATACGATTGACTGGAAATCGTTATGCAGCTCCAGACCTTCCGCAAATCAGCTTTTCAAATTCAGGTGGAAAAATCACGAAGAGGATATGCTGTGCGCGAGGTTCGATGCAGATATGGACAAGATCGTCCTTGTACGTAAACGCGAGGCCTGCGGCATCAAACCCCGCAATGACGAACAGAAATTCGCACTGGACGCCTGCCTGAACAAGAAAATACAACTTGTCTCCCTCACCGGAGGCGCCGGAACAGGCAAAACACTTCTGGCATTGGCCTCCGCATTGGAACAGGAGCGCGATTTCGACCAGATCATCCTGTCAAGACCGACGGTAGTTCTCGGCAACCAGGACATAGGATTCCTGCCGGGAGACCAGAAGAACAAGATGAGCCCGTTCCTGCAGCCGCTTATGGACAACCTCAACGTAATCAAATCATTATACCGTCCGAGCAGCAAAGAATACCAGAGAATCGAGAGTCTTGTCAAGGATGAGAAACTTCTGATAACTCCGCTCGCCTACATCAGAGGCCGGAGTCTCGGCAAGTCATTTTTCATCATCGACGAGGCCCAGAATCTTACGCCGCACGAAGTCAAGACTATCATAACCAGAGCGGGAGAAGGCACAAAGATGGTGTTCACCGGAGACATTTTCCAGATAGACCAGCCATACCTTGATCAATGGTCGAACGGACTTACCCATATCGGAGAAAAAATGACAGGGCAAAAGCTTTTCGAACACGTATTCCTGAAGAAAGGCGAACGTAGCGAATTGTCCGATCTGGCGGCTAAACTGTTGTAACAATGTTGAAATTCATAAAGGAATGGATGCTGCCGATAGCAATAATCGCAGGCATAGCGTCATACCTTATATTATATTACCTCCCCCCGTTCGCAGTACATATTGAACCGGGATTTTCAGTTTTCGCGAAGAAGATTCAGCCTATGCTTATTGCGACAATGCTGTTTCTTCAATTCAACAAAATCTCGCCGCACGATTTCAGACTGAGGAAATGGCATATCACCGCCCTCTGTTTCCAGTTGGTGATGTTTGTCCTGTTGACCTGGATTTCAGCCATATTGCCAGACGGAAACGCCAAGATTCTTGCCGAGAGCGCGATGCTCTGCTTCATCTGCCCGACAGCGGCTGCGGCAGGAGTAATCACCAGCAAACTGGGAGGCAGCCTGTCGGACACCGTGTCTTATGTTATGCTCATAAACGTGGCCGTATCAATCGCTATCCCGCTGATAATCCCAATTTTCAACACTTCTGCCGACGTTTCTTTCATCAGCAGTTTCATCGCGATAAGTATGAGAATATTTCCGATTCTTGTCCTGCCGCTTCTGCTTGCCTGGCTGATAAGATATACGATGAAGAAGCTTCAGCACAGATTGCTCCGCTATGTTGACTGGGCATTCTACTTCTGGGGGCTTTCACTCGGATTTTCGGTATACCTCGCAACCAAGTCACTGGTTGACAGCCACATATCATTCTGGGTCGTATTCCTGATAGGCGTCGTGTCACTCTTGTGCACACTCATCCAGTTCGCAGTCGGAAGAGGCGCCGGCGCATTGTCAAAGAACAGCACCCCCGAAGAGACCAGAGCGGATATCATAACGGCAGGCCAGTCTCTCGGCCAGAAGAATTCCGGATTTCTCATATGGCTGGGCTGCTCATATCTGACGCCTGTCACCTCAGTGGCGGGAGGTCTGTACAGTATCTGGCAGAATATCATAAATTCATTGGAATTGTACAGGAAAAACCACGAATAGTCAAGAAGTGCTTTGAAATTTTCGATATAAATTTCAAAACGATATATAAAATGATTAAATTTGCGACCTATCTCTTGAAGAAACAGAAAAAACCAATACAAATATGTTAGAAAATAAGAAAAGGGTTTACCGCTTCGGAGGCAAAACAGCCGAGGGAAACGGTAATATGCGCGAACTCCTTGGCGGAAAAGGAGCCAACCTTGCAGAAATGAGCCTTCTCGGAATGCCGGTACCTGCAGGTTTCACAATCACTACTGAATGCTGTGCAGAATACTATTCACTCGGCGGAGGATATTCTGAGGCATTGAAAAAGGAAGTAGCAGAATCACTTGCCGCTACAGAAAAGTTTATGGGCAAGAAATTCGGCGACCCTAACGATCCGCTTCTGGTAAGTTGCCGTTCCGGTGCAAGAAGTTCAATGCCTGGTATGATGGACACCATCCTCAATATCGGTCTTTGCTCTGCTACTCTTCCGGGAATGATCAAGAAGACTGGCAATCCTCGCTTCGTTTATGACGCATACCGCCGTCTCATCATGATGTACTCTGACGTGGTTATGGAGAAAGCTGAAGGCATTGAGCCTGAAGATGGCAAGGGAATCCGTCAGCAGCTTGACAAGATGATGTCAGACCTCAAGGAGGCAAAAGGATACAAATCAGACACTGAGATTACAGCTGAGGAGCTGAAAGACCTTTGCGAGCAGTTCAAGGCTAAAGTAAAGGAAGTTCTCGGAGTTGATTTCCCTGACACTGCAGAATCTCAGTTGTGGGGTTCAATCGGAGGCGTATTCAAGTCTTGGAACGGAAAACGCGCAATCACATACAGAAAGATTGAGAAAATTCCTGATGACTGGGGCACCGCTGTAAACGTACAGTCTATGGTCTTCGGAAATATGGGCAACACATCCGCAACAGGAGTTGCGTTCTCACGTAACCCTGCCAACGGAGACAACAAGTTCTACGGAGAATGGCTCATCAACGCTCAGGGAGAGGATGTCGTAGCCGGTATCCGCACACCTAACCCTCTCAACGAGGCCACCAAGACAGACAAGAACAAAGACCTCGAGTCTCTCGAAAAGGCTATGCCTGAGGTATATAAAGAGTTGGATGAGATCAGGAAGAGACTTGAAGACCACTTCCACGATATGCAGGACATCGAGTTCACCATTCAGGAGGGACACCTCTGGATGCTCCAGTGCCGTATCGGTAAGAGAACCGGTCTTGCAGCTCTCCAGATGGCTATCGATATGCTCGAAGAAGGTATGATTGACGAGAAGACCGCTGTTATGCGCGTTTCACCTTCTCAGCTCGACGAGATTCTTCACCCGATTCTCGACCCTGCTTCCGAGAAGAAAGCAGAAGTGATGGCACAGGGTCTTCCTGCATCTCCGGGCGGAGCTGTCGGAACTCTCGTATTCACTCCTGAAGACGCAGTAAACGCTGCAGCTGAAGGCAAGAAAGTCATTCTCGTCCGCGAAGAGACATCTCCTGAGGACATCGAGGGTATGAGAGCCGCAGCAGGTATTCTCACAGTACGTGGAGGTATGACATCTCACGCCGCTCTCGTTGCCCGCGGTTGGGGTAAATGCTGTATCGTAGGTTGCGATGCGATGAAGATCAACCTCGCAGAGAAGACTGTCACATTCGCAGGACACGACAAGACATTCAAAGAAGGCGACTGGTTCAGCCTCAACGGTTCCAAAGGATTGGTTTACAATGCGCAGATCAGCACAATGGACGCATCTGAGAACCCGCTGTTCGTCAAATTCATGTCATTGGCAGACAAATTCCGCAAACTCGGCATCCGTACAAACGCAGATACTCCGGAAGATGCTTCCAAAGCATTGTCATTCGGCGCTGAGGGTATCGGTCTGTTCCGTCTCGAGCACATGTTCTATGGAAAGAATTCCGAGACACCTCTTGCAAAACTCCGCAAGATGATTCTTTGCGACACCGACGATGAGAGAAAATCAGCTCTCGAAGAACTTGAGCCATTCATCAAGGCTTCAGTGAAGAGCACTTTGAAGATTATGGACGGCAAGCCTGTCGTATTCAGACTTCTTGACCCGCCTCTTCACGAGTTCGTACCTCACACAGAGGAGAAAAAGGCTGAAATCGCTAAAGAGCTTGGCGTCACTGTAGAGGAAATCGAGAAGCGTGGCGAATCACTCCACGAAGTAAACCCGATGATGGGACACAGAGGAGTCCGCCTGCACGTTTCATTCCCGCTGATTGCAGAAGTTGAGTACAGAGCCATTTTCACGGCTACCGCTGAACTGCAGAAAGAAGGATTGAATCCTATGCCGGAAATCATGATTCCTGTAACAATCTCCGCTCGCGAGCTCAGCTTCCAGAAAGCTATCTGCGACAGAGTGAAATCCGAGGTTGAGGGCAGATACAGCCTCAGTATCAAGTATCAGTTCGGTACTATGATCGAGATCCCTCGCGCAGCTCTTACAGGTGACAGGATGGCGCGCACCGCTGAGTTCTTCTCATTCGGTACCAACGACCTCACACAGATGACATTCGGATTCTCACGTGATGATGTCGGAACATTTATGGGCGAATATCTCGGAAACAAGATTCTTGACGCTGATCCGTTCAAGACCATCGACACCAGAGGCGTAGGCAAACTCGTTGAATACGGTATCCAGTCCGGACGTTCAAAGAGACCTGAACTCAAGTGCGGTGTCTGCGGAGAGCACGGTGGAGACCCTGATTCAATCAAGTTCTTCAACAAGATCGGAATCGACTACGTTTCCTGCTCACCGTTCCGTGTACCGATCGCTCGTCTCGCCGCCGCTCAGGCCGCAATAGCTCAGAGCAAGTAAGAGAACACAAATACTTTAGTATAAGCCTAGCTCTTTAAGAGGTAGGCTTTTTTCTATTTTAGCTGCGGTCTTCTTGTCTAGCCCAGCAAAAAACTTCATCCCCGTTTTTTCTTGGAGCCAACCTATAGAGACTGCATAATCTTTTAGTTTTGTACCTTTGGGTGCAGGCTCATTATCCAGATAGAACCCTATAGCTAAGTAAGTGCCGTTATATGGAACCAGAATCGCCTTAAAGTAGGAGTCCGGTACAATGATGTCGCTCTCCCCTACTTTGCCGTGGATGTTGTCACCAATGAGCGGACCAGTAATGATATAGACGCAACCATGTTCGATTGCCAGTTTTCTGATCTTTTCCTCCAGACGTTTCCAGATACCATTGTTGAATGTCATATCCATAGGACATATATTTGTCGTATAGAATGTATCATTCATTGCCTCCTGGCTATATTTGAAGTCACCGGCTGGGGCCATATGGCCTCTCGCCCATCCTGAATAAGAATAATTCCGATGTTCGGCTAACTTGTACCCTTTTAATAATGGAGAGGGATCTGGCGAGAATGATGACGCCCTTTGTGCGTTCCCTTCGAGGTTAGATCTTCTCAAGATATAGGCGACCCAATTCGGAATCATAGCATCTGGATTATACGACAGCGTGTGTCCGGTATGACGTATAACAATCTCGCCCTGCTTAAATCTCGGATAAGACAAATTACATTGCTCCTGTCCAAAGATATTCAATGAACACAAAAAAAAGGCTATATATATGAATACAACACGTCTCATCCGTAACTAATAGTCAAATATATCTTCACTGCTAACTCCGGTCACATCTTCAAACCCCTTCTTTGCCGCGCCATCCCATTTTTTAGAACGTTCCTCATAATCCTCCAAGCCCTTATTAATATCATCCAATTCCTCCATTATTGGAGTAACCGTATCCTTATAGACATAACCAGCAATTCTTCCAAGGTTATATTCAATAGATTCACACTGGTCATCAGAGAGTTTGCTCAGAGCACAGGAATATTCAAGACAATATTCAGTATACAATGCAAACCATTCCGCAAGATTATTGGCGGTGGCTCGTCCTGACTTATACGCCCGTTCCACTTTATCAGCAAGAGCTTTCACTTTGGTCGGAAGAGTATAGGCAACCGTTGAGGATGCCCTTTGTATATCTGAGCGCGAAGGCAATGTTACTTCCTCTCTTGTTGAATTGTTATAGCGACTATAGTCGCTAATATTCCTCTGCCCCGTAGACCGGCGGACGCATCCGGATATAACAACTATTGCCAAACTGCAGGCAATTATGTGAATATTGCTTTTCATTTTTATGGAAGTACTGGTTATCGTTTGAGATGTTTTTTCACGACATCAATGTTTACAGCGAAATTGAGATTTGCACCTGAATTATCTATCCCTGCCGAGGTGATGCCAATAACTTCACCATACTCATTGATTAAAGCGCCACCGCTGCTACCGTGATCGATCGGAACGCTTATCTGAATCAAATTGCCTTCACGGAATTGAGAAATTTCACCGGAAGAAAAAGTATTCTCCAGTCCTAACGGGCTGCTTATTGCGAAAACTCTATCTCCCACTTGTGGCTTATGAGTAGACATAGGTATATAGTTGAATCGCTTGCCAGCCGGTACATCCACCAAGAAAATCATCACGTCATTCTCCTTATCCGCATATACGACTTCCGCAAGTTTATATTCACTACCATCTATCAGTTTGACTGTTTCAAGTCCTACCCCAGTC
>CAVHJF010000031.1:25682-32374 GCA_963636275.1 Acutalibacteraceae bacterium | reverse complement strand
GGTACGGTAACCCGTACGTCAGTTTAGCAAACTGGTGGTTTCAGCCACTCACCCACCTCTCCAAAGGTTCTGGGCTTCGTTTCCGAATTCACAGGACTGCAAATATAAAACGAATATTCGATATACGCAAAAATTATTATTCCTAAAACGCTCCGGCGGAGTCCTGAGACTGTCGCAAAGATGTCTAAAACTCCAATATGGCGGGCTTGAGGCCTTTTGAGGAGACTTCGAGGCGGATGGGAGTCCGACGGGCATTGGCATACTTAACTTTTTCACACTGAACCCCATTAGGCTGAATCTTGCCAGATTGTATCTTGCCAAGTTGGACCTCATCCAGTTGAGTTTTGCCATACTGAGCCTTGTCGGATAAAACATAATCGGGCTGGACAATGACGGTCAGTTTGCCGGAGAATAGGTGCATACGAGGGGTCTGGAATGACTCCAGGCACGTAGGATCTCCATTGGCTATCGCTTTGAAATGTCCCACTCCCGTCACCTTCACTGACACCTCATTATCTGCATAAGGGACTTCATTTCCGTCCTTATCAACCACACTCACAGTTACATACGCAAGATCTTCTCCGTCAGGTGCGAGCGAAGTGCGGTCACAACTGAGTTTGAGAGCCGCCGACTTGCCCGCTGTTTTAACAACCTTTTCCATCGCAGGATTTCCGTTCTCGTCATAGGCAACCACTTTGAGCGACCCCTTGTGATAGACAACATTATCCCACATCAGCCTGTAACGTCCCTCAACCGGAGCATCCTGAGCCCCGTCAGTCGGAGTCGGATTCAATACTTTTCTATGGCGGCCCTGCGACACACCGTTGACAAATAATTCAGCCTCCGGATAAGACGTATAGACATAGACCGGGGTCAATTCACCTTCGCGACCCGGCCACGTCCAATGCGGAACGATATGCAAAGTCGGCGATTCAGTATTCCACTGACTACGGTACAGCCAATAGCGGTCCTTAGGAATCGAAGCCAAGTCAATAATCCCGAACATAGAGCTATGATTAGGCCAACTATCTTTATCATAAGGACTTGGCTCACCAAGATAGTCAAATCCGGTCCAAGCGAACTGGCCAAGCACCCACGGATAATCATCCGAAAGAGCGAAATCCACATCAGGAATATTGGACCATTTGCAAGACGCCATATCATAGCTTGAGCATTGATGATCATCGTGCAGAACGCTGAATTCTTTCTCTACCGGAAAATGATAAACTCCCCTGGAGCTAACTGTAGAGGCCGTTTCCGACCCCAACACAAAGCCCTGAGGCAATTTTTCATAACATTCCTGATATCTGAATGTACGGTAATTGATACCCGGAATATCCAGCACTGCCGCGAAACCGTTCGACAGCACATCGCTCACCTGATCCATTCCGCACGTCACCGGCCTCGTCGGGTCCTCCCTATGGCATATACTCTGAAGCCAAGCCGCCGTCTTGCAACCTGATATTAAATTCTGACTCGGAACCTCGTTCCCGATGCTCCACATCACCACGCTCGGAGAATTGCGGTGGCATCTTATCATATTTTCGATATCCTTCTCGGCCCATTCATCAAAGAATCTGTGATATCCGTTACGGCATTTCGCCTCATCCCATTCGTCAAACGGCTCAATCATCATCATAAAGCCCATTTCGTCACACAGACGGACCAATTCAGGCGCAGGAATATTATGCGAAGTACGTATCGCATTGCAGCCCATATCTTTAAGAAGTTCCAACTGATGCTTGAGCGCCGGAACACTTACTGCCGCACCGAGAGGACCAAGGTCGTGATGATTGCAGACACCCTTGAATTTGCAAGGTTTTCCGTTGAGGTAGAAACCTTTTTCAGGCACAAATTCTATGGAGCGGACACCGAAAACAGTCTCATATCTGTCACACCTGACGCCAGCCATCCTGAGTTCAGTCACAGCCTTATAAAGGGACGGCGACTCCGGAGACCACAATGCCGGGTTATTCAAAAAAAAGTGCTGCGTATGAGCAACACCTTTGTGATATGCAGCGCTGGTATTGTCCGACGCAACTATCTTTCCTTCAGGGGAATAAATATCCGTATGATATTCAACCACATCTCCGTCAGAAACGCCCTCTACCAAGACCGCCAATGAAACGGATGCCGATTCCGAGGTCACATCGGACGTAGTCGCGAATGTTCCCCAGACCGGGATATGAGCCCGAGGAGAGGTCGATATCAGATGAACATTGCGATACAGACCAGCTCCGGGATACCATCTGGACGAAAAAGGCAGGTTCTCAAGCCTGACCGCCAGAGTATTCTTACTGCCGTCCTTATGCAGATACGGAGTAATGTCGCAGTGGAACGAACTGTAGCCATAAGGCCAGAAACAGACCTTTTCGCCATTCACATATACCTGAGACTCGCTCATTGCCCCGTCGAAAAGCAGAGTGACATCGCTTCCGTCATAAGCCGGCAACTCTCTCCTGTACCAGCCCACGCCCACGTAAGGAAGCCCGCCGGTACGCCCAGTCTTGAGGGACGCCTTCGTCTCGAAATTCTGCGTAACCTGCACATTCTGAAGGTCATTCTCAATGCTGAAAGGTCCGGTAATCGCCCAGTCGTGAGGCACTTTCACGGAAGCCCATCCGGAATCATCAAATCCGGACGCTACACATCCATCCGCATCTCCAAGATGGAATTTCCAACCGTCGGTCAGCGCAACTTCTTTCCTTTCAAATGTCTGACCATCAACCAGATTGAACTCCGCTTCCTTATCTCCGACATAGACCTTGAAGCTTCCCTTCTCAAGCAACGGCTTGCCATTCCTGTCAACAAAAGCAAGGTCGAGCTGCGGAGCTATCTCGAATGTGAAAACTTTGGATTCACCTGCCTTAATGAGGGCTTTCTCAAAATATTTAAGTTCACGCACAGGCCTTGCGATAGAGCAATATGGGTCGCAGATATACCACTGCACAGTCTCTTTGCCATCACGGGAGCCGGTATTTGTCACTGTAACACTTGCCGTCACCTTGCCGTCCGCAGTAACGCTGTCTGAAGACAATGTAACAGGCGAATATTGAAACTCCGTGTAACTCAAGCCATATCCGAATTTATAAAGAGGTTCGCTCTGAATGTCTTTATACAAGCCCTGAGTCCCTCTTCTGGCACTGTTGCGGCGATTATAGTAGATTGGAATCTGTCCCGTGGTATATGGAAATGTCATCGGAAGACGTCCGGATGGATTATATTTACCGCTCAAGATTCCCGCAACAGCATTGCCGGCAGTCGTTCCCGGCATCCATATCTCGACAATCGCGTCCGCCAATGGTTCTATCCTGCTCAAATCCACAGGCCTTCCGCTTGCCACCAGCACTGCCACTGGTTTCCCCAAGGCCTTTATCTCGCGAAGCAGATTTTCCTGCACCTCAGGAAGCGCAATCGACGAACGGGAACAGTTCTCACCGCTCCATTTGGCTTTCTCGCCAAGGCATAAAACCACGACATCCGACTTGGCCGCAATATCAATCGCATCAGCCATCGCACCGGCATCAACAGTCTCAAAATCACAGCCTTGAGCATAAGCCACCGAGCCAAATTCGGCATTCATTCCGGTCAAAATGGAGACAACTTCTTCTGCCCTTCCACGAGCTTTCCAGTTGCCGATAAGTTCGGCCTGAGTGTCTACAAGAGGCCCTATGAGCGCAATTTGAGTGTTTTTGTCCAATGGCAAGAGAGAGCCGGTATTCTTCAGCAGCACCATCGACTCCTGCGCCATCTGTTCCGCATTTGAAAGCGATGACGGCTGAAGATAGATTTCGTCCGAACTTTTGACTTCGGTATATGGATTCTCAAAAAGGCCCAATCTGAATTTGACTCGAAGAATGCGCCTTACACTTTCGTCAATCGTTTCCTGACTCACACGGCCCTCATCCAGAAGTTCAGACAAATGCTTGCGGTACAGATTGTCCATCATATCCATATCCACGCCTGCATTTATTGCTGATGCGGCGGCATCTTTACCGGTCTCGGAGAAGCCCTGATTGCAAAGCTGAATCACTGCATCCCAGTCGGATACGACAAATCCGTCGAAGTCCCATATATTTCTGAGCACCTCTGTCATCGTATAATAGTTTGCCGAAGCCGGAATGCCACTGATTGTGTTGAACGAACTCATAACCGTAGCCGCTCCGGCATCGACACCGGCCTTGAACGGAGGTAGGTATGTGTCCCATAATGTCTGGTCGGAAATCTCAGTATAAACATAGTCCCGACCTGCTTCAGAGGCCGCATATCCGACAAAATGTTTCAGACACGCAGCGATATTTCCTTTTGCGGAGAGGTCAGTGCCCTGATATCCTCTGACCGCAGCCTGGCCCATAACCGAGGTAAGATAAACGTCCTCGCCATATCCTTCCATCACTCTTCCCCATCTCGGGTCGTGCGCAACATCCAGCATTGGAGAAAATGTCCAGTCAACACCGCAGGCGGAAGCCTCAGCCGCAGCATCGGAGCACACAGTCTGCACAAGTTCCGGGTTCCAGGATGCCGCCTGAGCCAACGGAACTGGAGTAATGGTCCTGTAGCCGTGAATGACATCGTGACCGAACAGCATAGGGATTCCCAGACGGGATTCTTCCATACAACGCTTCTGCATTGCATTTCTGAGTTCCGCATCGTCAGAGAAATATATAAGCGAACCTGTTTCCGCAGGCACCTGGCCCACCATTTCCCGCAGATTGTTCTCAACCGTGTTGCGCCCGAGAGTATATTGGCTCAGCTGGAGAATTTTTTCCTCGAGAGTCATCCGCCCGAGCAGGTCCTCAACGCGAGCCTCAACCGCCGCTTTAGGATTCTTATATACAGGTATGTCGGAAGAAGTTACGATCTTCCGCGCACTCGAATTATTCGACGCCACCGCAATCGCCGCGAGCCCGAAAGACAGGCCCAGAATTGACAGAAATGTATATTTCAGATTCATATTACTTCAAATTTTTGTATTCTTCAGCTTTCTTCTGATAATAGTCGTGAATGATATACCACGCTTTCTTCCTTTGTCCCTGATCCGACACCAGTCCTTTTCTGTTCCAGCCGTCCTGGTCAGGATGGAAACGGAACGGTGACCTGAAATCGAACAGAATCCACGGTGAAATGCCGGCGAGATTAGGAATCTGTCCGAACATCTCCAAGTTCTTGAGATATTGGTCCGCCTGAAAATCTTCGCTCCACGAACTAGCCTGGTTCTCATTTCCGTTCCTGCCGTAAAGCGCCTCGCAACCGAACTCGGAGATAATCACTGGCTTATCCGGAACTACATTCCATCTGCACTTCGAAGGGTCCTCCGGCCACGGCGTATACCAACCCATATATTTATTGAACGACACAACATCCAGGTCACGTGTAAAGTCGTCCTCTATGCGGAATTCCCCATATTCCTTACGGAAATGGACATTGTCGAATGCCGCAGTATAGAGCCTCGTCGAATCCAGCCCCCTGCCGAGCGCCAGTTCCCTGCGCAGAAAAGCATCGCGGGACTGTGACGGCCTGGTCTCATTGGCAACGCCCCAGAAGCCGACTGCGCAACGGTTCTTGTCTCTGAAAATCATCTCCGAATACATCTTCAGGGCTTTCTCCATTGTCTCCGGATTGCCGAAATCAATTTTCTGCCATACGGGAATCTCCTCCCACAATATAACTCCCAGTTTTTCCGCAAGCCTGACGGTGTGTTCGTTCTGCGGATAATGCGCAAGGCGTACCATATTGGCGCCCAAAGCCTTAGCTTCGGACAGAAGCATATAGGCATCAACTTCCGAGAATGCACGTCCCATTCGCTGCGGTATCTCCTCGTGGAAAGAAACGCAACGCATAAACTCCGGTTTCCCGTTAATGAGAATACGGGTACCGTCCACGCTTATATTTCTGAAGCCGATATTTTCCGAGATTGATGAAGAGGCCTTATCCGCTCCGGCATAAGACACCGTGACCTGATATGTTTTCGGCGAATCAGGTGACCACCTCTGCAAGTTCTTGATTTTGAACGAAGTAGAGCCTTTACCTTCCGATGACAATGCTATGGTTGCCTTTGACTTGAGCTCCGGAATCGACACTTCGACGACAGAGCCTGCCGGCACCGCCCCTGACATACGCACGGAAGCGTTGATTGTCGATGCGGAATGCGGATCGAGCTGTATCATATAATCCTTGATATACAGCTTAGGTGTCTTGACAAGGAACACATCGCGGGTTATGCCGCCGTAGTTCCACCAGTCGAATGACATCGCCGGGATGGCATCCGGGGTCCTGCGATTGTTAACCTCAACCGTAATGAAGTTGTCACCGTCCACAATTTCATCGGTAACTTCAAACTGGAACGGGGTAAAACCGCCTTCGTGGCTGCCGATTTCCTTGCCGTTGAGCCATATTGAACATCTGTAACTTACCGCGCCGAAATAGAGGAACAGCCTCTCGTCTCCGGATGGTCTGGACGCATTGAAATGGCGTGCATACCAAACGGTGCCCTCGTAGTACTGCAACTGCGGAATCTGGCTGTTGAAGTCGCCCGGGACATTCAGCTGAAGGCCTCCGTCGAACGAGTATTCAAAGAATTCGGAGTCTATCTGGGCCGTACGATTTTCCCAGACTTTCTTGCCGCGTCCCATATCATAGAGGTCTATAATGGCCGACCATTTACCGTTAAGAGACTGACAGTCACGTCCGTA
>CAVHJF010000031.1:0-25414 GCA_963636275.1 Acutalibacteraceae bacterium | reverse complement strand
GCACAATGATTAAGGGCGAGGTTTTGCGATTGAGAAATCTATTATTCCACAACCTCATATCTATACATCGCAAAAGTATTTTCGGCAGGGAGGGAGAATCGCACGGCGCCGTGCTCATCGGATACGGCCTCGAAGTTCTCGCCGTCTCCCGCAATCTTCTCGAAACGCACCTTTACTCCGAGCTCAAGCCAGGTTGACAAAGATGCGGACTGCCTGTCATTGAGTTCGCGATAAACGATGAAGTATCCCTTCTTTCCATCTTTCAGGATTGACTGGAAACCTGTCCAGGACTTTCCTGACGGCTCTTCCCCGATTGGCAGAATGCACCCTTTATGGAAATTCGCCATAACCTTGCCGTAAGTCTTCAGCAACGAAGCAGTGCCATACGCCTCCTCAGGAAGGTTCGAAGCCTCCATCCAGGCCAACGGCTGTCCTGCCATAGATGTGGCGAAGATGTAGTCGAACGAATATTTTGAAGGAGCGAACGGGTCATCCGCGTACTTGTCCGCGTTGCGCCATTTATTCAAAAATTCCACCTGGAGGCACTCTGCTGGCACATATTTACTCAGTTGCCACAGATTGCGGAGAGTATGATAAGGATAATAATTGCCCCAATCCGTGTAGCGGTTCTCAAGGAAGATATTTCCCAAATCATTGAAATAGTGATATCCTCCGCGGCGTCCGGCCGTAACATCAAGATTGAAAACCACCTTATTTTCAGTACGTTCCAGAACCGAATCAAAGAATTTGCGGAGATTCATTTCCGCTTTCTTCGTCGGTATTGACAGACCGTCAATCTTGTATATACATATTCCGTATTCCTGATACAGTTTCACGATTGCTTCGGCATCCTTTTCCCAATCCGCAAAGTCATTCTGCACACTCGGATTGAACCACAGGCCAAGCTTTATTCCAAGCTCTTTAGCTTTCTCGACAACCGGAGTCAGCCCCGAAGGATATTTGTCCTTTGCAGGTGTCCAGTAGAGAGGATTGTCCCAGATATTCTTGAACGAACCTTTAGCCACAGCGGAATTCGGGCTTTTGCCCTCCTGCCAGCCGTCATCAATCTGGAAATATGTTATGCCGAGCCGAGCAGCCTTCTCCAATTCCTCGAGGCAGAACTTCTCATTGACCTTTGAATCCTGGCTGCGGTCGCCCCAGGTATTCATCATAATCATCTCATCCCTGTCCGGTTTATGCTGACGGACGTTTTTCTGATATGAGCGCAACGCAGCAAGCGGTGACAACTCACCTTGAGAGAACACGCCTGTCACACAGGAATACAGTTTGGTCCATTCCGATGACTTCAATTCGTCCGCCGAAGCACCGACACCCGTTATGGTGAAGTTACCGAATTCGCAGACGAAATCAGAACCAGGATAACCGAGCTGGACATTCGAGCACGGAGCTTCCTTGAGGAAGAAAAATCCGTTGCCGTCTCTTCCGTCACGCGCGAACAGCAGATTTCCGCGATAGCCCTGACGACGATAAGGTATGAATTCACGCTCCGCTACAAGGTTGTTGTTCCAGTCCGTCACGTCGAAAAATTCTACAGTCTTGACCTGCCAATGAACCCCGTCCAATGACAATTTCTCCAGATATGGCGAGCGAGGCTTCTTCTGACGCATATCAGCCGTAGATTCGATGTTCTTATTGTCAGCCGAATTGCCGTTTTCCTTCTCGACAGCGGAATCTGCCCCGCAAACATAATTGTCGCAGGCAATTGCAGGGCAGTCGCTGTATATGCGGAACACCCTGCGGATGCGGGTCTGGCCAAGCGAATAGGTAATCTCTGCTTCCAGATGCTCCGGATGG
Source organism: Acutalibacteraceae bacterium (assembly GCA_963636275.1). GTDB lineage: Bacteria > Bacteroidota > Bacteroidia > Bacteroidales > UBA932 > Cryptobacteroides. The sequence continues at coordinate 23,599 of CAVHJF010000031.1, read as the reverse complement.
ATTCCGTCAGACATCACCCACTTGGTTGACAGACAGCCATTTGTCGCATTTGCCGGAGTAGCCGTCACTACGAAAGACGGAGTCTGACCCTTGTTCACGAACTTGCGGCCAGTCTGCAAATCAGTCATTTCCAGATTTATCAGGTCTCCCCCATTCCACAGGAAAGTCCTTTCAATCTTGGAGTTACGGATATGCAGAGTGTCTGATTCAAGATATGCGCGGGTTTCAAGAAAAGCGCGTGTAGGCACAGCCTCGCGGCCTGGATTTTCATCGGCCGGCGATGTCAGCAGACGGTTCTGCTCATTGAATTTCTGATTCGAGAGCGGAACATCACGGCGTCCTGCACCGTCTTTCATCTTGGCTTTCAACTCATCAAGATGGTTTTCATACACTTCTCTCGGGGAGCATCCATATTCTTTGCAGATGGAAGACGCAAGTCCGACAACCTCGCCCATCATCCCTGTCGTTCTCATCACTCGGACAGTTCCGAGCGCCACGTGAGAGCAACTTATGTCTCGTCCAGCCATAAAAAGATTGGCTATGTTGCGGGAATACAGACAACGGTACGGCACTGCATAAGGATAAATCCAGTTATGGACCGTAGCCGATTTGAACTCGTTTCCAGGGAATTTCGCTGAGTTTTTCGCGTCGGGAAAATGCAGGTCAATGCTCCAAGATGTTGTAAATGAGGCATCATCGTGCTGGATATTGCCGTCAATGTCTTTCTGTGTGAGGACATAATCTCCAAGCAGACGACGGGATTCTCTTTTTCCGGCCACATAAGCCACCCAGTCAAGGCTCCTGTCCGCAAACTTGCCGTCTCCGGAGTGATTCTTCAGGTAGCTCCAGTTTGAATATACTACAAGCAGGCCGTAATCGCGGACGCGCTCGGCTTCGAGAATCTGATCCCGGTTCATACCCGTCTCCCAGGTCCACTCGCCCATCGTCACACGTTCGCAGTTGCCCGCATTGATTTCCAGGCCATAGGAGAACTCCGGGAACGTTGTCGGAGCACCGCAATCTTTACTGTACCACTGGACAGAAGCGCCCATAACCATCTTGTCGGCCGACTCCGGCGCCAATGATTCTCCATATTCGTCCCTGCCTTCACGGCCCTGAGTCCAATCCGCTCCGGCAAGATAGCCGATTGTTCCGTCTCCTGTACAGTCAGCGAATAGTGCCGAGGACAACTCAACCTCCTCTCCTGTCTCTATATGCTTGACAGTTACCGATACGATTTTGTCTCCGTCCTTCTTGACCGCAATCGCGTGGAAAGGCGCATATAGTTTCACATTCTCTTCACTGTCAATGAATTGCTGTTTTTTATCATCCTCGTAGTTAGATGCGGGACCGGCATTACCGCTCTTGGTCTGACCGAACTCACGTATCATTCTGCCGAGGCCTTCATTCGGACCAAGTTCGATGCTTCCGCCAAGATGCACGCGAATCTCCGAGCTATTGTTTCCTCCCAGGATAGGCCTGTCGTTGACCAACGCCACCGAAAGTCCGTTGCGCGCCGCAGAGACAGCCGCACACATTCCGGCAATACCGCCTCCGACTACCACGAAGTCGTAAGAAGCCTTGCTTGTCGCCGGACTTCCGGCAATGCCTGCCCTGAACGCTCTCTGCGCTGATGCCTCCGACGGCAATGCAGGCGAGGTTTCTTTTGAGAGCAGTATAGCGTCACAGCGTCCGTCAAAGCCGGTGAGATCGTGAAGACGCAATTCTGTCTTGCCTCCGCGAACTTTCACACTTCCGGCATACTGCCATTCCCAACTGTTGCCGGTCGTGCCGAGGGTATTTTTCAGGGACTTTCCGCCAACTGATATGGTGAATGCGCCCGGGCCTTCCTTGTCTGTCCAAGGAGATGTCCAGTTGTATGTCCTGACCCAGACATTCCACAAACCTTTTTCCAATTCTATATCAGTCGTCGCATCCTCAACCGGGACACCGATTCCGTGCGCCAAGAGATACGGAGAGCCCATCTGGTCCATAAACTGCTGATCCACAGACCATCCGCCCTTGACAGTGAAGTTCTCCGCCTCGACTAGGACTGATGTCACCACGTTCCTGGCATCAGATGCCTGAACCTCTGATGGTTGCGAATACGCTGCCGGGGTATCCGATGCCAAGAAATGAGACTCTCGAGAGCCAGACACCTCAGAATTAAGCAACTGCGAATCAGACGGCCGGGCCATTGCCACAGAGGCCGCAAATACCAGACATAAAGATGTAAATATAGATTTAGGATTCATACTTTTAAAGGTTTTCACTGACTGACAGCGTTTAATAATTCTAAAGAAGCCTCAACACCTCAGGCAGACTCTCATTTTGCTTCAGAGTTGGCCTTGAATTCGGTAGGAGTCTGGCCGAAATGGCGTTTGAAGCAGACACTGAAATATTTAGGGTTTGCAAAGCCGGTCATAGTCGAAATCTCTGCGACCGTATATTCAGATTCCTTGAGCAACTGACTGGCTCTCTTGAGCCTGATATCCAGAATGAACTCCTTGATGGACATTCCGGTAAGGTCGGTTATCTTCTGATAAAGCCTCGTCCTGCCTATCGCCATATCCGAAACGAAATCGTCCACGCCATAGTTCTCGTTCTCGAAATTCTTCTCTATGAAGGAAACAGCTTTGCGTATGAGGTCCTCGTCCACCGACGATATGGTTATCTTGGACGGCTCGGCCACATATTTCTTGCTGTAGATTTCTTTAAGTTTGTTCTGACTGCGAATTAGACTGTCAATCTGCTTCTGCAGGAAATCGATATCTACAGGCTTGTCTATGAACACATTAGCACCATATTCCAGGGCATCTATCTGCGCAGTCCTGTTCTCGCCCGCAGCCGAAAGCATTATGACAGGAATATGAGACGTACTTATGTCTTCCCTTATGCGACGGCAAACCTCGAACCCGTCCATCTCCGGCATAACCAGGTCAGTCACGACTATATGAGGCATAATCTTCTCTATCTTTGCGATTCCGTCTCGCCCGTTCATCGCCGTATAGACATTATATGACTGGGACAGCCTCTGGTCCAGATAGTTACGCAGTTCCGCGTCATCCTCGATGACAAGAACGTCATACTGCTTGCGGCCGCGTTTCTCGTCCACGTGCTCACGCTGGTTGATATCGTAAATCAAGTTGTCAATCTCCGATGCGGCATACTCGTAGGCTGAACCCTCTGACTCGACTGCGGACTCGTCAGCCACGGCATCGGCGCAGTGAACGAACGGCAAAAGCACTGTGAATGAGACTGTTGAATCTGCGGATGATACCGATATTGTTCCCTTCATATCATTCACCAACTCCTTCACGATAGCCAAGCCCAGACCGGTATGGCTTTCAAAACAGGTGCTCGCCTTGCCACCGGCATTGTTGAACGGTTCGAAGATTGTCTCATACCTGTCCTTGGAAATTTCCGAGCCGCTGTTGGTCACCGAAAATGACAGCCAATCCACGCCCGCCTCCTGCCTACCTTCCGGAGCGGATGCAAGACAAACTCGAACATTGACATATCCGTTCTCCGTAGTATATTTCACCGCATTGGAAATCAAGTTCGTAAAGACTTTCTCTATGACATCATAGTCGAAGCGGGTCATATAACTGTCTATGGATGATATGAATTCGGTCTCGATATGACGTGAGGAAGCGTAGAACTCGAAGAGGGAGAAGATACTTTCCACGAACTTGACAATATCTCCGGACTTCAGGTCCATAGGCAGTTTAAGCGTCTCTATCTGTCTGAATTTCAGCAACTCACCTATCATTCTCTGGATTCTGACCACATTGTGGCCTATGGCGTCCACATATTTCCGTGACGGCGCATCCTCCGGCAGAGTTTTCTCAAGTTGCTTTAGCGGATCGACCACAAGCGTCAGAGGTGTCTTGAGGTCGTGCGATATGTTCGTGAAGAAGTTTATCCTGGCCTGGGTGAGTTCCCTGAGGTTTTTCTCTTTTTCTTTCTCCACTTCCAGGCTCTTCTCCAACATCTTCTTGCGGGTCATATAAACCCAGGTGAGGAACACGGCCAGCAACGCCAGAATGATATAAACGGCATAAGCCAACGGGGAAAGAAGTGGTGACGGATGCAGTCTGAATGAGAGCGAGCTCACTTTGTCGCCCCAGACACCGTCGCTGTTCGCGCAACGTATCTCAAAACGGTATTTTCCTGGAGCGAGATTGACGAAACGCACATTCTGCTGCCCTGCAGGGAGTTCAATCCAGTTGTCCGAGACGCCTCTCATCCTGTATGAGTATCGGTTGCGTTGAGGCTCAAGGTAACTGTTTGAGGCAAAGCCGATTTCAAAGTTCGACTGACGATGTGAGAGGTCTATTTCATATTTTCTGCCGTCTAGTCCGTTCAGGGTGGAAACCGCCTGTTTGATAGGAGAATCAGAATCCGACAGGCTCAGATTCTTGTCATTTATCTTCAGCTCCGTGAAATAGACTCTCGGCTTCTGCGGATTCACCTTGAAATTCTCAGGATTGAACATTATGAAGCCGTCAGTGCCTCCGAAAAGCATTTCAGAATTCGAAGTAGTGAAGCAGGAGCGGACATAGTATGCACCGCAACGGATGGTCTCGTCAATATCCGAATGGACAATCTTTCCGTCCTTCGCGTCATAATAGAACAGCCCGGCATCCGTGCTGAACCATACATTCTTGGAAACCTTATCCTCCAGAATGCCGAAAACAGTCCGGCCGACGAACCGGCCGTCATCGGATGTGTTCAGGTTGGTGTAATTTCCCTGAGCATCAAGCCTGTTCACACCTGCGCCACGAGTTCCGAACCACAAATCGGAAGTGGATGTACGGCACCAGCAGCAAAGATTGTTGGCTGCATAAGATTCATTCGGAACAATGTGATGCTCAATCAGTTTCCTGGACTGCACATCCATCACGTGCACTCCGGAATGAGTCACGAGAACCAGATTGTCCGCCCCGTTATGGAATAGCCCCTCTACCCTCATACGGATCTTTTTGCCGTCCGCATCGTAAAAAATCACATTCTCGGTCTTGTGACCATCCCAGAACATCAGTTCCGCATCCGGGTCAGCAACCCATATCCCGTCAGTTTCCGTCTCGAAATCATAGACCGAAAGAGGTCGTCCGGTATTCTGATTGAGGATTTTCAAGTCCTCCAGCCGACCAGTACGGAGATTTTTCCTCATTATACCGCCGTTGAATGCGGCTATCCACATATATTCCCCATCGCACACCAGTCTCTTTATCATATTGGAATTGAGGGAATTGCCGTCTTCCTGACGCATTACGGAGAAATTGCCGGCCTTGCGGTTCCATATAGAAATGCCACCGCCTTCTGTTCCGACCCAGAGATTTCCGTCATTGTCTTCCGCGAACGAGCTCACAATCGGATGACTGAGTCCGCCCGGAGTCGGATGCACACTGCGGATGTCGTTGTCTGAGAAAGAAAGATATGCGAGCTTTCCGCCGTATGTTCCCACCCATACGCCACCGTCTGGGTCCGGATATATGGACCATACTGAATTGTTCGGAAGGGCAAAAATGTCGAACAGATTGGCTGTCAGCATATACGACTCGCCAGTGCTCGGCTCTATAAGCTGGAGTCCGGACTGTGTCGCCACCCACACGACACCCTTTTCGTCAAGGAACAGTTCCTTTGCCGTGCTGGATTTGTCATAGCCCTGCGGAAGGCGATATGCCCTTGTAACCGCACCGGAGGCGTCACATTCATACAGACCATCCTTGAGAGTCAGCACAAAAATTCCGTCGTCTGTCTTGAGCACATCCGAGAATTGGATGTTACGGTTGGTGAAATCTATCCACAAAGACCATTCAAACTTCTCTGTGTCAAAGCAATAGAGTTTCCCGGCATTTCCGACATACGCCGATTTTCCCGAACAGGAAAGCGTAACGGTTCCGCTATTGCAATCTTCAGGCAAAGCCCACTGGCGATATTCGCCGTTCTCATTGTCCACAAGGAAGAGTCCACTTCCGGCGAGCATCCAAATCCGCCCGTCCGAGTCCGTGTCTATCGCCGAGATGTCACCCTGGCGCTCCAGGACCATCTTTTCGGTCTTATAGTCAAATGAAAACAATCCGACATTGGCGGCCACGAACAATTTTCCGTCATTTCTGACCTTGATCGCTCTGAAATCCACCGCCACTTCCATACGCGGATTCGGAACGACTATGTTCTTGAACATCCGCCCGTTGAACATATACAGAGCATCGGTTCCGCTGAACCACATTCTGCCTATGCTGTCTTTGGCTATACTGTTGATGCCTCCGTAATATGAGGTTTCGGGCATCTGATGGAAACGGTAGCTCTGGATATTGACGGCGTCTGCGGATAACGCGGAAGTGAGCAGCAAGGCTATTGCCGCGACAAGCCTGAGACAATATGAGCGAAAATACCGTTCCATAATGCTGAACATCAATGGCAACAAGGACAGAGCCTGAATTCTGTCATCTCTGTCACTGAATAAGGATTTCTAACGGCAAGATGAGCTGCGTTCTGAGCCACTCTCTTCTCGTTCTCATCCACCTTGGCGGGAGCATAACTGTTGCCTATTACCGTCTTTCCGGAAATAGCCTCGTACCAAGTGCAGGCTGCCGTGTAGCGCCCGTAATTTATGTTGAGATGATAACCATCACGGTTGAAGGAGTCTCCAAGATATGAAGTTCTCGCATTCTGAATCGCAGTGCCGGACGGTATGAGAATGTCAATCCCGTTCTCCGCCTGCAACTTCTTCACGCAGTCTACAATCGCGTTGTACATTGTCATCTGGTTCTTATCATAGTTTGCAAACGCTTTATGGTCAGAGTTTTCCGAATATGACCAGGTCTGATGCCAAGCCAGTTTGAAATCTTTCTTCGGAGCGTTTTCGCGCAGATAGGAAATCAATGAAGGGAGATATGGATTATAAGTTTCATATTTTCCGGACAGTCCGCTCGCCTGCTGAAGGCTGATTATATCCCATTTTTCGTCAAACAGGCCGTGCTCTAGAGTCGTCTTTGCGACCTCTGTCTTCTTTCCGTCCTGTATCTTGCGGTAATAATAATCCTTCGTGCCGTTCTGGACATTGCCCCAATGCCTCTCGAGAGAGCAGCCTCCGATATAGAGGTTTCCGATAATGACTTCCTGACCGTCTGCCGCAAACAGTTCATACAGATACTGTTCCACCGCATCCTGCGAGAAGCTGTTTCCAATGGCGAGAATTCGCAAAGTGTCTTTGCCGGACTGAACATCCGCAGAGACCTTCTCCGGAGCTGCGCCCCATAATGACAGATTGGAAAGTACCAGAATCGCCGCAAGGACTATCTTGGCAAAAGTCTTTGAAAGTTTCATTATCAGTCAGTGTTTTTATTATGAGCCCATACGCCCTCTGAAAGTCACGTACGGGCTCAACGGTATAAAATTACTAAATATTCAATAAGTGACAATGACTTACTTTACGGTAACGTCGGCAACCTTGAGCCATCCGCCGTCGGTATAATCACCTTTGGCTGAAGTGAATATGCCTATCTTCTTGTCTGCGGAAGCGTCATCCACAATACCGATTCCCCAAGTATAGCTTCCGGCAGGAACGCCCTCGATTTTCAAGGAGAAATCGTAATCTACAGGTGTGCCCTTTATCCATTTGCTCGGGTCTGCATTCTCATCATAGAAAATCTTAACCGGAGCGCCTGTGTTCTTGTCAAGAAGCGCGAATGCAACCTTGTATTTGTCAACAAACGGCCTGAAGTTGGTCGGACAATAAGCATATCCGAGATTTGCCCAGCGATGCTGAAACTCGGCTGTTGAGCCATTGGCAACAGTCTCAGGGACAGTCACTTTAGAAGGGTAAACCCTGTAATTTCCGTCCTGGATGAACTGGATGAAGTAATCATAGGCCTCGTTCAGCCACGACCACGCCTCACTCATCGCGACACTGTCGTTATAGCGGAGGTCCATCATACTTGCGCAGGCCTCTCGCGCCATATCGAACTCGCCCTTGCGGACGTCTGCCCAGTCTTTGTAATTCTCTGTCTCCCAGCGCATAGGAGCATCTCCGTGCGAAGCTTTCACCCATCCGCCTTCAGCAATCAGAGGAACCTGGTAGCGATATTTTGCAGCGATGTTCTTCTCCCAAGTGCCGTAGTATGTCTTCATTCCGAATGCGCCGCTGCCTATTCCGAAGCCCTTCTTCACGGCAGAATCTATCATCCCTTCAGAATCAGGATTTGTGCCGCTGCCTTCAGTCGAGCCGATAGAGCGGTGATAGTTGATGAAGATAGGAATCTTGGTGAATTCTTTTGCGAACAATGAGGTAACCCATTCAAATACAGGTTTTTTCGGAGTATCATCGCCAGTAGAATAGATACAACTGTGATACTCGCCCCATTTACCGATGCCTACTCCGTGTACAAACTCTGTAGAGTCCGGGTTGTTGATATGCTGCGCAAAATCGTGAATGAATTGCTCATAACACTGCTGGAACACCGGATCATCAGGGTACGGAGACCATACTTCCATAGAACCAGTCTTAGTGGCATAGCCGGCAGCACCTTTGTCGCGCACATACAGCGGAGTGCAGAACTCGTGTTTGTCGCGGCTGTCAATGCTGAAGCCATAGCCGATGCGCATATTGCGTTTTCTCGCCTCGGACACAAGCCTGCGGTAGCGCTGCGCATACACCGTGTTGCAGTCATCCTGCCAGATATAGACGCCTTCTTCCGGATTCAGCTGCCCCCAAGTGGTACGAATCAGCAATGTCCTGGCATAATCCGTAAGGCACACGTTCCCGGCCGAGGTCTGGAAGTCATCGTATCTTTCCCAGAAATCCGCCAGCTCGCTTCCTAGTCCGGCGTAAAGCACCCAGCCGCAAAGCGGATTGGAGCGCACTACATTTCTGTCGGGCGAGAAATTCACGACCTTGCCATCGTTTCCGCCCGTATTATCGGCAGACTGCCCCTTGCTGCAGGCAACTGCAACAAGAGACAGGGCTGTCACGAAAAATATACGTATCAGATTCTTCATTTTTGCTCAGAAGTTATTTGAAATCAGCGACTTACTCTGCCACTTCTATCACCACTGCGGATACGTGAGCCTCCTGTACTTTGCCTATCAAATCAGCCGTCACGTTCAATACCACATTTCCTTCAGCATCAGGAGTCACATTTTCAAAGACCGCAAAGTGATTCTCAATATTTTTTGTCAACGAATCTTTTCCGTCGACTTTTGTTCCTTGATATACTTTCTTTGAATCTGTGGTTGTCTTTCCGACAAGCCAGTAATTTGTAGCCCTCACTGTAGATGTGCCGTTCCAACGGAACGCAGCAATTGTAAATTTATATGCTTTTCCCGAATCCAGGCCTGAGAATGTCATTGTTTTTTCTCCGCTTCCGCTGAACATAAAGGCATCAGACCAGGCTGTAAGCGGATATTGAATCTCATTATAAGTCGCATAACCAGATTCGCCACCTACTGGCTTATATACCGACCAGCCGCTTCCAATCGTAATGGCCACTCCGGAATCTGTCCCGTCAAGATATTGAAGTTTAACACCTTCCGCATTGCCGTCGGTAATGTTATTCCACCCGGAAGTCGTTTTGTCCGAATCTCCGAAATCAACATATATCGCATTATCAGTTTCCTCCTTAAACGAAACCGATGTGCGGTTCACCTTTCCGGCGACGAATTTCACATCTTTGGTGAAGGTCTTATTCGCCTGATGCTGCGTGCCGTTGACAGTGTAACTGATGTTTAATGTCGTTCCGGCCTCGGCGGTAAACGGAGCACACTGCAGAAACATATCCACACTGCTGCCGGCAGCAATCTTCTTGCTCTGATTGTTCACTTCAGTGTAGGCAACCGCATTTTCCGTAGCCTGCAACAGTCCGTCAACTATATGGTGCTTTCCACCGAGCACACCGCCATCAGCACGCTCAATGCGCAATGACGAAAGAGTAGCCTCGCCCTGTTCAGACTCGTTCTTGACAGTGACCTTGATCAAAGCTGAAAGCTGTTTCATAGTGATTTCAGGAACATCACCGCCTGTAGCTGTCGCGGTACCGTACATAGGAGTTTTCACACCTCCGGACATAGTGAATATCAAATCACTCGCGTACGGATAAATGAGTTCATACGCATATTCGGTTCCTTCCACCGGAGTAAAATCCGCGCAGGTGAAAGCATTTCCTCCTGTCTCATTCACAAACTTGTAAGTTTCGCCGTTTATAATCACGGCAAGAGCATCACCTTTGCTCCAAGACACCTCATACGTGCTTTCATCAAATGATGTCTTGGTGACATTATCTGACGGAGCGCTGACATAGATGGTGAACGGAGTCTTCCCATCCTCATCTGAACGGACTTCAGATTTCGAGCAGCCGGACAATGCGGCCACTGCAAAGAATGCAATTAACAATCGCTTCATAACTTCTCTCCGTTAAAATTCTTCACCATCCTCGTACGGATCGCAATTGATACCGTTATCAAATACCCCTTGTGAACTGCAGATGTTCTCCTCCATCGCAATCTTGACTATTTCTACTGTAGGACAGACGTATTTCTGTCCTCCGTCATTCATTTCAACATTCATAATTACTCTTCTGATTCTGACCCACAATATTTTAGCGGGAGAACGGGGAAAGGATTCCCCGCCCCGCGTTTCTATCTCTTTTCAAATTTGACTGTCGCCTTTGTGACATCTGTACGGTCAATCTTGACAACCACGCAGTTAGCGCCTTCAGGAACGATGAAGTAAGCGTAACGGTTGTCACTCTGGCCGCCGACAGAGCCGTAAGACTGTCCGAGAGCGCACTCGACATAACCCGAGTATGAATTTCTCTTGGCGCTTGCAGTCGAACCGTAAGACCATACGTTGTTCTCGATGCTTGATACGAGGAACTTCATAAAGCCTGTGATTGACTGTCCCTTGTAGTCTCCGGTCTTGTTGTTGTCATCGACCTGTGATTTGCGAGGGATATCATCACCGCAATAGACGAATACTGCAGGATCTGCAAGACTCTGGTTGAGGATATATTTCCTCTGGAAACCTGTCTTGAGGTCGGAATCGTGATCCCATCCGATTGCACCTCCGAACATCCACAGCTGAGTAACTTCCTGCGTGTAAGGATTGATACCGTCAACCGTATTGTTGTAGCTTACAGAGACGTTTCCCAAGTCGGTCGCAGATGAGTAGATTGTGACAGTCTTGGCCTCAATGTCGATTACGATGCGGTATGTGCCGTCAGCAGGAATGTTCCAAGCCTTTGCTGCAGCACCGGAAGCGGATACCTGTGTGAATACCACAGCCTCACCGTCGCTCACTGATGTTCCTTCCTTAGGAACGATGGCTACTGAACGGGTTCCCTCAAATTCGATAGGCATATAGAGTGTACCGGCCTTGAGTTCTCCGCGGAACGCATACAGACCCTCTTCTCTTTCAAGACATTTTGTAAATTCCACGTCATCAGATGAGACAGATGTACCTGCAAGATAAATCTTGTCAATCTCGACAATGGATGATACAGGAACCACAGTGACAGTCTTTGTAGCAAAATTCAATGTAACCCTGTAGGCATCAGCCGCGGTTACATTCCATCCGCCGCCGTCTTTAGCATCGACAATCTTTGCTGCCATAGCGTCTGTGCCGGATACTGTCTGGCCTGCAACTTCAGGAACAATCAGATTGTTCTCGTCACCATATACCACAGGGAAGTTCAGCTGACCGGCCTTAAGGTTACCCTGCCATACATATACGTCAGGGTTGCCAGAGCTTGCGGTGAGCTCAACATTCTCGGAAACGACACTGCCACCGAGCCATACCTTGTCGGCCGCGAACTGCTTTGCGCCGTAAGTCTTGACCGTGACAATCACGCTGGACTCGTCAGGAATAATCAGCCTAGGGCCCTCGAATGAGGCATTGATGCTGAATTTAAGGCTGCTTTTCGTACTGGTCAGCTGGCCGAACCTGCCGGTCAGGAGAGTCTGCAGCTCTTTGTTGGTGTAACTTCTGGTGAAATTACCGTCATCCTCATACTCCTTAACGGCAGAAGCAGTGCTTGTGGTGTGGCCGATGGAATAGAGATATGTAGTCGTGTAATCGTCACCGTAATCCGCAGCCGGTGTCCAACTTACAGTCAGCACTGTCTCGTCCGGCTTGCTCTCGTCAAGGACAATATTCTCCGATGACGCCGTCATCTGAATGGAGAATTTATGTCTTGAATATTCGTTATCTATCTCCTGCTGGCAGGAAAGTGCCGTACCCAGAACCATTGCGCCTGAGAGGAGAACAGATATATTTCCTAATATATGTTTCATACTGTCAATTTTTTGTGTTCGAACATTATCAATCGCTCACGCAGTCAGATGTAAGACTAATATCCAGGATTCTGCACGAGGTTGCCGTTGCAGAGCTCAGCGTCGTGAGTAGGAAGAGGCCAGAGCATCTGTCTGTCAGGGAATACTCTCTGAGCACCTCTCTGGATCAGGCCCTTCTCAGCCATCGGCTCGAAATCAGCCAGTCCGTCTTCGTCGATTTGCGGTGTCTCAGGCCAGAACCACAGGCCCTTGTTAACGAGCTGCTCAAGGCAGTCATTAGCCGCAAGATTGATATAGTTGTATGAATTCAATGCTTTCTTTGCAAGGTCCCAACGGACGAGGTCCATATAGCGACGGCCTTCTTTCGCGAACTCCATACGGCGTTCTATGCGGAGAGCCTTGCGCAAGGTAGCCTGGTCTGTCGATGTAACTGCCGGATAAGAATCTGTCATAGAAGAATTTACACCGTACGCTCTTGCACGCACCTGATTGATTGCGTCAAGAACGCTATCGTCAATCTGGCCAAGTTCAATCTTAGCCTCGGCATACATAAGAAGAACATCAGCGTAACGCATTATCAGATAGTCATTCTCAACCTGCATTCCGTTCTCGGTCCAGCTTGCGTCAATACCTTTCTTCCATACGAGTCCGTTGTAAGACGCATACTGGTTGTTGATACGGCTGTCCTGATTGGTCTGGCTCGCACCGGTCGTGGTGTTGGTCGTCGTCTTTGCCGCAGGTGACGGATTGTAGATGAATCCGCAGTGCTCAGTGCCAAACTCGACGATTGTCATTGTACAGCGCGGGTCGCGGTTCTTGAACGGATTGTGCGGGTCAAACAGAGGAGACTCGTCAATCGGAAGACCGTCCGTGCAGAGGAATGAAGCAAGAAGATCCCAGGAAGGAGTATCTGCCGCATATCCGCCGGCATTTCTCGGAAGACCGTTCTTCACATACCACTGGTCGAGAATCACGCTGCTTGTGATGGAGCGTGGGATGCAGAAGACTTTCTCAGCATTCTCTTTGGTGCTCTGCTGGAAGAGTTTCGCAAAATCAGGCTCGAGAGAATATACGTTTAGGTCAATGCAGGCCTTGGCAGCCTCAGCCATCATCGCATAATCCTTCATATACATCGCAAAGCGGGCTTTCATAGCGAGAGCGGCGCCTTTTGTCGCGTGTGATGAAGACGGGGTGTATGACACCGGAAGATGCTCGATGGCATAGTCAAAGTCTTCGTAAACCTTAGGGATAATCTCACTGACAGGAGTTCTCTTCAGCTGAGTTTCAGCCTCAGTGATAGTGTAATATCTGTCGATATACGGAACATCACCATAGAAGAACAGCAGGTCCATATATTTGCAGGCTCTTGCGAAGCAGGCCTCAGCCTTGCAACGCTCGATTACCTTAGTATTCACACCTGCGCTTTCAGCCCTGTGTATATTGTTGAGGAGAGAATTGGCGCGAGAGATGAGTTTGTAGCTCTGCTGCCATAGATTATAGCAATACCAGGTCTGGCCGGTGAGTGTCCCGTCGAGGACTGAGCCGCCTTCTCCACGGTTTGTGTTTCTGTATGTGAAGTTGTCAGTCCACTGCTCTGCTGCCTGCAGCGGTTCCTGCCAATAGCCAAGAATATAGAATTCGTTGACGGCCATATTAAGTTCTGTCTCCGTTGTGTACCAGGATTCGCTGTTACCCTGAGACTTCGGTGTCATATCCATCGAAGTGCAGGATGATGCAAGCAGGATAGATGCAACGGTCAAAGACAATATATTGTGTTTCATATTGCAGTCCAATTTTTAGAATTTGACGGAAAGTCCGACAAGAACGGATGTTGTGATAGGATATGCGCTTGTACCCATCTCAGGGTCCCATCCCTTAGGATAGTGGCTCAGGCAGAAAAGGTCGTTTGCGCTGACATAGACGCGAAGTCTTGACATCTTGACCTTCTGAATCCATTTGCTCGGAAGAGTATATCCGAGGGTCACGTTCTTGAGACGGAAGTATGCGCCGTTGAAAATCCAGAATGAAGATGTAGCGTAGTTGTTACCGCTGCTGACCTTTGAAAGTCTTGGATATTCCGCATTTGCGTTCTCTTTGTCTGTGTTGAACGGACTCCAGTATTTGCCGTCGATGATGGAAGGAATGTTTCCATAGTTGTTGCGGAGCGGCTGGACATACGCTGCCGAGAGGTATGAGTTCTGTTTGCCGATACCCTGCACTACGAGTGAGAAATCAATTCCTTTCCAGTCGCAGTTGAAGCGTCCGCCATACTGGAAGCGAGGCAGTGAGTTTCCGAGAGGAACTCGGTCATACTCAGCTGAAATAACACCGTCTGGCACACCGTCCGGGCCGGAAATGTCGCGGTACTTGAGGTCACCGACAGTCACCGAGCCGTTGAGCCTGGCGGAATTCTCCACTTCCTCCTGTGTCTGGTAAATGCCGTCGCAGATGTATCCGTAGTACTCGTTAAAATATCCGCCTTCGCGCTGAATCTTGCCGCCGCTGATGATATCAGAGTTGTTGAGGCTCACAATCTTAGATGTGAAGTCCGAGAGGTTGGCGCTCACGCTGTATGAGAAGTCTCCCACGTGGTCATTCCAGCCGATTTCGAGGTCAAATCCCTTGGTTGCCATCTTGCCGGCATTTGTCTTAGGATTGCTGTATCCCATCATATAAGGAATCTCGATGGAAAGGAGCATATCGTCAGTGTTCTTCCAGTACCAGTCGAAGTTGGCTGTAAGTCTGTTCCTGAGGAATCCGAGGTCGAGACCGAAGTCTGTGGATGTGGTTGTCTCCCAAGTGATATCCTCAACTGCAAGTGCACGCTGTGAAGCGGTCTTGTTGGAAACCGTCTCGCCGTTCTCATAGAAGAGAGCATTGCCGAAAGTCATCAATGCCATATACGGGAAGTAGTTGTCACCGATTCTCTCGTTACCGAGCTTACCCCAGGAACCGCGCACTTTCAAGAATGAAAGATATGGCTTTGCCGACTGCATCCAGTTCTCTTCCGAGATTGCCCAACCTGCTGAGAATGAAGGGAATGTTCCCCATCTGTAGCTCTTGGCGAAACGTGAAGAACCGTCGTGGCGGACATTGGCCTGCACAAGGTATTTTCCTGCATAGTCGTAAGTGATACGTCCGAATACGGAATTGGAGGTGTACTCTGTACCGTTACCGGAGTTTGTCTGATAGTCCTCAGGTCCGATGTTGAGGTAAGGATAACCTGTAAGCTCATACTGGTCACGGGCTGCGCCGAGAGTCTCGCTGCGCATAACATAGTTCTCATAACCGACCATAGCGCCCACATTATGCTTGCCGAATGTACCATTGTAGTTTGCAAGCACCTGAGAGGTAATGGTATAGCTGTCGTTTCTGTTTTCAGAAAGGCTGTTGGTCGACCAGGTTGTACCGCTGTCGAAATAGCCGCCTCTTGTCTCAGGATCATCTGCAAGGGTGTACCAGCAGGCATTCTTGAATCTCTTTGATTTCGTGTAGTTTATGAATGGGGAAACCACGCCGGAAATCTTGAGGCCCTTCACCGGAGTAAGATCGAGGGAAGCTTTACCTCCGACCTGTGTACTCCAGGCTCTGTATGTACCGCCGAGATTGACGAGAGCGTAAGGATTGGAACCGGACTTTCCTTCAGCATATCTTCCGTCAGCCCAAGTTGCGGCATAGACTGCCGGCATCATACGCATAGTATCGAACGGATCATAGTTAGGACTGGTGTTCTTTGCCCTGCGGATGTTAAGGTCGAGGGATGCGGAAAGAATCTGCGGAATAATCGTGAAGTCGTTGTTTGTCCTGAGCATCCATCTCTGATATTTGCGGTTGCCGTACAAGCCGTCCACGTCATCATAAGTGATGGAAGCCTTTGTCCTTACGGTCTTGTTGCCGCCTGAGAGGGATACGTTGTGCGAATGACGCATAGCGCTGTTCTTAAGAATGAGTTTGCGCCAGTTCGTGATAGGATAGTTGTTCGGATCTGTCTTGTTGTACTCGACCCAGTTCTTCACCTGGTCAGCAGTATAAAGCTGGAAGAATCCTGCAGCGTTGTTGTCATTATAGAGAAGCTCATTGCTCATCTCGAGGAAACGGGTCACACCGACCATCTCAGGCTGTGTGGTAGGGATTTCCCAGCCAACCTCGCCGTTGTAGCTGAGGCTGATGTTGGAAGCCTCGCCACGTTTAGTAGTGATGAGAATGACACCTGCGGCAGCTTTGGAACCATAGATGGAAGCCGCTGAAGCGTCCTTCAGCACAGATACGCTCTGCACATCATTTGAGTTGACATAGTCGATATCGCTGCACTGCACACCGTCCACAATAATGAGCGGGTTGGAATTGTCCATAGTCGTGATACCGCGCACCCTGATACTGCTTGCCGCAGCACCCGGAGCGTTACCGTTCCTCTGAACGAGGACACCGGACATTGTACCCTGGAGGGCTGTGGAAAGAGTTGTGGTCTTCTTTGCGGCGAGGTTGTCACCGTTCACTGCGGCAACAGATCCGGTGAGGTCTTTTTTCTTCACTGTACCGTAACCGATAACCACGGTTTCTTCGAGCAAGTTGTCAGCCTTGAGCGTAATCTCAAGATTTGTACGTGAATTAACTTTGACTTCCTGAGTCTCAAAACCGAGGAATGACACTTCAAGAACGGCATCCGGTCCCGCCTTGATCTTGAATTGTCCGTTAATATCTGTGATTTCACCTGTCGTAGTGCCTTTAATCAGGACTCCGGCACCAATCAACGGTTCTCCGGATTCATCCTTGACAAGGCCACTGATGATACCGCTCTGAGCAGATGCCCGAGTGATACCGAGACATAAGAAGCATACAGCAGTCGCAAGGATTGCCATCAGCCGAGTTTTAGCGTGTCTCATCTTTGTTATTAATTAGTTAATACTTATTTCTGATATCTTAGTCCAACCGTCAGCGGTCTGGGAAGACTTCTTTGTAGAAATTTCCAGGCCTGGAGCCGTGTCGGATTTAGTAGTGTCAACAATGGCGACTGCCCAAGTATATTTGCCTGCAGGCACGTCGCTGAGGGTCACATTGAATTTGTACTGGGTAGGAGAACCCTTTATCCATTCTGAAGGCTCCGCGTCCGTATCCACGAACACTTTCACCGGTTTGTCGTTTGAATCAACGAGTGCGAACGCAGGCTTGTATTTATAGTTCCACTGAGGAATGTTATTCGGGCAATAACCCCAGCCGAGATTCACCCATCTGTGTGTAATCTGCACCTTGGCGCCTTTGGATGCTTTCTGCGGCAAGCTCACGATATCCGGATAAAGCCTGTAACCGCCCTCCTGAATGAATCTCTCGAATACATCGAAAGCGTCCTTGAACCAGGATTTCATTTCTCCGGTACGGATATCCATCATATTCACCTTAGCCTCCGCGCAAGCGTCAAACTCGCCCTGACGGACATCTTCAGGATGGCCTTCGCGATATTTTCCGCTCGGGTCAATCCAGTAGCGGTGTGTTCCTGTGGTAATCCAGCCGCCTTCCATCACGATAGGACGTCTGTAATTCCATTTGCTGGCGTAGCTTTTCTCCCAGGTCTTATAGTAGCCGGTCATTCCGAAAGCATCGTGACGAAGGCTATATCCCTTTTCTACCGCGCTGTCAAGCAGTTTTTCGGTATCTGAAGGCACTGTATCTGACCATCCGCCCGTTGTTGCGGTACCGATCATCCTGTGATAATTGATGAGAAGAGCCACGTGCTTGAATGATTCAGCGTATAGGCTTGTAATCCAATCGAATACCTGATCCTTGTTATTGCTGTCATAATAGACCAGCGTGTGGCACTCGCCCCATTTTCCCAGGCCGAACGCGTCAATGAAGTCCATCACATCTGCATCATCCAGTTTCTCAGCCATCGCCTTGATGAATTTGGAATAGCATTCTTGGAAAACAGGATCGTCAGGATATGGTGAAATGCGTCCTTTTCCCTGATAATCAGGGTCATCATAGTATTTGCAACCTTTGTCAAATACGTACTGAGGAGTATTCTGCCCCTGGTCACGTCCGTCAACCACGATTCTGAGCGCGAAACGCATATTGCGCTCCTTTACGGACTTGAGTATTTTGCTGAATGTAGATTCAGGATCATTCCACACATAGTTGCCTTCGGTAGGCTCCAGCGCAGTCCAAGTCGTACGGAGATATGCAGTGCTCGCATAGTCGGAGACCTTTACCGTAGTGCCGAGGGATTCCACCTCGACATTGTCGTATCCCTGTGTTGTCCAGAAATTCTCATCCCAACTGCGGCCGATGTAGAGTGTCCATCCGTTGAGCGGATTTCTCAGCACGGAAGTACGGTCAGGAGAAATCTTGATTGAAACATTCTCGTCTGGTTCGACGCTGCTTGAGCCGGAACTTTTTGAGCACGAAATTGCAGCCGCGGCTATGGCGACCAACAGGAATTTATTGTTTATGAACTTGAGACCAATCATTTCTTCAGTTATTAGTTCGGCGCAAATTTACTATTGTTACGATTTAATAATCGCCCTATATTATACGAAAAGGGTTTGTTTTTGTACAATCGGCCCTGGAAGCTACTGTAATGCGATATTTCCGACCTTCATCCAGCCGTCGGAAGTCAATGATTTTTTGTCCACGGCGATATTCAAACCTACAATATTGCCCTTCATCGTATCGACAAGGCCTACGAGCCAGGTGTAATTTCCGGCAGGAATACCGGACAATTCCACGTTGAGACTGTGGCTGCAAGGACGGTTCTGTATCCATTCGGAAGGGTCCATCGCCTTATCGACAAATGTCCTTACAATGCTGCCGTCTTCGGCCATAAGCGCGAACGCAGGTTTGTATCTGTTGTGCCACTGGCGAATGTTGTTCGGGCAATAGCCCCAGCCGAGATTCTCCCAAGTCTGCGACAGGCATACCTTATCGCCCAACTTGGATTCGGACGGCAATGTCACGCTTGACGGATAGAGTCTGTAACCGCCCTCGCTCACAAACTTCTGCACGAGTTCATAATTGGCGAACCAGCTCTTCGTCTCATCCCCCACTCTGAAGTCCATCATATTCACGTGAGCCTCTTCAGCCGCCTCCATTTCGCCTTTGCGGACATCCTCGGAATGGCCTTCTCTGTAAGCCCCGCTCGGATCTTTCCAATAGCGGTGATGCGCTCCGGTAATCCATCCGCCCTCAAATATGATAGGAAGACGGTAGCGCCATCTCGCCGCAAAATCCTTCTCCCAATCCTTGTAATATGCGGTCATTCCGAAAGCATCGTGACGGAGAATATAGCCTTTACGGATTGCCGACTCCAGAAGGCCTTCTGTATCAGGATTAGGAGCATCCTCCCAACCGTCTATAGTCTGAGCCGCAAGCACGCGGTGATAGTTCATCACAAGCGGAATGTTGGTGAACAGGCGCGAATACAGGCTTGTAATCCATTCAAATACAGGGATTTTATTCTTTTCATCGATATATTTCATCGAATGTGCTTCGCCCCATTTTCCCAAGCCGTAGGCATCTATGAAGTCGATTTCATCAGACGAATTGAATCTTTCGGCGAACGCAGTCAGGAATTTCTCGTATTTCTGCTGGAATACCGTGTCATCCGGGTATGGAGTGAACACGTCAACGTCCCCGACCTTGCTCGTGAAGCATTTCGCGCCTGCGTCAACCACATAGCGCGGGGTGTTCTGCCCCTGGTCGCGTCCGTCAACGACAATACGGAAAGCCAGACGCATTCCCCTGCGCCTGACCTCCTTAAGCAGACGGTTGAGCCTTGAAGAGTCATCATTCCAGAAATACCGGCCCTCCTCCGGCTCCATCGAAGACCAGCTGGTGCGGATATATGCCGTAGCGCAATAGTCTGACACATTCACATACTGCTTGCCGTCCTTGCCCACCGGCCAATGGTCGTAGCCGATTTCCGTTCCGAAATTCTCGTCCCAGGAACGTCCGAGATACATCACCCAGCCGTTGAGAGGGTTCTTTATGACACTCGTCCTGTCCGGCTCAATATTGAGCGTAAAATAATCTGACGTTCCGAGAATTATGTTCTGCTCAAGTCTGATATCTGCGGAAGATGCGCCCACGGAGATTGTGAATTCGCCGGGCTCAACGATAAATGTCTTTGTCTTGACGTCATAGAATGAGAAGGCATCTTTGTCCAGTGTCATTTCTACTCTGACCTTGCCGCCTTTCGGTATGAAGTTCTTGCTGAAGCCTTTGAGTTCCTTGACAGGACGCGGTACTGAGCAGGATTTGTCGCCCACATAGACCTGCGAGACTTCTGCAGCGTCACATTTTCCGGTATTGGAAACCGTATATGACACCTTTACGCTGTCGCCGGAGAGGCGCTCCAGTTTGAGGTCCGAATAGTCGAACTTGCTGTAAGACAAGCCGTAACCGAAAGGATATCTCACTTGTACTCCGTTCTTTTCATAGCCTCTGTATCCATAGAATATACCTTCGCGATATTCGATTCTCTTTGCCTTGGTATTCTGCGTAAACACCGGAGTATTCTCATAATAGGTGTCGTGCACAGGGTTGTCTTCCCACTTGTCCTCGATGCTCATCGGAAGTTTTCCGCTCGGCGAAACCTTGCCGGACAGCACTTCCGCAACCGCGTCTCCACCTCTCTGTCCCGGATACCATATCATAAGGACAGCCTCGACATCCTCGCTCCAACCATTGAAATTAACTCCGCCACCGGAATTTATGAGTACGGTAACGTGAGAATGTGCGCCTGTAAGCTTCTGAATGATTCTTCTCTGAGCCGCAGGAAGAGCGAACGGTCTGTCAAAGCCTTCTCCCTCAACTTTGTAGTTGAATCCGCCGCAGAATACGACCTTCCCGGCATTCTTCAGAGCCTCTGCAAGCACCTTTTCGTTTACGACTCCTGCCTTTACGGAATCAGCCGGCACGTCTGCAAACAGCACACTGTCAGGCAGAACTGTCACGCGTTTCGCGCCGAATTTCTTGACCAAACCATCGGCTATTGTGACGGAATGGAACGGCTGTACGAATCCGCTTCCGCCGCCGGTCGGAGTGATGCAGGCATTAGGGCCAAGCACCAGAATCTTGTCTTTATTGCCGAACGGAAGTTCTCCGCCACGGTTCTCAAGCATCACGATTCCGCCTTTAGCTATCTCGAATGCAGTCTCGTCGCTTTCCGGATTATCCAGCGGGATAGATTCATCCTTTATATCTTTGTCCAGAAGGCCGAACCTATTGAGTGTGTGCAGGATATGATATACTTTCGTGTCGATTGTCTCCTCCGGGATTACGCCGGCCTTTACAAGCGGCACGAGTTTCTCCGCCGTGAAATATACGCCTCTCGGGCATTCCAAGTCAAGGCCGCCGTTAGCAGCTCCGGATGATGAATATACTGAGGTCCAGTCAGACATCAATATCCCCTCGAATCCCCACGTATTTCGGAGAACTTCTATATTCATCCAGCCGTGTTCTGAAGCGTGGACTCCAAAAATCGGGTTGTAGCTGTTCATCACTGCACCCACGTGCGCTTTCTGCACCGCTTTCTTGAATGCAGGGAAGTAGATTTCATTTAGTGTGCGCTCATCTACGTCCGAACTTGTATGATGGCGGCTCCACTCCTGATTGTTCGCCGCAAAATGCTTGATTGTGGCGATTACGCCCTCTTCTTGCACTCCAATTATGTAGTTGACGGCTATTTCAGATGTCAGATATGGATCTTCACCGAAGTATTCGAAATTTCTTCCGCAGAACGGAGCACGATAGATATTCGCTCCCGGGCCCAGCAGGAATGAGATTCCTCTGGCCTTGGCATCCTGTCCAAGAGCGTTGCCGAGTTTCTCCGCGAGCGACCTGTCCCAGGAAGCGGAAGTGAGTTCTCCGCACGGATACAGGGTGCTGACAGTGTTTGTACGGCGGATATTGCGGATTCCCTGCGGTCCGTCGGCCATCAGCAGCTGAGGAATCCCCAGCCTTTCCACAGGCCGTATTACGAATGAGGTCAATTCGCCGATATAGTCGCATTTCTCTTCGAGTGTCATCTGCGACACAAGTCTCCACGCGCGCATATCAATCTGCGCCGTATCTTTGCCGACTGGCGATGTATGGTCAGGGAACTGACACTGGGCGCTGGCCTCTATGATAAATGCCGAAAGAAGAGCAGTTACTGCTGTCGAAATCAGTTTTAGTGTCTTCATAATTCTACTTTTGTGCAGTTGTTAACTATGCTAACTTCCGCAAAAGTAGATAACACGTCTCCATCAGAGGCCACAATTCATCCGAAAATGGTTCAATTTTGTACGAAACCACAAATCCGGACGGATTTGATTGGTTTCTACAACTGACACCTCAACAGCATCGAGGAAAGCATCTGCATTCGAGATGATTTGAACCAGCGTTCCGGAAGGAATCCGACTAACTATTCCGCAAATCGACTCACCTCTGGGGATAAACTTCGTAACGTGGCAGCGAGGGCGGCGGCGACCCTTTCGTGTCCCTTGTCAGTCAGGTGCAACCTGTCCTCGTCCCGAGGAAAAGAATCCTTCTGCGAGCGGTTGAGCGGAGATATTCCGGAAATAGCGTTCAGGTCAATCACCGGAACGGACCATACATTCCCAGCCTCTTTTATGGCATTCACGTAGGCGTCGATGTATTCGCCGCAACGGTTGGTGTAGTTCTCGTCCGGCTGAACGTTGTTTTCAGCGAATTTCGCATATCCCCTATGCAGCGGAGTCATCAGGATAATCTGCTGACGGGGATACATATTCTTAAGCGAGTCGAGCGCGACATTTATACGACCCTTGAAAGTATTCTGGTCCAAGTTGAGCGTCCTGTGCTTCCTTCTCTGCATAGATTTCGGCTCGCCGTTGGCAGCCTCAACTTTGACATATTCTTCCGTAAACCACTCGCCTATCGGCACGCCCGCATTGAAGTCATTGGTACCCATAAGGATAAGAATCACATCCAAGCTGTCGCCATATTCGCTTTTCAGATTGTTCGCCTGCGGAAGGACCTCGCTCCACTGCTGGCCGTTCTTCGCCACGACGCAAGGGACGATTCCGATTTCCTGCTCCAGATACCAATAATATTTTTTAGGGCCGTTCGACGCTTCCGGATCTGAGATTGAGTCACCGATAATCCCGACTCTAGCTCCCTTCCACGGGTGCGTATCGACCGCCACCGCCTCATCGGGTTTTCTAGTCAGTTCTATCAAACAATCAATAACGACGTTCACCACAAGTGTCACAATAGTCACCCAGGCGACGATTTTCCTAAGAAATCCTATATTATTTATCTTTTTCATTGGCGTTAGTTTTTTCAATCC
>CAVHJF010000030.1:0-32514 GCA_963636275.1 Acutalibacteraceae bacterium | reverse complement strand
TGCGAGGTCGCACCCCAGAGGGTGAACATCCAGGTCCTGTCGGTGTATCCGCCTGCGGAAGAAATCCACCCGGACTGAGGGATGAACATACCGCCCTCTTCGATGACATTGCTCTTGGTGATTCTGTCAGGAACATTGGTTCCCCAGCCAACAAGAAGACCGTCCTTAGTGAAGCCGCGCTCTCCGGCATTCACGCGGATGCAGTTGAAGCTGAAGTTGGTCGCGTTATCAAGAGTGTACGATGCCGGTTCGCAGAATCCGAGGGTCTGGATGATTTCCCAAGTCGTAGGCACTCTCCATCCTTCAGGACAAGGGTCGTTGGCCTCATCCCATGCTTCATCGTCATCTACTGCTGTTATTCCGTCTTCCGCGAATTTGCGGTGCGGTTCAGAATATGCCTTGCAGGCATCCATAAACCCTTCCACAGGAACCATCCCGTCGCTTGCCGGAGCTCCGCCGCCGAATGCACCGTTGTTCTTCGACGGGTCGAAAGGCCAGGCTTTGTCGCGGTTAAACTGGAAGACGGCGGAAGTCGCCTCCATATCAGTCTCGAAAGTGCCCTTGCCGGAAAGATTGTATGCCGACCAGATGCGTCCCACGCCGTCAAGGCCGACGATGAGCACTTCACCTTCGCCGAGTTCGAGAGGAGCCTGGATAATTTTTGACTGGAGAGCCTTGGTTCCGTTGGAGACCTCGACAATCACCGAACGGGAGTCCGTGGTCGAAACGGCCTGCTCGACAGTTAGTTTCAGCGTGAACGCACCCTCGCCTTCAGTCACCTCGGTCGCGCACCATTCTGTGTCCTCGGTTGACCATTCGGTAAGTTTGACAGTCCAGGAATCATTTCCGGTAATCGTCAGACTGACAACGCCTTTTTCCGGCCCGACATTGTTGATGACCGGTGACAGTCCGAATTCCGGACCTGCCTGCGTGTTGCTCGTCTTGGAGCAGGCAGCGAAAAGCATAACTGCCGCGCCTGCGAATAAAAGCATCTTTTTCATAATGGAGTTCGTTAAAAATTTTGTGTTAACATTATCGTGGGAAATAATTATACCATATCAATAATTCGGATTCTGCCAGAGGTTGGGATTATTGTCGCAGTCCTTCTGAGGAATCGGCATACGCTCATTCTTCCCGAGAACAAAATTATTATAGTCCGCATCCCGCGTCTTGAGTTCAGAAACCGTAGTCTCGTCGAAGCCCCAGCGTTTGAGGTCAATCCACCGGACGCACTCGAAAGCCAATTCAAGCCCGCGCTCAATCTTGAGATGTTCCTTAAACGTCGCATAGTCGGTAGATATGGCCGGGTCGGTGTAGTAGAGGCTTGAGGAGATGTCCGGAAGTCCGGCGCGGTTGCGCACCCGGTTCATATACCCGACGGCCTCCTCAGTCGGTCCGCCGTTGATTTCATTGAGACACTCTGCATAGAGCAGCAGCATATCGGCAAGCCTCAACGAGCGGAAATTGTTGTCGTTCCAGTAATAGAGCGGGGTGACATTAGTCGAATATTTCTTGATGAAGACTCTCTGATTGTCAGTTGCGGAATATTTGTACTCGTTCCATGTCTTTCCGTAAATCAGCTGGTCGGGATATTCGGGAAAATCCGCCTCGGCCTGCGCGTACCAGCAGGTGTAGAACAGGCGCGGGTCGTTCTTCCCGTCAGTGGTCTTCTCCCTTTTGAAATATTCCACGACCCACCTGTTGCACTCGATGTTGTTCCACCCGGTGCCTTTCGGAGACTGGTTCACCTCTATCTGCGTTCCCACCTGGGCGTTTGCATCAAGATAGTTGTCTGTCTGGTCAAAGCCGACATAGTTCGCGAGGGAGAATTGGATTTCATAGAGAGATTCGCTGTTGTTCTCCTTCTTGCAGTCAAAATTGTCCTGCCAGTCGGTTTCAAGGCTATAGAGAGACTTGCCCTCGCCCTCGACAATCCAGTTCAGGCATTTTTCCGCCTCCGCCCATTTCTTGTGCTGCATATACACCTTCGCGAGCAGTCCGTACGCCGCACCCTTTGTCGGGCGGGCTACTTCCTTCTTTCTTTCGAGAGGGAGATGTTCGACAGCCCAGGTCAAATCGGACTCGATCTGAGTGAAGACTATGTCCGCCTGTTTCTCTGGGTCATCCTTGGTATTCGACGGCTGATCCGAAGCGGAAGAGGTCTTCGTTATCAAAGGGACATTGTCCCACATCGCGACCATATAAAAATAGTAGAAAGAGCGCAGCCAAAGTGCCTGAGCCTTCATATCAAGACGGTTCTCTTCGCTGTCGAACGCCACGGAAGCATCGTCTATGTGATCGAGCACCTGATTTGCGCGGTTGACGGCCGTCCAGTGCTCCTGCCACATCTTGACATTGCACTCGTTGAAATTGTAGTCCGTGAATTTGAACTTCGTCCATTCGCTGAGCTCCGTCCAACCGGCATAGCTCACGCCGTCGTCCGCCATTCCGTT
The DNA here is from genome assembly GCA_963636275.1 of Acutalibacteraceae bacterium. Classification (GTDB taxonomy): domain Bacteria; phylum Bacteroidota; class Bacteroidia; order Bacteroidales; family UBA932; genus Cryptobacteroides. The sequence continues at coordinate 30,061 of CAVHJF010000030.1, read as the reverse complement.
GAGCTGGGTGTAGATGTTGCGAGTCCAGGTACCCTGGCGGTAGAACATCGCGTACACGGCATTAAGACCGGCATTCATATCATCCTGTGTCTTCCAGAACATTCCGGTGGAGAGTCCGTTCTCATTCTGGATGTCGAGCACATCGCAGGAGCTTATGCCACAGACTGCAGCGGCTACGGATATTATTGCTATAAAACGCTTCATGGTTCAAGTATTTCTAAAAGGTGAATGAAACCGAAAACTGTACTGACCTCGGGTTAGGGAAGGAACATCCGTCATAGCCGATGGTGTAGATGCCGCTGTCCGCAAACTCCGGGTCGAGTCCGGAATATTTCGTGAATGTGACGAGGTTCTTCGCGGTCACGGAGAATCTCACGGCCTCAAGCTTCACTTTAGAAATGACAGAGGCAGGCAAGCTGTATCCAAGAGATATGTCGCTGATTCTGAAGAAAGAACCATCCTCGAGCCACCTGTCCTGATCCGCCCGCGAGTTTCTCGTGTCCCCGTAAAGTGCGCGAGGGGTCGTCGTCGACGGATTGTTGACGGTCCACGGGCTGTAGTCGTTGAAATTATTCTGATTTGTGGAGAAATCAGCCGCAGTCGCCCGCGCCCCGTTATAGACTTTCTGGCCGAAACGACCGTAACCGGAGATGTTGAGGTCGAGTCCTTTCCACCCAAAGGACAGGTTGAGACCTGCATAAAGCTTCGCCCAAGGGCTGCCCACAATCTGCCTGTCTTCGGAACTTATGATTCCGTCGCCGTTGTAGTCATCGTAGATTACATCGCCCGGCTTGGCGTCCGGCTGAATGACAACGCCGTCGGCATTCTTATGGTTCTGCACCTCCTCTTCTGACTGGAAAATGCCGAGAGTCCTGTAGAGATACCACTGCCCGAGAGGCTGCCCTATCTCGGACTTGGAAAAGGCTGTGTAATAGACCGTGTTACCGTATCCGAGACCGAGAACTTTGTTCCAGCAGGTCGAGAGGTTGGCGTTGACCGCGTAGGAGAAATCCCCCACATTGTCATGCCAGCCGAGTTCGAACTCGATTCCGCTGTTCTGGAGCGAGCCGGCGTTCACGGTCGGAGCACCTCCTTCATTTCCGGTCGTAATAAGAACAGGAAGGGAGAGAAGCAGATCGGAACTCTTCGAATAATAGTACTCCGCAGATGCCGTAAGTCTTGTCCTCAAAGCCGTGAAATCCACACCTACATTCGCCGTGGTCTTCCTTTCCCACACGAGATCGTTGTTGGTCAGATTCGACTGGGTTTTGCCTATTACTATGTTGTCGCCGTCCATAACCGCACGCGGAGCAGTGTTTATGGTCGCCTGATAGTCCCAGGCTCCGATGTTGGTATTTCCGAGCGTGCCAAGATTCGCGCGGAACTTCAAATCGTCAATCCAGCTGACATTGAAGAACTTCTCCCGGCTTATGCGCCAGCCGAGCGATGCGGAACCGAAGTTTGACCATCGGGTGTCCTTCGGAAGCCTCGAAGTGCCGTCACGGCGGCCGGTGAGCTGGATGAGGTAGCGGTCGTCGAATGAGTAGTTCACTCTGGCGAAATATGACATCAGGGCATACTCGATGTAGCTTCCGGTGCAGGTCTGCGTGCCGGTTGCCGAATCGAATGAGGTGATGTACTGGTCGCCCACGACAAGCGGGTCGAGCTTCGTCTCGCCTCGGTACTCCTCGTGGAATTTGTCTAGAGACCAGCCGGCGACAGCCCCGATGTCGTGCCTTCCGACGGTTTGCGAATAATTGAGCGTAGGCTCTACGATTATCCTGTCGTGCTTCGCGGTCGAATAGGATATGTAGGCGGCGTCATTCCCCTGGCCCATCGTCCAGTTCCCCGTCTTACGCAGAGTCGATGTTTCTCCGAAATAGTTCTTGTAGGAGAAATTCACTTTCGCGTTGAGTATGTCCTTGATTATGTCGAACTTCCCGAATATGTCGCCGTAGAGATACTGCGCCGCGTCGTCGCTGTGGAGAATCTCGTTCTGGGCCACCGGGTTCAAGGCATAGGTGTTCGCCCGGTCAGGATCTCCATAACCGTAGCCGCCGCTGTGGCTCGAGTCATAGACCGGGATGGTCGGCGGCATCGCGATGAAGTTCGCCCACGGATTGCCGGTCAGGTTGGAAGTCTTGGATTTGGTGAAGAAGAAATTCTCACCGTATTCGAAGCGGCCTTTCCTTCCGGAAGTATTCACGCGGAAGCCGACCTGTTCGAAACCGGTATATTTCAGGGCTCCGCCATCGTTCTTGTAATTGACGGAGGCATAGTAGTTCACGGATTTGCTTCCGCCGGAAAGGGAGACGTTGTAGTTCTGGATGAGAGCCGTCCGCAGCATCTCGCTCTGCCAGTCGGTGTCTCCGTCGTAGTGGTTCTGGAGAGCCTTCACTCCGCTCACCCCAGAAAGTATGGCGTTTTCATACGCCATATCGTCGTATTTCTTGTAGGTCACCGCGTCCATCAGGTCGTAGCGCGGAAGCCAATAGACCTGGACTCCCCCGTCGAACTTCACCTTGAGGTCACCGGTCTTTCCTTTTTTGGTCGTGATTATGACAACGCCGCTGGCCGCACGCGAACCGTAGATTGCCGCTGAGGAGGCATCCTTGAGAACCTGTATGGATTCGATGTCCTCGACATTGAGTCCGAGTTCGCTTCCGCCGTATGAGCCGTCGACGATGAAGAGCGGCGAGTTGCCGGTGAATGAACCGATGCCTCGGATCTTGATTGAAGCTCCCGAACCGGGCTGTCCGCTCGAAGTGATGTTCACGCCGGAAACCAGTCCCTGCATCGACTGCACCACTCCCGATGAAGTGCGATCCTGAAGCGACTGCTCGCGGACCGTAGAAACCGAGCCGAGAAGGTCTTTTTTCTTGACTGTTCCGTATCCGATTACGACCGATTCTTCAAGGAGTTTTTTGTCTTCCCGGAGGACGACATCCATTTCCCCGGATGCCGCGAGTTCGACCGTCTCGAAGCCTATGCTGCTGAATATCAGTACCCCCCCCCGAGGAATTTCTATCGAAAAGTTGCCGTTCCCGTCCGTCACGACTCCGACAGTCTTCCCGTCAATCTGCGCGATTACAGAGACTCCGGCGAGCGGTTCGCCGGCCTCGTCGCGGACGCATCCGATGGCCCGGTTCTGCGCAAGCAAGGAAACGGAGGTGAGCGCAACAGCGATCAGAATTGCTATTATTCGTTTCATAACTTATCTGTTCTAAGTGTTATCTTTGTAGTCATTTATTTTGTTCCGCTGTTCAGCTCTGAGTTTTCATTTCAGCGGTTTCATTCCACAATGTTGTTACGCAATTCCGTTCAGGGATCATTCCGCGATTTCGTTGCGGAACGGGATTGAGGGCTGGGCGCCCATACGGGTCACGGAGATTGCAGAGGCTTTGGCGGCGAAACGGCAGGCGTCCCGGAGGCTGCGGCCTTCCGAGAGGGCGACGCAGAGCGCTCCGTTGAAAGTGTCGCCGGCTCCCGTGGTATCCACAGCCTTGACCGGATTTGCCGGGATGACACCCCGGAAATCCTCCGAAAGAACATACGCTCCCTTCGACCCGAGGGTGATCACCACATTCTTCACGCCCTTGGCGACCAAGGCCTCGGCTGCGGCGGCCGCTTCCTCGGCGTTTGTCACCGGAAGCCCAGTAATAAGCTGAGTTTCAGTGCGGTTCGGAGTAATGAGCCAAAGTTTCGAGAGAAGGCTGTCTGAAAGTTCCGCTGCGGGTGCTGGGTTGAGAACCACTTTTGTGCCCGCTGCGAACGCCCGCGAGGCCGCATATTCCTCCGTCTCCATCGGAGTTTCGAGCTGCATCAGGACGAAGTCCGCTGCCTCGATCTCCTTTTCCGCAGCATCAATTTCAGCCTTGCCGAGTTCGGAGTTGGCTCCCGGGGCGACCACTATCACATTTTCCGCTCCGTCATCCACGAAGATAGAGGCAACACCAGACGGCACGCCCTTCCTGACCGAGACGAAAGATGTGTTCATCCCCTCGCGGTTATATCCGGCGAGCGCATCCCTTCCGAAAAGGTCATCCCCGATGCAGGTCACGAAAGTGACATCGCCGCCGAGTCTCTGCGCAGCGACCGCCTGATTCGCCCCCTTCCCTCCGGCCGCCATCATAAAGCGGCCACCGAGAACTGTCTCCCCGGGGTCCGGTATGCGTGAGGTATTGATTACGAGGTCAGTGTTTGAACTGCCTATGACGACTATTTTTCCCATATGTGGACTGTGTTATTATCCTGTGGATCGCGCTGATTAGCACAAACGTTTGCGCAAAAGTATTCATAAAAGAGTAGAAATACCAAATCCTGCCGGGATTATTTTGCATTTGAGGTTAAAAAAATTTGCGCAAGAGATTTGATTTTCTTGCGCAAATGTCATAGCTTCGCACTATGAAATCCACACTCGAAACCATAGCCGAACGCACCGGCTTCTCAACCTCAACCGTGTCAAGGGTGCTGAGCGGCAAGTCGAAGGACGGCAGAATCTCCGAAAAGACGGCGGAAACAATCAGGAAAGCGGCGGAGGAGACGGGATACACCCCGAACATCCTCGCCCGGAATCTGCGCAAGGGGAAGACATTCACCATCGGGCTGGTCGTGCCAGACATCTCCAACCCCTATTTCGCTGAAATCACGAGCGTAATCGTCGCCGAGGCGAAGAAAAACGGCTACACGACGATAGTCACAGACACGATGGAGAACGAGGCGGCGCAGAACGACTCCGTCAGCGCCCTCGTATCACGGAAAGTCGACGGAATAATCGTCGTCCCCTGCGGCTCAGACCCTGCGTTTCTAGAGGAAATCAACGGGCAGACGGCTCCGGTGATACTCGTTGACCGCTATTTCGGGAACTCGCGACTGCCATACGTCTCGACGAACAACTGGCAGGGAGGCTTCGACGGGACGGACATCCTGCTGCGCAACGGCCATAAGAAAATCGCCTGCATCCAAGGCAATCTCGCATCCATCCCGAACTGCCGGCGTATCGAAGGCTACAGGGCGGCTCTGAAGAGAGCGGGGCTGGAGGCGGAAGAGAGAATCATCGGGAACGACTTCACGGTGCAGAACGGCTATGTCGAGACAAAGCTGCTTCTTGAATCTCCAGACAGACCCACGGCGATCTTCGCCCTGAGCAACACCATAGGTCTCGGAGCCATACGCGCCATACGCGAGGCCGGACTGCGCATCCCGGAGGACATATCAATCGTCTCCTTCGACAACAACATCTACCTCGACTACCTCATCCCCGCCGTCACGCGCATCGGCCAGAGGGTCGAAGAGATGGGCAGGATGGCCGTAAAACTGCTTCTTGAAAGCATCCGCGGGCAGCGCAGGCTCTGTTCCCAGATTGAACTGTCCGCAGAAACCATACTCCGCGAATCAGTCGCCTGCCCCCGTCGAGGGTGAGCACCCCTGAAGCGGGGACTTGTAACCGGCGCCGGGAGCGGGCTATTTAAGTGTTGCAAACGCTTGCTCGAGGTCAGCGATTATATCGTCAACGTGCTCGATACCGATTGAAAGACGGATGGTTGACGGAGAAATATGCTGCTGCTTGAGCTCTTCCGGACTCATCTGCGAGTGGGTTGTAGTGGCAGGATGAATCACCAGACTCTTGACATCAGCCACGTTAGCTAGCAAAGTGAACAGCTTGAGCGAATCTATGAACTTCCAGGCATCCTCTTGAGTTCCGTTAATCTCAAATGTGAATATGGAGCCTCCGCCATTCGGGAAATACTTCTTGTACAGCTCGTGTGTAGGCTGATCCGGAATAGAAGGATGTGACACGCTCTTCACCTTAGGATTATTCTTGAGATATTCCAGCACCTTCTTTGTATTCTCCACGTGCCTTTCTATACGCAATGGAAGAGTCTCTGTTCCCTGAAGAAGTATCCAGGCATTGAACGGACTTATACAAGCACCCGTATCCCTCAAAATCACAGCCCTGATTCTTGTAACAAACGCAGCGGCACCTGCAACATCGGCAAAAACAGCTCCGTGATAACTTGGATCCGGTTTCGCCAAAGTAGGATATCTTTCAGCATTCTTCTTCCAGTCAAACGTTCCTCCGTCCACGATTACTCCACCGAGAGACGAGCCGTGCCCACCGATGAATTTAGTAGCAGAATGTACCACAATATCCGCCCCGTGCTCAATCGGACGCACCAGAACTGGTGCAAAAGTATTATCAACAATAAATACAATCCCGTGTCTGTGAGCCACTTCCGCAATTCCCTCCAAATCAGCGACATCTGAATTAGGATTGCCGAGCGTCTCAGCATAAATCACTTTCGTTTCCGGCCTTATCGCAGCCTCAAGCGCTTCGAGATCATTCACATTGAGAATGGTGTAATCAACGCCTTGAGTAGTAAGCGTATGAGTGATAAGGTTGAACGAGCCGCCATAGAGATTGTCTCCGGCAATGATGTGGTCACCATTCTGGAGAACATTCTGAAGCGCATACGTTATTGCAGCCGCTCCGGAAGCCACAGCCAAGCCAGCGACACCACCCTCGAGCGCAGCGATTCGATCCTCAAAAACCGCCTGGGTGGAATTTGTAAGTCTTCCATAAATATTGCCCGCATCACGCAGCCCGAACCTGTCAGCCGCGTGCTGGCTGTTATGGAAAACATAAGAAGTCGTTTGATATATAGGGGTCGCGCACGCGTCAGTCGTAGGATCTGCAACCTGTCCGGCGTGCACCGCAATTGTCTGAAGATGAAGTTCGTTTGCCATAATATTTGTCGTTTTTATTCTTTACAAATTTATTGAGTTGCAGACAGCGGCCATCATCCGCCAATCCGTTTTCAACTCGTTCTTTTGCAAAGTTACTCTCAAAAGATAAATCGACCAAGCACATTAAATAATTTGGATATTTTATCTATTTTTGTGGCAGTTAAAGGATAAATAGCATTGAAAATGACAAGCAATCTCGATAAAACAGATATTCTTATTCTTCAGACGCTTCAAAAAGACGCATCGCTCACCAATAAACAGCTTGCAGCGAAGGTGCATCTATCCCCTACTCCTGTCTATGAAAGGGTAAAAAGACTCAAGGATGAAGGCTATATCAAAGGCATCACTGCGATTCTGGATGTGGAAAAACTAGGCTGCTCGTTCGCCGCGTTCTGCTTCATCAAACTTAAGCAGCATACATACGAGAATGCCAACAATTTTATGAGCGCCATCCAGAACATAAAAGAGGTCGGAGAATGTTACAACATCACCGGAGACTATGACTTCGTGATGAAAGTATATGTCTCGAGTATGAAAGAATATCAGCAGTTCGTGCTTAAAATCCTTGGCGACCTGGATTGCATCGGCGGACTGAGCAGTTCGTTCATCATCGGCGAGGTCAAGGACACGCATTGTATCCCTGTGGAATAACCTTTGATTCAACGCGCCTGGCGCATATACGGTAGCCTGATCTTGACAATTTCCAAAGTCTTTCCGTCTACCTTAACACTCTCATCTATACGACAATAGAAGCCGTTAGCCGAACAGCCGAACACTGCCACTACGCGAGTCCCTGAAGGACTTTCACAGCTACCACTCGCCCCGACTTCGTCAGCAGTTGCGCCTACCGCTCCTGAATCCGAGTCGACTTCAGGGCCATCAACAGCTACAATGCCTGTCGCAAGTTGCTCAGACGCACCTGCACGCTCCAGTGACGGCAACACAATCACGAAAGCCTTATCCTTATCTTCCCGTGAAATTTTCAAATCGGTAAAGATATCACTGAGTTTCTTCCGACCTTTCAGACCGAGCGGACACATCCAGTCACCCGGCATCCAGCGCCTCAACAGAAACGGAAATTTCAACACAGAAGCATCCGCCACCACAGTATTCTCCGCCATCAGAGACTTAGCCAATGCCTTGACATCATCTTCCTCAACTCGGCACTTGGATACGTGCACTGACTGCCCGTCAAGACAACACTCAGATTCGCCCTCCACAACTGCGCACACATCATTTTCCTCTATCTGCTGCAGATCGGAAACAAGCTTCCCGCCAGGCTTTCTCAACCGTTTCCTATTTTCAGGCACAGCGACAGACACATCGCGCACCACAAGAAAACCCGACTCAGTTGACAATCTATATCCCGGAGCCTCAAACACCTTACCTGACAGCGTTCCTGACGTATTTTTCAGCAGCCGAATCACAGGCTCAAGCAATCTGCCCCGAAATCCGAAAGATTCAACAGCACGATACAACACATATTCCCAATGAGACACATTCAGCAGAGCATTCAGAGCGATACGTATTCTTTCGTCAGATGACTTAAGCGGCATTATCACGCTGTTTTTCACCGACATATAATAATCATCAGCGATCGCCTCTTCCTGCGCAAAAAGCTTCATTTCCTGCTCGAAAGTCTGAAGGAAAGATGGATTTATGCTTTCAAATACAGGAAACACGTTATGACGGATGCGGTTACGCTTATAGACAGTCTCGTCATTCGTGTGGTCGTTATGATATTGCAGCCCCATAGTAGCCGCGTATTCCTCCAACTGCCTGCGCGTAATGGAAAGCAGCGGACGCACAAGACGCACACCGTAAATCTCAGGTCGAGAGACAGGCACGACAGACTCAGGCTTCATTCCGGAAAGCCCCCTCAATCCCGTTCCGCGCAACAGGTTCAGAATCAATGTCTCCGCATTGTCATTCGCATTGTGAGCAACGCTCACCGCATAATACCCGTTGTCCCGGCACAATTCCGCAAACCAGTCATAGCGAAGCTCACGCGCGGCCATCTCGATGCTGACGCCGTGAGACACAGCGTATTGCTCCGTATCAAAATCCGCCTTATACAAGCGCACCCCATTCGCCTCGCACCAGCCAGCCACCAAGGCTTCGTCAGAATCGCTCTCCACTCCCCGGAGGTGAAAATTGCAATGGGCAACGGCGAATTTCCGATTTCCGGACGCACGCAGGAACAGCGACGCCATACACATTGAATCCACGCCGCCACTTACAGCAAGAAGGGCCGTTTCCGTCTCCGGAATCAGCCCCGCTATCGTTCTTTCAAAAATTGATTCTAACATATCATCACTTTGACCTTGAAGCGATTGTGTAAGAGAAACCAAAGGCCAGAGACTCCTTGAACTGGATTGCCCTATAGCCGTTAGGATGCTTCTTGATAGACTTTTCAGTCTTCACGAGAACCTTGTCATCATAGATAAGGTTGGTCGTAAGCGTCAGTGAGAAATACTTTGCAATCTTCCAGTCAAACCTGTTATCCCAGTTCACACGGATATTCTGAGGCTTGTTCAGATAATCCGAGAAGAGAACTACCTGAGAAGTATATTTGAAGTTGTCGTTTATCTGAAGCTTACCATCTATCTTGATCTGAGCACCAAACTCGAATCTCGCCGGTCTGTAAGCATCGCCGGAAGCCTTGGCCTCAGAGAAAGCATCATAAGCTTCCTTGTCAGCACCCGAGAGAGCCGCAATCTCGTCCGCCGTCATAGCGTCAAACTGCTTGTACATTTTCTTGAGCGCCATACTGTACGACTTTCTCAGACTCTCGTCCGTAACCACAACGAAACCTCCGGTAAGAGGTGCGACGTTAATAGTCAGCCATTTAGTCGGCACCCAGTCAATACCGAGCGCGATATTGGTATATGCAGGAGAAATGAATCCGGACTTCAGGTTTCGTGCGCTCTTCCACTCCGCCTTGCTAGGCTCCCAATCGTCACCGGCATCAGAAGGCTTGGACGGCATCGGGTAATTGTAACTGTTCGAGAACTGCGACTTGAAACTGAACTGAGCTGAATAGTTCAGAGTGTTGGTCGCCTTGTAACCGAACTTACCCTCATAATACATACGGTCGTCACTCTTCTGTATGAAAGGCTTGTCTTCCGAGTAAAGGAATCCGTAATCCAACTGCAGACGGTTATTGAAGAACAAATCATTCTTCTTGTAATTCGCATTGGCATCAATGAAAGACTTGAGAGTCACATTGTTATAACCACCCGCAGCCCAGTTCGTAAGGCTTGTCTGACCAAAGTCGACCTTTGTCAGAAGGGAATTCGTCCAGTATCTCGGTTTCGGAGTTTTCACCTCAACATCCGAAGCGCCGGCTATCGCTTTTGCGGCTTCCTCCGCAGCTTTCTGAGCATCTGTAACATCCTGTGCAAATGCAGTCGCGAATGCCATCGCCAACGCTGACGCGCAAAGAAGGATTCTCTTCTTCATAATAGTATAAATTACTGATTAATATGCTATTGCAAATACTACTCTCTCGTGTGAAGGCTTGCCGGAATAGATATCCGTACCTTCTTCTTTGCAGACTACGCTGTCAACAGGAATACACCTGATTGTAGCCTTGGTCTCGTCCTTGATTTTCTGCTCTGTCTCAGCAGTACCGTCCCAATGACAAAGAAGGAACTTGCCCTGGGTAATCTTCTCCTTGAACTCTTCCCAAGAATCGCATTTCTCGATGCGTGAATCCCTGAAATCCAATGCTTTCTGATAGATATTATTCTGAATATCAACAAGAAGATCCTCGATATATTTGTCAATACCCTCGAGCGAAACAGTCTTCTTCTCCAACGTATCGCGACGGTGAACCTCGACAGTATCATTCTGAAGGTCACGCGCCCCGATAGCCAATCTGACAGGCACTCCCTTCAATTCCCACTCGGCGAACTTGAATCCCGGACGCAATGTATCCCTGTCATCAATCTTGACTGAATGTCCGGCAGCCTCAAGAGCCTTCTTAATCTCTGACATCTTGGCGATGACTGAGTTATGCTCTTCTTCGCTTCTGTAAATCGGCACCATAACGACCTCAATCGGAGCCAGCGCCGGAGGAAGTACAAGTCCGTTGTCATCACCGTGCGCCATAATGAGCGCGCCCATCAGCCTGGTTGAAACGCCCCACGATGTTGCCCACACATACTGCTGCTTGCCTTCCTTGTCAGTATATTGAACATCGAAAGATTTCGCAAAGTTCTGTCCAAGGAAATGGGAAGTACCTGACTGCAAGGCCTTTCCGTCCTGCATCATAGCCTCGATAGTCAGAGTATCCAATGCTCCGGCGAATCTTTCGTTAGGGCTCTTATGTCCGACAATCACAGGCAAAGCCAGATAATTCCTGGCGAAATCAGCATAGACATCAACCATTCTTACAGCCTCTTCCTGAGCCTCCTGAGCAGTAGCGTGAGCCGTATGGCCTTCCTGCCAAAGGAACTCCGCAGTTCTGAGAAACAGACGTGTACGCATTTCCCAACGTACCACATTCGCCCATTGGTTGCACATTATAGGCAGATCTCTCCACGACGTAATCCAGTTTTTATATGTACTCCATATAATTGTCTCAGAGGTAGGACGGACGATAAGTTCCTCTTCAAGCTTTGAAGAAGGATCCACTACCACCCCATTGCCGTCCGGATCATTCATCAGCCTGTGATGAGTTACGACAGCGCATTCTTTGGCAAATCCGGCAACGTGCTCCGCCTCGCGGCTGAAGAAAGACTTAGGAATGAAAAGCGGGAAATAAGCATTGACAGCCCCTGTTTCCTTGAATTTCTTGTCCAATATCTGCTGCATCTTCTCCCATATCGCATATCCGTAGGGTTTGATGACCATACATCCTCTTACCGGAGACTGTTCCGCAAGGTCCGCTTTGACTACCAAGTCATTGTACCACTGTGAGTAATTGACTGATCTTTTGGTTATCTGATCTGCCATAGTTCAATATATTTTATTATTTTAGTTGAAAATCGGTTTCAGTATGCAGTAACATTCATATCTTTGCATTTAATATTCAGAGGTATGAATATTGCTTGTAAGTACCTTTACTGCATTGCAGACGACAAAGATACAAACTTTATATTAAAATAGGAGGTCGGTATTATGAAAAAGGACATCTTGACATTGGCTGGGGCTATGATAATGCTATCTGCCTGCGGTTCTGCTTCACAGTATGCGTCTTCGCAGCAATTCCAGGACGGATTCTACAGCAGACCTGCCAACAGTGAAACCAGAGCCGAAGCTTTGGCTTCCAAAAATGAAGTGGCGGACCTCGTCAAAGAAACTGAGAGTTCGCAGCTTTTCCTGACTGCAGGACAAACTGACACACTCTATGTACCGGAAGGGACGACCACGACTTTGAAATTCAATAAACAGGATAATAGCACAGAGGTAACTGTCACAAATACACCGGCTTACTCTCTGTATCCTGACAGTTATGCGGCAGGATTCGCAGCTGGATGGGCATCATCATACTGGCCGTCATACAGCTGGAACTGGTATCGTCCATATTGGTATTGGGGCTATGGCCCAAGATTCTATTCCAGCATATATTGGGACAGATGGTGCTATTACGATTCCTGGTACTGGAGTTCATTCTGGTGGGATGACCCTTGGTACTGGGGAAGACCTGGATACTACTGGGGTTACGATCCTTGGTATTATGGCCCAGGATTCGGCCCTCATCACCATCACGACTACGGTTGGGGCGGTCCGGACAGGCACGATTTACACTGGGGAGACAGAGGCGGCACCAACGGATACCGCAGAACGGACGGTATGGGCGTAGCGTCAAGCAGCATCAGACGCAACAGCGGAACATCAGTTACCGGAAGCACAAGCCGTACTGCATCAGGCTCTACAGCAATAAGACGGTCATCCGGCACTGTCGCATCCGCCAGCAGAAGCGGCAACGGCAGCATGACATCCGTAAGAAGAGTTTCCACATCTTCCGGCATCAGACAGTCCGCATCTCCGGCGACAACCGGAAGTTCGACATCGGCGACAAGGACATCTTCCGGAAGCATATACAGGAGTTCAACTGGCACAGCATACAGAAGCGCGACCGGCACGTCAAACGGATATAACAGCGGAACTATATCAAGAGTTGCAGGACAGACAGTTCAGACAGCAAGCAGAACAGCCAGCACGACTGTTTACCGCAGACCGGTAACGACTCAGAGCACCGGTTCAAGCTCGGTCAGAACATCCTCAGCAAGTTCAGGAACAGTTTACAGAAGTTCAACCGGCAGTTCTTCTACCGGCAGCACTTCAAGCTATCGCAGTTCATCTACCGGGAACTCTTACCGCAGCAGTTCGTACAACTCCGGCAGTAGCAATTCATATAGGAGTTCATCATCAAGCAACAACAACTCCTACAGGAGCTCCACCAGCAGTTCAACAAGAAGTTCGTACAGCGGAGGCAGTTCATTCGGAGGCGGCAGTTCAGTACGCAGCTCCGGTGGCGGATACTCCGGAGGTGGCAATTACGGCGGCGGCAGTGTACGCAGAAGATAATTTAACCTGGAATAAAACCGAATATGAAAATTTTTGATGGTATGAAGAGAACAATGACAATGCTGCTTCTCGCGGCAATTTCAGCCAATATGTCGGGGCAGACAGTTCAAGATGCGCTTCGATTCGGCGAGAACAGATATTATGGTACAGCCAGAACCGTATCAATGGGAAATGCTTTCACTGCTTTGGGTGGAGACCTGGGCTCAATAGGCATCAACCCTGCAGGTTCAGCTGTAAACAATTATTCGCAGTTTACGATAACGCCGGGCATAAGCATAGTTTCCACAAACGGCGAATACAATGCGATGCCGACGTCCGCACTCACATTCGACACCAAGACTCATAACAGCAAGAGCCGATTCACGATGCCGAATGTCGGATTCACAATCAATTGCAAGACTGGAAGAAAGACCGGCCTCAAGAATGTCACTTTCGGAATAGTCGCAAACGGGACTTCCAATTACCTTGACAATATGTCCGCCGGCGGACGCAACACCGCTACTTCCTATGCTGGAAGTCTTGCGGCACAGGTATCAAATGCCGGGATTTCCGCTTCTGCATTGAACGGAGAGAACGCCTATAACGGGACTGCAGCTTGGAATTACATAACAGGTTATCAGTCAGGCATAATTTCCACATTCAACAATTCCGACAAGGATTACATCGGAACGACTGAGAAAAATTACGACGACGGTACAGGCTCTACTGTAGTATCATTGGCGGATGCAATCGACCAGGTTTACGGAAGGCAGGCGCGCGGGTCAAAGTATGATTTCGCTTTCAACTTCGGAATGAATTTCTCGGATGTGGTATATGCAGGAGTCAACGTCGGAATAACTTCCATATCTTATGATATGAACGAGTATTTCAAGGAATATGCGGTGGATCCGTCAAAATTTGACCTCGCATTCGAGGACGCAAGCGGCAATATCAGCACAACATATTTCAATTCAATGCGTTACAGATATGCGTATGATATGCAGAGTGCAGGCATTTATGCCAAATTCGGTATCATCGCTGTCCCTACAAGATGGTTGAGAATCGGAGCCGCAATCCAGACACCTACTGCAAACTATGTGACTGAGCATTGGCAGCACGCCGGCGAGACTTATTTCGAGAACAGTTATTTCAACGCAAGCGCAACTTCACCGAAAGGCGAATACAAATACAAGATGGTGACACCTTTCATTGCGAATGTCGGAGCAGCAGTCACTTTCGGCCAGCTCGGTCTTATAAGTGCAGACTATGAAATCTGCGATTACAGCACGATGAAATTCAAGGAGACTGAAACCAATGACAACAGCGCATTCTCCGGTGTGAATCAGGATATCAAAGATTTCACAGGCGCATCTCACTCTCTGAGACTAGGTGCTGAGTACAAGGTGCTGCCTCAGTTCGCAGTCAGAGTCGGATACAATCTGACGACGTCGGGCGAGCGCTATTTCGATGAGGCTAACAACAAGAAGACTCCGAAGGCTAACACTAATGCTTTTTCGGCAGGTCTCGGCTACAGCTCCAAAGGGTCATTCTTCTGGGACCTGGCCGTAAGGGCAACGAACTACTCCAAGACGTTCACATATCCTTATGACAGTTACAGCTACGACGCGAATGACAACCTGGTACTTTCGCCAGAGATCCGCGCCAGCAGAACACTGTGGGACGTACTGTTTACGTTCGGCTGGAGGTTCTAAGGAACAAAATAAATGACCGATACAGTTTAAAGGGGAGGGCTAAAATCTTAGCCTTCCCCTTTGTTATTAAAGAGCGTACTCCCCAAGCCCCTTGGGTCGCTGCGCAAGCCGAAAGGCAGCAGGCCTTTCGATCCACTAGTGCGCGACTAAAGGACAAGCTATCGCTTCAAATATGAGATGGCGTCGGGACCTTCGTTGAAGAGGAGATCCATAATCGACAAATCGGGCAGAAAGCCGTGTTTGTCCGAGAACACCTGCCAATAAGGTTTATTCAAGCCAAGTCCTTCCAGAATCGTGTTAGGACGCTTAGGATGAATCAAGCCCCTGTAATCCAAGCCGTAACGCCCGTCATTGCGGCTTGTGTATTCTTCCGTGAATCCGATCTCCGCCTCGATTCCTGTCTTCTTCAGGAAGAACTTAATTATATCCACGTCCAAGTCAAAAAGATAGGTATGACGGGCATCCAGAATCGACAACAGTTCATCCTTGTAATAGTCATACCACGGAGAGGACTCATACGCAGACATTATCGTACGCTTAAGACCTGTAAGCCAAGGCTTTGACCAATCAATACGAAGCTGTCTCATTGGCAACGAATATGTCCCGTTCTCGTGCACAATCGGCACAGACAGAGCCTCTCTTCCGCCTGCCGCATAAATATAGCAGCGATTGCGGTAAGACTGTTTCTGATAATTCTCACAGGCCTCGATATAGACTTTGGCAGGAACAAAAGAGTTCACCCTGTCGGGTGACAGGGTAAACTCTTCAGCTATCGCCGCAAAGTATGACACGGGCGGAAAGAATGCAACTTCCAGCAGCATCAGATGCGGTTTTATTTCAAATTAATCTATATCGCCTTTCTCTCCAGGGGTATTCGCTCTCACGATACCGCGTTTGGATGAACGGATGAAATTGAGGATTGTAGATTTCTCCTCAGAGTCAGGGAAACCGGCCTCAACCTTGGCACATCCGTCAGTGATATTGTATCCCTGGAAATAGATTGTGTCATACATATCCTTGATGTTTCTCACTACATCAGCGGAGAAACCTCTTCTTCTCAAACCTACGATGTTCACACCGGCATAGCAGATAGGATCACGTCCGCAAAGAGCGTAAGGAGGTATATCCTTGTTAATCTTTGACATTCCGCCTACCATAGCGTGAGCGCCGATCTTTGTAAACTGGTGCGCTTTTGCACCGCCGCCGATAATAGCCCAGTCATCTACCTGAGTCTCACCTGCGATTCCCACATAACTTACGAGGATGCAATGATTTCCCACCTGGCAGTCGTGTGCGATATGAGCATAAGACATCACTAGCGTATTGCTTCCGACTTTGGTCACACCTTTTCCGCTGGCTTTTGTACCACGGTTGATTGTAACACATTCTCTGATGGTGGTATTGTCACCGATTTCGACATAAGTGATTTCGCCGTCAAACTTAAGGTCCTGAGGGACAGCACCTACGACAGCGCTTGGGAAAATCTCGCAATTCTTGCCGATCTTGACGTAAGGGAAGATCACCGCGTGAGGATAAATCTTGCAACCGTCACCGATCTGGACATTCTCGTCGATGAATGCGTAAGGACCTACTTCGATATTGTCTCCGAGGATGGCCTTAGGGCTCACCGTTGCCAAAGGATGAATTTTATTCATAGTACTCTTATTTAGCATTATTCAGCAGGGCGCGCAACGCCTTTGCCGCATTTGTATTTATCGTATGACCCGGCTTGAATGCAGTAATCTTGGCATTGAGATAACCTCCGGCCAATCTCATATCTCCTATCATATCCAGAAGTTTATGACGACCGCATTCGTTAGGGAAATGAAGTTTCAGATTGCTCAAATATCCGTTTTCGGTCACGCCCAATCTCGGCTGATTGAACAGGGCGGCCATTCTGTCGAGCTGCTCGTCTGAAACCGGATGTTCTACAATAACTATCGCATTGTCAACGTCTCCGCCTTTCACAAGATTGTTCGCAAAAAGGTATTCGACCTCGTGAAAAAACACGAAAGTACGGCAAGGTGCAATCTGCTCCGCATAGTTCTTGGTCAAGTCCCATTCTGCGCTCTGCACGCCCAGCACGTGGGAGTTGAAGTCAACTGTTATTTCATAAGACGGAGAATCTGCCGGAGTGATTTTGACCCAGGACCCTGTCTTCTCGTCTTTTATTTCAACTTCTTCAGGGATATTGATGTAAACTCTCTCGGCATTCTGCTCGACTATGCCCGCTTCAGAAAAAGCCTTGACATAAGGAAGTGCGCTGCCATCCAGGATAGGCACCTCAACATTGTTCAGTTCAACAACGGCATTGTCAATACCCATACCGGTCAATGCCGACATAAGATGCTCAATTGTGGAAACTGACACTTCTCCGTTGGAGATTGTGGTACTGCGGGCGGTGCTTGATACATTCTCGGCCAAAGCTTCAACACAAGCCCCTTCGCCTAAATCTGTTCTTAGAAAAACTATTCCAGTGTTCTCCTGTGCCGGCTTAACCACCATCTCGGCTACCCTACCGGTATGAAGTCCTTTTCCACTGAAACTGCAAGATGTCTTTAGTGTATGCTGTTTCATCAAAATTTCAATTCCAAATTCTTATATACAACTTGCAAATATATGTAAAAAATCCGCTAACAACCAAATGCTAACGGATTTCAAACATTTTCGAACAATAATAACGACTTAAAAGACAATTCCAAGCCGTTTCGGACTGCTATTCTTTTCCCTGAGAACGGAACACAGCATAACTGCGCATATAGTTCTTGATAGGAATTGCAGGAGAACCGAGAACAACCTGTCCAGGCTTCTTGATACTGCCGATGACTCCGGCCTGAGCACCGATAGTAGTATTGTCGGCGATTTCAATATGGCCTGCGATTCCGACCTGTCCTGCCAATATACAGTTCTTTCCAATCTTGGCTGAGCCGGCGATTCCGCACTGGGCTGCCATCACGGTGTTGTCGCCGATCTGGACATTATGTGCAATCTGACACAGGTTGTCAATCTTCACGCCGTTGCCGATAATGGTCGATTCCATTTCCGATTTGTCAATGGTAGTTCCGGCTCCGATTTCAACATTATCCCCGATAATCACGTTGCCGAGGTGCTCAATCTTCTCCCAAGTTCCGTCCGGCTGGGGTGCATTGCCGAATCCGTCAGAACCGATGACCGCGTTGGAATGGATAATGACATTATTGCCGATTTTCATTCCCGGATATATGCTCACGCCAGGGTATATGATGCAATGTGAACCGATTTCAGTATTGTCGCCGATATAGACATTCTCGTAGATTTTGGTATAATCCCCTATCACAGCGTGATGTCCTACATAAGAGTGGCTGCCGAGATAAACTTTCTTGCCGAATTTGGTGGTCAGGAACCAGGACGAACGGAATCCGCGATGACGTCTATCGGTTCTCTTCTGCGTCGCTACATACTTCAGCAGTTCCGCAACTGCAGTGTAGGCATTCTCGACACGGATCATTGTGCAGGTGACCTTCTGTTTAGGCTCGAATGTATTGTTAACCAGCAATATGCTTGCATTGCAAGTATAGACATAGTGCTCGTATTTCGGATTCGCGAAGAAGCACAACTGCCCCTGTTTGCCGTGTTCAATCTTGGCGAACGAAGTTGCCTTTGCCTCCGGATCCCCATCTACTGTTCCTTTCAGAACTTTTGCCAGCTGTTTGGCTGTAAATTCCATAATCTATTGATTTTTAGTTCAATTCAATCTTTTCCCGCGCTGCGGGTGACGCAATGCGTATGAATTCCAAGCAAACGCACGAACACCTGTTTTCTGTTCATTTACAATGTTTCAAGCGCTCCTTGAATTTTGCAAAAGTAAGCATTTTTATATTACCATAGCAAAAAAGGTGGTCCTTAATCCATATTATTTTCTATTTCAATAATTTTTGATTACCTTTGCAAAGTGAGAAGAGATAGGGGACGAGCGCGTCTCCTATCTTTTTTTAAGGGAATTTCCGAGACAGTTTCGGCCTTTGACAGAGGGAGCGCAGCAGCAGTTACGTGACCGACGACAAAGATGAAATGACAGGAAAGGACGCGCAATAAAATTTTACAGCTTCTAAAGCATATAAAATGAATAAAGAGCTCATATACAATGCAATGACCGGTCCGGTAGAGGCGGTGGGATGTTTCATCACCGATGTTGCCGTAAGCGCCGACAACGATGTCACCATTGCAATAGAATCCGAAAACGGGACTGTAGATATGGATGATTGCGTAGCCGTGAACGATGCGTTTCTGGCCGCGTTCGATCAAGATAAGGAGGATTACTCCCTGACCGTCACTTCCGCAGGACTTGATCAGCCGTTCAAGATTCTCAAACAATATATCAAAGCCATAGGCTCGAAGGTCGTAGTCAAGACGCGCGACGGAAGAAAACTCACGGGGACGCTTGAGAGTGCAGACGAAAACGCTTTCGCATTGTCATACGAGGTGAAGGAAGCGGTTGAAGGCAAGAAGAAGAAAGAGCTTGTAAAGCATACAGACACATTCGCATATTCCGATGTAAACTCGGTTATGCCGCATATTGATTTTGAATAATAAAATATAAAAGAGATATACAAGATGGAAACAGAGAAGATCGATCTGAAGACAGCGTTCGCGCTTTTCAAAGATGAAAAACACATCGATCGCCCTATTATGATGGGTGTGCTCAAGGATGTATTTATGACTCAGTTAACCAAGACTTTCGGTTCAGCTGACAATTTCGACGTCATCATCAACGTTGACAAGGGTGACTGCGAAATCTATCAGAACCTTGAAGTCGTTGAGACAGTCGAGAATCCTAACACTCAGATTTCACTTAAAGAGGTAAACAGGAACGGAGACGACTACGAACTCGGAGAAACATTCACAAGAAAGGTTGAACTCAAAGATTTCGGCAGAAGAGGAATCCTGAATATCCGTCAGAACCTTCAGGGAAGGATTATGGATATCGAGAAGGCCAATCTCTACAACAAATACACTGACAAAATCGGCGAAATCTTCACCGGTGAGATCTACCAGACTTGGGCTAAGGAAGTGCTTATTCTCGATGAAGACGGAAATGAGCTCAGGCTCCCTAAATCAGAGCAGATTCCGGGCGAACATTTCAAGAAGAACGACACGGTGCGCGCTATCATCAAGAGCGTGGAGATGAAGAACAACACCACTCCTTACATCGTGCTGTCAAGAACTTCAGACGAATTCCTCAAGAAACTGTTCGAGCAGGAAGTTCCGGAAATCTTCGACGGTCTCATCACCATCAAGAAGGTTGTCAGAATCCCGGGCGAAAGAGCCAAAGTTGCAGTTGAGTCCTATGATGACCGCATCGACCCTATCGGAGCGTGCATCGGTGTCAAAGGTTCTCGTATCATCGGTATCGTAAGAGAGCTCCGCAACGAGAACATCGACGTTCTCCAGTGGACAAGCAACACACAGCTCCTCATCCAGAGGGCTTTGAACCCTGCAAAGATTTCGTCTATCGATATGGGCGAAAACGAGAACGACAAGATAAAGGTATTCATGTTGCCTGACGAGGTCAAGAAAGGTATCGGTAAAGGCGGATGCAACATCAAGCTCGCCAGCCTTCTTGTCGGCAGAGAGATTGAGGTCTGGAGAGAAGTTCCTAACGAAAACGGCGAAGGAAGCGATGATGAAGAGGATGTACTCCTCAGCGAATTCAGCAATGAGATTGATCCTTGGGTTATTGAAAGACTCCAGGCAATCGGATGCGACACCGCGAAGAGCGTTCTTGCGCTTGATCCTGCCGACATCGCCAAGAGGGCTGACCTTGAGGACGAGACTGTTGACGAGGTAATGCAGATTCTTCGTGCCGAGTTCGAGGACTAACAGGTCATCTGAACTGGCAGATTCATATAAAACAGGAAACAGCCTGCCAGACACAAGAATACCGGCAGGCATTTCCTTCAAACAATAAAAAACTTCTAAAGGGGTATATATGGGAGAAATCAGACTAAACAAACTAACAAAGCAATTCAACATCGGACTGCAGACACTGGTCGACTTTCTTAGCGGAAAAGGCGTCGAGGTGGAAATGAATCCAAACGCCAAAGTTTCAGAGGAAGTCGTTCCTGAACTTGAAAAAGCTTTCGGAGGCGATTTAAAGGCCAAAAATGAATCTGAACAGGCACAGATCAAGATCAAGGAGATCATCGAGAAAGGTGCAAAGAAGAAAACTGACGAAGAGGATGACGAACAGGCCGGCAGCAGCACTGTAATAATAAGAGGTGCGGCAAACGGTTATCAGAAATCCGAACCGGAGGTTAAGCCGGAGAGCAAACCTGAGGTGAAACAGGAGCCGGAGACTTCTGAAGCGGTCTCAAATGAGCCTAAGGCTGAGCCGGAGCCAGTCAAAGAGGTAGCCGAAGCAGTAAAGGCAGAAGAGCCGAAAGAATTGCCGGAAGAGAAACCGGTTGTAAAAGAAGTTACCGAGCTTGAGTCTGAAAAACCGGCTGAGTTTGTTGCAGAGCACAAGACTGAGCCAGTAGAGCCGGTCAAAGTTGAAGAACCTGTCGTTGAGGAGCACCAGACAACACCTGCTGTTGCAGAGACCATAGCCGCAACAGTTGCTGCCGGCGAGACCATTGACAATGTAAAGCCATCCGTCCAGACCCCTTCGGATAAGGCAGTCAATCCTCAAGCAAGAAAGTCTGACCTCAAGAAGAGCGACCGCAGGAATGACGATGAAAATTTCCCGCACCCTGTAGATAAGGACAGGTTGAAAGCGGAGCACAAACTTCAGAAAGCCGCATCAAGCGCCGCCGATGAAGAGCCTGCCGCTACAGGCGGTCTCAAGATTGTCGGTAAAGTGGACCTCTCCCAGTTCGAGCCTAAGAAGAACAAGAAGAGAGAGCGCATCACTAAAGGCGGCAGCCAGAAAGTCGATGTCAACAAGATTGACAGCGAGGATAAAGGCGACCGCAAGGACGGCAACAAGAAGAATAATAACAACAATAACCGTCCTAACAACGGCAACGGCCAGAACAACAACGGAAAGAAAGATTTCCGTCAGGGTGGAAACGGTCAGCAGCAGGGTTCAGGAAAGAACCGCCGCAAAGACCGTGGAAATGACAGGTTCAAGCCTGCTATGACTGAAGCCGAGCAGGAGGAAATGCAGAAGGAAATCCAGAAGCAGGTCAAAGAGACCTATGCCAGGATGAACGACAACAAGTCAAAGAACAACTTCGGCGCAAAACATAGAAAGGAGAAGAGAGAGCTTGCATCCCAGAAACTCCAGGAGGAGATGGCTCAGGAGGCAGCAGACAAGAAGATTCTTAAGGTGACCGAGTTCGTTACTGTCAACGACCTCGCAACCCTCATGGGAAACACTCCTGTAAACAAGGTAATTGAAGCCTGCCTGAATCTCGGTCTTATGGTTTCAATCAACCAGAGACTTGATGCCGAGGCACTTGTCCTTGTGGCAGAGGAATTCGGATACAAAGTCGAGTTCGTCACCGCTGACCTGACAGAGGAAATCAATCAGGAAACAGATGAGCCGGAGAACGAGGCAGACCTCGAGACAAGACCTCCTATCATCACTGTGATGGGACACGTTGACCACGGTAAGACTTCCCTGCTCGACTACATCCGAAAGACTAATGTGATTGCCGGTGAGGCCGGAGGTATCACACAGCACATCGGTGCCTACAATGTGGTGCTTCAGGACGGCAGAAGAATCACGTTCCTGGATACTCCTGGACACGAAGCCTTCACTGCGATGCGTGCCCGTGGCGCACAGTTGACAGACCTTGCAATCATCATCATCGCGGCTGACGATGCCGTGATGCCACAGACAATCGAGGCAATCAACCACGCACAGGCTGCCGGAGTACCTATGGTATTCGCAATCAACAAGATAGACAAACCCGGCGCACAGCCGGAAAAGATACGTCAGCAGTTGGCTCAGATGAACATTCTGGTCGAGGACTGGGGCGGAAAATATCAGTGCCAGGAAATCTCCGCAAAGAAGGGCCTCAACGTGGATAAATTGCTTGAGAAGGTCCTCCTCGAGACTGACCTTATGGAATTGAAGGCCAATCCTAAGAAGCTCGGAGTCGGTACTGTCATCGAGTCCTCACTCGACAAAGGCCGTGGCTACCTTGCAACTATCCTTGTACAGGACGGAACAGTCCACAATGGAGATATGATGTTGAGCGGCTGCTACTTCGGACGTATCAAGGCTATGTTCAACGAGCGCGGACAGAGAGTCAGCGAGGCAGGTCCTTCAACTCCGGTATCAGTGCTGGGTCTGAACGGAGCTCCTAGCGCAGGTGACAAGTTCAACATAATGAGCGACGAAAAGGAGGCGAAGTCCATTGCCAACAGACGCGAGCAGCTCATACGTATCCAGGGCATCAAGACCCAGAAGCATATGACTCTCGAGGAAATCGGACGCCGTATCGCAATCGGCAACTTCAAAGAGCTTAATGTCATCGTCAAAGGTGATGTGGACGGTTCAGTTGAGGCTTTGTCAGATTCATTGATCAAGCTCTCTACCGAGGAGATACACGTAAACGTAATCCACAAGGCAGTCGGTGCCATTTCAGAATCTGATATTATGCTGGCAACCGCATCCGACGCCATCATCATCGGATTCCAGGTTCGTCCGTCCGCAGATGCAAGATCTCTTGCGGAGAAGGAAGGTATCGAAATCAGACTTTACTCTATCATCTATGACGCTATAAATGAAGTCAAGGACGGTATCGAGGGTATGCTTGAGCCTGAGAAGAAGGAAGAGGTTACTGCTACAGCCGAGATCAAGCAGACATTCCACATTTCCAAGGTCGGAACAATCGCAGGATGTCTTATCAAGGACGGTAAGATGACCGCCAAGAGCAAGGTCCGCCTGATCCGTGACGGCATTGTGGTTTACACCGGAGAGCTTTCTTCACTCAAGAGGGGCAAGGACGATGCCAAGGAGGTTGTAAACGGAATGGAGTGCGGTATCGGTATCGACAAGTACAACGACCTCAAGCCTGGTGATATCATCGAGGCATTCCAGATTGTCGAAATCAAGAGAACACTGTAAAATCTCTTGCGACATATATATCAACAAAAAACTGGCCCGAATAAGGTCAGTTTTTTTGTTGTGGCATAGACCGCCGCAACAAGAAAAAGAGGCTTGACTAATGCTTTTCAGTCAGCCTCTTCTCGTTGTACGTTCAGTTATAAAACCGTTACCTGCGATGCTTCTTGCCGCTTTTCTTGCGACGGCTGAGAATTGCCGCTGCAATCAATACGATCAAGGCAAGACCGATGCAGATATATGTAAAGTAGCTTGCATTGTCACCCTTGACGCGTGACCACATCTTGAGAAGTTCCTCTGTACGGTCGCCGCTGTCGTGCATAGTTCCGCACTTTGCAATTATTTCTGCAGATGGATAGAGAATAGGATTCAGACAAGCGTTCTTGCCGGCCTCTCCGAAGAAATAACTTGCATCCTCCGGTGCATATTCTGTCGAATCAGACATCTCTTCAAGAATCTCATCACCGCCGATTGCGCTTACATATCCGATTGCCTCCATATTGCGCAGCGCGTTATCTTCCTGGCAGAGGAAGTTGATGAAATAACGAGCCGCCTGCACATTCTTCGCATACTTAGGGATTACCCAACCGTCAAACCATACTGCACTACCCTCTTCTGGTACTGAATAATCAAGAGTTACGCCTACCTTTGCGGCCTCTTCTCTAGCCCACTCGGCATCACCGCTCCACGAAAGATTGAGCCATCCTTTCTCTTTGGTCATTGACTCCTTACCGAAGTCTGCTTCCCAACCGAGGACATTGTCCTTTATGCTGTTGAGATATTCCTCTACCTCAGCGATAGCCTCATCCGAATAGTCAGTGCATACGTCCTGAAGCGTCCTCTCGCCTGAAGCGATTTCATCTTTATGGAGAGCTATGATCAGCGAGATGAACACATCCCTGAACGCGTCCTTGATGAAAACCTTTCCCTTGAAATCAGGATTCTTCAAACAATTCCAGCTGCTGGCCTGCTCTGGTGTAACGAACTTAGGATTATACAGAAGTCCTACAGTACCCCACATATAAGGGACCACATATTCCCCAGGATTCTTGTCAGTTACCATATTATTGACCATCTCATTCATAAACGGCGATACGTTCACCGTATAGTCAGGCACTTCACCGAAATTTCTGTCTATCGGAAGAAGCAGGTCAAGATGGAGCATACGCTCTATAATGTAGTCAGAAGGGCATACGAGGTCAAAATCTTCGTGTCCAAGTTCAATCTTGGAAAGCATAACCTCATTGACATCGAAGAGCTGATAGATAATCTCCACATCTTCTCCGGTCTGGTCCTTATACCAGGACTTGAATTCCTCGAGAAGGTCCTCGTCAATGTAATCCGCCCAGTTGTAGATTTTAAGGGTGTGCTCCCTGTCTGCAGCTCCGCAAATTACAGATGCGCCAAAGAACAGGCAAGCGATGAAGGTTAAGATTTTTTTCATTTCTTATTTGAATTGTTTGATTTGATTGATCTGATATTGATAATTATAAGAAGAAGGAGTACCGCCAGGAAAATCATGGTCATTATCGGCCTTATTTCCGGAGTGAGACCGCCTTTTCTGGCATCCGCGTAAATGTAGGTTGACAATGTTTCGAGTCCGCCGTTGCCCTTTGTGAAGAGTGTGACCGCAAAATCGTCGATTGACAGCGTGAAAGCCAGAATAAATCCGGATATCATACCCGGTTTAACCTGAGGCACAATCACTTTACGCATCGCCTGACTTGGAGATGCGCCCAAATCCAGTGCAGCCTCATAGATATTCGCAGGCATCTGTCTGAGTTTAGGCATAATGCTGAGAATAACGTACGGGGTGCAGAATGAAACGTGGGCAAGAATAACTGTCGTATAACCCTGGGATACGCCCAACGCCACAAACAGAATGAACAGCGAAATACCTGTGATGATGTCAGGATTGAGCATCGGTATATCATTGAGAAACGTCATCACCCTGCGGCTGCGATTCTTGAGATTATATATGCCGATTGCAGACACCGTTCCCAACATTGTGGACAGCAACGCTGAAATGACACCTATGAAAAGCGTGGATTCGATGGCACGGATAAGCGAACTGTTCAATCCGCCGCCGAACACGTTCTTATAGAGATTCAACGAGAATCCGGTCCAGTTGCCCAGCACCTTCGCCTCTGTGAACGAATATATCGCAATGATTACTATAGGAGAGTACAGCATAATCAGCAGCAGCCAGATATATGCCTGTGCAAAAAATTTCTTCATTACAGCAGCCCTCCTGTTTCATTTGCCTGCTTTTCGTCATTGCTGGAGAACAGGGTCGTAAGACCTATTATCACAAGCATAATCAAAGCAAGCGTAGAACCGTAATTCCACATTCCGTTATTGATATTGTCCTGAATTGTCGTACCCAACAGTTTCACCTTGTTGAGAGTGAGCAACTCGGATATGGCGAATGTCGATATGGTCGGCATAAACACCATCATCACGCCACTCATTATTCCGTGCATCGAGAGAGGTACAGTGATTTTCGTGAACACTTTAGCCGGGCTCGCACCGAGGTCCTGAGCCGCTTCCAGATAAGATTTGTCCATCTTCTCCAGTGTGTTGTAGATAGGGTAAATCATAAACGGAAGGAAGTTGTACACCATACCGAATATGAGTGCGCCCTGCCCCAACGGGATTCTGAGGAAATCAAAAAGTGCAACCGTCGCGAGTGTACGGATAAGCATATTTATCCACATCGGCAGAATGAACAACATCACCGTCACCTTGGACCTGTTCAGCTTCGAATTGCTGAGAATCCAGGCGGCAGGATAGCCGATGACAAGACACAAAATTGTCGTAATCATTGCCACCTCAATGGAATACGCAAACGTGTTTATATCATCTTTGGATGTAAAGAAGCGCTTGAAATTGGCCAATGTGAATGAACCGTCAGCATCCGTGAAAGCATAGATTGCAATCATTACCAGCGGCATTACCACAAACATCAGCATAAAGATGAAATACGGTATTGACCAGTATGACCTTTTAAATGTCTTCATTTCAGTTCTCACCCTCCTTTGCGCTCTCGACTTTACGGAGCTTGATATTTTCCGGCTTGATTCTTATGCCGACAAGGTCACTCTTGTCCCAGACGTCATCTGTCTGCACATAGACCTTATCGCCGTCATCGGTCTTGACGGTAAGGAAATAATGGTTGCCCTTATATAATATGAAGAACACGCCTCCGCTTACGGTGCCATCATCGACTTCGTCCATAAGCTCCACATCACGGAATTCAACCTCAGCCTTCAGGGCATCGCCTTCCTTGAGACCAGCAAGCACTTCCGCATTGACTTCAGGACTTACTTCCCAATCTTCTCCGAGGAAATTGACAGTATTGCCTTCGACAAATTCCGCATCGAAACTGTTTCTAAGACATTCCTTGTGCATAACGTGAATATCGTTAGGCCTTATGAGCATACCGACTTCACTGCCGACCGGAAAAGCATTGTAATCCTGTATCATTATCTCGTAGCCCTCCTTAGTCATCACGGTCATCTCGTAATGGACTCCCTTGAAGATGCAGGACTGCACTGTCCCGATAAACTGGGCTTTGTCAAGATGTTCATTGAAGATATAGATGTCTTCCGGACGTATTACGACGTCAACGTGCTCATTTTCAGCGAATCCCTTGTCAACACATTCAAACTCGTGATAAATGAACTGAACCTTGCCGTCAGAAGGCATAATTCCGTTGAGAATGTTGCTCTCTCCGATAAAGTCAGCGACGAATGAGTTCGCCGGCTCGTTGTAAATGTCAGCCGGAGTCCCAATCTGCTGAATCACACCTTCATTCATAACAACGATAGTATCCGACAGCGTCAACGCCTCTTCCTGATCGTGCGTCACATATATGAATGTTATCCCAAGTTCCTTGTGCATATCCTTGAGTTCCATCTGCATATCTTTGCGCATCTTCAGGTCAAGTGCCGAGAGAGGCTCGTCCAGAAGCAGAACCTTAGGCTGGTTCACTATGGCGCGGGCAATTGCAACTCTCTGCTGCTGACCTCCTGAAAGGGAATCCACGTCACGTTCCTCGTAGTCGGTCATTGTCACCATCTTGAGGGCTTTACGGACGCGTTTGTCTATTTCGTCGACCGGCAACTTCTGCAGTTTGAGACCGAATGCGATGTTGTCATACACATCCAGATGCGGGAAAAGCGCATATCTCTGGAATACAGTGTTCAACGGACGGTGATGAGGCGGCACAACCGTAATATCCTGACCTTCCATAAAAATCTGGCCTTCATCAGGTTGTGTAAATCCTGCCAACATACGGAGCATCGTGGTCTTTCCGCAACCGGACGGACCGAGCAATGTAACGAACTCCCCTTTCTTGATTTTGAGATTGATGTCTTTGAGCACCGGCACATCATCAAATGATTTTGAGATGTGTTCGATGTCAATAATAATATCGTTTGCCATTATTCTAGATTTGTCTTTTAGAAACCGTTCCGAAGCGACTGCTATTTATTCCACAAGTCGCTGAGACACAGATTATATGTCACGCCAAGGTTGACAGACAACTGGTTATATACATTGTTTGCCGCAACGACGGCGTGTATTCTCAATGCCTGTGAATCTCTGAGCGGGAACCAATGCGCACCGATTCCTCCGAATCCTGCGTGAAAAGGCTTTACTGATGAGTTCTTGTCATAACCGAACATTTCCCATCCGCCTTTTGCGAAGAGAGAGAGTTTCTCGCCGAAATCATATTGGAGACGGGCTGTCGCAAGGGTTTCCTGAAATGGATTCTCCCAGGTTGTCCCGCGCATCATCGCATCTACATTTATGGTGAAATCACCCAGTTCAAAGGTCTCGCCCAAAGCAAGGTAACGCCACCAGCTCGTTCCGAAAGGATTGTCGTCAGCATCGTAGCCTTCGTATCCCTCAACGGCATTTACGGAGAGACGCCCGTTCCAGCATCCGGCACTTTCGTCCCATTGGAAAGCGAATGCTTTCTTGAAATCCTGGTATGGACGCACTGAATAAGGGGATGAACTCATCTGGAGTTTGAATCCGGTCGACTCGCTAGGAGAAAGCCAGGCGACACTGCCGCCCCACTGATAGACCTGCATTCCGTTGTCGAACCAAGTTCCGCGCTCGGTTTCCAGAGGATAACCGTTCCAGAAAAATGAGGACAGGTCAAAATGGCAGTCAACGTCATAGTCATCCAGCTCCGTAAGACCGATTGTCATCATATCTTTACCGAGTGTGAATGACCACGAACCGGCATTTTCTGTCGCCAATTCGTAGCCGATTGTCGCCCAGTCAAGCCAGGTTGTTTCATCAGAATGCCAGCTGTTGCTGTAAAGAGGAGAAAGCTTGTCGTCCGGTGAATTCTTTGTCCAATCGACTCCAAGCCAGTGATTTGAGATGGAATAGGACCATCCACGACCAAAGGTTCCGTCTATGAAAGTATAGACAGAAGTGTTTCCAAAACTGAAATCAGTTTCAGAGCCGCTTTTTACCGGGAAATAGGGGTTTACATCGAAACGTGCGACTGCACTTACCTCGATGCCGTTTTCAGACGCGGAGCTAGCCTCTTGAGCGGAGGCAGCCAACCCACAAAGTGTAGCGGCGGTAATTGAAAATATGAGTCTTCTCATTCCTCATAAAAAGAGAATTAAGTTAAACATACGATGTGGCTGCCTAAAATGCCGCAATCGTTGATGCAAGGAAGGTTTTTGGCGGGTCTTTCCCACCTCACCTACACTTTTGCGCTGCAAATGTAAAAAAAAATAATTTCCTACAATTATTTTGGGCTTGATTTTTGTCGAATAGTGGAAGTTTTGCCCGGCAGAGATTGCTTTGCGCAAGCGTGAAACGCCATTTTGGACCTGCGGACTTGAGGAAAGCGATGTCATCTAAAACGATGTTCGAGTTTCAACTTCGGTCCGCTCCGCAGGAGCGAGAAATTGGTTGAGACAGCCTGTTAAACACTTAATTAAAAGTAATTTAATTATGTCAACAAACACTAAGAAAATCATAATCGCAGCGATACTGCTCT